>CAZOIF010000005.1:0-107426 GCA_964579975.1 uncultured Eubacterium sp. | reverse complement strand
TTTGACAACCCGGAACTACTGGAAGGAGAACAAGAAGAATGACAGAGAACGAACAGAAAGCCATCAGGTGGATAGAAAATGTTAGAAGTAATGCCATAGTAACATTGGATCACATCGAAAACAAAGAACCGAATGTCAACCCTCTTGTATATGCGGGGAGGAAAGAAAAGGCTGAAACAATTCTAAAGATGATTGAAGAATTAAAGCAGTACCGGGCGATCGGCACAGTTGATAGATGCCGGGCAGCAGTAGAAAAACAGACAGCAACAAAACCTCACATATGGGGTGATGGGCATGACGATGAGGGAAATATAATTTACGACATGTACGATTGTCCTAATTGCGGAAAAAGTTATGAGATCGATTATGACAACTACAAATATTGTCCAGAATGTGGACAATGTATGGACAGGAGTGATAACAATGAAAAATGAAAACAAACTAACATGGAGCAAGCCAGATGGAACATGGGGATTAAAGAACTATGATATCAAAAAGGTACCAGGAGAACTTCAAGGGGCGCTATATAAACTGCATGACTATGAAAAAACCGGCTTGTCGCCGGATGAAGTGGAATCCATGAAAGAAGAGTCAGGTGGATGGATCCCATGCAGTAAGAGGTTGCCGGAAGAACCGATAGAGATACCACCGGACACGGTAGAACTGGAAAACATGATAGAACGTGACAAAATACAAGAATACATCGTTACAATGTACGGAGGGGAAAAAGCGACAACGTTGTATTATGCAGGAAGGGGCGACTGGTACGATATGGTCACACAGGAATACTATGATGTTCTTGCATGGCAGCCACTACCAGATCAATACATACCAGAAGGAGACAAACAATGAAACCAGAGAAAAAAATATTTTTCATCGGGCAGCAGTTTAGAGTCCAGGTGCAGAGGCCAGCCAAAAGCCAAGGCGTGGAGGCAGAAGGCAGGGTGGTATCAGTCAGAATTTTGAAACTATATAAGCGCTTTGCTCTGTGCCGGGTAAATGAAAGTTATAATGAGTGTTTTGAATACCAGCAGTTAGCCGATAGCACTGAGATTAAGAAATAGGGAAAGCAGAGTTGCGCCGGCGCAACAAAAAAAAGGAGAGATTGCCAGATGGCAGATGAGAATAAAAAAAATGAAAAGGCAGAATATGAAGCAAAAAAAGAATACCTGAGGGGTTATCTGAGAGCATGCAGGAAGATTGATAACCTGAGGGAGCAGCTCGAATCTCTCTGGGAAGTTGAACAGAGTGCAAAGACACAGAGGTTATCTGATATGCCAAAGGGTGGCGGATCTGGGCAGCAGGATTTATCTGTTCTGATGGGAAGACTGGAGGAGCTGAGAACTGAGATACATAACAAAATCAATGAATCGTTAAAAGTCCGTTTTGATATCGAACATACTATTTTGGAATTGAAAGATGATATGGAACAGGAGGTGTTGTGGCTGCGGTATATAAAGATTATGAAGTGGAGAGAAATATGCAATAAGACAGGATATGCCGAAGCAAATATTTACAGGATTCATACAAATGCTATAAATAATTTAAAAATGATAGTTCATGATAGTTTAACATATGATAATATGTAAACTGAAAGAAAACAGAAATAATCAAGGGTATCTGACAGACGGATACCCTTTTATTATGCAACAAGAAGGAATAAGAGAGAAGGAAAGCCCGGAAATGTATAGGTACTACCCAGACATAAACGGGTTGCGGGTGCGTGGAAGGCCCGACTCTTCTCTGTTTTTAGAAAAAATTTTGAGGGTACTTCCTTCCTCTTTCGCGATTCAAAACAGGAGGTGAAAAGTTAATGGAGGTAAACCAGAAAGAATTGGCGGCCATACTTGGCATATCGGATCGCCGGGTCCGCCAGTTAAAGGCTGAATATGGACTTTTCGCTAATGGGGTAACAGGAGAAAAAAGTAGAAAGAGATATATCCTTGAAAGGTGTGTTCCTGAGTATATAAATTACAAGATAGAAGAGGAAATGAAGGAGGGTACAACTGTATCCAAAGAGAGGGAGCAGGCTGAACACGAAAAGATCAAAAAGAAAATATCAATTTTGAAACTCCGAAGGCTAAAAAGAGAACTTCACGAAGCGAAAGACGTTGAAGAATTTCTGACCGGGATGTTAGTGGATTTTAAGGACAAATTATTATCCGTGCCGCAAAAGGTGGCTCCTTTGATCGTTGCAGAGGACGATGTGAGCGTTATTTTAGATATTTTAGAAAAAGAAATATTTGAAACAATGGAACGTTTATCCGAGTATGATCCGCTAAAAATCGATAAGGACACAATATCATCCATCATAGATGAGTACGAGGAGGAAGAGGAGGAGTGAAATGCCATCATCGGAAAAACAACGGTCCAGACGCCGAACAGGAAAGTTATTCGTGGGAATCATAAAGATGCTCCTACAGAAGCCTGAAAAAATATCAGTAAGTGAATGGGCTGAAAAATATAGGATACTGAATGAATCCAGTAACTTTTCTGGGAGATGGACGCATGATATTACACCGTACCTTGTGGAAATTATGGATGCATTTAATGATCCATACATACAGGAGATTAACGTTTGCAAGTCAACTCAGGTTGGTGGGACAGAAGCAATGTTAAACATGATCGGATGGATCATAATGGAAGACCAGGCGCCGGTAATGATCGTATATCCATCAGACGATTTTGCAAAAGAAGTATCAAGCGAAAAGATAAAACCATCCCTGACAAAAACACCAGAGATTAAAGAGCGGTTTTATCAGAACGCATCAAAAGAATTAAAGTTAAAGTTCCGGGGGATGACACTTTATCTCAATGGATCACGTTCGCCGGAAAAACTGGCAGGGAAGGCTATTAAATATTTGTTTTTTGACGAGATTGACAAAATTGATGGTGCATCAAAAAAAGAGGCATCCCCTTACAATCTGGCAAAGGAAAGGACAAAGACATATACATATAGCAAAAAAATATATACGTGCAGCACACCGACACTCAAAACAAATTATGTGTGGAAAATTCATGAGGATGCGGACGAACAGAGAAAATTTTTCGTTCCGTGTCCTCATTGTGGTTCTCATATTATTTTTTCCTTTCAGCAGATTAAGTTTCCCAAAGAGGGGACCAATAAGGAGAGAGCGAAAGATGCAGTATACATGTGCCAGGAATGCGGGGGAAAGATTACAGACAGGGACAAAGTCAAAATGCTCCGAAAGGGAGAGTGGAGAGATGTAAAGAAGACATGCGTCGGAAAACCAAGAACGGTATCTTTCTGGATCAATGCCCTGTACTCTAGGTTTTTAACATGGGAAGAGATCGTCATGGAATTTTTAAAGAGCAAGGATGACCCGGATCAGCTCCAGAACTTTGTAAATTCCTGGCTTGCAGAACCATGGGAAGATACCAAAACAGGAATGAGTGAGAGCATGGTACTTGATCGACAGACAGAACTTAAACAATTTGTCGTACCGCCATGGGCGAAGCTCCTCACTGGTGGCGTGGATGTACAGGAAACGTCATTTTACTGGACGATACGTGCGTGGGGCGATCACATGACAAGCCAGAATATTGCACACGGACAGAGTGCCTCGTGGGAAGGGGTCGAAAGTGTGATGAATTTGGAATTTAGAAAAGAAGATGGAACGCCGATGATAGTAGAACTCGCCCTGATCGATTCCGGAGACCAGACAGATGCGGTATATGACATATGTGCTGATAATAGCGACTGGGCGTTGCCTGTCAAAGGAGCCAGTAAAGAACTGCTGACACATTATAAGATCAGCAAGGTGAACAAAGCAGAATCAAGAGCGAACGGGATGCAGCTCGTCATTGTAGATGGGGAAAAGTATAAAGACATGATCGCTTCCCGTCTGCGCCGACGTCCCGGAAAGGGAGCGTGGATGGTATATGATGGCTGCGATAAGGAGTATGCAGAACAGGTGACGAACGAACAAAAAGTAAATGTAAAGGGGCAAAATGGTAGAACGAAAAAGAAATGGATGCCAAAAACGTCACGTCCAAACAACCATTATCTGGATGCAGAAGTCTATTGCTTTGCAGCGGCCGACATGATGGGGGTCAGAACCCTGCATCTACAAGAGGATAGCGAGCCGGAAGAGCAGGAATACAATAAAGAGGAAGATCAAGAATGGATCAAAAATGAGGAAGACTGGGTATAGAAAGAAGGCGGGAAAATGCAGGAAATGGAAGATATGACAAATGAGGAACTGCTAAAGCAGGTAAATAATGCGATCAGCAAGGTCATGATCGGCGGGCAGTCCTATCAGATTGGGACAAGAAGCCTGACGAGGGCTGATCTTGGGATGTTGAGGCAATTAAAAAATGAGCTGACAGCAGCGGCAAATGAAGAATTAGGAGAACTGATGGATTCGACATTCGTTGCCATGTTCGATGGGAGGTAAAAGATGAACTGGATTGACAATTTGGTCGGATTTATTTCCCCGGAAAGGGGATACAAAAGAGAGATGTTCCGGCAGGCGTATGAGGCGGAGAAAAATTATGATGCCGGTAACGGAAACCGTCTCAATGCAGGATGGCGGGTATCCAATCAAAGCGCAGAGCAGACAAATCAGGGATCCCGTGATGTGATCCGGGCAAGGACGAGGGATCTGGAAAGAAACTCCGACCTGATGAACTCGGTCATCGGTGCCTATGGGAGGAACGTGGTAGGAGGTGCGTTTACTCTTCAGGCGAAAACCAATGACGAATCACTAAACACGACAATAGAGGAATTGTGGAAAAAGTGGTGCAAAAAAAGAAACTGTGATGTGACTGGGCAGCAGTCGTTAAACCAGATTCTGAGGATGGCGGTAAGAAGGAAAAAAATTGATGGAGCTATCATGATCAAAAAATGTTTTACATCCGCAGGTTTTATCCCTTTTCAACTTCAGTGCCTGGAAGTGGACGAACTCGACATATCCCAGACAATACCAAACAAGAAGGGAAACAAGGTTGTCGGAGGGATTGAGTTAAATAAATTCAATCGGCCGGAAGGATATTGGATCCGACAATATAGTCTGGATGGATTTTCAATACAGCTTCCGGAATATGTGGAAGCAAAAGATATCATTTTTTACTGGCAGAAAACAAGACCAAGTCAAGTGCGTGAAATATCAGATATGACACCGACTGCAACGAGGATCCGGGACACCAATGAATTTATGACTGCGGTGTCTGTGAAAGAAAGGATTGCCGCATGTCTGGCAGTTTTTATAAAGAAAATAGTGCCATCGGGAGGACTGGGGCGTGGAAACAAAACCGATGTGACAAAGAATAAATACGATGGAAAAACACTTGCTCCGGGTATGATCAAGGAATTGAATGCCGGGGATGATATAGAAGTGGTAAACCCAAGCGGACAGGCGACGGATGCTACCGCTTACACAAAATTACAACAACGTATGATTGGAGCTGGGCAGGGAATTTCTTATGAGGCAATGGCCAGAGACATGTCAGAGGCAAATTATTCTTCGGCCAGACAGGGATTGATTGAGGACGATCTGACATATAACGGGGAAAAAGAACTGCTAACGGAAATGATGGATGAGATTTACGAAACCTTTGTCATTTCTCTTGTACTGGCAGGAAAGATAACCGCAAAGGATTTTTGGGAGAATAAGGACTACTATCTTACCCATGAATGGATTCAGGCACCAAAGAAATGGATCGATCCGATCAAGGAGAGCAATGCGAATAAGATCGCCTTGCAGACAGGACAAAAAACGTTTCAGCAGATTGCAGCAGAAAATGGAAGGGACTGGAAGGACCAAATTGATGATATGTACAGGGTATTAGAGTATGGAAGAAAAAAAGGCATAGAACTTGGAGGTGTTATCTATGGCAAAGGAAGAGAGGAACTTGCCACAAAAGAGGGAGAGTAACCTGAGCAGGGATTTTCAGATTGACTTGATGAAGAGAACTCAGGGGGAGGGAAATGATAGAAGATTCCGGATTAGTTTTTCTTCTGAAGAACCATATGAGCGGTATTTTGGAATCGAGATACTGGATCATTCGGAAGGGTGTGTTGATCTGACACGTCTAAATGAAATCGGGTGCGTATTATTTAACCATAAAAGAGACGTGGTGATCGGGAAAATCTTGAGTGCGGAAATCAAGAATGGAAGAGGCGAGGCTGAAATCGAATTTGATACAGACGATGAAGCCGAGAAGATTTTCCAAAAGGTTTTATCCGAAACATTGAAAGGAGTATCCGTGGGGTACCGGGTAGGAAGCTGGGAGGATGTACTTCCGAACAATGTCTCTTCGGATGGAAGGTTTAAAGGTCCGGCGTCTATAGCAAAAAAATGGATGCCATATGAAATATCGATCGTATCCGTACCAGCAGATCAGACAGTAGGTGTCGGGAGGGAAATGGAGGAAGTGTTTCATCAGCCGGTGGGAAGACCTGTAGAAAGGTTTGAGCGCCAGATTCAAATAAATAAAAATAAGAACGGAGGTTTATGTGATGAAAAAACGTTTATCTAAGGCAATACGCGAGCAGCAGAGTATTGTCGACAAAGCGAAACTGGAACAAAGAGATCTGACTGAGGAAGAACAGAAAGAGTTTGAGGATCTCCAGAAAGAAATTGATATCTGCACGGAGGCACTGGCAGAGAGTGAGAGACAGGAAGATAAGCCGGGGCAGATAGAGGAATCGGACAAGCAGAGGATACTGGACGAAGAGAGAGCCCGCATCAGAGAAATCCGTGAGTATGGCCGACAGTTTGATCTGGAGGTGGATGCTTACATTGATGATGGAGAGTCTGTTGACAAAGTAAGAGAGGCGGTGCTTGAAAAGTTGAAAGCTGAGAAAGGGCCAGTTGGAACACGGGGAACCGGAGAGGTGTCGGTAAGCGCTGATGAAAACGACAAATTCCGGGCGGCCGCAGCGGATGCGCTGGTTATGCGTGGTGGGATCCAGCTCGACAACCCGTCAAACGGAGCGGGAGAACTCAGGTCAATGAGCCTCAGGGACCTTGCTATTACGACGATGAGCAGGGAAGGGCACACAAATCTGAACATGAAGTCGAGTGACGAACTGTTTAATAGCATGACGAGAGATTTTTATAATCCAACGTCTGCGTTTCCTTCCATCCTTGATACAGCAATAAACAAATCCTACCAGGAGGGACACAAAAAGGTAGCAGTGACTTTTGATCAGTTTGTGAAAAAAGGAAGCCTGTCAGATTTTAAGATCCATGATAATTACTATGTAGCAGGAACTGCTGGGGCGTTTTTAAGAGTAGAGGAAAACGGGGAACTGAAACATGATACGCCTTCTGACAGCAAAAAGCCAACGAGAAAACTGGAGACGTGGGGACGTCAGTTTACTATGACGCGACAGGCATTTATCAATGACGACATCGGTTTTCTGACCACAGTTCCTTCCCGATATGCAGCAAGCGCAAGAAAAACACAGAACAAACAGGTTTATGAGATCATGGTAAATAATGCGGCAATCTATGACGGAACGCTCCTTTTTAGCAAAACACATAAGAACGTCCTTGCGTCTGGTACAGGAATCACACAGGAAGCAGTGCAGAAGATGATCCTTGCCTTGCAGGCTCAGCTAGACGAGCAGGGAGAGGCAATCATCATCCGCCCGGCAGTTATTGTCGTACCGATCGGACTTGCCTTCGATATGTTTACGCTGTTTAATTCGCCGACGATAAACACGAGCGGGAACACACAGTCCGCGAACCCACTTTACAACTACAGAAATTCCATCATGATCGTGGAAGATCCTACGATCAATGTACTTGCAGGGAAAAATGCAGCCCCATGGTTTGTGATTGGAGATAGAGGTGATACCGATTTTATCGAGATTGACTATCTGAACGGTCAGGAAACGCCAACGATCCGGAGAATGGAAAAACCGGGGACACTTGGATTTGTATGGGATGTAT
Source organism: uncultured Eubacterium sp. (assembly GCA_964579975.1). Lineage (GTDB taxonomy): Bacteria > Bacillota > Clostridia > Lachnospirales > Lachnospiraceae > Eubacterium_F. The sequence continues at coordinate 99,504 of CAZOIF010000005.1, read as the reverse complement.
ATCTTGACTGGGGGATTTCTGTAATGGATTTCCGTGGAGCAGTAAAGAATCCGGGTGTAGTAATCAAATCACCGTTAGAGTAAGGAGGAAAGAACATGAAAGCAGAATATTGGCAGAAGGGCGAGGCCCTTGACTACAAAAATGAAACTACGGAAATGATCAAGGCAGGAACGGTTGTTAAAATCCAGGAGAGGATCGGGATCGCAGGAAGTGATATCTTACCTGGTGGGACTGGAAGCCTTATCGTGGAGGGATGCTTTAAGATACCAAAGGCATCCGGTGAGGAATACGGTGTCGGAACAACATTGTATATCGATGAAGAAAATGAATGTGTCACGAAGGAAAGTGCATCTACTGACAAAACTGCTTATATTTCCGCAGGATATGCAGCGGCGCTTGCCAAGGCATCGGATACATATGCTGTTGTAAAACTTTTCGGTTAGGAGGATACATAATGAAGATAATTGCAAAAGCACATATCTTATACAATTCAGTCACTTATAACCCCGGGGACGAGCTGCCGAACAACAACCCGGAGATGGTTAAAGCGTGGAAAGAGGCAGGAACGGTAGAAGTTATTGAGGATAAAAAAGAACCACATGGAGAAAATAACGGTTCCAGCCAAAACAAGAATGGATCAAGCAATACTGATTCGTCAGCCATGAAAAATCCCTCTCCGGACGGCAAGAGTCCAGAAACCGGGAATGATACTCCGGGCAACGGAGATCCGGAAGGCAGTAACAGCGATAACAATACTCCTGAATTTTACACCGAAGAGCAGTTAGGCAAATTACCAAGCAAAGCTGCGCTTGCAGAGTATGCAGAGAGCATCGGGCTTCCGGATCTGGACACAAAGCTCCACAAGTCGGAACTGATCAATAAGGTATTGGCATACATCGAGGAGGCTCAGAAGAGTGATGACGTTTAAAGAAGTGATCCGTGGAGACATTTCGAGTGCGTTTTTGGATCCGGACGAATTTGGCGAGTTACATACGGTAAATGAAAAAAAAGGCGTCAGCATCATTTTTGATGATGTCGAGTTTTTAAACCGGGAAAAATTTCGAAAGGAGATCAAAGATGACGGAACCAGTTTAAGCAGTTCCCTGTTTTACGTGAAGGCGTCTGATTTTGGGCGTCTTCCAAAGGTAGGGAAACAGGTTACGATTGACGGTTTAAAATTTCAAGTGGAAAAGGCGACCAACGAGCAGGGAATCTATTCGATTACGATCCGGGCGGTGCGGTAAGGAGGTGAAGTCATGTATGCGATGAGTGTTCATGTGATGGGACTTGATGAACTGCGTTGGCGACTTGGCAAGCTGGAACCAGAGGCGAAAAATGTCATGCGCATGTCAGTAAACGACACAGCTGTAAAGGCAAGAAAGATGTTAAATGACAAAGCTCGTGAGCGTTACAAGGTAAAAAAGACAAAGTTTAATAAGGCATTGAAACTCAAAAGAGCAAGTAACGCAACATTGACAGCGGTTCTGTATGCCAAGGGACATCATCTTCCACTCAGCTATTTTGAAGTCCGAAAAAATGGAAAGAGAAAGGCAGGACAGGGACATCAGCTGCAAAGCACATCACCAACACCAATCTCAAAAGAGGGAAACAAGACGTTTGTTATCCGTGTGAGGAGAGGGGATCAGGAGAGTAGCCATAGAGGGTTATTTTACAGGGAAACGGATGAGCGTTTCCCGATCCTTCAGGTGTATGGCTCTTCAATTCCGTCCATGATCGGAAGTCAGGGTGTGTTTGGTACACTTCAGCTAGTCATTACGAAGGAACTGAATACAAATTTGCAGAGGCACATTGATCTTGTGCTACGGAGGATATAACATGTTTACTACGTTTTTTTTACAGGAGAACTTAAAGAAAGAACTGGAGGAGATGTTCAGTAATGAGCATTTCAAGGACAAAGACGGAAACATGGTCAGTCCGAGTGTTTACAAACAGTTCTTGCCGGTAAGGGATGCAAAATATACAGAAGAATCCCAGGAGGAATTAGAGAGCGGTCTCCAAGGTATGGATATTGTGGATGAAATATCAGCACCGTTTATTGTTGTGATACTTCCGGATGGAACCCAAAACACAAGAAACAAACCGGGAAAGGTAAATGTGATTCTTTATCTTGGCATCGTGGATAAAGACGAAAACCGGGCCGGATATGAGAGTCTGCTACACATCATTCAGAAAATCTGTGAGAGGTTTTCAGAAAATACTCGTCTGGGAAAATACCAGTGCGGAGAAGAAATCTTATGGCAAATATCTGAAAAAGACGAACATCCCTATTATTATGGGGTGGTTGTAATGGAATTTGAAACACCAGCTATAGTAAAGGAGGACAGATACTGTTGAGTGCAAAAAGAACAGAGACACCAGGAACGGATGTCGAAACAAAAAAAGAAGTAAAAGCAGAAACAAAGACAGAAGCAAAGGTGCCGGTAAAGAGTGCCAAAGCAAAAGAAACAAAGAAAGAACCGATGATCTATCTTGGTCCGGACATTAAAGGAATCGCAAGCCATCGTGATGTATTCAGTGATGGAGTCGGTTCTTTTTTTGAGAAAAAGATCGAGGAGATTCCGGTATTAAAAAATCTGCTGTTCCCGATCAGTGAGGGTGGGAAGAAACTCGCTGAGCTGAAAAACGGGGGAGCGGTAGAACGGTTGTATCAGGTGGCAAAAGATCAGTTAGAGAAAGGAGAAGCAAATGGTTAAGACATATCATCATGGCGTGCGAACGAAGGAAAATCCAACCAGTATGAGTGCACCGGTGAGAGGAACATCGGGGCTTCAGGTAATTATCGGGACTGCGCCGGTGCATACATGTGAGAATTACAAAGAACTGGTAAACAAACCAATCCTTATAGAGAGTTGGGACGAGGCGGTAGAGACGTTTGGCTACAGTGATGACTGGAAAAAATACACGCTGTGCCAGAGCATGTATGCGAGTTTCAAGATCTCCCCCATTTCTCCGGTCATTTTTGTCAATGTACTCGATCCGGACAAACATGCAAAGGACATAGAGGTGAAGACATGGGATGCAAGCAAAGAGAAGGAATGCCAGATCGAAACTCCAGATGTCATCCGAAATTCCATCAAGGTGAAGGATGGGGAGAATGAACTTGCCTTGAATACAGATTATGTTGTGACAGTAGAGGATGATGGATGTCTGGTACTGACATTGATCGAAGGAAGCGAGCATTATAATGCAGCAAGTTTGTCTGTGTCAGGAAAAGAGATATTTTATGATGACAAAGAAATGATGCGGGCAGTGATCGGGGGATATTCGGCAGAAAGGGGAGTGAATACGGGTATCTCTTGTGTCAACGATGTGTTCCCGATCCATCAGGTGACGCCGGGACTGATCCTGGCGCCGGGCTGGTCGAAGCACACAGAAGTATCCACCGCATTGCAGGCGGCAGCAGTCAATATCAATGGGGAATTTACGGCAAATGCCATTATCGATATTGATTGTTCAGAAAATGGTGCGAGAAAATGCGAGGACTTCGGGAAACAGAAAAAAGCACAGTATGTAGTGGATGAAAATGCGATCGCCATGTGGCCAAAGGTCAGAAAAGAAGGAAAGGATTTTTACTATTCGGCCATTTATGCTGCCGGGGTTTCTTATATTGATGCATCAAATAATGATGTGCCGAATCTATCCCCGTCTAACAAACAAGCCATGATCGATGCAACGGTTTTAGAGGATGGGACAGAGGTACGGATCGATAAGCAAAAAGCAAACAACTACGTGAACGCGTTTGGAGGCGTGACAGCAATCAACTATGGCGGTTGGAGGTTTTGGGGAAACAATACCGCACGGTACCCGGATACAAAAGATCCGAAAGACAGATGGATCTGTGTGAGGAGATTTTTTAATTACTACAGAAACCGCCTGATTCTGACGACTGCCAAAAGGGTGGATGATCTCGGCGACTTCCGAAAGATTCAGGCGGTATGTGATGATGAGAATGTATGGTTTAATGCGATGCAGTCGCAGTTATACATCGCAGGAGGAAAGGTATCATACAATCAGGAAGATAACACGGTGGAGAATATTATAGACGGGAATATCCAGTATGACGTGAAGCTGGCAACCTATCTTCCGATGGAGGATATCCTCTTTAGGATTGAGTTTGATCCGGAAATCTTGCAGAAAGCATTGGGAGGTGAATAAAGATGGATATAAAACAGTTGTTACATAATTTTAAACTGTACAACAATAACAAAGGGGAGCGGCTCGTTGGAATCGGTGACGAATTTCCGCTTCCGGGATTTGACCCAGTGACATATAGTGTAAAAGGAGCCGGTTTTCTTGGAGAGTTTGAAACTCCTGTGGCGGGACACTTTAAATCAATCGAGACCGAGATAGCGTTCCGGGTAATGGACGAGGAGGCTTTTCAGTTACTTGGCGACAAGATCGATCTTACGCTCAGGGGTGCCTATCAAGGGATGAATACGGAATCCAATGATGATACGTTTACGCCGGTAAGGGTCGTGATGAAAGGAAGAAACAAAGGTTTCGAGGGTGGAAAGGCCAAGATCACCGAAGGAACAGATACAAAGATCAAGGCGGAGCTGTGGTATATTCTGATCGAGGTCGACGGAAAAGTAATGCTGGAACTTGACAAGTTTAATTCTGTTTACAATGTGTTAGGCAAGGATATGCTGGAGGAAGTGAATAAGTACTGCTGACAAGCTCAAATGTGTGTAATATTAGATACGGCAGGGATAGTCATGAATGATATTTCTGCCGTATCATATATGTGCCATATAGTATAGATTTAAACGATAAATATATTTGAATTTTTCAATAAGCAATAAAAAACATATATTAGTCATAATTATACAAAACCTTCATTATTTGTGGTATAATAAAAAAATTTAAAAAATAAGGAGGTTGAAAATGTTATGGATAATGGAAAAGGCAAAAAATGTTTTATAATCACCCCAATAGGGGAAGAAGGATCTGAGGTATTTAGGAAGACAGAAGGCGTCATTGAAAATGTAATCAGACCTATATTACAAGAATATGGTTTCAGCGATATAAAATCAGCTTATGAAATTGCCGAATCAGGTATGATTACGAATCAAATTATTAACAGAATTATCAATGACGATTTAGTGGTTGCTAACTTAACAGGAAATAATCCAAATGTCATGTACGAATTAGCAGTACGTCATGCCACTGCAAAGTCAATAATTCAAATTTGCGAAACAGGCACAGAACTCCCTTTTGATATTAAAAATGCAAGAACTATTTTTTATAAAGATGACCTGCAAGGCGGCAACGATTTAAAAAATAAATTCAAAGAGTTTGTTAAAAATATTGACCCAACTAAAGAATATAAGGATAATCCTATTCATTTTGCTTTTAAAATACAAGGTTTAACAGAATCAAATAAAGCAAATTGTAATTTAAAATTATATAATGAGTTGAAAGGATATTTAGAAAAAATACTAGCCAAACAATCAGAATTTGAGCTTAAAAGAAAGCCGGAACAAACATTCGATTGCCTAAGAGAGGCTTTTGGACTATCTTTAGACGAAATGAAATATTTAAAAAAACAGCATAATGATAATGAGTATTTGTTTACAAATGAGGAACGAACGGAAGTAGATAAATATATCAATGATATTAATGAAAGTGTACATAAATATATAGAAGCTGAAAAAGAAGGCATAGAATTTGAGGAAACTGTGAGCCGAATGGATGAGATAGCGATGAAGATATACAATTTTTCCAATTATTATTTAGGATTAATCAAGGAAAAAATGAGAAACGAAATATGCAAGAGTTAATATAAAAGTTTAAAAATGCAATAAAAATCAAAACTATACATAAAACGACTTCGATAACGAGGTCGTTTTTCTTATACAAAAAAAATCAAATCAAAGGAGGACTTTATCATGTCTGAAACAAAAAATGAAGCAAAGGAAGTAAAAAACCCATTGGAGATCATCTTCAAGAAACCATGCGTGTTCGAGGGGAACACATATGAGAAACTGGATCTTTCCGGTCTGGAGAACATGACGGGGAAGGATTATGCCAATATTGAAAGGGCGCTAAGGGTGACAGGAATCACAACGTTGAACCCGGAAACAACGCCGGAGGGAGCCTATATGTATGCTTCGCGGGTGACGGGTGTCCCAGTCGAGTTTTTTGACAACCTTCCGTTGAAAGAGGCAAAGAAAGTCAAGGCAGTGGTAGTCAATTTTTTATGGAATTAGGGTTCCGGGACGCAAAGGAGATCAGGAAGTGTGCAATCTGTCTTGGAATCCGGATCAACACATCACTGGAATACCTGTTAAACATTCCATTGAAAGAACTGGGAGAGATACTTGAGGAGGTGGCTGAGATTGGCAGCAAGTGAAAAGGAAGTGCAGATCAAGATATCAGGGAAAATTGATAATTCCTTGAATGCAGTGAGCCAGAAAGTCGACAAGACCTTTTCGAAAATGACGAAGCTTGCAGAAACAGCCACCCTTGTCGGAGGGGCTGCCGCTTCTGCAGCTCTGACTGGTGCTGTAGAAGTAGGTTCTTCCTTTGAAGCACAGATGTCTACAGTTGAAGCAATATCAGGGGCGACTGCCACACAGATTGAGCAGTTAGAGAAAAAGGCGCAGGAGATGGGGGCAACGACCAAGTTTACTGCCACAGAATCCGGGCAGGCTATGGAGTACATGGCTATGGCCGGATGGAAAACAAATAATATGTTAAACGGTATCAGCGGAATCATGGATCTGGCATCGGCATCCGGAGAAGATTTGGCAAGTACAGCGGACATCGTAACGGATGCGCTCACAGCGTTTAAATTGCAGGCAAAGGACTCGGGACACTTTGCAGATGTACTCGCACAAGCAAGCTCAAACAGTAATACCAATGTTTCCATGATGGGAGAGACTTTCAAATATGTAGCTCCGATAGCTGGGTCACTTGGCTATACTGCGGAGGACACAGCGGTATCAATAGGACTTTTGGCGAATGCAGGAATCAAGGCATCCCAAGGCGGAACCGTAATGCGAAAAATAATGAGCGAGACTGCTGGAGGAATCACACTGGTATCCAAGGCCTATGCAAAGGCGGGGGAGAAAACCGGGAAGTATAAGATTGAAACCGCAAATGCAGATGGCAGCATGAAAGATTGGTCACAGACTGTCGATGTTCTCCGGGAACAGTTTTCAAAAATGACAGAAGAGGAGCAGGCTGCGAATGCCGAAAGCATCGCAGGAAAGACAGCGATGTCCGGCCTTCTTGCTATTGTCAATGCCAGTGAAAAAGACTACAAAAAACTCACTGATTCGATTAACAATGCATCCGGTGCCGCAAAGCGTATGGCAAACATCCGCATGGACAACCTTCAGGGAGATGTTACAATCTTCCAGTCAGCACTGGAGGGTAAGGGGATTGAGTTATACGAAGAGATCAAAGAACCGCTCCGTGATATCGTGCAGAATGCCACGGACTGGCTGGAAGAGATTGATATAGCACGTGTAGTGGATGATTTTGAAGATTTTGGTGAGGCGGTAATGGACTTTGCAGAACCGTTTTTGGAAGTCGGGGAATGGATGATTGAAAACCCAGATGCGATTGCAGCTCCACTTGCAGGAATCGGGAGTACGATTGCTGGATACAAGTTATTGGATGGCATTCCGAAGCTGGCGGATGGGCTTGAAGGCCTAATGAGTGGCGTTTCTGCATCTCCCTATATTGCAGGAGGAGCTTTGGCGATTGGGGCGCTTACGGGGATTGCGGTGGCTATTGATCAGGCAGAACAGGCAGCAGCAAATGCAAGTTTGGATGAACACTTTGGCGACATAGCCTTATCTATGGATCAGATTCAGCGTGCGGCAGATAACCTTATTGGAAGTAAAAAACTTGAGGATATGGAAGAACTCATGAATTCCATAAAAATTTCCGAGAGTTTTGAGCGTGAAATGAAAAAAGCAGCTGAGAGCATAGAAAAGATTGAGTGGAAAATATCTGCAGGGCTGGAGTTAGATGATGAGGACATGGATGATCTGGAACAGAATGTGCAAGATTATGTGTCTGCGGCGCAAGAGCAGATTGACCAACAGGGATATACGGTCAACGTGGCAACCAATATTCTATTCGGAGACTCTGCTAAAGGAAAGGAACTGATCGAAGAGGATAATGCCTTTTTTGGTGCTTTAAGAATGGAGGCAGATGGGCTGGCGGCTAGAATCAACAGCACATTGGAAGAGGCAATGAAAAAAGGCCTGACACCAGATTTACAAGAGGCGCTAGATGGATACTTAGAGGAAATGGGGCGGCTTACACGTTCTATGGCAGATGCCGAGGCAGAGGCAAGTTGGGATATCCTGAGTGCCGACTATTCCGGAAAGGAACTGGATGCAGACTCATACCAGAGAATGCAGGATGAGGTCAATAAAAACATTGAAAAGGTAACGGAAACTGAAAAAGAGGCCAGAGATACAATAATCAATAATGCAAGAAAAAAATTTGCAGGAGGATACATCAGTGAGGAAGAACGTAAGGAAGAGGTGGATGATGCTGAAAAACAGTATCAGGACAATGTAAAAAAGGCAAAAGAAAAGGCCATGGAATTTCAATACAACACACTCATGGATACCTATGGAGAGGATCTCATGAGTGGAGATATGAGCAGGGGTGATAAAAACGCAGTACATGATATGGTTCTTGATATGATGGAAGGGGCTTCTGGCGAACTAAAAAAGAAGTTAGTAACGATAGAAAAGGCCACACAAGGAACACATGTTACCGACTTTGTGGATAAGGCGTTAGCAGTTGTGGATGAGGTGGTGCCCGGTGGGGATGATGGTTATCTTACAGAAAGTGAAGAAGCGATGAATAAAGCAGGTGGTTATGCAGAACAGTACATGCGTGAAAAAGGGGAATACGAAAAGTTGCCCCAAAACATGCCAGGGCTTTTTGCGGGAGTAGTTCCTGTCGCTATATCTAATGCGGTGGAAGAGATGGAAAAGGCTGCAAAAGATGGAGGCATAAAATCCGGAGAGGCATTCGGTACAGCATTAATGAATGAGATTGCAAAAATGAACACAATAAACATTCCTGTGAATTTTTATTTGTCCTCAGGAGCAACAAATGAAACGGGTAAAAACAAGGACAGCAATCCAAACCACATCATTTCTCCTATTCCCGGCTATGCTGAAGGAACTATCAGCAACAAGGCTCACATCGCTGCTGTGTCTGAAGGCAACAAGATGGAGGCCATCATCCCAATCAATGGCAGCGCACGAGCCAGAAAGATCTACGAGGCCACCGGGAAGCTAATGGGCTACAACAATGAGGCTGGGAAGAGCGTCACATTTGCACCGACGATAAACATCACCCTGACCGGAAATGCATCGGCTGGAGACAAGGAAGAGATCCGAAAGCTTGTCGGAAAGGAACTGGACAAGCAGTACAAAAAGATGGTGCGGGACAACAAGCGTTTCAATATGCGCCAGTAACTAATAATCGAGGAGGAAGAACATGATCTATGTGACACAGTCCGGAGACATGTGGGATAAGATCGCCCATGACATTCTGGGGTCAGAGCAGTACATGGGTGATCTGATCAAGGCCAACTATGATCTGATCGACTATGTAATCTTTCCAGCGGGGATCGAGATACAGATTCCAGAGATTGATGACACCCAGACCGATATCGAACTTCCGTCCTGGCGTGCCGGTCTGGACGATGAGGAAGACGGGCTGGATGAGTTTGAGGAGGATGATGACGATGAGTGAGAAAAAGCTGAAGGCAGTCATCCTGCCCGCATCCAAGGTTTCGAATAGTTATGCCAGAGCAAGGCGTGCATGGGTAAATCTTACTTATACGAAAAATGGGACGAAGACACAGGAGAAGCAGAAACGGTCCGTTTCCGAGATGCGCAAATACTTAAAGAGTTTCACATTTACGGGGTGCGCCACCGGGGAAGCGGACCGGATCGAGGTCACCCTGATCAATAGTGACTGGCGGTTCATGGGGAAATGGATGCCAAGGAAAAAGGATAAGATCGCAGCCACGATCATTATGAAGCAGTGGAAAAAGGGACAGAGGCAGAAAAAGTTCCGGGGAGGCACATTTCTGATCGACAGCCTTTTGATGGCCGGGGCAGACCGCACCTGTACCATCGGCGCCACTTCAATCCCAGAGGCATCCTCGTTCCGGGCGACGGAGCGGGAGAGATCATGGAAGAAAGTCACATTGAAAGAAGTGGCAAAAAAGATTGTAGCAAGATATAAGATGGATTTGGTATTTGACGGGATGGATGTTTCCGTGGGGACGGTAGAACAAAATATGCAGACGGATTGTGCGTTCCTCACAGATCTGTGTAGTGAATATGCTTACGGGATTAAGATGTTTAAAGGGAAGCTGATCATTTATTCCCGGGAAAAATATGAAAACAAAGGCGTTGTCGGGACGATTAGGAAACGGATGATCACCGATTTTGAGTTTGAGACCAACATTGCCGGAACCTATACCGGGGCAAAAATGAAATATACCTCAGATTCCGATCAGGAGACGACAGTAAAAGTCGGGAAAGGAAACCGCTGGCTGACAGTCTCCGGAGGGGCAGACAATATCGAACAGGCGAGGAAAAAGACACTTGCAGCCCTGAACACGGAAAACGAGAAGACGACTACATTAAACATCACGATCCGGGGGAATACCCGCTACAACGAGACTGACACCGTGCGGATCAAGGGGCTGTATCGGATCAGTGGGAAATATTTCATTGATCAGGTCGTCCATGAACTGGATGCAGAGAGCGGGTTTACAACGCAGCTTTCTATGCACAAGGTGCAAAAAAGGATAAAGGCATAAAGGAGGATACGATGAAAAAGGCAGTGATATCAAGCATTGAAAATGGGATGGCAACGGTTGTTTACGGAAGCGGGGAGGCATCAAACCCGATGCCTATCCTTGCCGGATTCAGCAATCTTTCCCTGAAACCGGGAGACCGGGTGGTCGTGTCGCCATTGGAGGGAAAGAAGGACGGGATTGTCCTCGGGGCATATTGGAACGAGACAAACCCGCCAGAGTAAGGAGGAACATGCATGATCATAGGAAAGTTTGGAAAATATCTGACATTTGAGGTTTGTGCGGATGGTGGAGATTCTGTAAAGTGTCTGACGTTCGAGGACTTTCAGCGGGACGTGACAAACCAGACAACGGATCATGCAAGATTTTTGATGAAACAGAAAGTACAGTTTGACGGGCCGGCATTGTCGACCATGTCTTTTACGGTCCGTTTTTCATCGGATCTTGGCGTGAACCCGAGGGAAATGTTGAAGAAAGTGGAATCCTGTGTCCGCTTGGGGAAGCTCGGCTATGTGATCATTGGAAAGAAAAAAATCGGGAAACACAAATACCTGATCACAAATGCATCGGAGAGCTGGGAACACATCATCAAAAACGGAAAACTGATTAGCGCAAACGTGGATCTGACGTTAAAGGAGTATCTGTGATATGAGCATTGACGAACCATTATTATTGTTTGATTATGAAAAGGCAGAAGAACTGGAAGGCTACCGGCGTCAGCTCCAGACGTTATATACTACGGTGGAGGGAACGTGTCCTGGTGACCGGAACTTTGGTCTGTCCCCGGAGTACCAGGATGAACCTCCACAGGTGGCGGAGAGTACGCTTAGTCTTGAGATCTATAACAAGACCGAGGAATATGTCCCACAGGTCGAGGTATTGGACATCCAGTTTATCTACGGAGAGGATGGGCAGATGACGCCACAGGTCACGATTGGCCCGAACGAAGAGTACGAGGAAGAGGAATACGAAGAGGAGGAGTGACAGCATGGAGATAAGCAAGATTGAGAGTCTGCCGGATATATCGTTTATTGATGACATGACACTGGAGGATGTCGAGAGCCTGCTGATGGAAAAGTTCCGGGAACATTACCGGGAGAACACCGGAACGGAGCCAGTGATCGAAAAGAGCGATCCTTACCGGCTGTTAATCTTAGCGCAGGCGGTGTTAGATTACCAGATGCTATTATTCATTGATAAGTGTGGCAAGATGAATTTCCTGAAATACGCTACCAAGGAATATCTCGATCATATGGGGGCATTTAAGAACCGTCCCCGGAGCGGGGCGAAAAAGGCGACGGTACAGGTTTTGTTTTCAATGGCAGAAGCGAGGGATTCCGCAGAGATCATTCCGGCCGGGACGATGGTCACAGCAGACCAGAAGGTATTTTTTGAAACGATCGAATATGGGGAGATCCCAGCAGGGGAGCTTTCGACGATTATATCCTGCGAATGTACCACGGAGGGAAAAATAGGAAATGGATACGGGACAGGGGAGATCACGACGCTGGCCACGCCGACCGGGTTTATTTCATCGGTAATGAATACGACGCCGAGCGGTGGCGGAACGGATGAGGAGAATGATGAAGAATACCGGGAAGGGATTTATGAGGCACCGGATCAGTATTCTGTGGCGGGGCCCGATCCGGCATGGGTCTCCATCACCAAACAGTATAATCCTGACGTGGCGGATGTGATGCCGGACACAGTGCCGGGGAGTGGGGTGGCGACGATCACGGTCGTTATGAAAAATGGAAGGATTCCTGGGGAGGATGAAATAAGAGAGATACAGGATCATCTCATGGAACCGGGAATACGCCCCCTGACGACAAAAGTCCAGGTGCAGGCGCCGAAGACAAAAGAATATGATATTTCCCTGACCTATTATATTGCAAAGTCAGACAAGGAGCGTGCTGCTGAGATCTGTGCAGAGGCAGAGGACGGGGTTGCGGATTATATCTGCTGGCAGGGTGTCCATGAGTCATCCGTGGAGATCGGATCTACTTCCCATGATCTGACTTCCGGGGACACCGAGCCTGTCGTTGGACGTGACATCAATCCGGATGAACTGGTGCTGAGATTAAAAAAGGCAGGAATTAAGCGGACTGAGATCACTGCTCCGGTTTTCGGCTTGGTCGCTCCGGACGAGATTGCGAAGTTCAGCGGAAATATTTCCGTGAAATATGGGGGTGTGGAAAGTGACTGATCTTTATAATGTTCTTCTGACGGATATCCTTCCGGATGTTTTTACCGATGCGGAAAAAACCAAAGCATTTGCGGAAGCGGAGCGTGATGTCCGAAGGATGATCTATGATTTTTCCGTGCGGGCGATGATCTATGTCCATCTGGACAGCCAGAAGGACGAGGTGTTAGACCTGATCGCTGCCGAGATGAAGACGCAGTACTATTCTTCCGGCCTTGATCGGGAAACAAAGTTGCGGCTGATCGGCAATACGATGCGGTGGCACATTCAGGCGGGGACAGCCGGGGCCGTGCAGGAGATGATACAGACGGTATTTGGATCCGGGGAGGTCATGGAGTGGTTTGAATATGGCGGCGAACCGTTTTATTTCCGCATCCGGGCAGATGACGATTTGACGCCGGACATGCTGGATGAGTTTAAGGAACGGATCAGCCGGGTGAAAAATACGGTGAGTACACTGGAGACCATCCTGATCCATCATGAGATGGTCCAGGACATATGCGTGAGCGGTGGAATTAGGTCGGATTCTGTAATCAATATCATGTGCGAAGAACTACAGGAAGGAGAGTTACATGGCGAGTTATAGTAAATTTGTGCTAACGGACAAAGGGCGATTATTATTAAATAAGATGATCGCCGGGGAGTGCGATCTGATCGCGACAAAGGCTGCGACCGGGGACGGTGAAACGATGGAAGGTGTGGACCTGAAAAAATGGACAGAATTAAAGAACCAGAGACAGGTTTTTGGGATCAGCAGTTTTTCGAGGATGGAGGATAAGATCTGCATCCGATTTGTGATATCCAACTATGATCCAGGAAGCGGTGCCGGACTGGAAGAGGAGTACCGTGTTCAGGAAATCGGTGTGTTTGCCGAAGATCCGGAGGAGGGAGAGATTTTATATGCGGTATCGATTGCCGATGCTGGAAAAGGTGATTTTATTCCGGCGTACGACGAGACATCTCCTGTGACAGTGACGGTAAATGCTTATCTGGTCGTCGGGAATGGAGGGAATGTTTTAATCCGGGTATCCCCGGATGCCTACGCTACAGCGGCGGATGTAGAGGAATTGAGGCAGAGGACGGGGAGTGTGGAGACCATGGTGGAAGAAATGGTAAAAAACTGCCCCTATGAGAGTATAGCGCCGATAGAGGTAAGTGGTGGTACGATTTTACATGGCGACAGTGGGGTGATAGAAGGCAATTATGGTGATGCGTCGAACCAAACGCCATCATTTGGAGGTACGTTTAAAGTAATATGTGCAACGGTAAACGGGTATGGGCATGTAACAGGAATAGAAGAACATACAGTAACGATACCGGAAGAAACAAAGAACACAGCAGGAAGCACAGGTACATCTAGTAAGATCTATTTGATTGGGGCTACGTCGCAGGCAGCAAACCCAAAAACATACTCCCATGATACGGCATATGTTGGGACAGACGGACATTTATACAGCAATTCTAAACAGGTCGTGAACTTGTCAGATCCGCAGGCCCTAACAAATAAGACATACGAAGGCTACTCCCTAGGTTCTGCCTGTAGCAGAGATGCTACGTCGTCGGTGTATAATAATAGGGATGTTTTGATTTCGACTGGTGGTATATATAGTTATTGCCAGCCGGCAATAAAACACACAGACGTTAGCTTTACAACAAAATTGGGACCAAACCCGGAAGATAGCGCAGTAACATCACAAGGTTATGTATCACTAACCGGCACGGGTTATAATAAACATGTTTTTACGGCCCAGATCATCAAAGCTTGGCCGGTCTCTGACTGGACAGGGGCATGCGTCACGATTGTTAAAACAGATTTTAGCAACACCTATCCGGCAGTGCAGCTTCGGGCGGAAAAACTGCAGAATTATCAGATTACTGTAAGGTTTTTTTACACAGACAATAAATGGAACAACACAGCAGACAAGTAAAGGGGGTGAGGTGGGTGACAAAGGAAGATATTGAAAGAATGATTGATCTTTTTCAGATGAATTTTGAAGAAAACGCATCTGATGGAGAGGAGGAATGGTATGAAGATATAGCGCAGGGACTTGCGTTTGCGACAAATGCGATACCAAAGACAGAAAAACAGGGCCGAAAGGCCCTTTTATAGTTGCGCCGGCGCAACTGATGAAAACGGAGAGGAGGTGAGGACGTGTACATGTACATAGATATGCTGGCACTGATCGCAGCGATGGGGATTCCATCATCTGTTACAGCGTTTTGCTTCTGGAACATCCAGAGGAAGATCACCAGACGTCAGAAGGAGGAAGAAAGAAAAGATGCTGCCAGACGTGAAAATGAGGTAATTGTGATCGAAGGCGTGAATGCAGCTATCGCATTAGGGGAAGCAACCGCAAGGGCAGTGCAGAGGATCCCTGATGCACATTGTAACGGGGATATGCATCAGGCGTTACAGTATGCTGCAGAAATCAAACACAAACATAAGGATTTTATGACAGAGCAGGGGATTGATGCCCTGTATTAATAAGCACAGACAGGAGGTAAGATGATGAAAAAGATTGATTGGAAGGATGTAGGAAAGAGAGCAGGAAAAACGTTTGTCCAGGCATTTCTGGCTTCGGGAGTATTTGATATGGACAAGCTGATGATGATTACAGATATCGAGAGTGCAAAGGCGATAATCCACCCGATGCTGATTGCTGCTGTGTCGGCTGGGATATCAGCGGTCTGGAACATGGCAACTGGGTACATAAAGCAGAAAAAGGAGGTATGGTGATATGACTATCAAGATCAATAAGAAGCTAGCAAAGAGCATCAGTTATGGTGCAAAAAGAAGCAGGAAAAAAATATTTTATATCGTAATCCATTATACTGGCAACAAGGGCGATACCGCAAAGAATAACGCCACTTATTTTGCTACATCAAATGAGAGATCAGCCGGGGCGCATTTCTTCGTGGACAAGCAGGGGGAGATATGGAGATCGATTCCAATGAACCGGATCGCTTATGCGGTGGGAGGTTTTTATTCACAAAGTGGCGGAGCTGGTACCTATTACGGGAAATGTACCAATGCAAACAGCGTCAGCATTGAACTGTGCGATTGTTGTATGGACACAAACTGGGCGCAGATGGTGGCGGTGCGCAAACTCGTCCGCTACATCCAGAAAAAATGCCCTAATGCCAAGACGATTATCCGGCACTGGGATGTGAATGGGAAAGCTTGTCCGGCACCGATGGTTGGGACAAATAACAGCAAGTGGAGACATCTGCATAGCTACATCACCAAAGGATACCAGTACAAGGCAAAAGTGATCAAAGAGGTAGCGATTCGGTCATCTGCAAAGGTTACATCCACAAACAAGCTGGGCTCTAAGAAAGTAGGTGCAGTGGTTTACATCACGAAGATCTCCGCAAATGGGAAATGGGGACGACTGAAAAAGAAGAGTGCGGATGGAAGGTATCGGTGGATTTCTTTGGAAAAGGTTGAAGAGGTGTAAGTAGTTGGGAAAGGCTGCATATCTGGCGTCGGGTAAATGGGAAAGTGAGTCCGGCGCCGATTGGTGGAGAAGTCAACAGAAATTTGTAAAAAAATATTGATTAGAATTATTCTAAAAAAGCACGAAAACAACGGAAAATAGGGCGCTTTGTCGAATTGCGTCGAACGAAAATTGTTGAATATTGATGAAAGATAGTATATAATATTTATAAATACAAAGTTTATTAAAAACAACTAGAAAATTAATAAAGAGGTGCTTTATGAGCAGGAGTAAGATTACGTTTCGGATGAGTTCATATGCTATAGTTATTATTTTATTAGTAGTTGGGTTTGCATTATCATTAGTAGCAAGTATAAAATTTGATACTCCATATAATTGGTGGAAGACATGGGGAAATGGAATAGCAGCGTCTATTGGCTCCGTACTATTATCGAGTGGATTAATATCGCTTTTAATGGAAATAAGCACTATTCAAAATACAGTTAGTTTAGCTATTCAAAATTTAATAAAAGGTGAAATTGATTTTTCTAACTATTCCAAAAAGGAATTAGATAGAATATCGAAAAAAGTAGCAGTAGCTAGAACAGATTGCAACATGACAGAGAACGAATTAAAGAACTCTCTTTATAAATATGAGGAAAACTTATTAGGTTTGTTAGGACAACCATATTATGATTATCAGAAATGTAAGACGGTTCTATATCCTGATTCAACGAAAGAAGTATTTAAGAAAAAAGTGGAGACGGAATACAAGATAATAAATAGATCCAAAAAGGGATCAGATGTAGTGATGAATTGGGCGATATATGAAAAGGATTTAAAGGATGAAAAGCAAATATTGGAAAAATTTAAAGTTGGAGAATTGATGATTTGCGGCAAGAAGTACTCACAGGGAGAAATTTGTGATTTGAAAAGTATACGCAAGGTAAAGGAAGAAAATTATGATACATATGATTACATAATTTCCTTGAATTTACCATATAAGGAAGAAGAGATTTATACGGTAAAGTATAAAATTGAGTATGAGATACCGTATAGTGATATTACACAAATATATAAGATGACAAGACCGTGTAAAAACCTTCAACATGAATTTTTTATGAAAAAGGATATACATAACAAGGATGTTTGGAAAATGGATGGAAATGCATTTACAACATTTTTTGAAGAAAATGAGGAGGAATTTCCTAGATTTAAGGTAGATCAGATAGTAGATGAGACTATTAAAATTTCTTTTGATGAATGGGCTTTGCCAGGAGCTGGTTATGTAATCTTGTCAGAAAAAATATGAAATTATCAACACAAGAAGTTGACAGATACAATAAAATGTTATAAGATATAAAAAACGAAGGGGGTTCTAATATGGCTAGAGGAAAGGACATAACATATCTTTAGATGCGTTGTGAGTATTGTTATTAGTCAAGCGTAGATAATGAAAAGAATGCTGAAAACACATGAAAAGATTATTCTTTTCGATTGAATGGTGTGTTACAATCAAACAAGACACATCATAACAAAGAGTAAAAATGCAAACGGTATGTTCTACTGCCAAAAGAAATGCCATTAGAAAGACTCTTTGTTGAGAGTGGGGGGATAAAAAGATTATTTATCAGGTGTGGAGTTTCCACACCTGATTCTTTTATAAAAAAATGCATTTCCCAAAAAACTCTTGCTGATTTATCCGGTTTGACACAATCTACAATTTCCAGAGTAGAAACTTTTCGTGTCACTCCCACACTTCCGATTTTGTACAAAATATTACATGCGTTAAATTGCAAATTAACATTAACGGTAGTAGAATGATAGACGCAGCAAAAGGGTATCGTGCTAACAAAAATGTGGTACGATACTTTTTTTGCACAAAGTCGTACCTTGGTCAGAAAAGCGGATTTGAAATTATATAATAATAAATGTATATTTTGAAAAAAAAATTAAAATAATGTTTGACAAATCTTAACAATATCCCTATCTACAATACGGACCCCCGAACTGGCTGATGATTACTTTTGCCATCTCTGCATTTGGTCTCGTAATATTTACAGGATACTGCAGTCTTTTTTCATAATTCCACATAAATCAGCAACCCCCTTCCCAAGGCCACGGACCTTCAACCCAGGTCCAGCCGTTTTCTGTATTTACATTTTCATTCACAAGAGGGCCATAGTATTTTGCATATTCATGAGTCGCATCTTTATACATCTTTTTGTACTTTTCATAATACATCAAGGCATCTTTATCAGTTGGGTGGGTATCCAGAAAGAGAACTACATCATCGAGAGCAAAGCCCAGTTCCTGGATATAACGTAGCATTTTTGCCTGATCAGACTGATTCATCTCATACCCCTCCTGTAATAATTGTTATTGTTGTTCATGTTGCTGCGTGCACATGAAGAGCAGGCAGCCTTTGTTCCCTCGAAAGAAAGGACAAGATCCTCAAATATTGTGCCGTTTTTCAATCCCTTACAGCCATCCATGACATTTTCCCACTTTTGCCAAGGGACATAAGCCATGGCAAGGCTTTTTCCGCCCTTGTGAGACGGCATAGATGACGTCATTGGATTGTCACAGCCACAAGAATTTGCGTAGCGATTATCCATAAAAATCTCCTTAATGATTGTTTTTAGTATAATTTATGACAAATTTCGCAGTGAGTGAAAAATTTTAAAAAAATATAAAAAATATATTGACAAAGTACAGGCAATGGGATATCATAAAACAGTAATCATTACTATTATTAAAAATGAGGTGAATGCCTTGGCTGGAATAAAATACAGTAAGCAAAGAGAGGCAATTCTCACTTATCTGAAGTCTACGAAAGAACATCCAACAGCAGAAGTGGTTTATTCCGAATTGAGAATGGAATATCCAAGGCTCAGTTTGGGAACAGTATATAGAAATTTAAACCTTTTGGCAGAATGTGGAGAAATCCTCCGGCTGAATTGTGGGGATGGTACCGATCATTTTGATGCTGTTGTCTGGCCGCATAATCATTTTATATGTAAGAAATGCGGCAGAGTGATGGATTTGGATATGCCTTCTTTAGAGTTTATTGATGAGAGGGCTGCTGAAAATTTTGCTGGAAATATTCAGGGACATCAGATTTATTTTTATGGCCAGTGTAAGGATTGCATGGAATAAAGTTTACGAGGGCTTTTGACCTGAGAAACTTATCATAAAAAATATTTAACAAAAAGGAGAGATTTGTAATGAAAAAGTTTGTTTGTAGTGTATGTGGATACGTTCATGAAGGAGATTCTGCACCGGAGAAATGTCCTCAGTGTGGAGTGGGAGCAGATAAGTTCAAAGAGCAGACAAGTGATTCAATGGCATGGGCTGCTGAGCATGTGGTTGGAGTGGCCAAGGGTGTAAGTGAGGATATCGTGGCAGATCTTCGTGCAAACTTCGAGGGTGAGTGTTCTGAGGTTGGTATGTACCTTGCTATGGCACGTGTGGCACACAGAGAAGGTTATCCGGAGATCGGACTTTACTGGGAAAAAGCTGCATGGGAAGAGGCAGAGCATGCTGCTAAGTTTGCAGAGCTTCTTGGTGAAGTGGTTACGGATTCTACGAAGAAGAACCTTGAACTTCGTGTGGCAGCTGAGAATGGTGCTACTGCTGGTAAGTTTGATCTTGCTAAACGTGCAAAGGCTCAGAATCTCGATGCGATCCATGATACGGTACATGAGATGGCAAGGGATGAGGCAAGACATGGAAAAGCATTCGAGGGACTGTTGAAGAGATATTTCAGCTAAAAGAGCGAACGCTTTGCGTTTGAGGGATTGTTGAAGAGATACTTCAGCTAATCCTATAAAATAGTAGATTGCAGAGGAATGAGTGCGAAAGTACTTATTCCTCTTTTTGTGTTTGTTTACTATTTTTTTTAAATGCAACAAATATGATACAATTAGTATGTAAAATAATTCCTGATATTTTTAGGAGAGGACGGGATACAGGATGATAAAAATACTGATCGCAGAGGATGAGAAACCGATTTCCAATCTTGTTGCCATGAGTTTGAAAAATGCCGGGTATGAGTGTGATTGTGCCTACGATGGGATGAGTGCAGCAGATCGGATCGAGAACTGTCATTATGACTTGATCTTACTGGATATCATGCTTCCGAAAGTGAATGGGTATGAATTGATGGAATATATACGGCCGATGGGGATACCGGTCATTTTTCTGACGGCGAAGACTTCTGTGATGGATAAGGTGAAAGGGCTTGGGATGGGAGCAGAAGATTATCTGGCAAAGCCATTTGAAATCGTAGAACTTTTGGCGAGGGTAGAGGTTGTGCTGCGGCGTTACAATAAAAATGAGACGATTTACCGGGTGGATGGTCTGGAGGTGGATACACTCTGCCACATTGTGAAAAAGAATGGAGTACCGGTATCATTGACAAATAAAGAATATGAACTTTTACTTTTGTTTATCCGCAATAAAAATATTGCTTTGTTTCGCGAAGTTATCTACGAAAAAATATGGGAGAGGGAATATGACGGGGAGAGCCGGACGGTGGATCTTCACGTACAGAGACTGAAAAAGAAACTAGGATGGGAGAAGAAGATCAAGACGATCTATAAAGTAGGATACAGACTGGAGGTAGCGGATTGAAGATTACGTGGAAAATATTTTTTTCGACGGTATTTGCCATGACAGTGACATTTTGTATTGCCGGGTGGTTTCTTATCTCTGCGTTTTTTGAATCCGGTTATGACAGGGCGGTTAGTAGCGCAGTGGATGTAAGTCGGATGTTTTTGCGCGCTTTTGGTAATTACATGGTGACAGTATCGGATGGGGATGAGGAAATCGACCGGAATATCAGCGCCCTTGCAGCTGATCTGCGGGAAGAAAATATCCATATTTATATTACGGGAGAGGATGGGGTCAAGGTGTTTTCGGATGTTCCGTTTGAGGCGGAGCGGATGGATGCGGGTACTGGTTCGGGACAGGAGATCACATATCGCCTTGTGAAAGAGAAAGAGGAGTATTACATTCAGATAAACAGTAGTATCCAGGTGGAGGATAAACAGTATCATCTGGTGACATTTCACAATGTGACAGGACTGTTTCACGAACGGCAGGAGCATATGGGGATTTATAACCGCTTTTTGTTGTGGTTTCTTTTGATGAATGGAATCATCAGTTGGATTCTGGCAAGGATTATCGTAAAGCCGATTGGGAAGATATCCCAGAGTGCAAAAAAAATAGCCGACGGAAATCTGGAATGTCGCATTTCCATCCGGAATCAGGATGAGATCGGAGATATGGCGGTAAATTTTAACCGCATGGCAGAACGTCTCTCCGGCAAAATACTGGAGTTGGAAGATGCCGCCAGACGACAGGAGGAGTTTGTGGGGAGTTTTGCCCATGAGCTGAAAACACCTCTTACCTCAATCATTGGTTATGCGGATCTGCTGCGCTCAAACCAGCAGACAGAGGAAGAGCAGTTTGTGTGTGCGAACTACATTTTTCATGAGGGAAAGCGGCTGGAGTCATTGTCTCTCCGACTGCTTGAGCTGATTGTCTTGGAAAAAAAGGAGCTTATGTTAAAAAGAGTAAGTGTAAAGGAAATGTTTCGAGAAATCGCGGGAGTGATGTCACCGGTTATGGAAGAAGAAGGGATTGAATTTATTTCAGAGGCCGATGGAGGGGTTCTGTCTGTTGAGCCGGAACTGATCTGTTCTGTGATCACGAATCTGATCGATAATGCCAGAAAGTCAGGATGCCGGACGATCTGTCTGTATGGAAAGCAGGATAAAGAGGAGTATTTTATTGATGTCTGTGACGATGGAAGAGGGATACCAGAAGAGGAACTGGAGCGGATCACAGAAGCTTTTTATATGGTAGATAAATCGAGAAGCAGAGAGCAGGGAGGGGCCGGGCTCGGGTTGGCGATCAGCAGCAGGATCATGGAGCTTCATCGTGCAGAACTTATATTTCGGAGTCAGGTCGGCGAGGGGACGAGAGTCAGATTGAAATTTTTATTGTCAGGGCAGAAAGGAGAGAATGTGCATGAAAAATAAAGTGAATCACATCAAGCGGGCAGTTGTTATTTTATTTCTTTTCCTGAGTATGGGAATCTGCCTCTGGCTGCCCTCTAAATTATTTGCCATTGGAGATCATCAGAAAATGGGGGAATTACAAAAACAGGAGGCAGAGCAAATTGTGGTGGAAAGCTACAATCAGGTTTCTTTGGAAGAGAAGTTTAAACTAATTTACGACCGGACAGATGATCTGCGGATGATCTCTGTAGAAAGTAAATCGGATGAGCAGAGAAGGATGTGGGAAATGGCAAAGGAAGAGATTTCTCTTTTAAAGAAAAATAAAGCGCTTCCGAAAAGTCTGGGTTCAGAGCACGATAAGCAGTCCTGCCAGAGATATTTTTTGATGGATGCCAAAAGACCTGAGATCAGTATGTATTTCTGGATATTGTACATTGGGGATGATAACATGGAGATTTCGTTAGGAATGGAGGAGGAATCCGGGAAGGTTCTGGCTTTCGATCTGTTCAAGTTTCGGAAACGGGTGAACGAAGAAAAGATTGGGAATGGATTTGCAGCCTATTTACAGCCGGAGATAACCTGGTATCAGGAACAAACGCCGGAATTATATTATATTTGTTATGACAATGGATATGCGATTTGTACGGGAATCTTTGGTTATAAACATTTTAGCCAGTATTCTTCCTGGTATCCCGGAAGTTTTTACGATGAGGTGACAATGCCATAGCTTAAATTGGTGCCGCCAGGCTAAAGTTGTTTCAAGTGTTTTTAGTAAGGGAAACAAATAAGATACAATACCTGTTTATACTGTAATTATCACCATCAGACGGGAGAGATGCAGGATGAACAGAAAACGAAGAATCAATCGAAAAAGGAAACGAAACAGGAGAATAAAAAGAGGTTTGTTTGCCGTTGGTGTAATTGTTATCGTGGGAGTCGGTGCATGTACAAAGCGGGCGGAGTATCAGGAAGAATCGGCGAGGGCTTCTGTGCAGGTAAGAGGGGACAGCGGGAACAATGCCAAGGATAGCGCCAGGGAGGACAAGGAGTCCGATGACCGGGAAATCTGGCAGTTATTTGAACAGGATGAATTTGGGCAGGAACTGGAAGAACTGTATAACAAGGAAAAACGGGTGGGGGACATTGTCCGGAACCGCAAAAGTTATCCGGATAAGCTGATCGAGACACTGATCAAATATCCGGAGACGATCGAATATGTTCTGGGGTATCCGCACAGGGGAAAACAGGATGCTGTGATCGACATTTCAGGAGAGGTAAAGAGGGGGAGCATCCCTTTGTTTATACAGTGGGATGAGCGGTGGGGCTATCGTCCGTATGGTGACAGTATGATCGGGATCACCGGATGTGGTCCGACATGTCTTTCCATGGTTGTGACGGGGCTGACAGGAAATGCGCAGTGGAATCCGGCAAGGATGGCACAATATAGCGAACGAAACGGTTACTGGGTGCAGGGAACCGGGACGGGATGGGAACTAATGGGAGCAGGAGCAGAAGAGTTTGGTCTTGTCGTGAGCAGGCTGCCGCTTTCCGGAGAAACGATCTACCGGGAATTGCTGAACGGGCATCCGGTCATATGCAGTATGAAGCCGGGGGATTTTACATATACGGGACATTTTATCGTATTAACCGGAGTCGATAAAGAAGGAAAGGTTTTGCTCAATGACCCGAACAGCCGTGTACGCAGTGAAAAAACGTGGGAGATGGGGCGGATACAGGGGCAGATAAAGAGTGCGTGGGCGTATTCTGTGTGAGATTGATATTGTTTTTATGGGTTCCGTATCCAGAGTGGCATTCTTCTCAAGGCATGGGCGTTCCCACTCTATAAAAACGTAGCAGTAAGGGCGTGGAGAAGTGCATATTGATGCACTTCTCCGCGCCTCTTACCGACGTTTTTATAACCCATGCCTTTGAGAAGAATGCCACTCTGGATACTGCAATCCCATAAAAGCAGTCACTGTTTGGATGTCAAAAACGCCCCTCTCGGGGCTAAACCGACACGAATATGTGTATTTGCAAGCAAGCTTGCAATGCCACATATTGTGCTCGGTTGGTGCGAAGCACCATTTTGACATCTAAAGTTAACGATCTAAATGTCAACCATCCACCGTCGTTTTATAGTTCTTCCATATTTACAGGAAAAGGGGATTCTAACATGGGTTATAAATGCGCCGGTAAGAGGTGCAGGTATTTTCTGCACCCTTACCGCTGCGTATTTATATAGCGCGAGCGCCCATGTTAGAGTCCCCTTTTCCTGTACGCTGCAACAATATAAATCCGGGTCTTGGATTTTCCGCTTAGAAATGATAAAATAGTCTCAGCAGAGCTGAGCCATACAAGTTGCTTTGCAACTTGGGATGCACAGAAACCATGTGCAATAATTATGATAAAATAGTATCATTAAGGACGAGGTCGGAGGAAATCATGAAAAAGCGCTGGATACTACAGACAAAACAAGGGGATTTTCAGGCAGTCAGTAAAAAATATGGGATTTCTCCTGTGACGGCGAGGTGTATGGTAAACCGGGGAATACTTTCAGAAGAAGAGATAGAGCTTTATCTAAAAGGAGGGCTTGGGGAACTTCACTCTCCCTGGCTTTTTAAAGATATGGAAAAAGCAGTGGATCTCATCAGGGAAAGCCGGAGCAAAAGCGCAGCGATCGCATCCGACTTTGACTGTGATGGGATTTTTTCTGCTGTCATACTTAAGAAGGGGTTTGAACGATGTGGTATCCCAAGCAGGATTTATACACCGGACCGTGTAGCAGAGGGATATGGACTGAACCGACGTATCGTGGATGAAGCAGTGGAGGATGGTGCTGGTTTTCTCATTACGTGTGACAATGGGATTGCTGCGAATGAAGAGGTTCTGTATGCCAAAGAAAAAGGCCTCACTGTGATCGTAACAGACCATCATGAGGTTCAGGACGAGGTTCCTGCCGCAGATGCTGTAGTGGATCCGAAGCAGACGGACTGTTTCTACCCATTTGATGGGCTTTGTGGCGCTGGGGTCGCTTTTCAGCTTATCGGCGCACTGTATGAGAGAGAGGGGATTTCACTGGAAGAGAGGGAAGAACTTCTCGAATATGCGGCAATCGCCACGGTGGCAGATGTGATGGAACTCCGGGGTGAAAACCGCATCCTTGTAAAAGAGGGATTAAAACGCCTTCGGTATACAAAACAGACTGCTCTGAAGGCGCTTTTGGAGGTACAGGGACTTACCGGGAAAGAAATCCGGGCCTATCACATCGGATTTGTCATCGGTCCGTGCTTTAATGCGGCGGGGCGCATCGATACAGTAAAAAAGGCATTTGAACTGCTTTTTGAGGAGGATTACCGGAGGGCGCTTAAGCTGGCGGGCGAATTAAAAGAAATTAATGATAAACGAAAGCAGATGACAGAGGAGGCTACGAAAAAGGCATTTGATATTGTGGAGAAGAGTGGAAAGGCAGAAAATCCGGTTTATCTCATCTATCTTCCAGAGTGCCATGAGAGCCTGGTCGGGATCGTCGCCGGAAAGATCAAGGAATCGTATCACCATCCGGTCATTGTATTTACCTCTGTGGGGGATGGGCTTGTGAAAGGATCGGGAAGATCGATCGAAAGTTATCATATGTTTGAACATCTGATGCAATGCCGGGAGCTTATGGTGAAATTTGGGGGACATAAAATGGCGGCTGGGATGACGCTTCGGGAAGAGGATCTGCCAGAATTGGAGCGGCGTTTGAATGAAAACTCCGGACTGTGTGAGGAGGATTTTATCCCGGTTCTGAATATTGATGTGCCTCTTCCGGTCGGACATGTTTCCGAAGGACTGATCCGGGATCTTGAGGTTTTAGAACCGTTTGGAAACGGAAACCCCAAACCAGTTTTTGCCGAACAGCACTTTCGTATTTTGAGGGCGAGACGTCTTGGGAAAAATGCCAATGTGCTCAAAATGAAAGTGGCAAATACGGCAGGGGCAGTCATTGATGCGATTTATTTTGATGAGATTGAACCGTTTGAAAAACTGATCTGTGATGAGTGGGGACAGGGAGAATTGGAAAAAATGTATGCCGGAGAGGAAAACACAGTCGATCTTGGATTTTCTTATTATCCATCGGTCAATGAGTATGGTGGTTTCCGTACCCTGCAGATTGTGGTGACAGATTTTTGCAGGATCCGTGCGGATGTGAATGGAGGGAAGAAATGATAGAGATAAGCCTTTGTATGATCGTAAAAAATGAGGAAAAAGTTTTGGAGCGGTGCCTAAAGAGCATAGTGGATCTCGTGGATGAGGTCATTATCGTCGATACCGGATCGACAGACCGTACCAAGGAAATCGCAAAAAAATATACGGATCAGATTTATGATTTTGAGTGGATCGATGATTTTTCAGCCGCCAGGAATTTTTCGTTTTCCAAGGCGACAAAAGATTATATTTATGCGGCGGACGCTGATGAGGTGCTCGATGAGGAAAACCGGAAGAAGTTTCTTGAGATGAAACAGGTTTTATTGCCGGAGATCGATATCGTCCAGATGAAATACTGCAATCAGCTGTCTCAGGGCACAGCTTATAATTTTGATGAGGAGTACCGGCCGAAGCTCTATAAGAGGCTGCGGGAATTTACGTGGATTGAACCAGTACATGAGATGGTGCGGCTTGACCCAGTCGTATACGACAGTGATATTTCGATACAGCATCTTCCGGAGACGCTACATAGCGGCCGGGATTTCCGGGTGTTCCGGAAACATATCCAGAATGGGATGCACCTGTCAAAAAGGCTTCATCACATGTATGCGATGGAGTTGTGCATATCGGGAAGTGATGAAGATATTCTGGAAGCAGAGGCATTTTTTACAGCTTCGGCATCGGATCCTTCGCGGAGCATGGATGAAGTAAAGGAGGCGGCATGTATCGTCGCAAGAGCAGCGAGATTGAGAGATGACAGCCATACGATCCTGAAAATGTGTCTGAAGGATCTTTTGTCCGAGGGATCTTCTGAGATGTGTTATGAGCTGGGAGAATACTTTTTTGCGAAAAAGGATTATGAGGAGGCTGCGATGTGGTATTATAATGCTATGAATGAGACGCAGAGCATTCTTAATATTCATACATCCACAGATCTGCCGGAGAAAAGATACAATGAGTGTGTGGCTTTGAGTGGGGCATAAGTGGTATCATCAGAAATAACAGAATTTGAAAAAAAGGAGAAATGGGGGACCGGATGGTGGAAAAGATCAATGCATTGAGGGAAGAAATCAATAAGGTAGTAAAGGGAAAAAGTGATGTAGTGGACAAGGTTCTCTGTGCGATGCTGGCAGGAGGCCATATCCTTTTGGAGGATATACCCGGAGTCGGAAAGACCACCCTCGCTATGACAATCGCAAAGGTGATGGCGCTTTCGTACCGGAGAGTGCAGTTTACCCCGGATGTGCTGCCGAGTGATATCGTGGGATTTTCGATGTTCAGTGAGCAGACAAGAGAATTTGAGTACAGGGAGGGAGCGATTTTTGCCAATTTGTTTTTGGCAGATGAGATCAACCGGACTTCCCCCAAGACGCAGTCTGCCTTACTGGAGGCAATGGAGGAAGAAAAGGTGACAGTAGATGGAATCGAGCATCAGCTGCCGACTCCTTTTACTGTAATCGCGACAGAAAATCCAATTGGCTCTTCGGGGACGCAGATGCTTCCTGAATCGCAGCTGGACCGGTTTATGGTGTGTCTTTCCATGGGATATCCGGCGCATGAGGATGCGGTCAGTATATTAAAAAATGATGGAGCCAAACCGTTGGGAGAGGTACGGGAGATCATGTCGGTAGAAGAGTGGGAGGAATTGCGTCAAAAGGCAGAAAATTGTTTTGTCAGTGATGAGATGTACGATTATGTGGTAAGGCTGACGGAGGCTACAAGGGAGAGCCCGTATGTCTTACTCGGAGCGAGCCCCCGTGCTAGCATTGCCCTGATCCGGATGGCGAGAGCAATGGCTGTCATGAGCGGCAGGGAGTATGTGGTTCCGGAGGATGTGAAGGAAGTTTATTACGATGTGCTTTCCCACCGGGTAAAGCTGGGAACGAAAGCGAAGGCCGAAGGTGTTACGGTGACAGAAGCTTTGATACAGGTGTTTGATGGAGTGAAACTATGAAACATGTGAAGCATATTCTGGAGTATATTATTTTATTTGCGCTGAATGGGGTGATGCTCTGGTTTTTCCGGGGATATTTGAACCTCTTGATCGCAGTGTTCATGATTGTGTTCTTTTTGTATGCTTTTTTTTCGGTATATATTGTAAAGAGGTATGTATCACTGCGGATTGACGTCCCGGCAGAATATATGTCAAAGAATACAGAATTTCTTGTGACGGTCCGGCTTGAAAACCGGTGTATCCTTCCACTGGTGGCGTGCAGCGTATTTTTGCGCACTGGCAATGCGTTTGTCGGGGAACCGGCGGAGAATATACTTGTGTTGCCGGTAAAGCCAATGGGAACTACGGAAGTTCACTATCCGGTCATGTCTTCCTGCGTAGGAAATGTGGAAATCATGGCGGACAAGCTTGCACTTGAGGATCTGCTTGGTTTTCATTCTGTATTTAAAAAAGTGTCTGTTACAGAAAATGTGTATATCGTCCCAGTTGGCGGTGATGGGGAAGCATATGTGCTAAATGATTATGAGACCGGGATGGATGAAGTCGAGGAGAGTAAGCTGGCAGGGAGCGATTTTTCGGATGTGAGCCAGGTGAGGGAATACATTCCGGGAGATGCGATCAAAAATATCCACTGGAAGCTTTCGGCCAAAAGGGATAACCTGATGGTGAAGGAACGGCTTCGTATGTCTTCAAGAAAGCTTATGGTCGTTCTTGACCTCGAAAAAGGGAAGGTGGAGCAAGTAGACGAGACGATCGAGCAGCTTTTTTCCTTTGGTACATTTTTTATCCGGAATCAGGTGCCGGTTTCATTGTTCTGGTGGAGTGAAAAGTACAGTGAGATCCGGCAGGAGACGGCACAGTCAGAGGAGGAATGGCTGCGGCTGATGATCCATCTTTTTTATCAGCGGGCAGGGAGTGGTTTTGTAGAGGAACATTTCCGGTCTCTGTATCCGGGAAAGGGTTATATTCTTGTAAGTGGTGATGGAATTGCCGCGGTGGAATGATATTAGTATTATCGGGAGGTACCTGTATGGGGATTTTTCGAAAGAAAAAGAAAAGTGAAGAATGGAAGCTCGAAATCTCGGACGGGGTTTTTCTCGGCAGACCTGTCAGCCGGGGACATCAGAATCCGGTCATGAGTTGTGTCCCCAAAGGAATCATGGTGTTTCTTGTCGTATTCGGGTCACTGGGAGGATTTATTTCTGCGTTTAATGTGGAGTGCAATTATGTGATTCCGGGTATCGTGCTGTTTTTGTGTGCGATGTATTTTAGTGGATTGTTTGCGTTTAAAAAAAGTTGGTATAAGGATATCGGGTATATCCTGTATTTTATCTTTTTTGTCATCGGGATCTATATGATGAAATCTTATGTGAACAGTGGTTTTGCGGCTATTGTCAATATGGTCAGGCAGCGGGGGGAGTTGTATTTTGACCTCTCAACCGGGACAGAATTTGCGGAGAATATTGACGACCGCTATCTTACGGTGACGATCACATTTATTTTCATCGGGATGTTTGAGGTCATCCTTCTGAATATTTTTGTTTCCAATTATATGAGTCTTAAGCTGGCGGTATTTATGGCGCTTCCGTTATATGTAATTCCGCTCTATTTTCAGGTAGAGGCAAATCTGTTCTTTGTCCTGTGCATGTTTGTTGGCTTTATCGGTATTCATATTTATAAAAATAATGGGCATTTCCGGTCTGGGAGAGAGCGGTTTGACTACGAGAGAGAAAAGGCCAAAAAAATTCCGGAGCTTTCTTATTCGCAAAACAACCGTGTCTATGCAGGGGTTATGGCGGGCGCACTTTTGTGTGCCTTGCTTGTAGGAGGTTTTACACTCTTTTTTGGTAATACAGATTTTGAAAAATATTATAGTGAAAATAAATACAAGACGGCCACCAGGGAAGGTGTGTCCGGTTTCATTATGATCGGATTCCGCAGTTTTTTCCCGAATCTTTACTCGCGGGGCGGGATGAGCGGGGGAAATCTCAGTAATATTTCTGCAATCCGTCCGGATCAGCAGACCGATCTCGTTGTACGTTTTACGCCGTATAATACAGAGCCGGTCTATCTGAAAGGGTATACGGGCATCCAGTATACGGAGAACCAGTGGCTGGATGGTTATAAGCTGATGGGGACCAGGATGGGACATTCTACTTATTTTTATACGGAGAGTATGGCAAATGAGGCGTGGCAGCTTGAGAGAGCTTTTGAGAAAAATAAGTCGAACAGCAGCCGGGGAATTATGGAGATCACGAATGAGGGTGCTGATGTAGGTTATGTGTATTATCCGTATTTTACCAGATTTGATGATTATAGTCCCTATGTGGAAAGTGCCGCTCCGTTTTTTGTGGGAATTGGTTTGGGAGACACAAAGCGTTTTACGTACTATCCTAATATGAGTTATACAGAATCCAAGAAAAAGATTCAGGATATGCAGTCTTATGTTTATACAAATGTTCCGAAAGAAAACGAGGCGGCAATCGATGCATTTTTACAGGATGCGGGGATTTCGAAAGACGATCCGGATGCCGTACAAAAAGTTGTGGGATATATGAAAAAGGAGTATTCTTATAGTTACAATCCGGGGAGGCTGCCGGCTGGGAGGGATTTTGTGGATTATTTCCTTTCAGAGAATAAAAAGGGCGTTTGTACTCATTTTGCCACAGCGGCAACGCTTATTTTCCGGCGGCTTGGAGTCCCGGCGAGGTATGTAGAGGGGTATGCGTTTGGATATGGAAAGGTTCTTGAGGGAAAAGTATGCGAGGATCTGAACTATGACGATTATTACAGCGGCTATTCGGAACTTGGGCAAACAGCAGTGATGGAAGTGGAATTGTCAGATGCCAATGCCCATGCCTGGGTAGAGATTTATGAAGAAGGAAAAGGATGGATAGTTGTCGATCCGACACCTGCTGCCGCTGCGGTGGAGGAAGGAAGTTCGAGTGGAACTTTCTGGGATTCGATACGGAATTTCTGGGAAAATTCTCCGGATATGAGTATAGAAGGAGATATTTCCGGTGTAAATATGGGATTTCTTGATTCAGATGGAATGCGTTTTCTGGGATATATGGTGCTTTTGCTTTTCGTTTTGGCGGTTGGAATACGATTTTGTGTCATCCGCATGCTCCGGTGGAGATGCTGGCATACAAAAGATCTCCAAAAAAATATGTTGTATTATTATGGAGCTGTGTGTCGGAAAAGGGCGCGGCGTGATGAGACTTTCGGTAGAATGTCTATGCCGTCTGATCAGATTCTTTATCTGGCGTCCAAATACGAAGAAAAAACACAGAAGGCGGTTGATGTGGAGCGTATCGTTCACTGTTTGGAGGAAATCTGTTTTAGTCCGGCTGGGCCGCAGCGTGAGGAGTATGATTATGTGATGGGAATGTTGAAAAAGATAAGATAGGGTGTTGCAATTCATTTGTTTTGCCGCTATACTATGATAAAATAGTCTCAGCAAAGCTGAGCCATGCAAGTTGCTGGCGCAACTTGAGATGCACAGAGAATATGTGCAATAATATGATAAAAAGAATTGGTGGGGATAAAATGCCAGATATTTCAAAAGTATATAAGGAGATCGAACAATATGGCAGGGCATTTTCTGCGAAAAAAATCGTTCTTTTTGGCTCCAGAGCCAGAGGGACGAATACAGAAAAAAGTGATATCGATCTTGCTGTATTTGGATGCAAAGATTTTATGAAACTTCAGGACACGATCCAAGAGGAATTATGGAGTCTTTTGCAGATTGACATGATAAATATGGAAGAAGATATTTCACCGGAACTGGCCAGGGAAATAGAAAGGGACGGGATTGTATTGTATGAAGAGGTTTGATGAACTGACAAAGCATTTGAATGTATTAAAACGGGCGCCGAAGGAAGATCTGGAAAATGAATTTATAATCAGTGGCATAATTGATAAATTTTTTATCCAGTTTGAACTTTCGTGGAAAGTGCTAAAGCAATTACTTTTATATGAAGGAGATGCCGTGGGCAGAACAGGTTCTCCCAGAGAGATCATAAAAGCGGCATATGCCCGTTATGATTTTATTGATGAGGAGATCTGGCTTGTCATGCTGAAGGAACGAAATGACACTACCCATGTCTATAATGAAGAAAAAGCAAAAGAACTGGTGGGGAAAATCGTAAACTCATACATCGGGGAATTTGCTAAACTCCAAAAAGAAATCATAAACCGATACGAGCTGGTCCTCCCCACCCTCCCATGACAACGGAGCGTCAAATTGGTGCCGTTGAGCTAAGGGTGGGAGAATCCGTAATCTTACGAAAACCATTACGAAACCAGTCAAAGAACCGGAATCCCCGGTATCTGTTGGCAGACTTAATTGCGCTTCGCAGATCAATTCGTCTGACAATAGATACCGGGGTTTCCGGTTCTTGTCTCTTCGTAAGTATTTTTTCGTATATTACTATCCCTGATCCAACGCAGCCCCCACAAATCCTTTAAACAGCGGATGTGGTCTATTTGGCCTGCTCTTAAATTCCGGGTGTGCCTGTGTGGCAATAAACCATGGATGGTCAGGGAGTTCCATCATTTCTACGATTCTTCCATCGGGGGAGAGACCTGAGAGTTTCATCCCGTGTTTGGTCAGATCGTCCCTGTAATAGTTGTTTACCTCATAACGGTGGCGGTGTCTTTCGTGAATGGTTTCTTCACCGTAAAGTTTATATGACTTACTTGTTTTATCTAACGAACACGGATAGGAACCAAGGCGCAGCGTCCCTCCGATATCTTCGATACCATCCTGTTCCGGCATGAGGTGGATGACAGGATGGGTTGTAGCCGGATCGAGTTCAGCGCTGTGGGCATCCGTCCATCCAATCACATTTCTTGCAAACTCTACGATGGCCAACTGCATGCCGAGACAGAGGCCGAGAAATGGAATGCCATGCTCGCGGGCATACTGGATGGCATATATTTTTCCGTCGATTCCACGGTCGCCAAAACCTCCTGGGACGAGGATACCGCTTACATCAGAAAAGAGCTCGTCCATGTTATCTAAGGTCACTTCTTCGGAATTGATCCATTTGATATCGACCTGTGCGTTGTGGGCAAATCCGCCGTGTTTTAATGACTCTACAACACTGATATAAGCATCATGGAGTGCAGTATATTTTCCAACGAGTGCAACGGTAACTTCTTTGGAAAGATTTTTTATCGAATAGACCATATTTTCCCACTCGGCCAGTTCCGGTTTCGGGCAGTCGAGCTGGAGGCATTTGCAGGCGATATCTGCAAGATGCTCCTCCTCCATGGCGAGAGGGACTTCGTATAAAGTATCGACATCAAGGTTCTGGATGACCTGGTCGCTTGGTACATTACAGAACAAAGAGATCTTATCCTTGATGGATTTTTCTAATGGGATTTCCGTCCGGCATACGATGATATTGGGCTGGATTCCCATTCCCTGAAGTTCTTTTACACTGCTCTGGGTGGGTTTTGTTTTAAGTTCATCGGAGGCCCTGAGATACGGGATCAGTGTGACATGGATCAAAATGGCATTTTCATGTCCGACATCTAACTGGAACTGACGGATAGCTTCCAAAAATGGCTGGCTTTCGATATCTCCCACAGTTCCGCCCACTTCGATGATAGCGATCTGTGTTTCGTCGCAGCCATCGTTCCGGTAGAAACGGCTTTTTAATTCATTTGTAATGTGAGGAATGACCTGAACGGTACCTCCGCCGTAGTCGCCCCGTCTCTCTTTGGAGAGAACGGACCAGTAAACCTTTCCTGTCGTCACATTACTCTGTTTTGTAAGGCTTTCGTCGATAAAACGCTCGTAGTGTCCGAGATCAAGATCGGTCTCCGCACCGTCATCGGTGACGAATACTTCTCCGTGCTGGATTGGGTTCATCGTTCCCGGATCGATATTGATGTAGGGATCAAATTTCTGCATCGTTACGCTATAACCCCGCATTTTTAATAACCGTCCGAGAGAAGCGGCCGTAATCCCCTTTCCAAGACCGGATACGACACCACCTGTTACAAATACATATTTTACAGCCATTTTTCCTCCTTCTGCTATCTGCCGTGTTATCTGCCCGGAGGATAGCATGTCGTTCTTTTCAGTAAAAATAAAAATACCTATATATTATACTATTTTTATGATGTGGTTTCAATAGGGAAAAATTAAATTTTTCACGAATTCTTCACATCTATAGCATTGATTTATAAGAAAAAATCCATTATACTAAATAGAGTGTCAATACTAGGAAAGGAAAAATGCATTATGGAAAATGATAAAAACAAATTGTCCGGAAATAATCCAAAGAAAAACAGAACAAATGTTATTATCTGTATTGCAGCAGCATTTTTTGCGTTCGGGCTCATCTTGTTTTTAAATTCAGAGATCCAGAAAAATACTCAGAAAGAGATTACGTATACAAAATTTATCGATATGCTGAAGGAAGGGAAGGTAGAAAAGGTGGTCTTTGGTTCCAATATGATCTATATTGAGCCAAAGACGGAGGAAAAGTCCGCTCTTTTTAAAGTCACGTATTATACCGGATATGTAAATGATACGGCACTGGTTCAGGACATGTTGAACCGGTACAACGTAGAGTTTACGGCAGAGATCGAAGATACCAGCTCGGGTGTGCTGGAATTTTTTCTGGCCTATATCCTGCCCTTTGTGGGGATGTGGATCGTGTTATGGCTGCTTATGCGGGTCATGACAAAAGGAGGCGGCGGTGGCCTCATGGGTGTGGGAAAATCCACAGCGAAAATGTATGTGGAGAAAGAGACTGGTGTGACGTTTAAGGATGTAGCAGGTGAGGAAGAGGCTAAAGAGTCTCTGACTGAGCTTGTGGATTTTTTGAAGAATCCGGATAAGTACCGGAAAATCGGAGCCAGGCTTCCGAAAGGAGCTCTTTTAGTTGGCCCTCCGGGCACCGGTAAGACACTGCTTGCTAAGGCGCTGGCCGGCGAGGCGAGTGTGCCGTTTTTCTCCCTGTCCGGTTCGGATTTTGTGGAAATGTTCGTCGGTGTCGGGGCTTCCCGTGTCAGGGATCTGTTTAAGCAGGCGCAGTCAATGGCCCCCTGTATTATATTTATTGATGAGATTGATGCGATTGGAAAGAGCAGGGATACCCAGTATGGCGGCGGAAATGATGAGCGTGAACAGACGCTGAACCAGTTGCTTTCTGAGATGGATGGTTTTGATTCCTCCAAAGGGATTGTCATTCTCGGTGCGACAAACCGACCGGAAGTATTAGACAAGGCGCTTCTTCGTCCGGGACGTTTTGACCGAAGGATCATCGTGGAAAAGCCGGATCTGAAAGGGCGTATTGATGTATTGAAAGTTCATTCCCATGACGTGCTTATGGATGATACGGTAAATCTGGAGGAGATTGCCCTTGCCACTTCGGGAGCAGTGGGGGCGGATCTGGCGAATATGGTCAATGAGGCGGCGATCATGGCAGTCAAAGATGGCAGGAAGGTCGTGAGCCAGAAGGATTTATTTGAGGCAGTGGAGGTTGTATTTGCCGGAAAAGAAAAGAAAGACCGGATCCTTGGTGAGGAGGAGAAAAAGATCGTGGCTTATCACGAGGTGGGGCATGCTCTTGTCACGACGCTTCTTAAAAATGCAGAGCCGGTACAGAAGATCACGATCGTACCGCGAACGATGGGGGCGCTCGGTTATGTGATGCAGGTGCCGGAGGAAGAGAAATATCTTAGAAAGAAGGAGGAACTTATTTCTAAGGTTGTTACGCTTTTTGGCGGTCGTGCGGCAGAGGAGATCATTTTTGGCGACGTTACAACAGGAGCTTCCAATGATATTGAGCAGGCGACTTCGATCGCCCGGGCGATGGTGACACAGTACGGTATGAGCGAGAAATTTGGCCTGATCGGACTGGAATCCATACAGAACCGTTATCTGGACGGACGTGCCGTTATGAACTGCGGCGACCGGACGGAGAGCGAGGTGGATCAGGAGGTCATGGCTCTGTTAAAAGAATGTTATGACAAGGCATACCAGATCGTAGAGGAGCATAAAGAGGTGCTTCATAAACTGGCGGCATACCTTGTGGAGAGAGAGACGATCACCGGAAAAGAGTTTGTAAAGATTTTTGAGGAAGAGACGGGAATCGTGCTGAAGAAGTCAGAAGATGAAAAAGATAAGGTTTCGGACAGTTCTTCGGAAGCTGACCCGGAAGAGGAACATATTGAGGATAAAACGAGTGAACAGGAGAATACGAACGATGGCATATGAGATTCTGGTTCTGGACGTAGATGGCACACTGATGCGGACGGATAAGGTCATTTCCGAAAAGACGATCGCAGAGATCGTGCGGGTGCAGGAGGCAGGGATCAAGGTAGCGATCGCTTCCGGGCGATGCACGGCCGGGATCATGCCGACGGCTAGAAAAATCCGGCTGGATGAATTCGGTGGCTACATTGTGTCGTATAATGGCGGGTGTATCAGTAACTGCCAGACGGGGGAAATTATTTACAATATCAATCTTCCGGATGGGATTGTGCAGGAAATCTATGAGTTTTCCAAAAAGGAAAAGACTGGAATCATGACGTATCATGACAATGATATCATCGCAGAGAATGATGCGGATCAATATATACAGATCGATGCCAAGGGATGTGATATTGACATCCATGTTGTGGAAGATTTTGGAAAAGAAGTCACCTATCCGGTCAATAAATGTCTTCTCACCGGGCATCCGGACTATATGGCGGGGGTCGAACCGAGAGCGGCAAAGGCATTTGAGGGAAGGCTTAGTGTATACCGCTCGGAGGATTTTTATGTGGAGATGATGCCTCTTGGTATCGATAAGGCGTATGGTCTGTCAAAGCTTTTGAAAAGGCTCGGGTATACGAGAAGCCAGATGATCTGCTGCGGCGATGGCTTTAATGATATTTCGATGATTGAGTATGCGGGTCTCGGAGTGGCGATGGCGAATGCCAGTGAGCAGGTGAGAGAGCGTGCAGATTATATCGCTCCGCACTGTGATGAGGATGGTCTGGTAGACGTGATCCGGCGTTTTATCACAGTGTAAAATTTTTTGAAGAGGATATAACGGGAGAGAGGACGGAGGCGATATGGTGTTTAATATCGAGGAAGAATTGAAGAAACTTCCGGACAAACCGGGCGTCTATCTGATGCATGACAAGGATGACCATATCATCTATGTCGGTAAGGCGATCGTGCTTAAAAACCGGGTGAGACAATATTTTCAGAAAAGCCGGAATGTGTCGCCGAAGATTGAGCGGATGATCGAGCAGATCGCATGGTTTGAGTATATTGTGACTGACAGCGAACTGGAAGCGCTTGTGCTGGAGTGCAATCTGATCAAGGAACACAATCCCAAATATAATACGATGTTAAAGGATGGCAAAAGCTATCCTTTTTTGAAAGCGACGATTCAGGAGGAGTATCCCCGCTTTGTATTTGCAAGGCAGATGAAACGGGACGGAGCGAAATATTTTGGGCCTTTTACGAGTGGGGCGGCCATACGGGATACGATCGAGTTATTGAATAAGCTCTTTCATCTGAGAAACTGCCGCCGTGTCCTTCCACGGGATGTAGGGAAGGAGCGTCCGTGTCTGTATCATCAGATGGGACAGTGTCCGGCGCCCTGTCAGGGGAATGTGGGCAGTGAGGAGTACCGGGAGAATTTTCAGAAGGCAATTTCGTTTCTCAATGGCAATACAAAGGAAGTACTCGCAGGATTGCAGGAGCGGATGGAGGAACTCGCACAGAGCATGCAGTTTGAGGAGGCGGCTGTGTACCGGGATTTGATCCAGAGCGTGAAGCAGGTCACAGAACGTCAGAAGATAACGAGTGATGACAATGAGGACCGGGACATCATCGCACTGGCGAGAAATGGCGACGAGGCGGTCGTGCAGGTGTTTTTTATCCGTGGCGGGAAGCTGATCGGGCGGGAGCATTATTACCTGACTGGTGTTTTTGAGGAAGAGGAGGGGCATATACTCGGAGCCTTTATCAAGCAGATGTATGCGGGAACTCCTTATATTCCGAGAGAACTCTGGACCGAGTGTGAGCCGGAGGACAGTGGGGCGATTCTGGAATGGCTGGCAAAGAAACGGGGTCACAAGGTGTTTTTGAGAAATCCGAAGCGGGGGGAGAAAGAACGGCTTTTGGATTTGGCGAAACGCAATGCCCAGATGGTACTTACGCAGGATGCGGAAAAGCTAAAGCGGGAGCGGGAGCGCACCTTGGGAGCGATGGAGGAGATCGAAGGGCTTCTCGGTCTGAGCGGTTTGAACCGGGTCGAGTCGTATGACATTTCCAATATCAATGGGTTTGAGACAGTGGGCTCAATGGTCGTGTTTGAAAAGGGGCGTGCTAAGAAAAATGATTACCGGAAGTTTCGTATCCGTTCGGTGGCGGGGCCAGATGATTACCGCTCGATGGAAGAGCTGCTGACGAGAAGGTTTACCCATGGAAAACGGGAGGATCTGTCTGAGATGGACTCGTTCCGTATGTTTCCGGATGTGATTTTCATGGATGGTGGAAAGGGACAGGTTAATGTGGCTGAGCGTATTTTAGGCGAACTGCAGTTAGAAATTCCGGTGTGTGGCATGGTGAAGGACGACCACCATCGCACAAGGGGGCTGTTTTTCCGGAACGAGGAGATTCCGATCGATACGCATGGTCAGGGTTTTCGTTTGATCACGAGGATCCAGGATGAGACGCACCGGTTTGCGATCGAGTATCACCGACAGATCCGGGGGAAGACACAGGTTCATTCGATACTGGATGATATCCCGACGATCGGGGCAGCGAGACGGAAGGCGCTGATGAAATATTATGCATCGATCGAGGACATTAAAAAGGCGTCGGTCGAGGAACTTCGTGAGGTTCCGGGCATGAATGAGAGATCGGCGAAGGCTGTGGTGGAGTTTTTCAGAGAGGGGTAAGGATTGCTGATGAATGAAAGCAGGTTATTTAAGATCGTGTATTATTTATTGGATAAAGGGCAGGCCACCGCTCCAGAACTGGCAGAAAAGTTTGAGGTGTCCGTAAGGACGATCTATCGGGATATCGATGTTTTAAGCGGAGCCGGTATCCCGATTTATACGGAAGCAGGGAGAAATGGCGGCATATATTTGATGGATCATTTTGTTTTGGATAGAGTGGTACTGTCTGGAGAGGAAAAACAGGAGATTTTGACAGCGTTACAAAGTTTAAATGCCGCGCAGAATATGAATGGGAATGATACAGTGCAGAAACTTTCTGCACTTTTTCATCTCGATTCGGAGAATTGGCTTGAAGTAGATTTTTCCAGATGGGGAACTAGAGATGATGACAATAGAAAATTTGAATTGCTTAAATCAGCGGTGATACATCGTAAAAATGTGAAGATCCTGTATGCAAGCTCTTATGAAGTCATTCGTGAAAGGATCGTGCAGCCATTGAAGCTGACTTACAAAGCGAAAGCGTGGTATTTGAAATCATTTTGCACAGAAAAGCAGGATTACCGTATGTTCAAATTAAATCGCATTCTGGACTTAGAAGTTTTGGATGAAAGTTTTTCCGATCACTCTTTTCCAGAGGAAACCGATATCACCGAGCAGATATATGATGAAATTACGCTTCGGTTTCCGAAAGAAATGGCATATCGCGTCTACGATGAGTTTGACCGGACACAGGTGAAACGACAGGAGAACGGGGAATTGATCGTTTCTGCCCAGATGCCGGTGGATGTGTGGCTGGTTGGTTTCCTGCTTTCGTTTGGAACACAGGTAGATATTGTTGCCCCTATTTCCCTGAGGGAGATTTTAGCAGAACAGGCGAAACTTATTTATGAAAAAAATAAATCCTGACACAGGGTGTCAGGATTGTTCTGGTAGATTTATCGATAAGATGTTGCCTGAGAAAGGGCATTTGGTTCAAATCGGCACTATTGGGCTATAGAAAGGAGAATGAATATGGCGAGACCAACTACAAAAACAGATTT
The DNA here is from genome assembly GCA_964579975.1 of uncultured Eubacterium sp. Classification (GTDB taxonomy): domain Bacteria; phylum Bacillota; class Clostridia; order Lachnospirales; family Lachnospiraceae; genus Eubacterium_F. The sequence goes on along the minus strand of CAZOIF010000005.1, from coordinate 58,899 downwards.
ATTAACCGCAGCAAGTACAGCTTATGAAAAGATGAATACTTTTATTGATGGATTAACAGAAAAGGAACTGTCGACTCCGTTTGATTTTTCAGGCGATGCGAAAAAGAAAGAGGCACATTGGCAAAGGGATAAGAATCTTCGGGATGTCTTGATCCATCTTTATGAATGGCAGCAGCTCTTACTTGAATGGGTACACGCAAATCAAAATGGAGATAGCAAATCATTTCTTCCCGAGCCTTATAACTGGAGAACATATGGGGATATGAATGTTGGTTTTTGGAAAAAGCATCAAAACACCAAATTAGAGGATGCAAAGAAGATGCTCCAAAAATCCCATGGTGAAGTCATGGAATTGGCGGAAACCTTTTCAAATGAAGAGTTATTTGAAAAAGGTGTGTATAAATGGATTGGCGGGAGTACGCTGGGCTCGTATTTCGTCAGTGTTACGTCAAGCCATTATGAGTGGGCGATGAAGAAGCTGAAGGCACATAGGAAATTGGTCGGGTGATAGGGGATCATATAGATGGAATACAAAGAAAATGTGTTAAGTTATGTGGATTATTGCAGATTGAGGGAAAGCGTTGGGTGGCAGCTTTTTTCAGAAGAGCAAACACAAAAAGCTCTTAGCAATAGTTTGTACACAGTAATTGCAGTTGATAATGATCAAACGGTTGGTATGGGAAGAATGATCGGTGATGGAATGTACTATATAGTAGTTGATATTGTGGTACAGCCGAATTATCAGAGACAAGGTATCGGCAGTAAAATTGTCAATAGGATAATCGAGTATGTTGATCAGGCAACACCAATTGGCGGGCGTTCCAGTATACAGTTGATTGCAGAAAAGGGGAAAGAGGCATTTTATGGGAAAATGGGATTTAAAGTAATCCCACATGAATTTTGTGGTTCTGGTATGAGGAGGGTTATTCGGAAATAGGGCAAGGACGGCAATGAGTTACAATTTTGGTTTAAGAATTTCCCGCCATTTCTAATGTATAAAGGAAAATAGTTTTGGAAATCCACTGGAACTTTTAATGGGTTTCGGTGGATTTTTTTTCGCCTTCGTATTATAATAAGTATAATTTAAATGTGCTGAAATATTTGTGGTAAAGAGAGAACCAGGAGGGATTGCAGTGTCAGATTATGTATATACCTTGGATGAATTGAAAATGCGTATGTTTCCGATTTTTATAAATTATGGTATTAAGCGGGCAGTACTGTTTGGCTCTTATAGCAAAGGAGAAGCGGGTATTAAGAGTGATATTGATTTGTTGGTAGACAGTGGTTTGAAAGGACTTCGCTTTGTTGGATTTGTGGAAGAATTACGTTCTTCTTTAGACAAAGATATGGATGTGTTTGATGTCACGCATCTGGAAGAGGGTGCCACACTTGATAGTGAAATCAAGAAAAGCGGGGTAGTGTTATATGAAAAATGAGATAATAATTCAAAAAATAGTGAGCTATGTAGAAAAGATTCTAACCTATACAGAGGGAATGACCTATAAAGATTTTATTTGTAATGATTTGGTAATAGAGGCATGTGTTTTCAATCTGAGTCAGTTGGGTGAACTTTCTAATAAATTGGACGATGATTTTCAAGGGAGAAATTCTGCGATTCCGTGGAAACAGCTATATGGATTGAGAAATCGAATTGTGCATGATTATGAGGGAGTAAATTTGAAACTTGTTTGGGAGATTATTAGTGAAGATATTCCTGAGTTGAAAGAGAATTTGAAGTCAATGTTATAATAAGGAAATAAGTTCAATAAAAAGCCCCGGAGGTGGCATTCCGGGGCTTTTGCTATCCGCATACTTGCCTTGCTCTATGTCATGTGGTCATGTTTTATGCAAGGCGATTTGTTTTATGATATAGGCTATATTCTCCTCAACAGGCCTTGTCCCGTCCACCCGGAGAACTGGGCAACTTAAAGACTGTATCCATTTTTCAACTGTGTCCTCGGGCCTTTGGCGGACAAAGTCAAAGAAATTTTCTTCCTGCTCATATAAATCGCCCCCCGGCAGCATTCGCTCACCAAATTTCTCGAAAGAGCGATTTTTAACCCGCTGTAACCGGATCTCTCGTGGAACTTCGATCAGTACGACATATTGAAAAAAGGGAGAGACAGCTTCCCCGTAATCTCCCTTTACCGAAGTAAAGACAAAGTTTTTATGTGTTTTAATCTCGCGGAAGAGGAGTTTTTCAACTTCCTCACGTGGGCGTGGGGAGGCATAGATATAATCTGGGGAGGTCTTTGGGAAATATAAATCTTCGTTGTCGATAAAGTGAAAATTTAATCTTTTTGCGAGGGCTCTTCCCAGTGTACTCTTTCCAGTGCCATTTAAGCCGCATAGGAGAATTCCGATGCCGGATTTTCTGGTTTTTGTAAGAGTCATATGCATTCCTCCATAATTATATATCGATTAAGGATAGGGTGTCAAAAGCCCCTTTTTCATTAAGAAACAAGGGAGGCCTTTTGACATCTGCGCCCCTAGCGGAACTTCGGATAATCATACATATACAGTGCATTTGTCGAATAGCATCCGCTAAACAGCAGCATCCGCTGGGAGATCTTCTCGGAATACCATGGATCGGTTGCGTATTGATGGTTCATATTGCTTGGGTTAAATCTAAATTTAAAAATTGTATTCTGGCTTGGCTGCGCTTGGAAGTAGCTCTCCCGGATGAATTTAGCAGCTCCGTAGATCGCTTTATCTACCGTTGTCCATCCTTGATAGTAGGCGTGAGAGGTGGCTCCGGTTTTAGGGTCGCTGTCATATGCCTTGATTCCGTACAGGTTGTAAACGGTGGCAGATTTTGGAATTTTTTTCGTAATAAATTTTCCGTTTGACCGGGCATAGGATGGCAGGGCGACACGGGTGATCCGGTTGCCGCGGGCGAGAGCGCTCGTGCCATAGGCGGATTCCAAAAATGTCTGGGATACAAAATACATCGGATCGATGCCCTCTTTTTTGGCGGCCGCAAGCATGACCTTTCCTTTTCCGTACAAAACACTGTAGGAAGGACCCTTTCCTTTGTTCTCACAGGCGTTTTTAATATAATAGTTGTAGGTGGATAAAAACTTTTCTTCGTTTACCGGGCGGTACTGGTCCAGACGAAGGAACTGGAATCCATAAGAAGTATCTTTTTTATAGTTGACCAGTCGTTTGTACTCTGCCAGTGTGGTGCGTCCGGTCCTGCTTTTCTGGATCGATGCATACTGGTTTAAGGTCCAGTTATACTGGGTGAAGGTCTTCTTTCCGATAAAGTTAAGTACTGGTTTTGAGAGCTGTGCCACCTTCATGGTGTCATCCCAGAGATAATTGATCCCGAGAGCCTGGACGACTTCACGGAATGGGACGAGGATCGTTTTTGTATTCGTCTTTTCATAGGTGGCAGAGAGCGGAGCCATCGGAAGTGCTGTTGTATTCTGGTTTACCGTGATGGACGGCTGACCGATATGCATGACGATATATTTATCGTTTTTGGTGATCGTGATCTTTTTCAGCTTTTTTGAGTACTTATAGGTAACTTTGATGCCCTGTTTGGCAAAGGTTTCCTTCAGGGGAACCATAACGGTACCGTTTATGACGACAGCCGGGGTCTTGTCCAGATTAATCCGTTCTGATTCGTAAACGACTTTGATCTTTTCTCCCTGATAACTGTAGGTCTGGCCGTTTACCGTGTAGGGAATTCCCTTTGAGGTGTCGGTGTTGTCAGGAACCGGTGCGGGCGTGCTGCCTGCCTGCTGGGCTTCATAAAAGGAGATCGCAGAGGCGGGGGCAGCGAAAAGATTCACTGCAAAGCATATGCATAAAAATAAAGATAACAATAATTTCGTTCGTTTCATATAAAACATTCCTTTCACGGGATAAGTTTGTGTTCTGGTGTCTGCCGCCCCGTCCCTATGGGTCTTTTTTTGATTATTTCCTCATAAACTGAATAAAAAGCGGAATTTACATAAAAAATGAATATTATATCAGGAATTAATAATTTGTTATGGGGCGGTCCCCTTCTTGTGATCTTATTGGGGATACATATATATTTTACTATAAGGACAGGATTTGTCCAGCGAAATTTAAAAAAGGCGCTCAAATATTCACTGGAGGGAGATGCAGCCGGTGGGATGAGTGCTTTTGGGACACTTACGACGACACTGGCGGCTACTCTTGGTACCGGGAACATCATCGGCGTATCGACGGCTGTTTTTCTCGGCGGGCCGGGAGGAGTGTTCTGGTGCTGGATCACCGGCCTTCTCGGCATGGCCACCACTTATGCGGAGACCCGCCTTTCCTGCATGTACCGCAGCCGGGATGGCGAGGGACATAATACAGGTGGGATCATGTATGTTCTTGAACATGCTCTGGGTAAGAGAAAGATGGCATTTGTATACAGTTTTTTTATCTGTCTTTCCGCCTTCTGTGCTGGCTGTACGACGCAGTCCAATGCGATCTCTGAGACATGTCTGGATGTCTGGGGGATTCCGAAATGGGTTGCCGGGATCGTCGTAGCTCTTCCCGTCGGGCTTGTGATCTTACAGGGGGTCCGGTGGATCGAACAGGTCTGTATGGCGCTTGTACCGGCGATGGCGTTTCTTTTTCTCGGGGGATGTATCGCCTATATTATATTGAATGCACCTGTTTTTCCGGAGGCAGTATTTCTTGTCGTTAAATCTGCATTTAATGCAAAATCGTTTCTGGGAGGAGCAGTGGGATTTACAGTAGGCCGGGCGGTTCGATATGGTGTGGCAAGAGGGTTGTTCACCAATGAGGCCGGATTGGGGACGTCCGGCATCGCTGCGGCGTCCGGTTCTGAAACGATTTCTCCTGAAAAGCAGGGGCTTATATCTATGACAGCTACATTTTGGGATACGGTAGTGATGTGCGCCATAACCGGTATCGTAGTGGTCATGTTTGTGATTCAGAATGAGAATGCACTTGTCAGTATGCCCTCCGGCCTGCTCGTCAAAGGGGCCTTTGAAACGCTTCCGATATTTGGCAAAGAGTTGATCGCAATCGCTACGATCTGTTTTGCGGTGGCGACGCTGATCGGCTGGTCGTACTTTGGGCAGGTGGCTGCCAGCTATATGGGAGGGGGCGGACTGGTAAAACGATATCAGTATGTCTATGTCATTATGATATTTGCGGGTGCGATCATGCCGATGGGAATCGTGTGGGAGCTTACGGATTTTATCAACATATTCATCCTCATTCCAGGAACGTATGCACTGATAAAGTGCCGGAAGAAGCTGTTTTAGGGGATGTGCCGTATTTGGTCTTATAGGCGTGGTAAAAGGAAGCGTAATTATTAAATCCACATTTAAAACAGGAATCTGTGATGGAATACCCCTCCGCAATGTATTGTCTTGCCAGAAAAAGGCGTTTTTCAGTAATATATTTTCCGATCGTGTATCCTGTCTCTGATTTAAACAGATGCATGAGATAGGAGCGGTCAAGATAGACGGACTTTGCCAGTTGGTCAATGGATAAGTCTTCTGTAATATGGGCTGCAATGTAAGAAATGGTCGCCCGTACTGCCGGATGTGAGGATATTTCGGTTACACGATCAGTGTAGTCCGTCTGGAAAAAGCGATTCAGTAAGATCAGAGCCTCCATGAGTTTAATCCGTTCGAACAAAGAGGCAGCAAATTCTGTACTCTGTGATGACACTGTCAGTTCATGGGTTATGTCGAGAAATTGCGTTATATAGTTTTTGGGAAGACGAAGGATGCTGGAGTGGCTCTGCAACATTTTTTGAAAGCAGGAAAACAGATCACATCCATATGCCACGATGGACTCAAAGAGGGCAGGCGATAGGTACATAATGATGCGTTCGTAGGGAAAATCATCCTGTGGGATCGGTTTGTGGATTTCCCCGGCGCCTACAAAAACAATGTCATTTGGCTGTAGTGTGTACTCTCTTCCCTCGATTGAATAGCTCGCATTTCCTTTTAAAAAAATAAAAATTTTATGAAAATCGTGATAATGGTAGCCGACGGGTTGTTTCAGACTGTCTTTCAGGTAAAAAATTTTGTAGTCCTCTTTGAGATATCCTGTCTTTTGATATGTATTTTTCATAATTGATCTCCATAATAGCATTATTTTTAATAAATATAACATAAATACTAAATACATTCAAGATAGTGTGTGATAATGTAGAGACAAAAGAAGCAAAAATGTTGAAAATCCTTGTGATATACAGCATTTCATAGTACAATAAAAAGCAAAGTCAGGGTTTGTGAATGGAGGGTAACAATGAAGAAGCAAGTTGCAGTTATATTTGGAGGAATGTCCTCTGAGCATGAGATTTCATGCATATCTGTCGTGAATGTGGTAAATGGTTTTAATAAAGATAAATATGATGTGATGCTGATTGGGATCACAAAAGAGGGTAAATGGCTTTTGGCAGACAGCCTTTCCCAGATAAAGGACGGAAGCTGGCAGGAGGGGACGCAGACTGCTGTCATTTCTCCGGATCGCAGCAGGCCGGGGATTTATATTTTAGGAAAAGATACTTATGAATATATAAAAGTAGATGTGATCTTTCCGGTACTTCATGGAAAATTCGGAGAAGACGGTACGATACAGGGACTGTTTGAACTTTCGGGCATTCCATACGTGGGATGCGGGGTGCTCAGTTCTTCTGTGAGCATGGATAAAATATCGACAAAGATTTTTGTGGAGCAGCTCGGGATCCGTCAGGCAAAATTTGTGACGGACATAGCAAGGGATTTAAGTGAGCTTGACACGACGGTACAGAAGGTGGAAAAAGAACTCGGATATCCGGTCTTTGTCAAGCCGTCCAATGCCGGGTCTTCCTGCGGTGTGAGCAAGGCATGCGACCGAGAGGAATTAAAAAAAGCGGTGGCACTGGCCAAGGAATATGATACCCGTGTCCTGATTGAGGAAATGATCATCGGTCATGAGGTGGAATGTGCAGTGCTTGGCGGGAAAGAAGTAAAGGCATCGAAGATCGGTGAGGTGGTGGCAGCGGCAGAGTTTTACGACTATGAGGCCAAGTACCACAGTGAGGAATCGAAAACCGTCATCGATCCGCGGAATATTCCGGCAGAGGTAAAAGAGACCGTGCGGGAGGATGCCGTGCAGATCTTTCAGGCTGTCAGCGGTTTCGGACTTTCCCGGGTAGACTTCTTTATCGAGGTGGACACCAATGATGTGGTCTTTAATGAGATCAACACGCTTCCCGGATTTACGAATATCAGCATGTATCCGATGCTCTGGAATGATATGGGGCTTACGACTGCAGAATTGGTTGACCGGCTGATCGAAACGGCTTATGAGAGATAGGCTGTGGGAGACAGCAGTTTTTGGTCACATGCATGAAAATATCTGGTAAGGGGAAAACTGATGAAAAAGGATGTAAAAATTTCGATTAGTGGAGTTCATAATAATTCGCAGGAAGAGACGGTAGAAGTCGTTTCTATGGGAGAACTCTACGAAAAGGATGATAAGATTTATGTGTCTTACGATGAAGCATCGGAAGGCGCATCCGGTGTAGACTGTGAGATCGTAAGGAGCCTGCTGAAGGTGAATCAGGATCAGGTTGAGATCATAAAGAAAGGCGTCACAGAGACTCACATGGTGTTTATTGAAGATAAGGATACGATTTCGTATTACTCGACGCCATTTGGGGAACTTGAAGTGGCGATTCACACAGACCGCTTGGAAAAAACGATCAACGAGCGGGGGTTTCAGATCCTTCTGGAGTATGCTCTTGAGGTAAATGCGTCACATATGTCAAATTGCAATGTAGATATCAAAGTAGAGTATATAGGATAGCCCGATGATGCCGTCGGGTTAGCACGAGGAAATGGGGTTATTGTAACGAAAAACAGAGAGGAGGATGATAGTATGGCGATGCTAAAGTTTACGAAAATGCACGGGACAGGAAATGATTACGTGTATGTGAACCTGTTTGAGGAAACGCTTACAGATCCGTCAGAGGTGTCTAAAATAGTCAGTGACCGGCATTTTGGGATCGGTTCGGACGGCTTGATCTGTATTGCTCCGTCTGAAGTGGCGGACTGTCGTATGATCATGTACAATGCGGACGGCTCTGAGGGAGCGATGTGTGGAAATGGTATCCGCTGCGTGGCAAAATATGTTTATGATCATGGAATCGTGAAAAAAGATGCGATGTCGGTAGAGACAAAAAGTGGGATCAAGCAGCTGGAACTGACGATAGAAAACGGAAAAACGGTTTATGTAAAAGTAAATATGGGGAAAGCAATACTCGCCCCGGCGCTTATTCCGGTGGAAGCAGACGGAGAAGATTTTATTGCCCGCACGATACAGGCAGGGGGGAAAGATTATACCGTGACCTGCGTCTCCATGGGAAATCCGCATTGTGTCGTGTTTACAGAGGGGATTGACGAAATGGAACTGGAAAAGATTGGTCCGTTGTTTGAGAACCATCCGTTATTTCCGGACCGGATCAATACCGAGTTTGTTGAAGTGATCGATCGCCATACATTAAAGATGCGGGTTTGGGAGAGAGGTTCCGGGGAGACGATCTCTTGTGGGACAGGGACATGTGCCACGACAGTGGCAGCCGTGTTGAACGGATACTGTGACAGAGGAGAGGAAATCGAGGTCAGGATACGCGGTGGTGCTCTTTATGATACATACCTGGAAAACGGGGAAGTTCTTATGAAAGGACCTGCAACAGAAGTTTTTCAGGGAGAAATGGAGATCTGACTACCGTTTATGTACTGCTTTTGATCAGGAAAGAAAGGAATGGTAATGATGGCAGTTCGGTTAAACGAGGACATGGATGTTGTAGAGCGGGTGAAGGCAGGTCTCAAAGCCAAAAATGGATATTGTCCATGCGTACTTCAGATAAGCGAAGATACAAAGTGCATGTGCAAAGAATTCAGGGAGCAGATCGCAGATCCCGATTTTGAAGGATATTGTCACTGTATGCTGTATTATAAGGAAAAAGATAAATAAAAGGAGGCAGAGAGCAAATGGCAGCAATGGAGATCAATTCAGACAATTTTGAGGAAGTAGTGTTGAAATCAGACAAACCTGTACTCGTGGATTTCTGGGCGGTGTGGTGTGGACCATGTGGAATGATGTCCCCGCTTGTGGACCAGATCGCAGATGAGGAGAAAAGCCGGCTGACTGTGGGAAAGATAAACTGTGATGAGAACATGGAGCTGGCTCAGAGTTATGGAGTATCGGGAATACCGGCATTTCTTCTTTTTAAAGAAGGGGAAATGGTGGAAAAAGTAATGGGAGCAATGCCGAAAGGGGAATTGCTGGCAGCAGTAGAGAAACACTTGAAATAAGTACGAATGGAGGAAAGTATGAGAATGGGGTCACGAAACAAAAGAAGGACGGGACTGGTATGGCTGCTTATATTGGCCATGCTTAGTCCTTTTTTGCCTTTGGATGGAAATGTTGTAAGAGCGGAGGGTGTGGAAGAAATTTTGTCTTCCGGAAGTGGAGTACAGGAGGAGACGATCGATCCAGGAAAGTCAAATCTGGAAGTAAGCTTTGGTGTTCCGGGGAGTTACAATTCGACAGCGAAACTCAGAGAGGCCGGGATTCGGAAATTGGAGATCATTTTCAGGGTCAGCCATTATGAGCAGTCATCGGATGGTACAGCCGGGGCGCAGGCTTATTTTGGATATGGCGAGAACTGGGAGCATGGTGACTGGGTGAACTTATCTGACGGTGAGCAGAAGGTGTCGATCGATCTCAGCACCTATACGATGTCTGGGAATGAAAACATATGGGCATTCGGAGTACAGTTTGCCAATGTGAGTGGCAGTATTTCGTACGAGATTCTGTCTGCAAAACTGACCGGAGAAAAAAATTCGCAGGGAGGTTCCACAGGGGGAAATACTGGCAACACCTATGAATCAAAAGCCAATTTTGCCAAATTACTTCAGTATTCCCTTTATTTTTATGATGCCAATATGTGTGGTGGACAGGTGGCAGAGAAGTCTCTGGTAGCATCCGGCAAGAAATACGGCGCCAATGATGGATATCGTGGTAACTGCCATACGTGTGACAGTCAGGCATCTTACAATGGAAAAACAGTAGATGTGAGCGGTGGTTTCCATGATGCCGGGGATCATGCCAAGTTCAATCTGCCGCAGGCATATTCGGCGACGACACTCGGGCTTGCGTATGCAGAATTTGGGGAAGCCTTCGAAGAGACGGGGCAGCTTTCCCATTACAAAACGATCATGGAGCATTTTTGTGATTATTTTGTCAACTGCACGATACCAGATAATGCAGGAACTGGTGTGGCAGCCTACTGCTATCAGGTAGGGAATGGCGGTACCGATCACGCGTACTGGGGGCCGCCGGAATCACAGGCAGACCGGAGCAAGGAAGCTTATTTTACGAGTAGCACCGAGCCGTGTACAGACATTGTAGGAGAGACGGCTGCCGCGCTTGCGATCCATGTCTGTAATTTCCCGGATGATGCCAAATCAGAGAGTTACCTGTCATGTGCAAAGAGATTATTTCAATATGCAGATACAATGCCAAAAGCCAGTTCATCCGGCAGCAAAGCGTCAGGATTTTATGATGGGAGCGGCTGGCAGGATGATCTGTCTCTGGCAGCAATCTGGCTTTATAAAGCGACGGGAGAGGAAACATACCGGTCAAAATATGAGGAATATGTATCTGGTCTGAATGCAGGATATTTAAATTGTTGGGATAATGTCAGTGTGGCGGCACTGTCCTATGGAAAAGGATGGTCTCACACAAAGTCAAGCCTTGACTCGTACTATAATAAAAAAGTGTGTGATGGCTATACATATGTCAGTGCATGGGGATCGGCAAGATACAATACAGCGCTTCAGTTTGAGGGGCTTTGCTATGACAAAAATACGGGAAGTATGATGTATACGGACTGGGCAAAGGAGCAGATGAATTATCTTCTTGGTGCGAATAGTACGGGGCGCTGTTATGTCGTTGGGTACAATGCATCCTCCAGCAAAAACCCACATCACCGTGCCGCATCCGGCTGTGCCAGCTATGATGATTTTAATAATGGCCGCACGAACCAGAAGGTTCTCCTTGGTGCGCTGTGCGGCGGAATTTCCGATGGCTCTTCGGGGCAGGGGAAGGATTCTTATGCCACAGTGGATGTGCAGAGTGACAGCAATTATTTTTATCATGATGATATAAAGTGTTATGTATGTAACGAGGTTGCCCTTGATTATAATGCTTCTCTGGTGGCTGCTGCGGCAGGGCTTTATGCTGTGAGCAAAGCAGATGGATGCCAGATGTTAGATACGGATTACCGGATCGATGCGTCTGCTGTCTGTGCTGCAAATCCCGGTGGAGATGAGACAAAAGAGCCGACACAGGGAGACAGGCCACAGCCATCCGAGACGAAGACACCGGAGCCAGGCAGTACTTCTGTCCCATCGGTGACGAAAACACCGGAGCCGGGCAGCACTGCCGTCCCATCGGTGACAGGAACGCCGGGACCAGGTAGTTCCTTTGTGCCATCCGTGACGGAAACACCGGAGCCGGGTAGTACTTCGGCACCATCGGTGACGGGAACGTCGGAGCCGGGTAGTACTGCTGTCCCATCGGTGACAGGAACACCGGAGCCGGGTAGTACTGCTGCTCCATCTGTGACAGAGACTCCGGGACCTGGAAGTTCCTTTGTGCCATCCGGGACAGGGTCTCCGGGGTCGGGGAATACTTCTGCCTCATCCGGGAATGGGACTTCGGCATCTGGAAATACTTCTGGTTCGATTGTGCCACCGTCCTCTGGTGGAGCAGGTGAAGTGACCAATGCAGGACAAAATAAAATTCGTCTTTCGAAAAAGAAACTTACGGTAAAATATAAGAAGAAAGGCAAAGTGGTTTTGTCGGGTGTGGCCAAAAAGACAAAAGTAAAACTAAAATATCCGAAAAAGAAACTGGCTGTGAAATTGAAGAAGAACACTGCGAGCCAGAAACAGTATCAGATAACCGGTAAGAAAAAAGGAAAGTATACGGTGACGTTTTCGATCGGGAAGAAGAAGTGGAAGTTGAAGGTGGTAGTCAAGTAAATAAATCTGAGTATAAAGATAACTTGGCACCGTTGAGTTAATAAAGATAGCTACACCCCGTCTGGTGAGGTTTAAATATCACTGGACGGGGTGTCATTTTGTATACACTGAAAAATTATAATTAGAAATTATTCGAAATAATCAATCTTCATCGCATGTTTTACCTCGGAAAGTGTCTGGGCAGCAGTTTCTCTGGCTTTGTGGCTGCCCTTACGCAGAATCTCCATCACGGCAGGGATGTCTTTTTCCAATTCGTGACGTCTGTTCTGGATCGGTTCCAACTCCTCCATGAGGACGGCATACAAGAATTTTTTAACCTTTACATCGCCAAGACCGCCTTTTGTATAATGCGCCTTTAATTCATCCAGGCATGCATATTCTGGGAGATGATTCGCAAAATGCTCGTCATGGCAAAATGCATCCAAATAAGTAAATACCGTGTTTCCTTCGAGCTTTCCGGGATCTTCTATGCGTATGTGGTCAGGATCTGTGTACATGCTCATCACCTTTTTACGGATATCATCCGGGGTGTCGGAAAGATAGATACAGTTGCCGAGTGATTTACTCATTTTGGCTTTACCGTCTGTACCGGGGAGACGCATGCATACTTCATTGTCAGGAAGAAGTGCTTTTGGTTCTATAAGAACGTCATCGTAAGTGGCATTGAAGCTGCGTACGATTTCCCTTGCCTGTTCGATCATAGGAAGCTGGTCGTCCCCGACAGGAACCGTAGTTGCTTTAAAAGCAGTGATATCTGCAGTCTGGCTGATCGGGTATGTAAAAAAACCTACTGGAATGCTGGAATTAAATCCACGCATCAAAATTTCGGACTTGACAGTCGGATTACGTTTGAGCCGGGAAACGGTCACAAGATTCATATAGTAAAAGGTCAGCTCAGTCAATTCAGAAACATAAGACTGAACAAACAGATTGGACTTTTCCGGGTCGAGCCCGCATGACATATAATCAAGAGCTACCTCGGAAATGTTACTCCGGACCTTTTCAGGATTGTCAAAATTGTCAGTCAGTGCCTGTGCATCTGCGATCATAATATAAATATCATCGAATTCACCAGAATTCTGGAGTTCGACTCGACGTTTCAGTGAACCTACATAGTGTCCGACATGAAGTTTTCCGGTTGGCCGGTCACCAGTCAAAATAATTTTTTTCATAATAATATCATAAATCCTTTCTAATGCTTTTTAAAGACTATCCTAATTTTATAATTATTCTTATGAAAAGTCAATCAGAGTGGTTATATTTTTCATCTGTAAGATTAAAATACATCAATTTTTTACTAATGATAAAAGATTTTCGGGTATTACAGGATTTGATACTCCTTGATCAATCTTTTCTGGAATTCCGGATCACCCGCTGATCGCAACAGATCTTTCTCCCTTCCATCTGCCATCAGACGTTCAATGAGCAGATTTACTGCATTCATTCCTTTTTCTACGCCCTGATTTTCAAATTTTTCTGCTATTGGACACATGTTGATCGCCTCCCCTTTTTCTATACTTTTTTTGATTTCAGTTTTTATCTGTTGATATCGTTTGTCGTTTGTTAATGCCTCCATTACATCCAGAAATGCATCCGGATGTGCGAGACTTCCGGTGTCTTCTGATATAAATTGTTCAAATTCTTTTTCATTGTCGCGACAGGCCAGATATTCCACGACATATCGGAAATCGGAACGATACTTTTTACGTGTTGCCTTATCCTGGGCGCCGAGATGGATTACACGTATGTAATGGTTTTGAATTAGTGGTTCTACCAGTTCCCGCTTGTCATCGGGTATGTTGAACATATCCATTAGTGACAGCGGCTTTGTCCAGCGTTCTTTTCCAAAATACAGAATCAGAGGAATCACGGGAATAAGCTTATCTTCATCACCGATTTCTTTTGTAAAATATTTTTTGCCGTTTCTTTTGTTTGCATCCTTTATCTTTCGAATCTGTTCCTGATAGCTGGCATATTCATATCCCATGTCTCTGACGGGCATTGTATTACAAATTCCGGTCTGATTCTCTGCACATATGATGGCAATCTCCATCCCTGCTTTTTTTACCTTCATCCGGACATCTGATCGGAGTTCCCGGTGTTTTCCCTGCAAATCCTGATATGGAAGATTAGATGGGAGAAGTTCAAGGTCATCCGGAGAAATCACTTGCCTGCCCCCATACAGATTTACATTTCCGATATCTGCAAATATATCTGAATATTCCTCCAGAATTTTTGTAGTTATATCTTGTTTCAATTACATTCCCTCTTTCGCTATAAGTTTCAGGAATGTTTGTCGAACATCCCTGCCTGTTTTTATCTGTGATTGGAAAATAGTAAGCAAGAATATTTGACAATATGAAAATTAGATATATTAGATAGTTTACTTGCTTGAACTTATCTTATCACATACGGGCGTTCAATGCAAGTAGAATTTATTTTTTGATGAACATTTTATCATTTACAATGCATCAGGAAAAATTTATAATAAAAAAGACATTATATACCATTTGTCAAAAATACCGAGAAAGGACTTGATTTTATGAAAAAAATAAGACGGTTCCTTGCGTTCACACTGTTTCTGATCATGGCAGTTTCTTTTGGTATGATTAAAGACCAGACTGACGCAAGTGCTCAGAAAGTAACGATTTCTTTAAACAAAACAAAGTATACTCTGCAGGTTGGGAAAACTTTTAAATTAAAAGCCACTGTAAAACCGGTTAAGAAGAAGATAACTTTTAAATCCGGCAATAACAAGGTTGCCTCTGTCTCCCAGAAAGGAGTTATAACGGGAAAGAAAGAGGGAAAAGCAACGATAACTGCAAGCGTCAGGGGAACAAATAAAAAAGCGACGTGCGTGATCACTGTTATTCAAAAGGATACGGAGAAAACGGCAGATCGAATAAATTTCAGAACGCAGCAATTACTGGATTCACATTATGCAAAACATGGCGCTGAATTTGGGAATATAACGAAGGAACAGTATTTGGAGGGTGCTAACAACCTGATTCGTTCGTCTGGTGCGAATACATTAAAAAAGACCCGGTCAGATGGGGATATCGTGTTTTATAATACAGATACGAATGAATTTCTTGTGCTGTCCTACGATGGATTTATCCGGACGTATTTTAAACCATCTGGGGGGATCGATTATTTCAACAGGCAGTGAGGGGATGAAAAAATGAAACGATATAAATGTCCGTGTTGTGGAAATTCTACTTTATATGAGGAGCCGCCTGGTACATATGAAATTTGTGAGATATGTGGCTGGGAAGATGATGCGGTTCAGTACGCAGATCCGGAATATTCCGGGGGAGCCAATGAATTATGTCTGAATGAGGCAAGGAGGCTGTATCAGGCACGACATGATGCAAAAGAGTTGTAGTTAGTGAGAGGTATGTTTGTATGCGAGTAAAAATAAAAAAATTTTATCTGCCGTGTCTTCTTTTCGTGGTCTTTGCCATCATTTTATTTGTCCTGTTATTTTTCAATAAAATCATATCATTTAACCCTCTCTTTATCTCAGACGATTTTGTGAAAGGCGTTGATGTCTCTTCTCATCAGGGAAAGATTGACTGGGACACTTTGTCGCGTCAGGGAATCAATTTTGCGTTTATAAAAGCGACAGAGGGGAGTTCTTTTATGGACGAGCGTTTTGAGACAAACTGGCAGGAGGCTCATAAGACAGGCTTGAAAGTCGGGGCATATCATTTTTTTAGCTATGACAGCAGCGGAAAAACACAGGCGGATAACTTTATCCGTGCGGTGGGAAATTTAAAAAGTGATGACCTGCCTCCGGTCATTGACATCGAATTTTACGGGGATAAGGAAAAAAATCTGCCTGAGAAAGAGCAGGCCAGGCAGATCTTGGATGACATGATTCTGGCGCTGACAGAATATTACCAAGTACAGCCAATTATTTATGCGACGCAGAAATCCTATCACCTTTACATTGAAAATGGGTACGATGAAAATCCGGTGTGGATCCGGAATGTCTATTTTAAACCCAGACTGGAGGATGGCAGAGAATGGACATTCTGGCAGTATAGTGACAGAATGGTACTGGATGGGTATGGGGGCAATGAGAAATACATCGACATGAATGTGTTCCGCGGAGATCAAAAGGAGTTTCTCGGGTTTGTATCTGAAAATGCATCCGGGAAGTAAAAAGGAGGGAGGGCGCATGATCCGATTGATGAAAACGAATAAAACTGCCAGGGTCTTCGTTCTGTCAGCTATTGTTTTATTTCTCCTCATAGGGACTTCGTGGGCAGTGAGATATTATCGCGAGTGGAGGATCCTGTCGCCCTTGAAGGAAAAAATAGCGGAAAGATTTAGTCCGGAAGCGTATCAACTTGACCATGTGCAGTTTGAGGGGCATAAGATTACGTCTCTGAATATAACGGTCACGACTTCGGTGTCGGAATCGCATCACCTGTTAACTGACTGCCAGCAGATCCAAACCATCGTGTCGCAGTACATAAAAGAAAATCCAACCGGTTTTGCAATCGATAAAGATCATTATTTTGATGTTACATACAGTCAAAATGCGTTCGGATACAAAAAAAGAGATGGCATTCTCGTATTTTCCAATGAAGATAATACCTATGAGATAACCGAAGGAAAAGAGCGGAGATACCATGACACATTTCAGAAACTTTGTGCCGAAGAGTGGAACGGAGGCGGTGCTCCGGAGAAAAGAATTCGTCTCAGTGAGTTTTCGGTATTTACTGATATTCCATATCTGTATCTGGATATGACACATTGTGTGGAGGTGGATGATATCATGCCTGTTTTGGAGATGCCGGACTTGAAATATCTGCATTTTTCTGGTTTTGAAGAGGAGGAGTACCAGAAGTGGAGCCCGATTTGGAATCCGTTGTTGAAGGAGAAGGGAGTTCTGGCAGAATATGAGGGGCACGAAAGGCTGGAGATTTTGTTTGGGGAGGAACTGGGAGAGAGATACCGGATCAAAAGCAAGTCGGAATACAAAGATCGCATCGAGGCACTTTTTATCGATGTAGATACTTCACTCGTTACAGATAAAACGCTCTTTTCCGACTTGGAGGTATTAAAAACCATAATTAATGATTATATGAAAAAATATCCACATAAATTTGCGAGATACCCCGGGGAGCGTGCATCGGCATCCAAAGGATTCGAGATTTATTTTTGTGATGGGAATCAGGATGATACAGGGATTTTCAGCCTGTGTAATTACACGATGATGAATGAGACATATGAGGATGAGCTTTGTTCCCTTCGGTTTTATACAAAGAAAATCGGGGAATATTCGTTTTTGTTTGATGATATCGGGGCATGCACAGGGATACAGGAGATTGTTTGTTATCCGGGGATGAAGGCGGACGATGCGGAAGCGCTGGGTGATATGCCGGATTTGAAATATTTATATTGGAATCCTTCGGATAAAAATGTGACACGTATAGAAAGAGCGGCGGAAAAATACGGGGTGGAATTTCTGGCACAGCTGCCGTATGATTGAGTGGTGCATAGAGAGCCGTGTGCATCACGAAACATGTGAAAAAGATGCAAAAGATGAATTTTTTAGATTGGACAGGGATGGATAATTATGGTAAAATATATATCATTACTTACTCTGTAGCCTGATGGCATCATCGGGCTGCCATACAAGAAAAATCTAAATACTCAGAAAATATAGGAATGAAATCCATCCGACAAAAACTAAAAATTTTTTTCAAAAAATACTATAAAATGCTATAAATACAACGGACCGATATGGAATAGAAGTGTATTTACTCTTTATAATAATACAAAAAGGTGAGGTTGTATTTTATGAGCAGAATGAGAGAGTTAAGGGAAGAAAAGGGTATTACACAGGAGGAATTGGCGTTCGCGTTAGACATTTCCCAGCAACGTGTCAGTAAGATTGAACGGAATAGAGCTCCGTTGAGCGATGGATTGATCGTTAAGTGCGCGGAATACTTTGGAGTTACGACAGATTATTTTCTGGGTGTGAGCGATTTGAGGGTTGAGATTGAAATGGCGCAGGTGAATCCAGAGAGATTAAACGAGACAAGGTTTCGTGAATTTGTACATTACTTTAGCCGTATGAATTCGGCGGAGCAGGATGCGCTGATCAATATACAAAAGTTAATTTATAATTTGCATGGTAAAGAATAAGTAATTGCGTAGGGTTCTGTGATTATTTATTCTTTTTTTATGGAGGAATTCGGATGAATGTACTTATTTTGGAAGATAATGAGAATTCCAGAATTGCCTTGGTAAAAATCGTAAAGTCGTGCATGAAAAATATACAGGTCTATGCGTTTGAAAGCCGTGCAGAGGCATACCTGTGTGCTATGGACTACAATATCGATCTGTTTTTGCTGGATATCATACTGAAACCCCAAGAGCGCAACGACAGTTCCGGGATTCATTTTGCAAAAGATATACGTGACAATGTGCGATATAAGACAGTCCCTATTATTTTCATTACATCTCTGGCGGGGTTAGAGGTTACTTTGCTAAAACAGGTACATTGTTATGACTACATAGAAAAACCGATTGACTCAAAGCGGATCAGGCATCATATTCTGGACGTTCTTGATGCGATCAATGCGGGGCGCAGGGTCCGGCAGCCGGAGAAGGTTTCTCTTCGCTATGGCGGAGTGAGTTACCCGGTGGTCGTTGACGATGTGATTTATATCGTGAGCCGGAGAGGGGTATTGTATATCCATCAGAAAGAAGAAGTCTTAGAGATACCCAACCTGCCGGCAAACACATTTTTGAGACGGGTCAGAGACAATAAATTTCTCGTTCCGTTAAAAGGAACAGCAGTAAATGTCCGTTACATCAAAAATATTGATTTCAAAAACAGCAAGGTGTTTTTAAAGCAGACCGATGATGTCATTGATATCGGTGGAAAACTCAAGAAACGATTCAGAGAGGAATTTGAAGAATGTTATGGTTTGATAAACTAGGACTTATTTTCAACAGTATCATGGAAACAGCATGTGTGCTCATACTGATCCATTCATTGTGTGCTCCAAAGGAACGGATCAGTTATGCCAAAATAGCGGTAGTCTATGCCGGCGTGATATCATACATAGTATGGGTAAACCTGTTTGCAGACAATCAGCAGATTTTTTTCGTCAGCTATTTTGTTCTGTTTTTATATGTCGAATGGCAGTATAAAATCCCGGTGATGCAGGGGATTCTGACCGTGATCGGTTCGATTGTTATTGCGACTATATTGGAAATGATACTTTTTGCCCCATTTAAGCTGCTGAGCTTGCTTCATATATCAGATAGTGTGATTTCTATTTTTGCCGTTGTTGCGACGCTGGCAGTGATTCTCTTAGGAAGGAATAAACTTCCGGTGGATGAAATAAAAAAACGTGTGCTTGGTAAGGAAAAATACTCATTTGTTGTTGTGATCGTATGCAGTGCAGTTGTTATGTACACGATCATAGCATTTGCCGGAAGTAACAGCCTGTCATTTTCAGAGTACTTTTATTTGATAAGCTGTGCCATTATTATCGTACTTTCTTTCTATAAGTTAAACCAGTACCGCTATGAGGCGAAGATCCGGGCGGAGTACTCGGATGTTTATGGCGAGGTACTGCAGCAGATCCGGGAGCGGCAGCATAAATTTACGAACCAGCTCAACGCGATCTATGCCCTGCATCAGATTTATAAAACCTATGATGAACTTGTCGAGAAGCAGGCGGAGAAGACCAGTGAACTGACCAAATATATCATGCCGAATAACGTTATTATTTTGAGAAATCCGATCGTGATCGCACATGTGTACCAGAAGATCTGTGAGGCGGCAGATCAGGAGATTCCACTGGAGACGGTATTTGACTGTGACATCGGGGAGGCGGACGTCCCGGATATTTATCTCGTGGAGATGATCGGAACTCTGCTTGATAATGCCATGGAGAATATCCTTTCAGAAAGTGAGGAGGGAAAACCAAAGGGCAGAATGTATTTGGGCATTACAAGAAGGGATGATAAGATCGCTATCGCGGTGGAGAATGAACACGACTACATTCCATTTTCTGTGTGGGGTCAGTTTTTTGAGAGGGGGTATTCGACGAAGGGAGAGGGCAGAGGACTCGGTCTGCATCACCTAAGGAGGCTGGTCGATAAATACGATGGCGAGATACTGGTAGAAAATAAAGAGCATCTTGGCAGCAATTATTTTTCGATGACTGTCATTTTGAAGGTTCCGGATTAAAAGACTCTGATCCGATAAAAAAAGACTGTCCGCATGGGACCGCCTTTTTCAGGTATTACTTTTCCTCAGTCGGGTATTCCGGTTCGCCAAACATTAAAAGGCTTCTGCCAGGAATGTTTATAAATCCTGAGAATGCCAGACATAAGCTGCAGATTGTGTAAAGGGTAGCTTTACTGATCCGTTTGAGTTTCATTGTGTTTTCTCCTTTCTTTTATCCATTTTGCAGCGACTAACTGCGTTATTTGTAAAACGATGACCCAGAAGATAAGGTTTTTCCAGGGCAGGTTTTTTACACATAAAAAGAGTGCGATGTAGACGATGAGCAGAGCGCATGCTATCATCTTAAACAGAAATGCTTTTTCAGGGGATGGTTCGGGTCTCCTGTCAGAGGAGACGCCGCCGATCCGATATACGATGATCACACCGATTTCCATGATCAGGATCTGTAGCCCGGTGGATAATATCACATACCTTGATAAAAGTATGGAAAGAAATAGAAAAAGAAATGTAAATGCCAGACATGAAGTATAATGATCCAGATGGATTCCGCCTGTAAAATTCCGGATCGACAGGAGGACTCCGATCGAAATCAGAAATGCAGTGTGCATATGAAGAAGATAAAAGACAAAAAACAAAACAAGGAGTTTGCTTGTCTCCAAGAAGATACTGATATAGGCATAACGTATCCTTGCGATTTCCAGATCGCTGAAATGAAATTCCTGGGATAAATATCTGTGAATTGCCGTCTCGTTTGTCATATATGTCTCCATCCGTCATTCGTATATCTGATCTTATCTGTTTCCGAGAGACAGGATAACAGAAAAAAATGGTTTGTAAGCTTATATTTACAGGTGTTGTTTTTTGGGAAAAAAGGCGCTTGAAGCAAGCAAAAAAAAGAAAAAGAGTTTAAATACCCTATGAGGGGGTGCGGCGACATGAAAAATTTTATCGTTTATATATCATTGGACGGGCTGGACAAAGAAAAGAGGCAGAAAAGTATTGTTGAAAATAGTCCACTCGCAGTATATAATATAAGACAGATGGATGAGGAGGGGATGGATTGAAAAAGAAGTTTGACAATAAATATGTATACGCAGGACTCACGGCATTTTGTGTGCTTGTGGCGGTTCTTATATTTGGATTTGTATTTTTTAATATAAATACCGTTTACAAAGGGATACAGCGCCTGAATTCAGCACTCATGTCAGTATACATAGGTCTTGTGATCGCTTATCTGTTGAGCCCGCTTGTAAATGCTGTGGAACGTAATTTGTTCATACCGTTGTTTCGCAAGATCACGAAAAAGCGGAAAACAGTGCGGGGGGTAAGCCGGGCGGTTTCCGTGGCAGCCGTTCTTATTATGGCGATGGCGGTCATTTTCTGGCTGACGATGTTAGTCGTTCCGGAAGTGGTGGAAAGTATCATCAGTCTGACAAATAGCCTTCCGGGCTATTATCACAATATCGTCGGCAAGGTGCAGGAGCTTAGTGTAAAGCACCCGGAGATCGCAAAATATATGATGGAGACGACGGGTTCTGTGTACAGCCAGCTTATTAACTGGATGCAGAATGAACTGATCCCAACGAGTACAGAAATACTCGGAGTACTTTCGGACGGTCTGATTAATGCATTGGGAGTCCTGATTAATGTTGTGATCGGGATCATCATATCGATCTACCTTATGGCAAGCAAAGAGTTGTTTTGTGCACAGGCAAAAAGGATGCTTTTTTCCATCCTTCCGGTCCGGTATGCTACCCGCGCATTGAGGCTTGGAAAAGATATTAACCGTTCTTTTGCCAAATTTTTCAGTGGAAAGATCATTGATTCCATCATTGTAGCGATCATTACGTTTATTGTGCTTAGTATTGCCAGTATTCCGTATACGGCGTTGATCAGTGTATTGGTCGGAGTTACGAATATCATTCCGTTTTTTGGACAGTATATCGGGGCGATTCCAAGTGCGCTTCTGGTCTTTATCGTAAGCCCGGTAAAAGGATTTATCTTTGTTGTTCTGATCATCATCATACTTCAGGTGGATGGAAACATTATCGGTCCTAAGATAATCGGTGGTTCGATTGGATTGGGAAGTTTCTGGATCTTATTTGCCATCCTTGTTTTTGGTTCCCTGTTTGGAATCATCGGCATGATCTGTGCGGTTCCGATTTTTGCTGTCGTGTACCGGACGGTAAAGAATTGGAGCAGGGAGCGGCTCGAGAAAAAGGGACTGCCAAAGGAAACCGTGTACTATAAGAGGATTGAGCATGTTCTGGAGCGGGAAAATAAGTAGGGTGGGTTATGGAGCTTCCGTATTTTTCCAAAATACTGCTATTCCATAAGCCCAGCCCGGTGGTAGAGAGTTTTGCCTTTTATATGGGGGAGGAAAGGTTTTTGGGGGAGTAAAAGGATATGCTGCGGTAGCAGCATATCAATATATACAAGAAATGGTAGTTGGAAAACTTGTCTTCCAACTACCATTTTTCGTATATATTCACACATCACGTTTTGTGATGTGTGCTTTTAACGTTTATAAAAAATAATAGTCCCCTGGGGATGTGCCAGGGGACCGAGATTGGATTTTATAGATTTGCAGTATTTCAGAAAAAATGATTTTCATAGCATGGGTTATAAATGCGTCGGTAAGAGGTGCAGGTATTTTCTGCACCCTTACCGCTGCGTATTTATATAGCGCGAGCGCCCATGCGGGAAAATCATTTTTTTCTGAAATACGGAAACCTATAAAACCGTACCCCCACCCTTAACGAAAGCTCTTAATCCAATTAATCAGTGACCCGTAATGCGTCTGCTGATAAACATCATTTCTCATCTGGTCTGTCACAGGACCGTTTGACTCCATGATCGCAAGAATGGCCTCCTGAAGACCTGCGATCTTGCCCTCTTCAAATGTTTTTCCGGAAGCAGGAGCCTCTTCGGATTCAGAGGAGGA
Source organism: uncultured Eubacterium sp. (assembly GCA_964579975.1). GTDB lineage: Bacteria > Bacillota > Clostridia > Lachnospirales > Lachnospiraceae > Eubacterium_F. The sequence continues at coordinate 35,687 of CAZOIF010000005.1, read as the reverse complement.
TTCCGGAAGAATGTTTTCTTTGGAACTTTCTTCGGAAACCTGTTTTGCCTCAGGAACCGCCACGGAAGGAGCGGGGCTCTCGCTTGCTGGAGAATTTTCTGTTTTCTCTATCTTATTCTCAACCGGTATTACAATGGGTTCTTCCTTTGGAAGAGACATTCCCTCCTTGCAAGGAAGCCAGATTTCTCCGGAGCAGGCGCGCACATTGACGGCAATCGTTCCATTGGATACAGATACTTTTTCTCCGGATAGTGCGCCGACGTAAGTGTCTGCGTTGCCGACAGGGACTGTCATGACGAAATCGCTGTCATCGTTGTTCACTGTCACAACGACGGATTCACCGTCTAAATTCCGGGAGAATGCATACTGCCGGTTCATGAGCGTAAGTTCCTTATAGTCACCATAAGAAAGCGCTTTTGTCTGCTGGCGGATGGCGCCGAGTCTTGTTATCAGACGGGTAAACTGGTTTTCCCTGACCGCATTTTTATAGTCGGGTAAGGAAAGTGCAGGTCTCAGCGATGCATCCGAGTGGTTTTCTTTCTTTCCCTCAATGGCGAATTCGGAGCCGTAATAAATGGATGGAACACCGGGAAGTGTATATAAGAGGATGTGTACCGGTGCAAAATGTGCTTTGTTCGTAAGTTTTGTATAAATGCGCTCCACGTCATGATTATCCACAAAATTATAGAGTTTAAGGCCGTCCGGGCGGTTGCCCCCCATCTCATAAAGGCGTTTTACCGTGTGGGCGATCTCAAAAAAATTGTGGTCGTTGTGGCCGGAGTAGAGAGCCTTGTGAAGGTGATAGTTTGTTACGGAGTGCAGAGTGCCCTCATTGACCCATCGGGTGTAATCCCCATGGATCACCTCTCCCATAAGCCAGAATTCCGGTTTTACTTCATTTGCCACGTGGCGGAGTGCTTTCATATACTCAAAGTCCAGAACATCTGCGGCATCGAGCCGGATTCCGTCGATATCAAACTCGCTGACCCAGAAACGGATCACATCGCAGATATAATCCCTTACGGCAGGGTTGTGCTGGTTTAATTTGGCTAAGAGGTTGTAGCCGCCCCAGTTCTCATAAGAAAAACCGTCGTTGTATTCATTGTTTCCTCCAAAGTTTACATTGCAGTACCAGTCCCTATACTGGGAATTTTCTCTGTTTTTCTGAATGTCTTTGAAAGCAAAAAAGTCCCGTCCAGTGTGGTTGAACACACCATCCAGAATGACACGGATGCCATTTTTGTGGCATTGCGACACAAAATCGGTAAGGTCTTTGTTGTCACCGAGACGGCCGTCCAGTTTTTTGTAATCCGTTGTTTCGTAACCGTGCCCCACCGATTCAAACAGTGGTCCGATATATATGGCATTGCAGCCAATCTCCCTGATGTGATCGATCCATGGGAGCAGGCTGTTTAGCCGGTGAACAGGTTCTCCATATGGATTTTCAGCTGGCGCTCCGCAGAGCCCCAGGGGATAAATGTGATAAAAAATCGCTTCGTCATACCAAGCCATAACTTTTCCTCCTTACTGTGCAGTTTTACTGCCCACAAAATTATAACACATTTTGAAGAAATTTAGAAGAAAAAAGTAAATCTTCTGGTGCAGGTTGTGTGATCGCCGGGTGGTAAGGATGTTGACAAATGGGTTTATAAATGATAGACTAGAAAAGCAGATAGTGTCGTGGATAAGTAAAAGGATAATGCGGATCAGGCTCGCCCTGCAGAAATGGAGGACTGTATGAAGAATAATATGTTATCGGAGAGCGAGATGGCATTTGCCCGGATCATCTGGGAAAGAGAACCGCTTCGGTCGGGGGAACTGGTCAGGCTCTGTGAAGAAAAATTTGGGTGGAAAAAATCCACTACCTATACGGTGTTGAAGAATTTGTGCACCGCCCGGATCTTTAAGAATGAAAATGCGGTGGTTACATCGTTAGTCAGTGAAGAGAAATATCTGGAGAATGAGAGTGCCCAGATTGTTAATGAGAGGTTTGACGGTTCTATCTCCAAGTTTGTCACAGCGTTTACCAGGCATAAAAAATTAAATAAAAAACAGATTGAGGAATTAAAAAAGATTATAGAAAATAATTCCTAATAGTAAATATCTCTGCGGAGATGAAAGTTATTATGAAAGACGGTCATCAAAATGCGGGAAATTTATTGTGTTTATCAGATTATGTGCTATAATGAGAATATCGTTGAGATTAGGTTCAGGTGTTAAGCACCTTTAATGATATGAATGGAGGGACAGATTTGAAAAAAAGGAAATGGATTCCGGTCGTATTGGGAATAGGAGTCTGCGTCTGCCTTACATCCTGTGGGGTGTTACCGACAGAAGAAGAATTTGATGCGGCTCCGGTCGTAAAAGAATACGAGGGGGCTGGGTTTAATAAAGTTTCTGTAACCCGTGGGGATCTGGTGAAGACCCAGGAGATAAGCGGGAAATATAAGGGGACGGTCAGGGAAGAGATTGTGACGGACGGTGCCAGTGTCATTAAGAAGATCCATGTCAAAAAAGGGCAACGGGTAAAAAAAGGTGACAGACTTTTGAGTTATGAGGTTCCGGGAAGTGAGGATGCGCTGCGGCAGGCAGAAAATAAGATTGAAAAGACCGAGCTTCAGATCCGGCAGGCCAGACGTCTTATGCAGATCGAAATTGAAAAAATCAATAAAACGGGGGGAAGTAAAAAAGAAGTGTCCAATGTCCGTAACCAGTACGAACAGCAGATCAAATCTTACGAGTCCAGTCTCAAGCTTTTAAGGATGGACGCCAAAATAGCGAAAGAAGAGATTGAAGATGAAGAAATCAGGGCGACAGTTGCGGGCGTGGTAACCTTTGTGGATGAGAACGTTGTTGGAAGATATGGGAATGAAGACGAACCGACCATCATCATTGAGGGAGCTGTAAAAAACCGTTTTGAGGCAAATAGCAAATATGCTTCCCATTGCAAAGATGGCGATGTAGTGACGATCGATGTGAGGGGGCAGGAATACAAAGCCACGATAAAAAAGGATAAGGATTCTACGGATACAATTTATTTTTATCCAAGTGCAAAGGGAAATTTAGAGGATGGCACCCTTTGTTCTTATCAGCTCGTCCTGAAAGAGAAAAAGGATATTTTGTATCTTCCGTCAGCAATCGTATATACGATGGGAGATAAACATGTTGTCTATTACGAAGATGAAAACGGTTTGAGGTCTACGAAGGAAGTTACCATTGGTGAGGCGATCAATAATTCCGTGGAGATTACGAGTGGACTTGAAGAGAATGAACAGGTGATTGCAAATTGATTTTGAATGAAGGTGATTTTAAATGAAAAAAATACTGGGGGTATGTATGGCTGCTGTATTGGTTCTCAGTGGATGCGGCCAGTCAGAGACAGTAGAGGTACCAGAGTTGATCGACGCCGTGGGGGTGGATATGGATACGGCAGAGGTTGTAAAGATGGATCTGAGTGGAACCATTTCTTTTTCCGCACAGGTTGTGCCAAAGATTGAGGAACTTTCCTTTATGTCATCGGGAAGTATTGACACGCTCAAAGTGTCGATTGGTGACAAGGTAAAAAAAGGACAGTTGCTTGCTACGCTTGCCGGAACATCCGGAAAGGCAAAAAAACTAAAAAGTGAAATAAAGAGTATGGAGTCCCAGAATGAGGATACGAATAAACAGAGCCGTTATGACATTGATATGCTCGAGGAAAATGTAAAAAATCTGGAGGAAAAATATAAAAAACAAAAAAACAGTTCCCAGAAGAAAAAGATACAGGTACAGATTAAACAGGCAGAATATGATGTGAAGATCGCAGAGGAAAAATTAAAACAACAGAAGGAGCTTCAGCAGCTTGAACTCAAGCAAAAAAAGCAGGAGCTGGCAGAGGCGCAGAAAACCTCTGGAAATACAAAATTGTATTCCACGATTGACGGCGAAGTGGTTGCTACTACAGGGGGAAGCGGTTATATGGTCCAGGGTGGAAATACGGCGATCCAGATAGCGAATATGAAAGCTCCAAGGCTGAAATCGACCTATATTTCGGCGTCGACCCTTGCTAAAGCAGTAAAATGTATGGCCCTCATTGATGGGAAGAGATATGAAATTGTGGCAGAGGAGCAGGAGGTTTCCCGTTATGATGTTGAGACGGGAAAGCATCCGGATAATACCTGGTTCGATTTTGTAGATGAGAATGTGAGTGCAGAGGTGGGAAAATCAGCAGCGGTGGAATTGTATACCGATTCGGTTGAGGATGCACTTGTGGTTCCGGTAAATGCTGTGCTTGGGACCGGAGAGGAAAAATATGTTTATATCGTAGAGGGAGATGCGAAAATAAAGACAAATGTGACTGTCGGAACGAAAACAGACGCTTATATTCAGATTGTCACAGGGGTAAAGGAAGGGGATGTAGTATATGTGGAAGGCTAGATGGGGTTATCTGGCGCTGGCAACAATCTTCCTCCTTACAGCATGTGGGGATTCCGGTTCCAGAAAAAGCGACGAAGCATTTTTGTATGAAGGCGAGGTTTCAGGAAGTGCTATTAATGCAACAGAGGAACAGTATGAGACGACAGTAGTGCGCAGAGAGGATTACCAAGAGATCTTTTCAGCCACAGGAGAACTTGAGTATACGGATGTGGATACGATCTATATTGATGACCAGGATGCGATACTTGATGCGATCAAGGTGAAAAAGGGGCAGAGGGTTAAAAAGGGAGATGTGCTTGCCGTGTATCATCTGGAGACTTCCGAGACAAAACTTCAAAAGCAGAAATTGCTGAATGATCAGGCGAGAGCGAATTATGAATCCGGGCTCAGTAATCTGAATAAGTCGTTGTCCGATGCGGAAAAAGAATTAAAACAGCTCGGGACAGAGGCAGAAAAAAAGATGAAGGGTCTTGAGATTAAAAAAATAAAAAAAGAGATTGAATCTTATAAAAAGGGTGAGAAGGAGCTCCGTGAACAGGAAAAGGATTATGCAAGGCTTGTGAGGCTTCAGTCAAAAACCAATCTTGTTGCTAAAAAGGGCGGTGTGGTAACGAGTGTAAAGCGTGAGTTTGTGGGCGAGGAACTGGATGCATCAAAGGGCATCATCAAGCTTAGAAATAATGATAAATGGCTGATCAAAGTAAACGATTCTTCTTCTATGCTCCGCTATAATATGGATGTAAAGATCCGGCTCGGAAAATCGGTGAATAACTACCAATATGAGATGAATGGGAAAGTCATCACGGCGACAGATATCACTGGTGTGGAAGAAACTGATGAATCGGGGAAAACCGTTGTCTATGTTGATATCAGCCAAGCAGATAAGAAAAAATATGATTTTGAAAAAAATACGATTTATATTTACGCAATATCTTTTGAAGTAAAGGATGCGCTTATGGTGGATGCAAACGCGGTATATACAGAATCCGTGGGAGTAAATAATGTGCCATATGTCTATGTGTTAGAGAATGGCAAGCTGCACAAACGGTTTGTTGTGAGTAACTACAAGAATGAGAAGGATTATCTGGTGGAGCAGGGAGTCAGCGAAAACCAGACACTTGCCATCGTGAATGAATATTAGGAAAGGGGGAAACCGTTTTGATTCGTTTTATAAAGCAGAAGCTGATACATAAAAAATGGATGGTTGTATGTCTCCTGATCGGAAATATTCTTCTTGCTGCCATTTCAAGCAGTAATCCCATGTACCGGGATGCGGCGCTTGAAAAGACATTGAAGTCCAAATATTCAGATTACATAGAGAAGAATAATGCATATCCGGGTGTGATAACATTTAATGCTTCGATGGATGGCGGAAAGGGACATGAAGACGATTATAAACGGATGCAGGAGATTGCAAATAATGCATCCGATACGTTAGGAGTTGAACAACAGTATCTGATCGAACTTACAGAGACGGTAAAACTCCGGGGGACTTACACCCAGTCGAGGGGAAATAAATCTTCGTCAAAATCTATGAGGATTGCAACGATGTCAGGGCTTGCTGACCATGTGAGTATCCTTGCCGGGGAGCAGTGTGGCAACAGCCTGTTAGAAGATGGTGCGATTCCGGTCATTTTAAGCCAGCGTGCCATGACCAAATTGGATGTGATCCTGGGGGATGAGATTGAGTTTGCAAAGCTCAAAAATGCGGATGGATCCTTTATGAAAGTAAAGATCGTGGGCGTGTTTGATGCAAAAGATTATGAGGACAATTACTGGGTGAAGGGGCCGAGTGAATACTACCTTGAAGTATTTACAGACTCCGAACTTTTCCACAAAACCTTTATTAATATGAGCGATCAGCAGTTTAATGTGGATACAAACTGGAGTCTTGTGTTTGATTATGAAAAGGTGAGACCGTCTAAGACAGGTGCGCTTGTGAGCAAGACGGAGGAACTTTGCCAAAGTGTTTCAGGGGAGCGGAGAATTGGAATCGGGACACCGGATTATATGGGGATACTCAGAGAGTACCAGACAGCGGCAAAGAAAGTTTATACGACGCTTTTGATTCTGCAGATTCCGGTGCTTGCGTTATTGCTCGCGTTTATCTTTATGATCTCCAGACAGATGCTTGATATGGAGCAGAATGAGATTGCCTTGCTCAAAAGCCGTGGAAGTAGTAAGCGGCAGATTCTGATGATCTATTTTTTACAGTCAGCGATCCTGTCTGTTGCCAGCAGCATTATCGGTGTTCCTTTAGGATACTTTCTTACAAAAGCGCTTGGGTCAACAAATGGATTTCTTGAGTTTATACAGAGAAAGGCATTGCATGTCAGAATGAGTCCGGAGGTTTTCCTGTATACGTTGGGAGCAATTTTGGTTTCGATTGCTTTTATGGTCCTTCCGGTTATCAAAGAGGCTAACGTAACGATTGTAAATGTAAAACATAAAAAGAATGATAGAAGCAAAAATATATTCAGCAAGGTATATCTGGATGTGATCCTGCTCGTTATATCGTTGTATGGTCTGTATTCTTTTACAGCGAGAAAAAGTGAATTAATGACGAGTATGCTGGAAGGAGATTCCATTGATCCATTTTTATTTATTTGTTCTTCTCTTTTTATCATTAGTGCGAGCTTGGTGGGGCTCCGGCTTCAGCCACTGCTGATCAAACTGGTATATTATATCGGGAGAAAAGCTTGGAAACCGGCATTTTTTGCCTCGTTCCTCCAGATCATCCGCACAAGGAAAAAACAAGGGTTCATGATGGTATTTCTTATGTTTACTGTCTCTCTTGGTATCTTCAATGCTACTGTGGCAAGGACGATCCTCTCCAATTCGGAGAAGGGAATCAATTACAGTACCGGTGCAGATCTTGTACTCCAGCAGCCGTGGGAGGATAATTCGCTTGCATTGCAGTATTATCCGGATCTTGAGTTGACTTACACCGAACCGGATTTTGGGGTATATGAGAGTATGGAAGGTGTGAAGTCGGCGACAAAAGTATATAAAAATGATCAGATCGTGACCTCGTATAATAAAAAAGACGAATCGGCAGAAGTCAAGACGACGCTGATGGCGATCGATACGAAGAGTTTCGGGGAGACTGTTTCCAAATTCCAGGATGATCTGCTTCCGGTGCATCTGAACCGTTATCTGAATGCCATGGCAAAAAAGACGGATGCCGTGCTGGTCAGCAGTAATTATCGTAAAAAGCACGAACTGGAAATTGGCGATCAGATTACGTTCCGAAATGAAGAGAATGTTGAGGCGACGGGTATTATTTATGGATTTGTCGATTATTTCCCAGGGTACGTGGAGGAGAGTCATTCCCTGAATGAAAAGGAGACGCTTGTCACGACAGAGAATTACCTGATCGTTGCAAATCTTGCACAGGTGCAGCAGATATACGGGCTGCGTCCGTATCAGGTGTGGATCCAGACGGATGGTTCCTCCCAGTTTATTTATGATTACGCAGAGGAAAATAAGATTTCCTATACGACTTTTGAAGATGTATCAGCAAAAATGGTAGACGTGAAGAATGACGCTTTGTTCCAGGGGACAAACGGCATCCTTACCATGAGTTTTATCGTTATACTCATTCTGTGCTGTACCGGTTTTCTCATATACTGGATCTTGTCGATCCGGCAGAGAGAGCTTTTGTTCGGCGTGTTCCGGGCGATGGGTATGACGAAAAAAGAGATTGTACAGATGTTAGTCAACGAACAAATATTTAGTTCAGGGGTTTCCATCATCATCGGTACGGCGATTGGGATCCTGGCGTCAAAGATGTTTGTGCCACTTGTGCAGATCTTTTATGCGTCCACGGATCAGGCGATTCCTCTCGAGGTAGTAAATAAACCGCTGGATATGATCCGGCTCTTTAGTATCATTGGAATTGTGATCATTGTGTGCATGGTCGTACTTGGAAAACTGATTTCTAAGATAAATATTTCCCAGGCACTTAAACTTGGTGAAGATTAGTAGAAATGAGGTAAGGAAATGGAGAATATTTTAGTTACAGAGGGGGTTAAGCAGAGTTTTCCGCTTGCTTCCGGGGGTGAATTCGAGGCATTGCATCATATTGGGATAAGCATTCCCAAGGGAAAGCTTACGATTTTGCGTGGACGGTCGGGTTCCGGAAAGACTACATTGATGAATATTTTAAGCGCATTGGATTATCCGAAAGCGGGAAGCGTGATGTTCGAGGATCAGTACCTGGAAAAGATGAGTGAGGGTGAACGCGAGGAATTCCGGAAAATGAACGTGGGGTTTGTTTTTCAGTCCGTCGCACTCATTCCTATGATGACCGCATATGAAAATGTAGAATTTCTTTTGCGGCTTACGAAATATCAGGGCAATAAGGTAAAGCGTGCGGAGGAGTGCCTGAAACTTGTGGGACTGGGACAGCGTATGCACCACATGCCACAGGAACTTTCCGGAGGAGAACAGCAGCGTGTTGCGATTGCACGTGCGATCGCCCATAAGCCAAAGATTGTTTTTGCCGATGAGCCAACAGCGGAATTAGATACGGCTACCGGACTTCAGGTTATGAAGATTTTTAAAGAGCTGATCAGCAAAGAAGGGATAACGATCGTTATGACAACCCATGATATGGGATTGTTAGATATTGCAGACTGCATATATCACTTAGAGGATGGTGAGATTGTAGATGAAGAATAATTTACTGAATAAATTAAATGAATTCCGGCATATTAATAAACGGGCCTCAGGAAGTGTAAATTCGGTGGAGGAACTGGATATTCCGGAAGATGTGATGATCGAGTGCGACGGACTTGTGAAGATATATAAGACGAAGGATATTGAGGTGCTGGCTCTTCAGGGACTGGACCTCACAGTCCAGCGAGGGGAACTTATGGCGATCATTGGAAACAGTGGAAGCGGAAAGTCCACCTTCCTTAACATGATCGGCGGTCTCGACCGACCGTCTGCCGGCAAATTATATGTAGATGGAAAGAATTTATTTCAGATGACAGAGGAAGAACTTGTGGAGTACAAGCGCAGCACAGTGGGGTTTGTCTGGCAGAATAATGCAAGGAACCTTCTGCCGTATCTGACGGCATGGGAAAATGTAATGACGCCGATGCTGTTTCAGAGTGATGCGATGTCTGAACAGGAAAAAAAGAAACGGGCAGAGGAATTGCTGCAGCTGGTGGGACTGTTTGAGCGAAAAGATAATAAGCTCAGTCAGTTATCCGGAGGAGAGCAGCAGAGAGTTGCGATCGCGATCGCTCTGGCGAATAATCCCAAACTTCTTCTGGCAGATGAGCCGACCGGGGCTGTGGACCGGAAAACGGCGGATGATATTCTGGATATGTTCCGTAAGCTGAACGAGGAACTTGGGATTACAATCGTTATCGTTACGCACGACAAGGAGCTTGCCTCCAAGGTGAACCGTGTTATCTCGATCCGGGATGGAAAAACAAGTAGTGAGAGGATCATGAGAAGCGAGTACAAGAAACGTCTGGAAGATATTACCATAGACTGGAATGAGGAGGAGGTTCAGGAGGAGTTTGCGGTGCTTGACCGTGCAGGAAGGATTCAGATACCGTCCGAGTTGCTTCAGGAAATGGGAATGGATGGAAATAAAGTTAAATTAGAACTAATAGATGGAAAAATTGTCATTGAAAAACCTGAGAATTAATGTTACACTTGGACTGTTGGTAATTATAATTATTGTTTTCCGGAGGGAATTGCCTCATCGGAGGATCGTGAGGATATTATGAGCAGATATGAGTATATACGAAGGAAGATCAGGAAAGGCACAAACAAGCTCAGAAGAAGTACAAACCAGAAGTTGAATGCAGTTATGGCATTGTCTGCCATGGCAGCAGTTGTACTTGTAATTGTTCTTTCTATCGTGAAAATATACTCTGCGGTAAATAACGAAAAGACGTCCCGGGAACCGGAAGAAAATCAGGCACAGGCTGCAGTGGATACGGCAGTACCGGAGACCAATGCGGTGGAGACCGTGGCAGATGTGGCAGCCACTCCGAGACCAAAGGCAGTAGCTCTTACATTTGATGACGGGCCATCCCGTGCGAACGACGGAAAGATATTGGATACATTACAGCAATATGGAGCACATGCTACCTTTTTTGTACTCGGTGACCGTGCGAGGGTAGATGGAGATATCCTTCAGATGCAGCTGGCGGCGGGATGTGAGATTGCAAGTCATTCATGGAATCATCCGAATCTTAGCAAGGCCAAGTGGAAAAAAGTAAAAAGCCAGATTGACCGAACGAACCGGATTGTAAAGAAACTCACTGACGGTTATGAGATCAGTTATTTGAGACCACCGTATGGTGCGATCAGCGAGAAGATGAGAAAAAAAGTGAAAATGCCAATGGTCTTATGGAGCCTGGATACACTTGACTGGAAGACCCGAAATCCTAAAAAGATTTTTAAACAGGTAAAAAAGGATGTAGAGGATGGTGATATCATCCTGATGCATGATATATATGAAACGACAGCAGAAGCGTGTGAGCAAATCGTGCCATGGCTTCAGGAACAGGGGTATGATATTCTTACGGTAAGTGAACTTATGGCGAGAAAGGGAAAGACGCTGGAAAAGGGAAAAGCGTATTTGGATGGCAGATAAAAACCTGTCCGGGAATTATATAAACAAGAAACAACAAGAGTGTCTGTTCAAAACAAGCACAAGCGAGCTTGCGAAAAGTTTTGAACGGACGCTCTTGCAGTTTTTTGAAACCAGTGAAATTTGTACAGTAGCGGGTATATTTCCTGATTCGGACCCGCTCCCGCTGAATAAACATGTAGCGGTACTAAGGCTGCAAGGTGCAATTTCTGCACCTCGTGCAAAAACAGCACCTTATACGCAGCCTAAGAACCGACACGTTTATACGGTCCTCATCAGGAAATATACCCGCTACTGTACGAATTTTCATTAGTTTTTTTAATCACAAGCGCTAAAAATTGATTTCCGTGTATTACTGATTTTATCAGAAAAAAATAACTATTTACATTTCCTGATAAATATGATATTCTATTTTTGCGGACGGAGAATAATAAAATTTTTATCTGAATTTTCTTGAATTCTAAATATATTCGTGGTAGTATATATACATAAACTAATATATACATCTTGCGATTCCGTTGCAAATCACAAAAAATTTTAAATATAGTGTAGCGGGATGCGGATATCTGACATTTTTTTCGTGGTGTTTTTTCTTTGCATTTCCTGCATAAGAAGGGGGAGATGCGTTGGAAAAAGTAACAGGAATACGGAATTACCGACAGCGTGTGAAGGAATTAAAAAAGCTGAACCTGACCAGTGACCTGCTTGCATCAGTCGTTTTTGAAGATATCGCGGCAATCCGGGATGTACTCCGCATCCTGACGGGGGTTCGTGACCTGAAGGTACTGCGGGTAGAGCCGCAGAGGAGTTATCGGAATTTGTACGGTCGAGGTTCAGTATTGGACATATGGGCGGAAGATTCAAAGAATACCCAGTACAACATGGAAATCCAGATTGCTGAGAATGAAAACCATTTAAAGCGTTCCCGTTTTATCCAGGGCCGGATCGACAGCCGGAGCCTCGGGACCGGTATGGAGTATGATGAGTTGCCTGATCTGTATCTTATTTTTATTACGGCAAAAGATTTTTTGCATGTAAAGACAGGAATTACGAAAATTGTGCGTATGATAAAGGGGACAGAGCGTGAGGCAGAGAACGGCGTCCACGAAATCTATGCAAATCTCGAATATCCGGCAGAGGATGAGGAGATTACAAGGCTGCTCCGCTTCATAAAGGACACAAATGATCCGAAGATTTCACGGGACGGTTTTCGGAATCTTTCGAAGCGGGTAGAATATTTAAAAAATGAGACAGGAGGTGCAAAGGGTATGTGTGAACTACTGGAGAGAGAATGGCGTGAGGGCATGGAAGAAGGTTTGTTGAAAGGCCGAAAAGAGGGGCAGAAAGAGGGACGGAAAGAAGGAGAATTGCTCCACTTGATTAATCAGACGGTCAAAAAGCGTGGACGGGGGATGATGGCAGAGGAGATCGCTGATGCATTGGAGGAAGAAGCGGTGATGATCGAGCGGATTTTGCTGGCGGCTGCCGAAGCGGGCTCGGATGAGGTGGAAGCGATTTATGACTGTCTGTAATCATGTATATTACTCTCACGGAAATCAATTTTTAACAATTACAATTTATGAAGAGCTGATGAAAATATAGCCATCGTTGTATAGATTTCATTGTTCTCAGAAAACTGTAATTGCTAAAAATTGATTTCCGTGTATTGCCCTCTTTTTTTATTGCTATCCCTCTGGCTCATATGCTATAATACAAGCAGATTGTTTTTTAGGAGGAAATAAGAAAATGAAGACATTTATGGATAAAGACTTTATCCTTACGAACGATGCCGCAAAAAAGTTATTTCACGATTTTGCAGAAAAGACACCAGTACTGGATTATCACTGTCATCTGGATCCGAAAGAGATCGCAGAGGACAGGCAGTTTAAGAATATTACAGAGCTTTGGCTGGGAGGCGACCACTATAAGTGGCGTATTATGCGGTCAAATGGCGTAGAGGAAAAATATATAACGGGGGATGCACCAGATGAAGAGAAATTTCGGGCGTTTGCCGAAGCGCTTCCGAGGGCGATCGGAAATCCGATGTATCACTGGTGCCATCTGGAACTCCAGCGGTATTTTGATATTTACGAGACATTAAGTGGAAAGAACTGGAAGAAAATTTACGATGCATGCAATGAAAAGTTAAAACGCCCGGAGATGTCGGCGAGGAATCTCATCAAAATGTCAAATGTAACGCTTGTGTGCACGACAGATGATCCGGTTGATGACCTCCGGTATCACAAACAGATAAAAGAAGACCAGAGTTTTGATGTACAGGTGCTTCCGGCATGGAGGCCGGATCTTGCCATGTGCCCGGAGAAGGATGAATTTGTTTCATATATGAAAAAATTATCCGACGTCAGTGGTGTAACCGTGACAGACTTTGCTACATTAAAGGAAGCGCTGGTACGCCGCCTTGATTATTTTGTAGAAAATGGATGTCTGATCACGGATCATGGACTTGACTATGCAGAGTACAGACCGGTTACGGAAGAGAAGATGGAAGAACTTGTAAAACAGAGTCTTTCGGGAGAAACACTTACGCAGGAAGAACTTTTGCAGTTTAAGACAATGATGATGCTCTTTCTTGGGAGGGAGTATGCGAAGAGGAACCTTGCCATGCAGCTCCACTACGGTGCTAAACGGGAAAATAATGAACTGGTGTATGAGAGTGCCGGGGCGAATGCAGGGATAGACTGTATCAATGAAAAGGGCTTCACGGCAGAAGTAGCGGATTTTCTCAATGCGCTCTGCCGCACAGGAGAGCTGCCGAAGACGATCCTTTACTCCCTGAATCCGACGGACAATGCTGTGATCGGTACGTTGCTCGGATGCTTCCAGGGGGATGGCATACGCGGTAAGATACAGCAGGGTTCTGCCTGGTGGTTTAACGACCACAAGCCGGGCATGACAGAGCAGATCACTTCTCTGGCAAGTCTTGGGCTTTTAGGCAATTTTGTAGGGATGCTCACGGATTCAAGAAGTTTTGTCTCCTATCCGAGGCATGAGTATTTCCGGCGTATTCTGTGTGATTATATCGGGAAACTTGTGGAAAACGGAGAGTATCCGGAAGATTATGAGTTGTTAGGGGAACTGGTGAGGGATATTTCGTATTACAATGCGGTAAGATATTTTGGGTTTGATCTGTAAATAGCAGGAAGAAAGACAGGGTAGAACAGAACTCTGCAGAAATGAGGTTAATGATGAAATTTGAATTCGTGAAAGAAAAAGCAGCCGGTCTGTATATTGACCGGGATTCAGTGGATCATAAGGGTCTGGCACATGTGGCAAAGGCGATCATGGGAGACATTGAACTTGTATCCGGAGTGAGAGCATCGATCGAGGAGGAAGTGACCGACCGGCCACAGATCATTGTGGGAACACTTGGTAAAAGCCCGGTGCTTGATCGGCTGGTGAACGAGGGGGTTCTGGATACCTCAGCGCTTGCTGGAAAGCGGGAAAGTTATCTGATCCGGATCGTCGCATACCAGAACACAGAAAAACTGATCATTGCCGGAACAGAGACTGTATCTACCCTGCATGGTATGTACCATATTTCAAAGGAAATCGGAGTGTCTCCGTGGGTTTACTGGGCAGATGTTATGCCGGAAAAGAAAAATGAGATCGTGTTTGACGAGGGGATTGATTATGTCTCCAACGAGCCATCGGTGAAGTACCGCGGATTTTTTATGAATGATGAATGGCCTTCTCTTGGAAATTTTGTTATGAACACATTTGGTGATTTTAATGAATTTTTCTATGAGAAAGTATTCGATCTTCTTCTTCGTCTGAGAGGAAATTATTTCTGGCCTGCGATGTGGTCTGCGTCGCTTCCACTTGATGGTTCTGAGGATCCTCTTGCGATCATTAAGCTTGCGACTGAGCTTGGGATCACGATCGGGCAGTCCCACCATGAGCCTCTTATGCGTGCCAGTGAGGAGTGGGATAAAGTAAAAAGCGATGAAAATAATGTGGGTTACGGAAAAGACTGGAATTATTATACAAATGGCGAGGGGCTTTACCGCTATTGGGAAGACGGCGTCGAGAGAGATAAAGACTTTAAGCACATGATCACGATCGGAATGCGCGGTGAGCGGGATACGATGATGCTCGGAGCGGATTCTACGATTCAGGAAAATGTGGAACTGTTGCGCCGTATCATCACGGACCAGAAGAAGATCATAAAAGAAAAGGGTTGCGAGCACATGCCGAAGATGCTTGCCCTGTATAAAGAAGTGGAGGATTTTTATTACGGTGGAAATGGTGTCAACGGTCTCCGGTCATGGGATGGGTTGGATGATGTTATTCTACTGCTGTCGGATGATAACTTTGGAAATGTAAGAACGCTTCCGACAGAAGACATCCGGGACAGAGAGGCTGGATGGGGAATCTATTATCACTTTGATTATCATGGGGCGCCGATTTCCTATGAATGGGTGAATTCCACCCCGCTTCCCAAAGTATGGGAGCAGATGTCGATGGCATATGATTATGGGATCCGTGACTTGTGGATCGTAAATGTGGGTGACATCCGGCCGAATGAACTTCCGCTCTCCTACTTCATGGAACTTGCTTATGATTTTGAGAGTATGGGAACCGGACATCGGAATGAGACCGATCAGTTCCTTGCATCCTGGGTCGAGGAGCAGTTTGGCGCTTACATAAAAGAGGGAGAGATCAAGAAGGAGATTGAGGATATCTTAAGAGAATATGCGAGGATCCATGGGCTTAGAAAGCCGGAGGCTATGAATCCGGACGTTTATCATGTGTCCCATTTTGGTGAGACCGAAAAGATGATCGGGCGCTGTGAGGCATTGATCCGAAAAACGGATCAGATCCGGGATCAGATTCCGGCAGAGTCAGCGGATGCGTTTTTCAGCCTTGTTTATTATCCGGCAGTGGCAGGTATGAACCTGCAGTTAATGAGCCTTTATGCGGCATGGAACAACTGGTATGAAAAGCAAGGTGTTTCAGCGGCAGATCTTTACCACGAAAAGGTACAGGAGGCGATCCGGCTTGATGAAAAACTCACAAAATATTATAACGAAACGATGGCGGATGGAAAATGGAATGGCATGATGCTCTCGGCTCATGCGTGCTTTGTTACATGGAATGACGAGGGATGGCATTTCCCGGAGACTAAGAAAGTGGATGTGCCGCAAACGGCCAGAATGCTCGTACTTACAGAAGGCGCCGATGAATTTGCCGGTGAAGGTGTGACCGCACTGCCTGAGTTTACGGAAGCCGGAGCGGAGCAGTACAGTATCAAGATTGCCAATGGCGGGAAAGAAGCATTTTCCTTTGAGGTGTCTGCACCAGAGGGAGTTATTGTCAGCCAGACGGCAGGCACGGTAGAGACAGTTCCTGTTTCATTGAATGTCCGGATTGATGATCAGGTGGCTGAGGAGAGTTTTGAAAGAGAAATAACGATAACAGCGGGAAATCAGACGGTGATCGTTTCTGTCAGATATACGAAAACGGCAGAGGGAATTCCAACGGGTACATTCCTTGAGCGGGATGGGATCATATCGATCGAAGCAGAACATTTTGTGGAAAGTGTCCCTTATGGAGAACATCGTTTTGAAAAGCTTGAAGACTATGGAAAGACGTTGTCTTCTATGAAAATATATCCGACGATCGGCAACTTTGACGAGATCGGAGAGGCTCCGTGTCTTGTTTACTCTGTCTATGTAAAAGAGGCGGGAGAATATTCTCTGAAAGCAATTACGGCGCCGGGAAATAATCTGGAGAATGGAAGGACGATGCGGTATGCGGTATCAGTGGATGGTGAGATCCAGATCGGTGATACTGTGCCATCGGAAAATTATGCCATCGGAGGCGGTGCATGGGGAAATCCGAAAAGCTGGTCAAATGGAGTACTGAACAACTGTCATTATGGGATCACAACACATCAGTTGAAAGCGGGTGTAAATGAGATCCGTTATTATGGTGTCGAGGCGGGGCTTTCTTTGCAAAAGCTTATTTTGTACCGGGGAGAACTTCCGGAATCCTATCTCGGCCCAGATGAGAGCCCGCGCAGTTGACTTGACACAGATACGTGCTTGATCAAAAGGAGGATAGGCGGATGAAAAGAATATTGCCCCAATTTATGGTTATTGTCATGACGGCAGCGATGGTGTTCTCAGTAACTTCCTGCGGAAGTGCAGGGAATCGGGAAGATACCGCAGCGAATATGAAAAAGCCGGATACAGGGATGGCGGCATCCTCCGGTGCTGTCGATGGAACAGCAGATACTACAAAAGTAGAATATAATAATGAGCCAGTGAAGGATATTTATAAAGACTATTTCCTCGTGGGAGCTGCGATCAACGGAAAAGATCTGGATACGATGGCTCTCAACCACGAGGGAATGACAGAAATACTGAAAAAGAATTTTAATACGACGACATTGTCCAATCTTATGAAGCCGGAGTATCTTCTGGATCAGAAGGCATCACAGAAGAGCGAGGATGGAATGCCGGTGTGTAAATTTGACACCTGTGACCCGGCTCTGAGGTTTTGTCAGGAAAACGGCATCCGGATGAGGGGACATACTTTGATCTGGCACAACCAGACGCCGAAATGGCTGTTTTTCAAGGATTACGATGAAAAGACGAAGAAGCTTGTCGACGCCAAAACGATGGAAAACAGGATGCAGAGCTATATCCGTCAGGTGCTCACACACTGCCAGGAGGAGTACCCCGGGGTTGTGTATGCATGGGACGTCGTGAACGAGTGTGTGTCGGTAGATCCTGGCAGCTATGTGGAGACAAAGGGTGGCTGGAAACTTCGTGGCAGTACAAAGAAGGACAACGACTTCAGTCATGAGGATGCCGTAGATAATCTGTGGTATACCACGATGGGCGAGACTTATGTGGAGAAGGCATTTATGTATGCCAGGAAATATGCTGCTCAGGAAGTCGGTCTTTTCTATAATGACTATAATGTATTTATGACAGAAAAGATGGAAAACATTTATGCGATGGTGAGCGAATTAAAAGAAAAGGGGCTCATTGATGGAATCGGGCTGCAGCCGACCGTACTCTTAAACTGGCCGGATCTTGATGTGGATGGAGATGGAACGTTTAAGACCTGTCTGGAAAAATATGCAGAGCTTGGTCTGGAAATTCATATCACGGAGCTGTCCTTTAAGATCGATGACGGAAATGTCGATGAGGATACGCTCAAACAGCAGGCGGACTGCTACCGGGAGTTTATGGAACTGTTGTTAAAAGAAGATTCGGATAATGGTGGCCCTTGTAACATCACGAGCGTAACGGTATTTGGAATCTGTGATGATTACCCATTGTATGATGACTTTACACAGAACCTGTATCTGTGGGATAAGGAATGCAATCCGAAACCTTGTTTTTATGGCTTTGTAGAGCCGGGTCTGGCGAAGATGAAGTAGGAAAGGGGTTCCATCATGAAAAAGAAACTTATATTTTTATCCAGTATTTTGACACTGATTTTTGCATCCGTGATATTAACTTGTCATCCCGTGACCGCTTCTACTAATGCTTTGAAATTGAACAAGACAAAACTTACAGTAAAAGTCGGTAAAAAAAAGAGTATAGAAGTAAAGGGTAAGCAAGAAAAACTTACATGGAAAATTTCAAATACAAAGGTTGCAACTATATCACCGAGCGGAATCGTCACAGGAATGAAAAAGGGAATGGCAACTATCACAGCTACAGCAGGAAAACAACATGCAATATGCAAAATCACAGTAATAGGTAAAAATGATTATTCCTCCGTCCTGACAGAGAAAAAAATTCGCAAGTTGTTGTCTGTTCCAAAGAAAGCAAAAATTACAATAAAATACGGAAAGACCTACTACAAAAATTCTTTTGGTGCTACATTGGTTCCCGTTAAGGTATATGAACATGGAAAAATGGTTGCAGGTGCAGGCTTTTTTGTAAAAGATGGTGCTCTGGGAAATAATATTGCACAATATGGCACCTACTCATAAAGAATATACCATTATCATCATATCCTAAAGTCCCCTATCTCAAAAAAATTCTAGCATATTTCCCTGCTTTATGATAAGATAGTCACAAGTGCTGTCAAAATGGCAAAAGCACCGAAAAAACAGAATATACAGGAGGATTTGTTATGGCTGAAAAATGTATTGAGCTAAAAGGCATCACCAAATCATTTGACGGACAAATCGTTCTTGACAATATGGATCTTGATATTCATGAGAATGAATTTGTTACCTTGCTGGGACCGAGTGGGTGCGGCAAGACAACGACGCTGCGTATTATGGGAGGTTTTGAGACGGCGGATGCGGGAGAGGTGCTTTTAAACGGAACGGACATTATGGGAGTGCCGGCAAATAAGAGACCAATCAATACCGTATTTCAAAAATATGCCTTGTTTTCACACATGAATATCGAGGAAAATATAGCGTTTGGGTTAAAGATAAAAAAGAAATCAAAAGAATATATCCGGGATAAGATAAAATACGCCCTGAAGCTTGTAAATCTTGAGGGCTATGAAAAGCGTTCGCCAAATTCCCTCAGCGGAGGGCAGCAGCAGAGGATTGCGATCGCAAGGGCGATCGTCAATGAACCGAAAATTCTTCTTTTAGACGAACCGTTGGGTGCGCTCGACTTAAAACTCAGACAGGATATGCAGTATGAACTGATCCGGCTCAAAGAAGAACTTGGTATTACGTTTGTGTATGTGACACACGATCAGGAGGAAGCGCTTACGATGTCAGATACGATCGTGGTCATGAACCAGGGGTATATCCAGCAGATCGGTTCTCCGGAGGACATTTACAATGAGCCGCAGAATGCGTTTGTGGCGGACTTTATCGGTGAGAGTAATATTATCCGCGCCACGATGGTCCGGGATAAGTTAGTAAATATCCAGGGAAAAGATTTTGAATGTGTGGATGTGGGATTTGGAGAGAACCAGCCTGTGGATGTGGTGATACGTCCGGAGGATCTTATTTTGGTGCCGCCGGAAAAGGGCTTGATCCGGGGATATGTGAAGTCCCTTGTGTTTAAGGGGGTTCATTATGAAATGGAGATTGAGGCGATGGATTATACATGGCTGGTACAGAGTACCCGTCTTGCTGAGGTGGGAAAAGAAGCAGGCCTCTGGGTCGATCCCTTTAACATCCAGATCATGAAAAAACCAGAAAATGAAGCAGAGGAGGCGTTTGCAGGTGACAGGATCTAAACACATAAAGCGTCTCTCCTATCCCTACATTGTTTGGATGGCGATTTTTGTGATCGTGCCGCTTTTTATTGTAGGTTATTATGGTTTTACGGACAGGGATGGAGGCTTTACGCTGGCGCATATCCAAAGTATCTCATCTCCGGTACATCTGAAAGCATTGCTTCTTTCGGTGAAGCTTTCTGTTATCAGTACGGTGATCTGCTTTCTTCTCGCATTGCCGCTTGCGATGGTCATACGGAATCTGAAAGTAAACAGCAATGGTTTTATTATTTTTATTTTCATACTGCCGATGTGGATGAATTTCCTTTTGCGAACGATTGCCTGGCAGTCATTATTGGAAAAGACCGGAATCATAAATATGATATTGGGAGCGGTCGGCCTGCCGGGACAGAATCTGATCAATACGGAGGGAGCGATCGTTCTTGGTATGGTATATAATTACCTTCCGTTTATGGTGCTTCCAATCTATAATTCCCTTGTAAAGATCGATCAGGACACGTTTAATGCGGCAAGGGATCTCGGGGCAAACGGGTTTCAGGTGCTGTGGCACATTACGCTGCCTCAGATCTTTCCGGGGATCGTCAGTGGGATCACAATGGTATTTGTTCCGGCGATGACGACATTTGTCATCTCGAATCTTCTCGGTGGGGCAAAGATCAATCTTATTGGAAATATCATCGAACAGGAATTTACGACCGCAAATAACTGGTATCAGGGAGCCGGCCTGTCTCTTGTTCTTATGGTACTTGTGCTCGGGAGCATGGCGATCATGTCCCGTTATGACAAGGACGGAGAGGGGGCTGCGATATGGTAAATCATGATAAAAAGAAAAAAATAGCTCAGGCTGGGGGAAAGATTTATCTGTTTTTAATATTTGTATTTTTATATGGGCCGATCGTGACTCTGATGGTATTATCGTTTAATGAATCGAAGTTCCGGGGGAAGTGGGGCGGTTTCAGTTTGAAGTGGTATGAGAGCCTGTTCTCTTCCCGCGAGATCATGGAGGCGCTCTGGACGACACTTTTGCTTGCGTTTGTTTCGGCACTGGCTGCGACTGTACTTGGTACGATTGCGGCATTTGCAATGAACCGGATGAAGCGGCTGCCACGGATGGTACTGATGACTGTCACGAATATTCCGATGCTCAATGCCGATATTGTGACAGGGATTTCTTTGATGCTTTTGTTCATTGCCCTGAATTATAAAATGGGATTTAGCAGTGTATTATTTGCACATATTACGTTTAATCTTCCGTATGTGGTGCTGAGTGTCCTGCCGAAACTAAAGCAGATGAATAAGAGTGTGTACGAGGCGGCGCTGGATCTGGGGGCGTCGAAGCAGTATGCCTTTTTAAAAGTGATCTTCCCGGATATCCTGCCGGGGATCCTGACTGGATTTTTACTGTCTTTTACGATGTCACTGGACGATTTTGTTATTACACATTTTACAAAGGGTGTCGGAATTGATACACTTTCAACAAAGATATATGCAGAAGTCAGGAAGGGGATCAAGCCGGAGATCTATGCGCTGTCTACGATCATGTTTGTGGTTGTGTTTGTCATGCTTATTCTTGTGAACCGGAGGACAGACAGGCGTCAGAGTAGTGCAAAAGTGTAAATGGAGAATAAAGTTTTGAATGGAGGAAAAAATGAAACGGATAATTTCGATTCTTTGTATCATGAGTCTTGTGGCGGGGTGTCTCACCGCATGCGGAAGCTCCGGAGGCGATGCGTCTGCCGGCGAGCTTTATATTTATAACTGGGGTGAGTATTTTGATCCCGAGGCCGTCGCGATGTTTGAGGAAGAGACGGGGATCAAGGTGATCTATGATGAGTATGAGACAAATGAAGTCATGTATCCGATCATCGCAAATGGCGCCGCCGATTATGATCTCGTCTGCCCGTCGGATTATATGATACAGCGGATGATCGAAGAGGGGCTTTTGGAGGAGATCAATTTTGACAATGTGCCAGGTATCAAAAACATCAGCCAGGAATACATGGAGGCCAGTAAGGCATTTGATCCTGAAAATAAATATAGTATCCCCTATCTCTGGGGGACGGTCGGAATCCTTTATAATAAGACGGTCGTAAAGGAACCAGTCGACAGCTGGGGGATTTTGTGGGATGAGAAATATAAGGATAATATCCTCATGCAAAAGAGTGTGAGGGATGCATTTGGTATTACATTAAAATATCTTGGATATTCCCTGAACAGTACTGATGAGAATGAGTTGGAGCAGGCAAAACAAAAGCTGATCGAACAGAAAAAATCGGGTGTGGTGCAGGCATATGTCGTCGATGAGGTGAGGGATAAGATGATCGGGAACGAGGCGGCGATCGGTGTTATTTATTCCGGAGAGGCGCTTACATGCCAGAAGGAAAATCCGGATTTGGAATATGTAGTGCCGAAAGAGGGGAGCAATCTGTGGTTTGATTCCTGGGTCATTCCGAAAGGGGCAAAGAATAAAGAAAATGCAGAGAAGTTCCTTGATTTTCAGTGTCGTCCCGAAATTGCGAAGATGAACTTTGATTTTATTACATATTCGATTCCGAATGAGGAGGGACGGAAGCTGATTGAAGAAGAGGAGTACCGGAATAGTGCGATTGCGTTCCCTCCACTCGATTCCCTGACGAACTGTGAGTCGTACCAGTATCTGGGAGCGGAGGTGGATGAAATCTACAATACGAAATGGAAGGAAGTCATGTCCAACTAAATTTACCCTGTTTCATTTCGTGCCACCTGGTTAAGGTTAATACACGGTAGGAGGGACTTATGTTATTATTTTTTTTGTTTGCAGCATTTCCGTTTGTCGGAATAGTAGTTGTTTCATCGCTTCTGGCTGTCGTATTTGGAAGAAAAGGGAAAAAGAAGATCCGGAATGTACTGTTTGTGATCGCCGGGGTCGGGGCGGCGTTCTGCATTGGTATCTGGTTTAGTCTGTATCTTGATATAGCATATCAGAAAGTGCAGACAGAAAAGGGAGAAGTATGGGTTCCGTCTGGGTCCGTAAGGGAGTTTAAGACTGGTATTTCGGTTGATAGTGTGAGCAAGGTAAAAAAATGTCTGCAAGAGGAACCTGCTTTAACGGATTATTGTTTTGACGACAGTACGAATGGCTATGGAAAGGCAGTGGAATGCGGCTCGCTCCAGGTGGTGGAATATCTGCTCGAGAATGGACAGGAAGTGGATGAGTTAATGCCATCAAGCGGTTTGGAGGAGGACGAGATTATGGAAGAAAGTGCGATAAATTTTTACTGCAGCCGGAACAATCTTGTTTCTGACCTGAGTGATACAGAGCACTGGAAGATATCCGCTGAGGATTCTTTTAAACCCGAAATGATCCGTCTATTACTCCGGTTTGGATCGGATCTGTCAAAAGAAGAGGAGTGGGAAAAACCGCTGCTTCAGAATTATCTTGTCTGCTGTTGTGCGGATTCGGATTTTAGCGAGGAAGAATTTGAACTTTTTGAGGAACTTGAAGCAGCAGGGATGAATATGGATGCCGAATTTTCGAATGATGATTTTCAGGATGAAAATGGGGAGATCGACGCGGTTACTTATTTCCAAAAACTGGCAAAGTTGACAGGAATCGATCAGGATCAGCCGGAGATGTATAATCGGGTATGTGTGAAACTGCAGAAATGACACCCTTATATTGAGGGGTAAATACTATTGACATACCCTCAATATGAGGGTATAATAAAAGAGATCAAGGGAATGATACTAGTATCTTTTGCAGAAATGGGGGATTATATGCGATGAAATATGCAGTTTCAGATGTTGTGACGGCAAAAGAGATCAAAGGAACCCGCAAGAAGCTTAAGCTGACCCAGGCAGAGTTTGCGGAGTTGGCAAATGTTTCAGTGAAGACGATCGAGCGCTGGGAAAAGGGAGATCGGGAGATCAATGGTCCGATCGTGACGCTTGTAAGAATGCTAAATGAATATCCGCAGATGGAAGAGGAACTCATTGTTCCTGAAAAAATATATCCGTTACGGCTTTGGTACATGTCGGGGAATAAAGTGTGTACTATTATTGATGTGGATGAGAGACAACAAAGAATAAAAATATACAATTACACCCGTGATTATATACTGAGAGCCTTTGGAAAGAAAGAGCATCCCACCTTTGAAGAGTATGAGGCGTTTTTGGAGTCCAGATGCTTCCCGAGAAGCAGAGATAAGATGAAACTGATCTTAAAAGATCTGGATCTACCATTTTATGACCCATTTATGATCATTGAAAAAACACAGGGAAAAATGGCGGACGATGATTGCTGGATCCGTATTGAGAGGTGATGGTCATGGTAGAGTTATTTGAACAGAATATGAGGCAAGACAACAGACAATCCTCGAAGGGAAATCAGTTGAAATGGGAAAATGACGGAAACTGGTATAAAGCAGATTCGATGGGGTATGAGGGATTGTCAGAATATCTCATATCTGTTTTGCTTTCTTACAGTAGTCTGGAATCGGAAGAGTATGTGTCTTACCAGACGGAGGTGATCGGGTATAAACGAAATCAGTATCTGGGCTGTAAAAGTCGGAATTTTCTCCCGGAGGGGTGGAGACTGATCACGTTAGAGAGGCTGTTTCAGAGCATATATGGGGAAAGCCTGAATAAAGCGATATATTCTATAAATGACCATACGGAAAGAATTCATTTTCTGGCGGAACAGACAGCCAGAATGACAGGACTTAGGGAATTTGGTATTTATCTGAGCAAATTGCTGACAGTGGATACATTTTTTCTCAATGAAGACAGGCATACGCATAATATAGCTGTATTACAGGATGAATTGGGGGAGTATCACTATTGCCCGGTTTTTGATAATGGAGCTGCCCTGTTATCGGACATGAGAGGAGATTACCCGATGACTGGTGCAGTGGAAGAGATGATGCAGGAGACAGAGGCAAAGACAATCTGCCGGGATTTTGATGAACAGCTGGATATCGTAGAAAATCTGTATGGCAGGCAGCTTCAGTTTTGCTTTGACAACAAAAAAGTAGAGCAGTTATTGGCAGATGAGCCGTATTATCCGGAGGAGATCAAACATAGAGTGCGGACGATCATCCGGAGACAGAGACGGAAATACCAATATTTATTTAACGAAACCTTTGTGAATTGACTTAAATGCAAGATGCGGTTATAATATATTCACAGAGGTTTCGTTTTTTATTTGACAGGAAAGAGGTGTATGCATGTATAAAGTTGCGTTGCAGGATTGCATTGATAAAATGAATCTGCTGTGTCTTACGCCGGATGTGGAGCTTGGTGAGATTGAGATCACACAGTCGGATGTGAACCGGCCGGCTCTTCAGCTTGCGGGTTTTTTTGATTATTTTGACCACCACAGGGTTCAGATCATCGGGCATGTGGAAAACACATATATGGAAAAGCAGGGGATGGATTACAGTCTGGAGATGATGGGGCGGATCATGTCTTATAAAGTGCCATGTATTGTATTCTGCCGGGACATTGAGGTGCCGGATGCGTTTCTTAAGCTTGCTTCTGAGTATGGGGTTCCAATCCTAAAGACGAAGAAGACAACCTCTTCCTTTTCTTCCGAGCTAAACCGATGGTTAAAAGTTGAGTTGGCGCCCCGCATCAGTATACATGGGGTGCTTGTGGATATTTATGGTGAGGGAGTTCTGATCACCGGAGAGAGTGGTATCGGTAAGAGTGAGGTGGCGCTGGAGCTGATTCACAGAGGACATCGTCTCGTGTCCGATGATGTGGTGGAGATCAAGAAGGTCAGTGATGAGACGCTGATCGGTACTGCACCGGATATTACGAGACATTTTATCGAATTAAGGGGAATCGGTATCATCGATGCCAAGGCACTGTTTGGAGTGGAAAGTGTAAAGAACACCCAGTCGATCGATCTGGTCATCAAACTCGAGGAGTGGAACCGGGATCAGGAATATGACCGGATGGGACTGGAAGAGGATTTTATTGAGTATCTGGGAAATAAAGTCGTATGCCATTCGATACCGATCCGGCCGGGAAGAAATGTAGCGATCATATGCGAGTCAGCGGCTGTTAATTTCCGTCAGAAAAAGATGGGATATAATGCGGCGATGGAACTTTATAACAGAGTAACGAAAGGACTGGAACAGTAATGGAGAAATATTACATTGGGGCGGACGTTGGTGGGACGACAGTAAAGCTTGGTATGTTTTCCCGCACAGGAGAACTTGTGGAAAAATGGGAGATACCGACAAGAGTTGAAAATGAGGGGGAGAATATCCTCCCGGATGTGGCAGCGAGCATCGAGGAAAAAAGAGCTGAAAAAGATGGAAATATCATGGGGATTGGAATTGGTATCCCCGGGCCTGTCACAGATGACGGAATCGTTCTGAAATGCCCCAATATCCACTGGCCTGTATTTAATGTACGGGATAAAGTGATCGATCTGACCGGTGTGGGAAGTGTAAAGATCGGCAATGATGCCAATGTGGCAGCACTGGGAGAGATGTGGAGAGGCGGCGGCAGAGGATATGACAACATCGTCATGGTTACATTGGGAACCGGGGTTGGCGGCGGTGTCATATTGGGAGGAAAAATCCTTACCGGCTCAATGGGAGCGGGCGGCGAGATTGGCCATATGAAAGTGAATATGGAGGAGACCGAGGCGTGCGGCTGTGGGGGAAGAGGATGTCTCGAGCAGTATTCATCAGCGACCGGCATCGTGCGGATGGCTAAGAAGGAGTTAAAACAGGATTCCTGTCTGGCAGCACTTGATGAGATTACAGCAAAGGATGTATTTGACGGAGCAAAGGCGGGTGACAGTTACTGCCTCTATATCGTGGACCGATTTGCGAAATATCTCGGTGTTGCGCTTGCGAATGCATCAAGTGTTATTGATCCGGAAGCATTTGTGATCGGTGGTGGAGTTTCAAAAGCGGGAGATATTATCATAAAAAATATTGAGAAGTATTATAATGATAATGTGCTGTATGCGCTCCGGGATAAAAAGTTCCATCTCGCTGAGTTAGGAAATGATGCGGGAATTTATGGCGCTGTGCGCATGGTTTTGTAGGATGTCGGTAAAATATGAATGGAGAAAATAGGATGCGTATACTGGAAAATGAGCCAATGAGCGCCCATACTACATTCCGGATCGGAGGGGCGGCACGCCTTTATACCGTTCCCCAAAGCACGGAAGAGATTAAGGAGAGTATCCGGCTTGCCGAAGAGGAAGGACTTCCGTATATCATGATCGGAAAGGGAAGCAATGTATTGTTTCCGGATGAGGGATATAATGGTGTCGTGATCGAAATCGGGAGTGGTATGGAAAACATGGACTTTCCGGACGAGTACAGGATCCGGGCACAGGCAGGTGTTCCCCTGAGCACTTTGGCTGGTGCGGCGGCAAGGCATTCTCTCACAGGACTTGAATTTGCGAGTGGGATACCGGGAACACTTGGCGGGGCAGTTACGATGAACGCCGGAGCATATGGCGGAGAGATCCGGGACTGTATTGTGAGTGCCACGGTATTGGATGAGAGCGGAGAAGAGCGGGAGTTCAGTAAAGAACAACTTCAGCTTGGATACCGAAGCAGCATCATACAGGAAAAGGGATATATCGTACTGAGTGCTGTATTTGAATTGGAAAAGGGAGACAAAGAAAAAATACTGGCGAAAATGCGGGAATTAAATACAAGACGCCGGGAAAAACAGCCTCTTGAATTTGCAAGTGCAGGTAGTACATTTAAACGCCCGGAAGGACATTTTGCCGGAAAACTGATTGAGGATTCTGGTATGAAGGGATATCGGTCAGGAGATGCACAAGTGTCGGAAAAACATTGTGGATTTGTCATAAACCGTGGAAATGCTACTTCCCGGGATGTACAAAATGTCATTCGGGATGTACAGAAACGGGTATATGAAACATCGGGTATTTTGCTTGAGCCGGAGGTAAAAATCATCAGTCAGCCAGGTTAAGCAAAGAGGGGATATGTGGATTGCATAGGAAAGGATGGTATCATGCGTTTTGTAATCGTAACAGGTATGAGTGGTGCGGGAAGGTCTTCGGCAATGCGGATTTTAGAGGACGATGGTTTTTTTTGTGTGGACAATCTTCCGGTATCTCTGCTTCCTACTTTTATGCAGCTGACAGAGGATTCCAGCGAGCAGATCGAGAGGGTTGCCCTGGGGCTTGACATTCGAGGAGGAGAGGATGCGCTCCGCGAGACGGCCAGTGTATTAAAAGAATTAAAAGAGAGTGGATACCAGTTTGAGATTCTTTTTTTCGAGGCGGGCACACAGGTGCTTGTAAAGAGATATAAGGAGACAAGGCGGGTTCATCCGCTGGCAAAGAGGGGAAGGGTCGATTCCGGGATCGAGGCGGAACGAAAACTTCTGACAGAATTAAAGAGCAGTGCGGATTATATCATTGATACTACGACTCTTCTGATCCGGGATCTGAAGCAGGAACTGGAACGTATCTTTTTAAAAGAAGAGGAATATCAGAACTTTTATCTTACGTTTGTTTCGTTTGGGTTTAAATATGGGATTCCGACGGATGCCGATCTTGTCTTTGACGTCAGGTTTCTTCCAAATCCATTTTATGTCGAGGAGTTAAAGCCTCTTACCGGAAACGATCCGGAGGTTTATGATTATGTGATGAAATTTCCAAACACGGGCGAATTCCTGGGTAAATTGAAGGAGATGCTGGATTTTCTTATTCCGAATTATATCATCGAGGGAAAGAACCAGTTGGTGATAGCAGTCGGGTGCACAGGTGGAAAGCACCGTTCCGTGACGCTTACGAATGCCCTGTACAAGGAATATGAAAATTCTGAATATGGATGTAAGAAAGATCATAGAGATATAGAGAAGGACAGGTTGAGGAATATATGTCGTTTTCAGGAAAAGTAAAAGAAGAACTTGGAGGGCAGGTCAGTAAGGCGAGGCATTGCCAGATTGCAGAGCTGGCGGCGCTGTTTCACTGTTGCGGGCAGGTTATTTCCGGTGACAAAAATGGAGAAAAAGCGAAGTTTTCTGTGAAATTTGTCACAGAAAACTTGACAGTTGCCCAAAAATATTCTATCTTAGTTAAGAAAGCCTTTCATTTTGATCTGGAAATATTGGTTAAGGGGCATCAGTATGTTACCTGTATTTTAGACGCAGAGGATGCGCTGACTTTTTGCAAAGCGCTGAAATTGCTGGATGGAAAAATTCTGGTCCATGAACTGATTATCCAGAGAAACTGCTGTAAAAGAGCGTTTTTGCGTGGAATATTCCTCGCTTGTGGGTCTGTTACGGATCCAGGCAGGGGATATCACCTTGAAATGGCTTTTGGTACACTGGGGGAAGCAAATGTGTTGATCCGGCTTCTTGAGAGTTTTGAGATAGAGGCGAAGATCGTAGAGAGAAAGAAAAACTATATTGTTTATTTAAAAGAGGGGGCACGTATTGTAGAACTTCTAAATGTCATAGAAGCACACGTGGCACTTATGGAATTTGAAAATGTGCGGATCTTAAAGGAGATGCGAAATTCCATAAACAGGCAGGTGAACTGTGAGACTGCCAATATCAAAAAGACAGTTTCTGCTGCCACAAGACAGATAGAAGACATTCAGTACATTAAAGATACTTCCGGGTTTGGAACACTTCCTAAGGGTCTGGCAGAAATAGCAAACCTTCGGCTTGAACATGCTGAAGTATCATTAAAAGAACTTGGCGAGATGTTGGATCCTCCGATTGGAAAATCGGGTGTGAATCATCGTCTGCGAAAGTTAAGTGAGATAGCGGAAAATTTGAGAAACCGCGATCTAAGATGAGTAGTGTATACGGATTCTGCATGGATCGATACGATTCATCTGGGAAAATAGGCCATTGAGACAGTATGGCAGCTTGGAGGATAAAAATGATTGAAAAGAATGTTGAAGTAAATATACCGGATGACGGTGCAAGACCGATCGCAAAACTGGTACAGATCGCCAGCCAGTATCAAAGCAAGGTGAGCATCCGGCAAAATAGCAAAGTAGTAAATGCAAAGAGCATCATGGGGATGATGACGCTTGGTCTGGCTTCGGGACAGAGTCTCGGCGTAGAGGTTGAGGGAGAAGATGAGAAGGATGCGATGAAGAGTATTGAACAGTATTTACTTGGTAAATAGTGTAAAGAGCAAGTTTTTATATACGGGAGACAGGAATAAAATGAAAGATCAAATACACCTTTCCGCCGGCAGTACGGAAAGGTGTATTTACTATAAGGATGGAGGAGCGTATGGATTTTACACATCTTCACGTCCACAGTGAGTATAGTCTGCTGGATGGGGCGAGTAAGATAAAAGAGCTTGTAACAAGAGCGAAAGAATTAGGGATGGACAGTATCGCGATCACCGATCACGGTGTTATGTACGGTGTGATTGATTTTTACAGGGCGGCCAAGGAGGCGGGGATCCGTCCAATCATCGGATGTGAGGTCTATGTGGCTCCGGGATCACGTTTTGACAGGGAGAACAGTCAGGGAGATGATCGTTATAACCATCTGGTTCTGCTCGCAGAAAATGATCTGGGATACCAGAATCTGATGAAAATTGTTTCCAAAGGTTTCACGGAGGGATTTTATTATAAACCGCGAGTGGATTATGAGGTGCTCCGCACATATCACGAAGGGATCATTGCGCTCAGTGCGTGCCTTGCCGGAGCAGTGGCGTCGAAACTTGTAAAGGGATTGTATGAGGAAGCCAAAAAAGAGGCGCTTGAGCTTCAGGATATTTTCGGTGAGGGAAACTTTTTTCTGGAATTACAGGATCATGGTCTGCAGCCACAGCAGGTTGCAAATCAGGGACTACTCAGAATGCATGAAGATACAGGGATCGATCTTGTGGCGACCAATGATATCCATTACATATATGATACGGATGCCGAGGCGCATGATATCCTGCTCTGTATCCAGACTGGGAAAAAGGTCAGCGACGAGAACCGGATGAGATATGATGGCGGACAGTATTTCCTAAAATCTCCGGAACAGATGGAAGAGCTTTTTCCTTATGCGCCAGAGGCGATCGCAAATACGCATAAGATTGCCGAGAGATGTAATGTGGAGATCGAGTTCGGAAACTATAAACTGCCCAAATTTGATGTGCCGGAAGGATATGGTGCGGAAGAATATCTGAGAAAGTTGTGTGCGGACGGTCTGGAGAGACGGTATGCGTCTTCCGGATATGATATGGAGGAATTGAAGAGACGTCTGGAATATGAGATCGATACGATCGTGAGTATGGGCTTTGTAGATTATTTTTTGATCGTGTGGGATTTTATCAAATACGCCAAGGATCATGATATCCCAGTGGGGCCGGGAAGAGGATCGGCGGCGGGAAGTATTGTCGCTTATGTGCTGGAGATCACAGATATCATTGATCCGATCAAATACAATCTGCTCTTTGAGCGGTTTTTGAATCCTGAGCGTGTTACGATGCCGGATATTGATATTGATTTTTGTGTCGAGAGACGACAGGAAGTTATCGATTATGTGACAGAGAAATATGGAAAAGACCGGGTCGTACAGATCGTGACATTTGGAACGATGGCAGCACGCATGGTGATCCGTGATGTGGGGCGTGTTCTGGATATGCCTTATGCTTTCGTGGACAGTGTCGCGAAAGCGGTTCCGATGGAGCTTGGCATTACGATCAGTAAGGCGCTTACTATGAATCCGGAATTGAAAAACATGTATGAGGGTGATAACGAGGTACACAAACTCATTGATATGTCACTGCGTCTGGAAGGACTTCCAAGACATACGTCGATCCATGCGGCCGGAGTGGTCATCAGCCCCCGTGAGGTCGATGACTTTGTACCGGTGTCCAGAGCGGCGGATGGAACGATCACCACACAGTACACGATGGTCACACTGGAAGAACTGGGACTTTTAAAAATGGACTTTCTGGGACTTCGGAACCTTACGGTCATTAAAAATGCGACCGAGGGAGTGCTGTCCCTGGATGAGATTGATTATGACGATAAAAATGTATTTGAGATGATTTCTGCGGGAAAGACCGAAGGAGTATTCCAGCTGGAAAGTGCCGGGATGAAGAGCTTTATGAAGGAATTGAAACCGGAGTCACTGGAGGATATCATCGCTGGTATCTCTCTGTACCGCCCGGGTCCGATGGATTTTATCCCGAAATATATCGCAGGAAAGAATGACCGGAATAATATCGTCTATGATTGCCCGGAGCTCGAGCCGATTCTGTCGCCCACTTATGGATGTATCGTCTATCAGGAGCAGGTCATGCAGATCGTGCGGGAACTGGCCGGATACAGCTATGGGAGAAGCGACCTTGTCCGGAGAGCCATGTCAAAGAAAAAGGCATCGGTGATGGAGAAGGAGAAAAACAATTTTATCTATGGAAATGAGGAAGAAGGGGTAGACGGATGTATCCACCGGGGGATCCCGGAGGCTGTGGCGAGAAAGATTTATGATGATATGACAGATTTTGCGAAATATGCGTTCAATAAATCCCATGCTGCCGCCTATGCGGTCGTCTCTTATCAGACAGCATATCTGAAATATTATTATCCAAAAGAATTTATGGCGGCTCTTTTGACATCGGTCATGGAAAATACCGGGAAGATCACGGAGTATACGTTGTCATGCCGTCAGATGGGAATCGAGATCCTTCCTCCGGATATCAACGAGGGAGGGGCCGGGTTCACGCCTTCTGCAGACGGGATCATGTATGGTCTGGCTGCGATCAAAAGTGTGGGCAGACCGGTCATTGAGGAGATCGTGGAGGAGAGAAAGGCAGGAGGCAAATTCACTTCCCTGAAAGATCTATGCACGAGGCTTTCCGGAAAATCTGTCAATAAAAGAGCACTAGAGAGCTTTATCAAGGCGGGGGCATTAGATGGCCTGGAGGGGACAAGGAAGCAGAAGATGAGTGCCTATGCAGGAATCCTCGATGGGATCAGTCAGGAGAAAAAAGTCACGCTTACCGGGCAGATGTCCCTGATCGATTTTGCAGATGATTCCGAGAGGGAGGAACTGGAGACAAAACTTCCAGATGTGGGTGAGTATGACAAAGAGATGATTCTTGGATTTGAGAAAGAAGTGCTCGGCGTGTATATCAGCGGGCACCCGTTGGAGGATTATCTGGATATTATGGAGAAAAATATTACGAGGGATACATCGGAGTTCAATGTGGCGGATGGAGAAGAGATTCCCCGGGTAAGAGATAATGAAAATGCGGTGATCGGCGGGATGATCGTGGATAAGGTCGTGAAGACCACCCGGACAAACAGCGTGATGGCATTTGTGACGCTGGAGGATCTGCGGGGGACGGTGGAGGTTATCGTGTTCCCGAAAGATTACGAGCGATACCGGAGTATTCTCGAGGAGGATCGGAAGGTATTTATAAAAGGACGGATAACAGTAGAGGAAGACAAGCCAGCCAAAATGATCTGTCAGAAGATCGTACCGTTTGATGATGTTCCCAAACAGCTCTGGATCCAGTGTAGGACAAGGCAGGAGTACCGGGAAAAAGAAAACCGCCTGTTTGAGATACTCGGTGAATTTGACGGACAGGATACGGTAATCATTTATTTGTCCGAAGACCGGGCGAAAAAGCAACTTCCAAATAGCAGGATGACACATGTCTGTACCGGCCTTTTACAGAAATTGTATGACTGTTTTGGTCAGGATAATGTAAAAGTAGTGCAAATGAGTATTGAAAAAAGTCTGTAAATGTCGTACAATAAATATGTATGCTACATAATACGCGAAAACGATTTCGAATATATAAAAGGTCTTTTTATACAACAATAAAGCAAAGGTGAATGAATTTCACCATGCAGAAATGAGGTAGATTATGTCAGAGACGGCAGTAAAAACAATTGGAGTATTAACAAGTGGCGGGGATGCACCGGGAATGAATGCAGCGATACGTGCCGTAGTGCGTTCCGGAATTTCAAGCGGCGTAGAGGTAAAGGGAATCCGCCGTGGATATGCAGGGCTTCTCGAAGAAGATATTATTGAGATGGGGACGATGAGTGTTTCGGATATCGTGCAGAAGGGCGGTACGATCCTCTATACGTCACGCTGTAAAGAGATGACGACACCGGAAGGACAGAAGAAAGCGGCAGATATTTGCCGGAAGCATGGAATCGACGGAATTGTAGTGATCGGTGGTGACGGTTCGTTCCGTGGTGCCCAGAAACTTTCTGAAAATGGAATCAATACGATCGGTATTCCGGGTACGATCGACCTGGATATCTCCTGTACGGAATATACGATTGGTTTTGATACGGCCTGCAACACGGCCATGGAGGCGATCGATAAGGTCCGGGATACGTCTGCTTCCCATGAGAGATGCAGTATTATAGAAGTAATGGGACGTACCGCAGGACATATTGCACTGTGGTGTGGAATCAGTAATGGTTCAGAGTATGTTCTGATTCCGGAGCGTTATGACAACGATGAGAAGAAGATCATTGAGAAGATTCGGGCGAAGAGAAGGATCGGAAAGAAGCATCATATCATTGTCAATGCCGAGGGGATTGGGGATTCCTATGGTATGGCAGAGAGGATCGAGGCGGCGACAGGAATTGAAACCCGTGCGACGGTCATCGGTCATATCCAGCGCGGTGGAAATCCGACTTGCCGCGACCGTGTGTATGCATCAGCTATGGGTGCAAAAGCAGTAGATCTTCTCCTGGAGGGAAAGACGAACCGGGTAGTCGCATATCGTGATGGTCATTTTTGTGATTATGATATTGATGAAGCACTTAATATGACAAAAGATATTGATTCGCATCTGTTCAGTCTGACGATGCGGCTTTCGAGATAGTCTGGTGGCATTGTGGTTTTAAGAAATGAATTGAAAAGAAAATAGAAATGAAAATGGAGGAATTCGTCTTCGGACCGATTCCTCCATTTGTTTGCATAACTATTGCCTTTGGCAAACTTGAGAGGTGCGCGTTTTTCAGCCGCACCTTTTATTCAGCTCAGGAAAATCCTGCATGTGCGGAGCCAAGTTTGCCTTTGGCAAACTTGAGAGGTGCGCGCTTCTCAGCCGCACCTTTTATTCTTCCGTATCAAAGGCAGACAGATCGTCTTCCTGAATTTCATCGGATTCCTCCGAATCTTTGTCCGGAACGTTTATCGTCACGTAATCTCTATCATCTTCGGAATCTTCCTCGTCGTAAAGGTCATTGTCAAAATCATCATCATCGTAGTCGTCCAGATAATCTTTCATCAGAACATTTTTCAGGAAATACAGGATGCCTCCTAGTGCAGCGACCACAGCTCCTGCCCCCAGAAGAAATTTAATAAATTTTTTCATAGTCATCGTCCTTTCTGTCCTTATGCTTATTGTGGCATGTCGGATAATTTATATACATATTTTAATGTAAAGTTTAGAAAAAGTAAAGGGTTTTATACAAATCCGATGAAGTAAACGAATTGTCAGTTAAAATAAAAAAGACTGGTCCTGAGAAAT
>CAZOIF010000004.1:0-113140 GCA_964579975.1 uncultured Eubacterium sp. | reverse complement strand
AATTTCTCAGGACCAGTCTTTTTTATTTTAACTGACAATTCGTTTACTTCATCGATTTTTGCAAACCCCTTGTATATTTTAACATTTTCTGCTACAATAGGACTATTGTTTCGTTTTATTAAAGATAGAATGGAGGGTCTTATGCAGGGGAAAGGCATGGTAAAGATCGTTTTTCGTACATTTTTGAAAACAATGGGAATTATCGTATTATTACTTGCAGTAGGAGTTGCAAGCTACTTTCTCACGATGTTGTTTTATAAGACGACAGAGCGGGAGGAGAGGAGTACCAAGTATGAGCATGTGATCAATGTGAGTGTGGGTTCGGAATCCAGCAATTTGATCTACAGTGTGGAGAAAGATACCAAGCTGGTAAGGGCGATCGTACTGGAACTGTTTGATAAAGAGACGGGAAATCTCGACTATGTGACGATTCCCAATAAAACGCAGATTTCATTATCAAATCAGAAATATCAGGAATATATGGAAGTGAGCAGCCAGATTCCGCAGATTGTGACACTCAGGGATATCAATGAATACTTTACAGGTGATGTGGCTTATGAGTATGGAATCCTGCTTCTTCAGGAAGAATTGAATGTGGACATCGGATATTTTACTGCGTTAGATTCGCAAGAATTTAATAAGCGGTTTGAAAAAAAGGAAGGGGCATTTACTCCGAGGGAAGAATATCTTGATACAGTGAGCCAGAACAAAGACGAATCGGCGATGAAAGATTTTATTGAGAAGGAATGGAATATACTCATATCGGATATTACACTTTCCCAGAAACAGCAGTATGCGTCCGGGCTTATTAAAGTAAATCGTAAGTATATTTATGCGCACCGCGCTTATGCAGAAGAGATTAAAGGGAAGGCGACCTTGGACGGGGCCAAAACGAAAAAAATGATCGATCAGATCTGGGACACCGGTAAGCGCAAAGAAAAACAGAAGTCAGTCGATGGAACAGCAGCGCCGACGGATCTTGAAAAATTAAAATCAAGAAGTATCCAGATCACGAATGGAAGCCGGATCAACGGACTGGCGGCTGCTTTCAAGGAAAAATTTGAAAAAGAAGGCTTGTATGTAATGGGGGTTGGGGACTTTAGCGGCGAGATCCAGAAAAAGACAGTAATCTATACAAGGAAAAAGAGATGGGGAAGATATCTCAAACCATTCTTTAATGCTCCGGTCATCAAAGAGGCAAAGGATCTTACGAATGGAGCAGATATTGAGATCGTTCTCGGGACAGATGACAAGCAGACGGGTGATGAGCAGGAGTAGTTTTCGGACCACAGAAGAATCCATGGAAAGGAGGGTTTTATGGGGACGAGGATTAAGATCATGGATATGGAACTTGATATTTTGACAGAGGGTACATTCCGTGAAGAAGTGGAGAATTATCTGTCAAGTGATCAGCTCAATGTGATGCATCTGGTGTCACTGGATTATATTGATATGTATGATGAGAATGAACTGGTGCAGGATATCCTTCAGGAGGCAGATATGGTGCTTCCCGGGGAGAAAGCGATCCTGAGTTCCTCCCATGTGGATGTGCTGGAGACCGGAGGCATGGTTGTGGATTACCGCACAGCGTTTAAAAGTGTGGACCAGACTCTTTTAGAGGGGAAAAAATGTTATTTGATATTGAAAAATAAAAAAGAGGCCAAGATCGTATTTCGTTATCTTGTCACGCATTGTCCATATCTTGAAGTTGTGGGGCTGTATACGACAGATGGAAGCATGACGGATGAGGCGCTTGTGAATGATATTAATACCAAGCTTCCTGATGTGATCCTGATGTCGCTGGAGGGGACACAGGGGGAGGAGTGGATCCATGAGAACCGGCTAAAGGTCAATGCAAAGCTTTGTGTGGTGATGGGAAGCATTATGAATATGGTGCTGCGGGACAATATCCATGTACCCAAGGCGGTTAAAGCATTGCAGCTTGGAAGAGTATATACGTGTATTGCCCGGATTCCATACTCAAATTTTTGGAGACGGAGAATATTCAGGAAGAAAATGGACAACTATAATAACAAAAAGCTTTTGGAAAAGGCAGACGTTATAGAGGAGTTGTCGGATGAGAGAGAGAATAAAGAACAGTAAATTCGTATCGTACCTGCTTATAACGGCAGGTACATTTTTTATGGCCGCAGGGATCAATATTATTTACGAGCCGCTCTCAATGGTGACAGGTGGGTTTTCCGGTATTGGTATTATTGTCAAAAAGGTCGCAGAGAGTGCGGTGGGATTTCATGTGCCCGTGGGGGCTACAAATCTTTTTTTGAATATTCCGTTTTTTCTTATTGCATGGAAAATAAAGGGCGGGCGGTTTATCCAAAAAGCCCTGTACGGGGTAGTTTGCTTTTCTGTGGCGCTTCTTCTCGTGCCAACATATGAGGTTGTACACAGGGATTATCTTATGGCGGCGATTTTGGGGGGTGCATTAAATGGTCTGGGGCTCGGTCTCGTCTTTTCCCAGAATGCTTCCACAGGTGGGAGTGATCTGCTTGTAACGTTGTTACACAGATGGTTTCCGGGGGTTAGTGTATCAGAACTTCTCATTTTTATTGATGGGATCATTGTACTGGCAGGAATGGGAGTTTTTGGTATGCATACGGGGCTCTATTCGATTGTTGCCGTTTTCGTGACCGGAAGGGTATCGGATGCTTTGCTGGCTGGGTTAAAATTTGCAAAGATGGTGTATATCATTTCCGAGTCCCCTCTTGTGATATCAGAGAACATTATGCAGGAGATGGAGCGTGGTGTGACCGGACTGAGCGGTAAAGGGATGTATTCGGGCAGCGACAAGAATATACTCATGTGTGTGGTGTCCAAAAAGGAGGTTGTGAAGTTGATCGACATTGTGAAACGTGCGGACGAAAAAGCATTTGTGATCGTCATGGACGCCAAAGAAGTTCAGGGAGAGGGGTTTGTTATGGATACAGAGGCTAGTTAGTTATGCAAAATATACAAAGATTTAAAAATAATTTATGGAAATTGGATATGGTGTTTTTGGGTAAAATGGTGTATAGTATTAACCATAGATGTTTATGAAAAAAATATTTTCCAGGGAGGAACATGTGTAATGGCAAGTCTATCATTAAAGAACATCAACAAAGTATATCCGAACGGCTTTCATGCGGTAAAGGATTTTAATCTTGAGATTGAAGATAAGGAGTTTATTATCTTTGTAGGACCTTCGGGATGTGGTAAATCAACGACTCTTCGTATGATCGCTGGTTTGGAAGAGATTTCAAACGGTGAGCTTTGGATTGGAGATAAGTTAGTAAACGATGTAGAACCGAAAGACAGGGATATTGCGATGGTTTTCCAGAACTATGCGTTGTATCCGCATATGTCCGTTTATGACAATATGGCATTCGGTCTTAAATTGAGAAAAGTGCCAAAAGATCAGATTGACCGTTTGGTACATGAGGCAGCAAAGATCCTTGATATCGAGCATTTGCTGGATCGTAAGCCAAAAGCTCTTTCCGGTGGTCAGAGACAGCGTGTTGCCATGGGACGTGCTATCGTGCGTGATCCTAAGGTATTCCTTATGGATGAGCCGCTTTCAAACTTGGATGCAAAACTTCGTGTACAGATGCGTATTGAGATTTCCAAGCTTCATCAGAGACTGGAGACGACGATCATCTACGTAACACATGACCAGACCGAGGCGCTGACACTTGGTACACGTATCGTAGTTATGAAGGATGGTGTGGTTCAGCAGGTAGACAGCCCGCTTGATCTGTATATGAGACCAAATAACCTGTTTGTAGCCGGATTTATCGGTTCTCCTCAGATGAACTTCATTGAGGCAAGAGTAGTAGTATCGGGTTCTGATGTACTTCTTATGTTTGGTTCGAATACGATCAAGCTTACGGAGAACAAAGCGAGAAAGCTGATTGAGGGTGGATATGAAGATAAGATCGTTGTCTTTGGTATTCGTCCGGAAGACATCAAGGATGAGGAAATGTTCATCAGCAATTCTCCGGATACTGTACTGGAAGCAACAGTTAAGGTATATGAGATGCTTGGTGCAGAAGTATTCCTTTACTTTACGATTGAGAACACTGACATTACAGTACGTGTAAATCCTCGTACGACAGCTCGTCCGGGAGATACGATCAAGATCGCACTGGATGCTGAGAAGATTCATCTGTTTGACAAAGAGACAGAAGTTACGATTACAAACTAGGAGTTTGCTTTTTTACAATGATATCAGAGGGAATGTTCACAGCTGGACATTCCCTTTTGTATCGAATGAAAAAGGGGGATTTTATGAGTTTATTTTGGAAAGCTGCAGGAGAAAGAAAACAGGTCATGATCCGCAGGTTGATTCCTATGGTTCTGCTCGCTTTCATTATTTTTCTGTGCGCCGGCGAGGTGTCTGCGAAAACGGTTATCTTTAACAAAAAGAACTTTCCGGACAAAGCTATGAGGGAGGCATTGTATGAATATGAGATCGGGGATAAGCTGTCGCAGTGGTTTCTCGATCATCAGGACAGCCTTGAGATAGAAGGCGGAAGCCGGAAAGTCAATTTAAAAGGGATTGAGTATTTTTCTAAATTGTCAGAATTGATATTTTATGAGACGGCAAAAAGCAGAGAGCTTCCCCAAATCCCTAAGTTAAAGGAACTGTATTATCATAACAATGCGATTGAGAAGTTAGAGCTGCCCCGGTATCCGAAACTGGAGAAGGTTAGTATCTCTGGAAATAAGCTGAATAGTCTCGACTTATCAAACAATAAGCAGATCAAGGAGCTTGTTCTGAGTGTGCCAAAATTTCATGAACTGGTCGTTTCCCAGTTTTCCGAGCTTGAGGAACTGAGGCTGGAGAAAATGAATCTGCAAGAGTTGAATCTGTCCTATAATTCGGAGCTTGAGACACTCATTCTGGAGAAGATGAATCTGCAAGAGTTGAATCTGTCCTATAATTCGGGGCTTAAGACACTGATTCTGCTGGATACGAATTTGCCAGAACTGGACCTGTCACACAATTCGAAATTGAAGAGTGTTTTGCTGAAAAGAGTAAAAGGATTTGCCTTTGATCCTGTATCGGTGGGGAATTTAAAGGAGCTTGTTCTCGATGCCCAGGGTATGGAGACATTTGAGTTGTCCGATCATCCTGCGTTGGAGTCGCTCGAGATCAAGAATGACAGTACATTGCAGAAGGTAGTCATAAAGGGCTGCAAAAAGCTGAAAACACTGACGATAAAAAATAATTCTTCGTTACAGGAAATTCAGATTGAGGGCTGTGCGAAGTTGAAAGAGCTGACTGTGGCAAACAATCCTTTGCTTAGGTCAATCCTGTTGGGGGAAGATGAGAAGCTGACATCGCTTTCTATTAAGAAATGCAAAAATGTAGCAAGCCTGGAGCAGATGAATCTGTCACAGCTTTTGAAACTACAGCTTGTGGATACGTCCGTATCCAAGCTTTCGACAGAGAGATTTCCGAACCTGGAAGCACTCTCGTTTTATGGGAATTCGGCAAAGAAAGTAGACATTCAGTCGTTAAAGAATCTGAGAATACTGGATATCCGTTATGAAAAGAGTACAAAGAGTCTGGATGTGAGTAAGTTCCCCAAGCTATCTGAACTCAGGTGGACAAACGGGGTATTAGAAAAGGTAAATTTTGGGAAAAACAACCATAAGAAGCTATGGGGGATCAACCTGAGCGATAATAAGTTGTCTGGTAAATGGAATATGGGGAAATTTAAGGGATTGGATGAACTGAGGCTAAACAATAACCGGATCACGTCGATCGATCTTGGGAAACTGGGTGATATAACAACTGTTTTGTGTCGGAATAATAAATTAAAGACGGTCAATGCGGGAGAGGCCTATAATGTAAATCACCTTGACTGCCGGGATAATCCGGGGGTTAGGATTACGATGAATAATTCGGATGATTGTTGCATGACTTGGATTTTTGGAAAGAAGTCGAAGGTGTATTACAAGTATGGATGACAGGGAGGAGATGCAGATGGGCATATTAGGGCAATCGATTAAAATCACCCATGGACAGGGCGGATTTGCAAAGCAAGGGAAACAATTGTTTTTCGGGGAGTGATATAAGGACGAGCGAGTACGATATTCTCCGCCCTGTCCATGGGTGATTTTAATCGATTACCCTGTGGGCATATCACTTTGGCTTTACTTTTATCCCAAATAATGATACAATAATTCATAATGCGACAAGAGTAGACTACGTTGTGGAGGTGTAGTTATGATATCAAACCAGATATTGCAGAATACGGTTGATGGAATAAAGGGGATTACAAAAAACGATCTGTGTGTCATGGATACAGAGGGGAATGTATTGGCGTCGACGTCAGACAAACTTACGGAATATGCAGAGGATGGACAGAATTTTGTCCAGTCGCCGGCAGACAGTCAGGTGATGAGTGGCTGCCAGTTCTTTAAGATTTACGATGAGAGCCAGTTAGAATATATTGTCGTAATACAGGGGGATTCGGAGGATGTTTATACGATCGGGAAGATCATCGTCTTCCAGATCCAGAGCCTTCTTGTGGCATATAAAGAAAGATATGATAAAGATAATTTTATTAAAAATCTTTTGCTTGACAATCTTCTTCTCGTTGATATCTTTAATCGTGCGAAAAAACTCCATATCGAAATGAATGCCAGAAGAGTGGTATTTATCATTGAGACGAACAAAGAAAAAGACAGTGGAGCCTTGGAGACAGTCCGGAGCATGTTTGCCACGCAGACAAAGGATTTTATCACGGCTGTCGATGAGAAGAACATCATACTCGTGAAGGAGATCAACGATAAGGAAAAGATAGAGGATCTGGAAAAGACTGCAGAAGTGATCGTGGATATGCTGAATACGGAGGCAATGACTAAGGTCCATGTGGCATTCGGAACGATCGTGAAAGAATTGAAGGAGGTCTCCCGTTCTTATAAAGAGGCCAAGATGGCGTTGGATGT
Source organism: uncultured Eubacterium sp. (assembly GCA_964579975.1). Lineage (GTDB taxonomy): Bacteria > Bacillota > Clostridia > Lachnospirales > Lachnospiraceae > Eubacterium_F. Next base: position 106,186 of record CAZOIF010000004.1, on the reverse strand, counting down.
CGGAAAGATTTTCTACAGTGACAAAAAAGTGATTGCCTACAGCAATCTAGGGATCGGGCGTCTGATCTACCAGCTTCCGATGCCACTGTGCAAAATGTTTATTAAAGAAATCTTTTCCGATAAAACACCGGATGAGTTCGATGAGGAGACGCTTACAACCATCAATAAATTTTTTGAGAATAATCTGAATGTCTCTGAGACATCGAGACAGCTTTACATTCACCGGAACACACTTGTGTACCGGCTGGATAAGCTACAGAAGAGTACAGGACTTGATCTGAGGGTATTCGATGATGCGATCACGTTTAAGATCGCGCTTATGGTCGTAAAATATATGAAATATCTTGAGACGATAGACTATTAATTTTGGGGAGATGAAAACTCATATGGCTGCAAAAAAAGAACGTCCCATCATTGCAATGGATGATGTGAGCAAGCACTATCAGACGGGTGTCGAGGCGCTAAAAGGAATATCTCTCCAGATCAGGCAGGGAGAGTTTGTTTTTGTCGTAGGGAAAAGTGGTTCCGGGAAATCTACATTTATCAAGCTGCTTCTAAAGGAACTGGATCCCACTTCGGGTAAATTATATATCGCCGGGAGAATGGTCAATAAACTAAAACGTAAGCAGGTGCCGCTGTACCGCAGAAATATCGGTGTGGTATTTCAGGATTTCCGCCTGTTAAATGACCGGACGGTGTTTGAAAATGTGGCATTTGCCCAGAGGATCATCGGCAGGAGCAAACGGGAGATCATCCGGAATGTGACGACGATGCTGACGATCGTTGGGCTCACGGATAAGGCAGACGCCTATCCAAATGAATTGTCCGGTGGTGAGCAGCAGAGGGTGGCGATTGCAAGGGCTTTAGTAAACCAGCCGACGATCCTTCTTGCCGACGAGCCGACAGGAAATCTGGATCCCCAGAATGCATGGGAGATCATGATGCTTTTGCAGGAGGTTAACAAAATGGGGACTACAGTTGTAGTTGTCACGCACAATAACGATATTGTAGATGTAATGCAGAAGCGTGTGGTAACACTGGAGGATGGGAAGCTGATCCGGGATGATAAAAAAGGTGGTTACGAATATGAGAGGGATTAGTGTATTTATTTACAGTGTCAAACAGGGGTTTAAGAGCCTGAGGAAAAACAGCATGTTTACGCTCGCATCAATCAGTACGATGGCAGCCTGTCTGTTTCTTTTTGGTATGTTTTATTTTATTGTGAGCAATTTTCAGTATATGATAAAAGAGGTCGAGACATCGGTGGGGGTTACGGTGTTTTTTGATGAGGGAATTTCAGAAGAGCAGATTGATGCGATCGGTGAGGCGATCCGTTCCATCAAAGAGGTGGATCACATGGAATTTATCTCTTCGGAGGAAGCGTGGGAACAGTTTGTGGAGGAGAATTTTAGTGAGAACCCGGAACTGATCGACAGCTTTGGAGAGGATAATCCGCTTAAGGATTCTGCATCTTATCAGGTGTTTTTGAAAGATATCTCGGATCAGAAAGAAGCGGCGGCCTACATTGAAACCATTGAAGGTGTGAGGATGGTAAAACGATCGGATGATACGGCGAAAAATTTTGAAAATGCAAATAAACTGGTGAGTTATGTCTCGATCGCCATCATTGTCATTTTGCTCGCGGTGTCTATTTTCCTGATCAATTCCACGATATCCACGGGCATTACTGTGCGGCGGGAGGAGATTGGGATCATGAGGCTGATGGGAGCTTCGGATTTTTTTATCCGTGCGCCGTTTATCGTAGAGGGGTTAGTCATTGGGGCGGTTGGTGCCGGCATTCCTCTTGTAATACTGATTTTCAGCTATAGCTCAATCATAAAATATATCAATAGCAAATTTAATGTAATTTCTAACTGGCTGACTTTTCTGGAAGCTTCCCAGATATTCCGGATTCTGATTCCGGTATGCCTGATCGTGGGGATCGGTGTAGGCTTTTTGGGAAGTTTTGTGACTGTGAGAAAGCATCTTGATATATAAAGGGGGAAGGATGACGATGAGGAAAAGGGTGATGGCATTGATCATGGTGACAGGCGTGGTGTTTAGTTTTTGCCTGTCGGGCCTGAGTGCGGTGGCAGAAGAGGCTGACAGCAGCTACGATGCCCAGATCAAGAAAGCAGAAGAGGCAAAAGCAAGTGCGCAAAAGCGTGTGGATGAATTAAAGAAAGATATCGAGGAATTAGAGAAAAGCAAAGGGGATATACTGAAATTTGTTAAAAAAGTAGATAAAAAGATTGAAAAGCTGTCCGATACGATTAAGGGTCTGGATAAGCAGATCGAAGGGGCCAGAAAAGAACTTGTAAAGTTGGAAGAAGAACTTGCGATCGCTGAGGATTTAGAAAAAGAGCAGTATGAAACGATGAAGAAGCGAATAAAATATATGTATGAAAATGGCAGTGACGGTTACATGGATGCTATTTTCAGTGCAAAAAGTATTGGGGATTTTTTAAGCCGCTCCGAGTATATCGAGAAGATTTCCAAATTTGACTCACAGCTTTTCAGCAGCTTTGTCGAGACGAGAAACGAGACAGAAATCAAACGCACGGTTATGGAAAGCAAGATAGAGGAAATCGCCGGGCTTCAGGACGAAGTCCTAGCAGAGAAGGATGCCTTAAAGAGCTTGAAATCAAGTAAAAAGGCGGAAATGCATAAATTAAATTCTGCAATTTCTGCGACGGATTCCAGGGTCAAAACGTTTAGTGAAAAGGTAGCGGAAGCAGAGCGTAAGGTGGAGAACCTTCTTTTAGAGAAACAGAAGCAGATTGAGAAACGAGAAGCAGCAAAGAAAAAGGCTGAGGCAGCAGCAAATGCGGCTGCTGGAACACCGGCAGATCCCGCATCCGATTCTTATGCTGCGAATACAGGAGGATTGCGATGGCCACTCAGGGTGCCGGGGCGGATTTCTTCCAAGTTTGGCAGCAGAACAAGTCCGACGCCAGGAGCAAGCACATATCATCAGGGAATTGATATTGCTGTGTCAGATGGGACGCCGATCGTGGCATCGGCGGCAGGAGAAGTCGTTACCGCATCGTATAGTGCAAGTGCAGGAAATTATGTAATGATCTATCATGGGAATAGTTTGTATACGGTGTACATGCATGCCGCAAGGCTGGCAGTCGCTGAGGGGGCTACTGTAAATCAGGGTGATGTTATCGCTTATGTCGGTTCTACCGGAGTGTCTACCGGCGCCCATCTTCACTTTGGCGTATCCGTAAACGGTGCTTACGTCGACCCACTCAACTATGTGAGCCAATAGCACCGAAGGTGTGAAATGCAAATGAGAAGAAACGTTGTGAAAAGATAACAATATCCCAATATCAGGAGCTGATCATATGTCGAAGGAAAGAACAAAAGGATTTATTTTTGGAACATTATTTGGCCTTGTGGTGGCGATTGGGACGGTTTCCGCTGCCAGATATTTTGGTATTCATCTCTATATCCCCGGATCAGCAGCCCAGCAACTGTATGATAAAACAAAAGTCGTGGAAAAATGTATCGATGACTTTTATCAGGGAGAGATAAAGGATGAAGATCTCATCAATGGCGGGATAAAGGGAATGGTGGCGGCATTGGGAGATAAGTATTCCGAGTATTATACCGAGGAAGAGTATCAGGAAGTCATGGATGGAATAAATGGCTCTTATGTAGGGATTGGTGTATCGCTTCGCCAGAATGAGGATAATTCGATTGTTGTGGAGAAGGTAACACAGGGAGGCCCGGCAGAAGAAGCGGGGATAAAAAAAGGAGATAAACTGCTCCGTGTGGATGGGAAGGAATTATCAGGTCTCACGATTGACGACGTAGTGGCAATGATAAAGACAGAGGACAATAAGGAACGCGCGATCGTGATCGGCATCGAAAGAACCGATTCTGAGGGAAAGACAGAGACAATGGATAAAGAGGTCGTGTGCCGGGAGATTAAAGTGGTTTCCGTAAGTTCTGAAAATTATGATGACGCAGGTTACATCAAGGTGTCTGAATTTGATAAAGAGACCTCCAGCCAGTTTGAGATCGCTGTGGAAAATTATCGGAATGATACGATCAAAGGACTGGTGATCGATGTCAGGGATAATGGAGGCGGCTCGCTTGATGCCGCTATTGATATGTTGGATGAACTTCTTCCGGAAGGGGAACTGATCACAGAAAAGAGTAAAAGGGATGGGGATAAAACGTATCATTCGACGAATGAAAAAAGCTATGATAAGCCGATCATCGTGCTTATGAATGAAAATAGTGCCAGTGCTTCCGAGGTGTTTGCGGGAACGTTGCAGGCGAGAGGGGCGGCAAAGCTTGTAGGGACGAAAAGCTTTGGGAAAGGAATTGTTCAGACGGTATTGTCTCTGGAGCGCTCGTGCGGGGGTGGAGTGAAACTGACGACAGCCGAATATTTTCTTCCGGGTGGTGTAAGCATACATGGAGAGGGACTTACCCCGGATGTGGAGGTTAAGTATGAAGAGGATGGGGACTATGATGAGGGCAAGGATGAGCAATTAAAAATGGCTTTGCAAATGATCCGTGGTTCCTGATAAAAGAGTGGGAGATGAAATGTTAAGAGTGAGGAAATGAGAATGAAAAAGTATATGATAGCGCTCGATCAGGGGACGACCAGTTCCCGTTGTATTCTCTTTGACAGGGAGGGGATCATATGTAGTATGGCACAGAAGGAGTTCCGCCAGATTTATCCCAAGCCGGGCTGGGTGGAGCATGATGCGGTAGATATCTGGTCCAGCCAGTTCAGTGTCATGACAGAGGCGATGAGTAAGATTGGCGTGTCGGGTGCGGAGATCGCCGGAATCGGGATTACAAACCAGAGGGAGACGACGATCGTCTGGAATAAGAAGACAGGAGAGCCGGTATATCATGCGATCGTCTGGCAGTGCCGGCGCACGGCAGATCAGATCGTGAAGTTGTCAGAGGATGGTTTTGGGCAGACGGTACAGGAGAGGACAGGCCTTATACCGGATGCTTATTTTTCTGCGACCAAGATTGTCTGGATATTGGAAAATGTGCCGGGAGCCAGAGAGCAGGCAGAGCGGGGGGAGCTGCTTTTTGGGACAGTGGACACCTGGCTGATCTGGAAACTGACCAGTGGAAAAGTCCACGTCACGGATTATACAAATGCTTCCCGGACGATGCTTTATGATATTCATAAACTTCAGTGGGATGAGGAAATACTGGAGTATTTTGGGATTCCTGAAAGTATGCTTCCGGAGGTGCGTCCATCCAGTGAGATTTATGGTTACAGTGACCAGACTCTGACCGGAACAGAAATTCCGATCGCGGGCATCGCCGGAGATCAGCAGGCGGCGCTTTTTGGCCAGTGCTGTTTTGAGGCGGGTGAGATGAAAAATACGTATGGAACCGGTTGTTTTCTTTTGATGAATACAGGAAATGAGCCGGTGTTTTCTGAAAATGGGCTGCTGACGACATTAGCGGCCAGCGCCTGTGAAAAACCACAGTATGCATTGGAAGGAAGTGTCTTTGTGGCGGGGGCAGCGATTCAGTGGCTGCGGGATGAGATGAAATTGATCCGGACGGCGGCGGAGTCGGAGCACTGCTGTCTGGCCGTGGAGGATACGGCGGGAGTTTATGTGGTTCCTGCTTTCACCGGACTGGGAGCGCCTTATTGGGATGCGGAGGCGAGAGGGATCATAACCGGCCTGACGAGAGGGGCAGGGAGGAATCATATTGTGCGTGCGACAGTAGAGTCTCTGGCTTATCAGGTTTATGACCTCGTTCAGGTGATGAAACAGGATTCGGGCCTGCCGCTAGTTTCCTTAAGGACAGACGGCGGGGCCAGTGCCAATGACTTTCTGATGCAGTTTCAGTCGGATATCCTCGGGGCGTGTGTCCACCGCCCGTCATGTATCGAGACGACGGCGCTGGGAGCGGCTTATCTGGCGGGACTTGCCGTCGGTTACTGGAGCGGCCTGACGGATGTGAAGAAAAACTGGTCTTTGTCCCGGTGCTTTGAACCACAGATGGCGGATGCGAAGAAAGAAGAGCTTTTGAATGGGTGGAGAAGAGCGGTAGAGCGGTGTCGGCCGACTACGACAAGGGGGATGTGAAAATGGCGCATATACTCGTGGTGGAAGATGAGGAAACCATTCGGAACCTGATCTGTTGGAATTTGGAACTGGTCGGTCACACATGCAGTATGGCAGCAGACGGTTGGGAAGCGAAGAAAGCGTTGGAGAGCGGACAGTTTGACCTTGTTTTATTAGATATCATGCTGCCAGGGTACGATGGGTTTCAACTGGCACAGTATTGCCGGGATATGCCGGTTATGTTTGTGACGGCGAAAGAGGGGATCGAGGATAAGATGAAGGGATTCCGTGCCGGAGCCGATGACTATTTGGTAAAGCCGTTTGAGATTGTCGAACTGCTCGCCCGGGTCAATGTGATTCTGCGGAGAAATGGAATGGATGAGGCGGGCATTTCGATTGGGGAAGTAACGATTGATATGCAAGGCAGAAAAGTTTACAGAAAAGGAGTATCGGTGGACTTGACGCCGCAAGAGTACGAATTGTTTGAAACACTTGTGCGTAACCGGAATGTAGCACTGTCGAGGGAGAAGCTTTTGGAACTTGCATGGGGATATGATTATGAGGGAGATACGAGGACCGTTGATGTGCATGTCCAGAAACTTCGGCAAAAGCTTGGCTTGGAGCAGAAAATCAAAACAGTTTATAAGATGGGATACCGATTGGAGGATTCGGAATGAAGTTTTGGAAAAAAATTTATTTTTCTGTGTTCCTATTATTTCTTGTTTTTCTGAACAGTGGTATCTTTCTTGTTTTTTACATTTCCTATTCCCATAATCTGGCAGAGGAAAAGAAACGGATTTTAGGGGAAAATGAGGTGATACGGAGAACGTTGGAGAATGATATTTCTGCGTTTGGCAAGGAGGTGCCGGGGGAGCGGGAATTTCATTCTATTATGACAGAGTACGAGGAGATGTTTCAGCAGAATACTCTTTCCTTTGTGCTATGGCAGAAGGATGTCCAGGTGTTTTGCAGCGAGGGCATGCAAATCGAACAGATACCGCAGGAGGGTGCAATTACGATTGAGAGGAACAATGGAATTCAAACTGCGTATGTAGTAACTGCTTTTGAGATTAATGGAAATTCGTATCGTTTGGCGCTTGTCCGCTCGCTGATGGGATTGACGAAACTTTGGGATCAGCTGCGGATTATTTTTTTACTACTGAGTGGTATCCTATCTGTGATTTTGGCGGCGGCGCTTTATGTTATGATGCGCAGGCTGAACCGGCCCCTGAACCGTTTGTCGCAGAAAACAAAGGAAGTAGCTGCGGGAAACTACGAACTGATCCCGGTAAGTGGAAACGATGAGATTGCGGAACTGGCTCAGGATTTCAACCTCATGACGGCAGCGGTAAAAGATAAGATTCAATCCCAGCAATGGTTTGTGGCGAATCTCGCACATGAACTGCGGACGCCGCTTACTTCGATCAGCGGTTATTCGGAGTATTTGCTTCGGGGAAATTCCGATCCGGACAGGCAGTTTCAGGCTTTGCAATATATCAATAAGGAAAGCCGCCGTATGCAGCAGATGGCACAGCAGCTTTTGCGGATGGCAAGAGTTCAGGGAGAACCAATTCAGTTGTCAGAGGTTTCTGTCAATGCCTGTTTGCAGGAAGCGTATGAAAGCTGTATGCCGCTTGCGGAGGAAAAGGAACTGAAAATTTTGAAAGAAGGGGAAGATTTTTGCATGCAGGGTGCGGAGGAACTTCTTGTATGTCTTTTCCGGAATCTTTTGGAAAACGCCATCCGCGCATGTGGCAGAGGGGGAGAGATCCGAATTCATTTAGAGAAGGAGAAATTAGAAATTTGTGACAATGGAATCGGTATGAAAGAGGAGGAATTGAAAAATATAACAGAACCATTTTACCGTATTGACAAGGCGAGGAGCAGGTCGGACGGCGGAACAGGCCTTGGATTGGCGCTTTGCAGGGAGATTACGGAACTGCACCGGGCTAAAATGCAGTATGAGAGTAAAGTGGGAGAGGGAACAAAGGTTATTATTGTGTTTAGCTCAATGGCGGTATGAACAAATTTCGCGACACTTTTACAACTTCCTAACACTTTGATGACTGTTTTCAAATGAAATGGGCTTAGTATATTGGTAGAGGATAACTGAATACTAAGAATGGAGGTTTTATTATGAAAAAGGAAAAGCTGATACTGGCCATTGTTTCATTAACTATGATTGTGGGCAGTGTATTAGGGCTGAGTTTTCTAATTAAGAATATTCAGGGGCATACCGTTGTCGAGAATGTTGTTACGGAAAAAAAGGAAAAGAATGAAGAGGGAATTACAGAAAAGCCGTTTCAGGTATTGGTAAGCGGTATGGATAATTTTGCTTACCAGAAAAGAAAAGGGAGAAGTGATCTGAATTTGCTGCTTACGGTAAATCCGGTCAGTAAAACAATTTTGATTACGAATATCCCGAGGGACACATATGTTAAAGTGCCAGATTTGTCGCCCGGTGATTATGATGGATTTAGGGAAGAAGAGATCAGAGAGCTTGAATTGTATGAGGCGACAAAATTATCCCATCTCAGTTACTGGGGACCTATACCGCTTGTGAAGGGAGTAGAGGAGCTTTTGGATACGAAAGTTGACTATTTCGTCCAAATAAACATGTCCGGCTTTTCAACGCTGATCGACGCCGTCGGCGGGGTGGATGTGGAGGCGGCACAGAGTTTTAAAACCGACTGGGGTACTTCTTATAAAAAAGGAACGAACCATGTAAACGGAAAAGATGCACTTACTTTTGTAAGGGAACGGCATCATCTTAATTCCTATGAGGTTACGTGTGGGAACCAAATTGAAATGATGCGCTCTGTTATAGACAAATTATCAAGTGAATCGGTACTGGAGATGGATACGGACGCATTATACCAGCTTTTGAAAGAAAATGTGAGAACGAATATGAGTGCCGGTGAGATTCTTTCTCTTATTCGTATGCAGATTGATGACCGTGCGGAGTGGAAGATTGAATCAGCCACATTAAAGGGAACATCACAGTTTAAAATAATGTCAGACACCGCTGATATACGCCTGTATACACTGGTTCCGAAAAAAGGATCCTTGGAAAAGATCCACGAAAGAATCCAGAGTATTTGCCAACTTAAAGAATAAGAAGTATTGCATCGCCACGCTGGAATTGTTCTTCGGGTGCATTTATATAATGTGATACAGCTATGGGAAAACACACCATAGCTGTATTTTTTTGAAGAGATATAGAATAAATGCTTTAATTTTGTCAACTAATGACTAGCCTCTTACTCGATTGAAAATTATGCCTTGCAGGCGCCATCCACTGATAAAATTTCACCTGTCACATAAGATGCCATGTCGCTGGCAAGATAGAGGAACGCATCCGCAACCTCCTCCGGTTCTCCCGGTCTGCCGAGCGGTATCTGTGCCGAAATTCTCTCCACCATCTGAGGAGGCAGAGCTGCCACCATATCCGTCTTCGTCACGCCCGGGGCCACTGCATTCACGCGGATGTGATCCTTTGCCAGCTCTCTTGCCAGGGAAATTGTCATTCCGTTGACAGCAAATTTACTAGTGGGATATCCCACGCCTGCAGGCTGTCCGGAAATGCTTACCATGGAGCTGGTATTAATAATGCAGCCGCCACCCTGCTCTTTCATGATTTTAGCGGTGGGCAGAATCGCGTAAAACAACGCGCGTACATTGAGGTCAATGGCTTTGTCAAATTCCTCCGGCGTATAATTATAAAGCGGAGTATTCTGGGAAATTCCCGCATTATTTACCAGAATGTCAATCTTCCCGAATTTCTCCTTTATGGACAAAACCGCTTTTTCCACCTCTGCAGCATCCGTCAGATTGGGGTACATTCCGTCGGCTTCCCATCCGGAATTTTCCTCCTTCAGCTTTGCCAGGGCCTTGTCCACCGTTTCCTGTCTTGAACCAAACAGTACCACCTTAGCGCCGTTTGCGAGATACTTGCGGACTATTTCAAAGCCGATTCCTCTGGTACCGCCTGTCACTATTGCCACTTTTCCTTCCAACAACATAATTCCTGAACCTTCCTTCTCTTAATTTCTAATGCATATGATTAAATAATACCACATTTCAGGAAACAATACTATAAAAATATTTGAGATAACCTAATCTCATTAAAAAAGTACAGAACAAATGTTCAATTTGTTCTGTACTTTTTTTTTGTATCGTGGTATACTATAAAAAGATGAAAATTACGACAAATGGTGAAAGTGATATGAATAAATGTCATTGTTTAGACTGTGCATATACTGCATGAGCAATTTGATAGGAGGTAGCTATGCAGGAGCATGAGATTGTATTTTATCAGTTAGATAATAAAAATGTTTGTGTGAATGTCTTTTTTAAAAAAGAGACATTTTGGATGACGCAAAGGGCGATGTCGGAATTATTTGATTGTACGGCAGATAATATTTCTTTGCATTTGAAAAATATTTATAAAGAGGAAGAATTAGATGAAGGAGCAACTACCGAGTTTTTCTCGGTAGTTCAAAATGAAGGTGGACGAAATGTTAATCGAAAAGTAAAGTGTTTTAATCTGGATGCGATCATTGCAGTTGGATATCGTGTAAATTCAAAGAAAGCAACACGATTTCGTCAATGGGCAACAAAGACATTAAAGGAATATATTATTAAAGGTTTTGTATTAAATGATGATATGTTGAAAAATGGCAGGCCATTTGGAAAAGATTATTTTAATGAGTTGTTGGAGCGTATCCGTGAAATTAGGGCAAGCGAACGCAGAGCTTATCAGAAGATTACGGATGTATTTGAACAATGCAGTTACGACTATGATAAAAATAGTGAAATTACGAAGAATTTTTATGCTTTTGTTCAGAACAAGCTTCACTTTGCAGTTACTGGAAAGACAGCAGCAGAATTAGTATATGAACGTGCAGATTCAAAAAAGCCTGCCATGGGATTGACAACTTGGAAAGATGCGCCAGACGGTAAAGTGTTAAAGAAAGACATAAGTGTTGCTAAAAATTATTTAAATGAAAAAGAGTTATCTCGTCTGAACAGATTGGTAACAATGTTCATTGATTATGCGGAGTTGATGGCTGAAGATGAAGTTTTAATGAGTATGCAGGATTGGGTGGAACAGACAGATCAGTTTTTAATGAATAATCGTCGAGAAGTGTTAGATGGAAAAGGGAAAATTTCACATGAAGAGGCTATGAGGAAGGCGGAGCAGGAATACGAGGTGTTTCGTGTGAGACAGGATGAAGAGTATATTTCGGAATTTGATAAGGAGATGGATAGATATTTGAGAGGAAGAAAGTAATATTATGCAAATAAACATTTAGAAAATGCTACGATATTTTTAAATAATAGAGAATGTGAGGTACAGCGAGATGAATAAGAAACGATTGGAAAGATAAGGGATAAGATATATGATGCGTATAAGAGGCAAGGCGGAAATAGTCATGTGGCTAAAAGCGCATCGTTTATTAAGACAGTAAATGTTATTCTGCAGCTATAGAGGAAAGGTTTATCATGGATCATTTTGAATTAGTATCACAATACGCCCCCACAGGCGACCAGCCTCAGGCCATTGAAGAATTAGTCAAAGGCTTTCAGGAGGGAAACCAGTTTCAGACACTCCTTGGTGTCACCGGTTCGGGTAAGACTTTTACGATGGCAAACGTCATCCAGCAATTAAATAAACCGACGTTAGTCATTGCTCATAATAAAACGCTTGCGGCACAGCTCTATAGTGAGTTCAAAGAATTTTTTCCAAACAATGCCGTGGAATACTTTGTCTCCTACTACGATTACTATCAGCCGGAAGCTTATGTGCCATCGACAGACACATATATCGAAAAGGATTCTGCGATCAATGAGGAGATCGATAAGTTGCGCCACTCGGCCACGGCGGCCCTTACTGAGCGGCGGGATGTAGTCATCATAGCCAGTGTGTCCTGTATATATGGACTGGGAAGTCCGATTGATTACCAGACGATGACAGTTTCCCTGCGGCCGGGCATGGAAAAGGACAGGGATGAGGTGATCCGGCGTCTCGTAGATATCCAGTATACGCGGAATGATATGGATTTTCACCGTGGCACGTTCCGGGTACGGGGAGATGTGGTTGAGATTTTTCCGGCATCGGAATCAGACCGTGCGATCCGGGTTGAGTTTTTCGGAGATGAGGTGGACCGGATTCAGGAGATTGACGTCCTCACGGGGACTCCGCTCAGCAATTTAGAGCATATGGTTGTATTTCCTGCGTCCCATTATGTTGTGTCACCCGACAAGATGGAGAAGGCAATCCTGGGGATCGAACAGGAATTAAAGGAGCGGGTCCGGTTTTTTAAGAGTGAGGACAAGCTGATCGAAGCGCAGAGGATTTCGGAGAGGACGCATTTTGACGTGGAGATGATGCGAGAGACGGGATTTTGCTCTGGCATTGAAAACTATTCCATGCATTTGAATGGGATGAAAGAGGGAGAGATGCCCCATACGCTTATGGATTATTTTCCCGATGATTTTTTGATCATAGTGGATGAGTCGCACATTACAGTGCCCCAGATACGGGGAATGTATGCAGGAGACCAGTCGAGAAAGTCTACACTTGTAGACTATGGTTTCCGCCTGCCTTCTGCGAAAAGCAACCGCCCTCTCAATTTTGAGGAATTTGAGAGCCATATCAATCAGATGCTGTTTGTGTCGGCGACGCCATCGGAATATGAGAGTGCCCATGAGCTTCTGAGGACGGAGCAGATCATCCGCCCGACAGGGCTTCTCGATCCGGAAGTACTGGTGCGTCCGGTCAAGGGGCAGGTTGACGATCTGCTCTCGGAGATACGCAGTGTTACGAAGAAAAAGGGCAAGGTGCTTGTCACGACACTTACGAAACGGATGGCGGAAGATCTGACCGATTATTATAAAGAGATCGGAATCCGGGTAAAATACCTCCACTCGGATATTGACACACTGGAGCGGTCCGAGATCATACGCGATATGCGGCTTGATGTATTTGATGTGCTGGTCGGTATCAATCTTCTGAGAGAGGGGCTGGACATACCGGAGGTTTCTCTTGTGGCGATCCTGGATGCTGACAAAGAAGGGTTTCTTCGCTCGGAGACTTCTCTGATCCAGACGATCGGACGAGCTGCCCGGAATGCTGAGGGCAGGGTTATCATGTATGCCGAGAGCGAGACCGATTCCATGAAGAAGGCCATCGGTGAGACGAAGCGACGAAGGGAGATACAGGATACTTATAATAAAGAACATGGTATTACGCCGCAGACGATCAAAAAGGCTGTCCGGGAACTGATCCGAATTTCTTCCAAAGCGGATTCTGGCATGGAGGATCTGGAGAAGGATCCGGAGTATATGACGAAAGAAGAGCTGGAAAAACAGATCCGCAAGGTCATGAAACGGATGAATCAGGCGGCGGCAGAATTGAATTTCGAGGCGGCGGCCTCGCTGCGTGACCAGATGATCGAATTAAAAAAGGCTTTAGATGGAGGAAACAATGGAAAAGAAAAGAATGATTAAGATAAAGGGCGCAAGTGAGCATAACCTGAAAGGAATTGATATTGATATTCCCAGGGATGAGTTTGTGGTGCTGACAGGACTGAGCGGGTCGGGCAAATCATCGCTGGCATTTGATACGATATATGCGGAAGGGCAAAGGAGGTATATGGAGTCATTGTCTTCTTATGCCAGACAGTTCCTTGGACAGATGGAAAAGCCAAACGTGGAAAGCATTTCGGGGCTTCCCCCGGCGATATCCATCGATCAGAAAACGACGAACCGGAATCCCCGTTCCACGGTGGGGACAGTGACGGAAATATATGACTATTTCAGGCTTCTTTTTGCTAGGATTGGAATCCCTCATTGTCCCAAGTGTGGCAGGGAGATAAAACGCCAGACGGTGGATCAGATGACCGATGAGATCATGAAACTGCCGGAGGGGACGAAAATCCAGCTTTTGGCTCCGGTTGTCCGGGGAAGAAAAGGAGAGCATGCCAAAGTTTTTGAGAAGGCGAAAAAAAGCGGCTATGTGAGGGTCGTTGTGGATGGAAATATGTATGATTTGTCCGAGGAGATCAAGCTTGAAAAGAATATAAAGCATAATATTGAGATCGTGGTAGACCGTCTTGTAGTGCGTGAAGGTGTCGGGAAAAGGATGTCGGAATCAATTGAAAATGTCCTGCAGCTGTCGAATGGCCTGCTTGTAGTCGATGTGGTGGGCGGTGAGCCGATCAATTTCAGTCAGAGTTTTTCCTGCCCGGATTGTGGGATCAGCATTGATGAGATTGAGCCAAGGAGTTTTTCGTTCAATAATCCGTTTGGAGCATGCCCGGTCTGTCACGGGATTGGTTATAAGATGGAATTTGCCCCGGAACTTCTCATACCGGACTGGTCTCTCAGCATTGACGAGGGTGCAATCGCTGTCCTTGGATGGCAGTCAGTAACGGATAAAGGGAGCTATACCAGATGCATGATGGAAGCTGTCGCGAAAAAGTTTGGATTTGATCTATCCACTCCGTTTGAGGATTATTCCGAAGAGGTACGTGATATCATTCTGCATGGCACGAGAGGAGAGAAGGTGGAAGTCCATTACGTGGGACAGCGGGGCAGAGGTGTCTACAATGTAGAATTTGAGGGGCTGATCAAAAATGTAGAACGTAGATACCGCGAGACTGGTTCGGATACGACGAAGCAGGAGTATGAGACCTTTATGCGTATTACGCCGTGCCGTGAGTGCGGTGGAAGGCGCCTGAAAAAGGAATCTCTGGCTGTTACGGTAGGAGAACAGAACATTGCCCAGCTATGTGATTATTCGATTCGTGACCTGAAGCAGTTTGTCGATGAGCTGCAGCTTACGCCAATGCAGTTAAAGATTGGAAAACTGATCTTAAAAGAGATCAAATCCCGTCTTGGATTTCTTGTCGATGTGGGACTGGATTATCTCTGCCTGTCGCGCGCTACAGCGACTTTATCCGGCGGTGAGGCCCAGAGGATACGTCTCGCCACACAGATCGGGTCGGGTCTTGTCGGAGTTGCTTATATTCTCGATGAGCCAAGTATCGGCCTTCATCAGCGGGATAATGACAAACTGATCAAGACGCTGAAAAATCTGAAAGATCTTGGAAATACACTTATCGTAGTGGAGCATGATGAGGACACGATGTTAGCGGCAGATTATGTGGTGGATATCGGACCGGGAGCCGGGGAGCACGGCGGTAAAGTTGTGGCTGCCGGGACGGCAGAGGATATCATGGATACGGAGGAATCCATAACGGGGGCATATCTCAGCCGCAGAGTAGTGATTCCGGTGCCTGAAAAGCGCCGGGTACCAAGTGGATTTTTAAAAGTCACCGGTGCGAGGGAGAATAACCTCAAGAATATCAATGTGGATATTCCACTTGGTGTATTTACCTGTGTGACAGGAGTGTCCGGCTCGGGTAAGAGTTCGCTGATCAATGAGATCGTGTATAAGTCTTTGGCAAAGAATCTGAACCGGGCCAGATGTATTCCGGGAAAACATACTGCCATAAAAGGGATGGAGCAGTTAGATAAGGTCATTAATATCGACCAGTCCCCGATCGGCCGCACGCCGCGCTCCAATCCGGCCACGTATACGGGCGTCTTTGATATGATCCGGGATCTCTTTGCGACGACCCCGGATGCAAAGGCAAAAGGGTATAAGAAGGGAAGATTTAGTTTTAATGTCAAAGGTGGACGATGTGAGGCATGTCGCGGGGACGGTATCATAAAGATCGAGATGAATTTCCTGCCGGATGTCTATGTTCCGTGTGAGGTGTGCGATGGGAAACGTTATAACAGGGAGACGCTGGATGTCAAATATAAAGGTAAGAGTATTTTTGATGTGCTTGATATGACGGTAGAAGAGGCGCTGGAATTTTTCAAGAATGTTCCGACGATTCACCGGAAGATTCAGACGATGTATGACGTAGGACTTTCCTATGTGAAGCTGGGGCAGCCATCTACTACGCTTTCGGGAGGCGAGGCGCAGAGGATCAAGCTTGCGACAGAGTTAAGTAAGAGAAGTACGGGAAAAACGATCTATATACTGGATGAACCTACGACAGGTCTGCATTTTGCGGATGTCCATAAGTTGATTGATATTCTTCACCGTCTTGCGGAGGGAGGAAATTCGGTTGTGGTGATCGAGCATAATCTGGATGTGATCAAGACGGCAGATTATATTATTGATATTGGTCCGGAGGGGGGAGAAAACGGAGGGACAGTTATTGCGACCGGAACTCCGGAACAGGTGGCAGAACAGCCGGATTCTTATACGGGAAGATATATCAGGAAACTGTTGGATCAATCGAAAAAAGAAGTTCAATAAAGGATGGAGATAAGAATGAAGGAATTCCCATTTTTTGCCATGATGGCAAGGATGAAATATATCGAGAGATGGGCTCTGATGCGCAACTCGGTAAAGGAAAACATCAGTGAGCATTCATTGGAGGTTGCCATGCTTTCCCATGGACTTGGCGTCATCGCCAGGGAGAGGTGCGGAAAGGATGTGGATCCGGATAAGCTGGCACTGATCGGCCTGTATCATGATGCAAATGAGATCATTACCGGAGATATGCCGACGCCGGTTAAATATCATGACCGAGATATCCGGGATGCTTATAAGAAAGTGGAGGATATGGCGAATCGGAAACTTTTAGAAAAGCTTCCTGATTATATGAGGAAATATTATGAAAGTATCTTTTTTAAAAAGAGCGGTGACGAAGAACTTTGGAAAATTGTAAAAGCAGCGGACAAACTTTCGGCCCTTATCAAATGCATCGAGGAAACAAAAGCGGGCAATCAGGAGTTTTCTACGGCTTACCGGACGATTGAAAAGGCACTTAAGGAGATGAAGATGGAGGAAGTGGACATTTTTATGAGCGAGTTTCTTCCCTCTTATGATAAAACGCTTGATGAATTGCAGAAACTTTAAAAATATTGGAAAAATTAATCAGAAAATAATGCATTCTTCTCTAGCGATATTGGGCAAAGTGTGGTATACTTAAACTAATTAGACTCTTGGGATACTATTACGAAAAAGGAAGGTATTTATTTATGAGAAGAATAGTGTGTTTTGGCGATTCTAATACATACGGCCAGTCTCCTGTAGATGGACAGAGATATGGGGATGATATTAGTTGGCCAGAGGTTTTGGATCGATTGCTTGGGGACAATTTTGAAGTGATCAACGAGGGAAAGAATGGTCGTACGATTGCTTTTGATGACCCCTATATCGAGGGGTGTAACGGTATGAGTGATATCGGGGCATGTATTGAGGAGCATGAGCCGATTGATCTTATCATTATCATGTTGGGGACGAATGATTTAAAGGTGTATTTTGACTCCAATCCGCAGGCTGTGGCGGGACATCTCAAGGAGATGTGTGAGCTGGTACGGCAAAAGACGGATGCAGAAATTGTCGTAGCAAGTCCGACGCTTCTTGGAGATCAGATCGAATTTTCACCGCTTCATCTGGAGTTTGGAAGAATGCAGGTGGATTATTCGTTTGAATTGGCGCCGGAGTTTCAGAAAGTGGCGACCGAGGTTGGGGCAGAGTTTATCGATCTGGCTATGGTAGCTGTGTCGAGTGACGTGGATTGTTTGCATCTGATGCCAGAGGAACATGCCAAAGTGGCTCAGGCGATGAAAGACAAGGTTTTCACTGTGTTTAAAGAGGATCTCGAGCGCGAGGCGGCCGAGGAAGAAGCGGCAAGGGAAGCAGAACTAAAGAAGCTTCAGGAGGAAGAGGCGCAGAGACAAAAAGAGGAAGAAGAACGAGCACGCGAACAGGAAAGACTTCAGGCGGAAGAAGTGGATCGGCAAAGAGAGGAAGAAGAACAACGGATCCGTGCAGAAAAAGAAGCCAGCCTCCAGGAAGAAGTTGGATTTGAGGAAGAAGCAGATGTGGAGGCCAAACGCAGAGTAGAGGAACTGATGAAGGCGGCTGAGGAGGAAGTAGCCAGGGAAGGAAGTTCATCACAGAATGATGGCTCTACTATGGCGGAGCAGGAAGCAGCGGCTGGAATCTTTTCGGCGAGTGAGCCAGAAGAACTGGGTTCTTTGGCGGTTAGTACAGAAAAGGAAAAAATGCTCTCAGGCAGGCTTTACCGGTGTGATGAGACCTTGCAAAGAGAGATGTCAGCGGCAAGAAGACTGACAACTATGTATAACCAGACGACGTTTGAGGAGGAAGAAAAGCGTACGGAGATTTTACAGGAGCTTCTCAAGTATGCGGGGGTGGATGCTTACATTGAACCACCATTCCGATGCGATTATGGGTCTCATATTTCGGTAGGAGATAACTTTTATGCAAATTTCAACTGCATCATGCTTGATGTAGCGGATATCAAGATTGGGGACAATGTATTTTTTGGCCCGGGTGTAAATATATATACGGCAGCTCATCCGATTTATGCGCCTGTCAGGAATGAAGGGCTTGAGTTTGCGAAGGAAGTTACGATCGGAGATGATGTGTGGATTGGAGGCAATGTCACGATCAATCCGGGAGTTCATATAGGAAATAATGTAGTGATCGGATCAGGGTCTGTGGTGACAGGAGATATTCCGGATGGTGTTGTGGCCGCCGGAAATCCATGCCGGATCCTGCGGAGAATTTCAGATGCGGACAAGCAGTACTGGGAAGAAAAAAAAGACGAGCATGATGCTTAAGAAATAGGTGGGCAGAGTGCTTTCAAACGAAGAAACATGAAAGAAACATAAATAAGGAGATTCCATTACCGATGTGGAATCTCCTTTGTCATTCTAATTAGAAAAATCTCATTTTTGTACCTTTGCTACGAAATTGAATCCCGATACTGCCCAGCCTTTTTAAAAATATCCCTGAGGGCTTCACTGTCTTCTTCTGCCATGAGTTTGCGGAATCGGGACAAACTGTCAATAAAATAAGAAAGAAAAAAATCAATACTATCTTTGTTGGATAGGCATATATTTTCCCACATTTCTGGAGAAGAGGAGGCAATCCGGGTGATATCTTTAAAGCCGCCGGCGGCAAACTGTTTCATATACTCCTCCGAGGTATCATTTTCCTGTACCATATTGACAAGCGATGCGGCGATGATATGGGGGACATGGCTGATTGCAGCGGTGGCATTGTCGTGTTCATCCGGGGACAAGACGATACATTTTGCGCCAGTACACTGGAGAAGCTCCAAAAGTTGCTTCAGGTTGTCCTCTGGAGTGGATTTTGTCGGTGTGAGAAGGTAGCAGGAGTTATTTAATAAACCAGCACTGGAATTTGCATAACCGGTCTTTTCTGAGCCCGCCATCGGATGTCCGCCGATAAAATGACGTTCCATTCCAAGTTCTTTTACCGCAGTGTGTATGTTTCCTTTTACGCTCCCCACGTCTGTCAAGATGCAGTTTTCCCGGATGAAAGGTTGCAGCAACTGAAGAAATTCGATATTTTTTAAAACAGGAGCGCATAAAAAGATTATGTCGCAGGAGGAAAAATGTTCATCAATTTTATAAATAAGGTTGGTGATGATTCCCTCCTCCTGTCCTTTTTCCAAATCCGGATTTTTTCGTCTGCTATAGACTTGAATCACTGTCCCAGGATATTTTGCTTTTATGGCTCTGGCGATCGAACCACCGATCAGTCCAAAACCGAGAAAACCGATATTTAAATCATCCATACAGATTACCATGCCTTTCTCTGGTAGTGTGCAATTATTTATTCCTCAAATACAGTATTATTTTAACGCAATTTAACTTTTCTGTAAATAACTATTGATAGTTTCAGATAATAATATTATACTATATATGGTTGTAAAAGAGTGGGAAAAGATTCTTCGGGAAGGTAAAAAGGAGTGAAAACGATGGCAAAAATAAAGGTAACATCCTGTGAGATCAAGGGTTTGTACGTGATCGAGCCAAAGGTATTCGGGGATGAGCGGGGATACTTTGTGGAGACGTACAATAAACAGGAGTTCTCTGAATTTGGATTAGACATGGAATTTGTACAGGACAACCAGTCGATGTCCAGGAAAGGTGTTTTGAGAGGGCTTCATTTTCAGAAGAAATTTCCGCAGGGGAAGCTTGTGAGAGTGTTGTCTGGTGAGGTATTTGATGTGGCAGTCGATATCCGGAAAGGATCTGAAACCTATGGAAAATGGTTTGGTGTGGTTCTTTCGGATGAGAATAAGAAACAGTTTTATGTACCTGAAGGATTTGCCCATGGTTATCTGGTTTTGTCAGAGACAGCCGTGTTTGCTTATAAATGTACGGAGTTTTATCATCCGGAAGATGAAGGCGGAATACAATGGGATGACCCGGATATTGGGATTGAATGGCCATTGGAGGAAGGAATGCAGGTTATTCTGTCGGAAAAGGATAAAGTTCATGGAGGGATTAAAAACCTCAAAAATTAAATGCAGATTTATATTTTAATATAAATAATGAATACTTATATTTAAGGAAAGGAATGATATTGTGAAGGATATTGTAATTACAGATTCAATCATTTATGTAGGTGCAGATGATACAACAATTGACCTGTTTGAAAGTCAGTATGTGGTACCGGAGGGGGTTTCTTATAATTCTTATGTGATCCTCGATGAAAAGACTACGATCATGGACACGGTGGACAAGCGTGCTACCGACGAGTGGTTTGCCAATGTGGAGAAAGCGCTTGGGGGCAAAAAGCCGGAGTATCTCGTGGTGTCCCATATGGAGCCGGATCATGCGGCAAACATTCAGAAGGCTGCTGAAAAGTATCCGGATATGAAGATTATCGGAAATGCTAAAACATTTTCCATGATGGGGCAGTTCTTTGATTTTGATCTGACGGGCAGAAGTGTTGAGGTTAAGGAAGGGGATACGATTTCTCTGGGCAAGCATACATTGCAGTTTTTCATGGCGCCGATGGTTCACTGGCCGGAGGTTATGGTCGCTTATGAGCAGTCGGAAAAAATTCTTTTTTCTGCAGACGGTTTTGGAAAATTTGGTGCCCTCAGTATGACAGAGGGAGAGGACTGGGCATGCGAAGCGAGACGTTATTATTTTAATATTGTAGGAAAGTATGGTGCGCAGGTTCAGGCGCTTTTGAAAAAAGCGGCGACACTGGATATTTCGATGATCTGTCCGTTACATGGCCCGATATTAAAAGAGGATTTAGCATATTATATTGAAAAATATGATACATGGAGCAGTTATAAACCGGAGGACAAGGGAATTCTTGTTGCCTATGCATCCATTCATGGAAACACAGCGGAAGCGGCAAAAGCTCTTGGAGAAATTTTAGAGAAAAAAGGCGCTCCGAAAGTAGTAGTGAGTGATCTGTCAAGAGAGGATATGGCAGAGGTGATCGAGGATGCTTTTCGCTATGACAAGATGATCGTAGCTGCTGCTACATATGATGGCGGCGTATTCCCTGTGATGGAGGACTTCCTGCACCACCTGAAGAGCAAGAATTACCAGAACCGGGTTGTTGGTGTCATGGAAAACGGTACGTGGGCTCCGATGGCAGCAAAGCAGATGAAAGCGACGCTGGAAGAGATGAAGAATCTTACCATTTGTGATGAGGTGGTAACGATTAAGTCTACAATGAATGATACGACCGTTACGGCAATGGAGAAACTGGCGGATGAGATTTTGTCAAAATAGGAGAGATACCGATGAATGAGGAACAGATGGAACGTTATTCCCGGCATATTCTGTTAAACGAGGTTGGAACAGACGGTCAGGAAAAACTTCTTTCTTCCCGGATTCTTATTGTAGGAGCCGGTGGTCTCGGTTCACCGGCTGCGATGTATCTGGCGGCGGCTGGTGTCGGAACGATCGGCATCATAGATGATGATAAGGTAGATTTAACAAATCTTCAACGCCAGATCATTCATTCCGTGGACAGTATCGGAACACCCAAGACGGGGTCTGCAAAAAAGCGGATCGCTATGATAAACCCGGATGTAGAAGTGGAAACATTTCCTCTGCGCCTAAATGCGGAAAATGCAAAATCTATATTTAACAAATATGATTTTGTAATTGATGCTGTCGATAACTTTGAGACAAAGTTTTTGATCAATGATGTTTGTGTGGAACTCGGGAAGGCTTTTTCCCATGGCGGGATTCAGGAATTTGGGGGACAGCTGATGACCTGGGTGCCAGGTGAAGGTCCCTGCTATCGCTGTATTTTCGAAGAACCGCCTAAACCGGGGAGTGTGCCCACATGTCGTGATGTGGGTGTGATCGGTTGCATGGCAGGCATGATTGGGACGATGCAGAGCATGGAAGCTGTCAAATATGTATTAGAGATCGGGGAACTTCTCACCGGACAGATGCTTACCGTAGATGCACTGACAATGGAATTCCGTAAGATAAAATTTCCCCGGAGAAATCCGGAATGCAGCGCATGCGGACGGGGAAACAGTGAGAGTTAGTAATATGTTTTTTTGCAAAAAAGGCGTCTGCAGAGTCGTTTTAGACTTTGCAGACGCTTGAATTTTTTTTGAAAAGTTCTCCTCTGCGGAGCAAGTTTGCCGTAGGCAACTTAAGAGGTGCGAGATCCTCAGCCGCACCTTAGAGCCGTGAATATCCGTAACTGTTTACGATAGCATCAATGTTCTGGTTCATCTTACAGAACGGACACTCGGTCTGACTAAAGGACTGATAGTCCGCAAAATCTTCTGTGCTGAAGATTGAATTGATGATATGTCCTTCGATCTGGTCTGCGGCACTGAATATTGCCGAAATTCCCTGAATCACTCCACCATAATACTGAATACATTCCAGACTTTTTGCAATGGTTTTTCCTGTTGTAGCTGAGGCAAGCAGAAGAAGAACATTTTTTCCGTGAACCATTGGCTGAATATTGTCGCGGAAAATCATCTGCCCATTGGCGTCAAATTCCGGCTCGATCACATAAATACTCTGGTGGGAGTTCATGGATATCACTCCGGCTTCCGTCAGACGCTCCGCAAGATATGCGCCGATCACATAGCAGCCATCCATACAGATGATCGTATCGATGGGAGTGCTGTATTGATAGTCTTTTGCCATCGTAGAGGCAACCTGGCTGGCCTCGCGCTGTCCGACCTTTAGTCTCGTCATATCCATATAATAATTAATATGTGAATGGTTTGTGGCAAAATGCCCTGGTACCACTTTGAGCTCGATTTTGTTATTTACCCGGGATGGGATTTTGATCGCATTTTTTAACATGAGAAACCCTCCTTATTATTTTATTGATTCATTTTACCATATAATGGTTAAAAATGCAAAACGCAGAAACTTAAAATAATGTTATACAATTTCCTCTGCTGCTGTAGTTTCGGTCTCTTCGGTTTCTGTTTCGTCCTCATCCTCTGCTTCTGTCTCCGTTTTCTTCGGTGGAAGTGACAGGAGAACCAGAACAGTGAGAAGTACGGACAGTACGATTGGTGCGGCATAAACCAGATTCCTAAAATCAGCGTTTACTCTCGTTCCCGGTGTATTAAACCAGACGAACAAGGCGATGTATACGGAAAAAAGGATTGTCCCCAGAATCGTTCCCAAGATCCGTCCGATCTTTTTGCCCTTAAATCTGGCTTTCAAAAGACAGAAAACAACGGCATAGGCAAGTCCACCGTCAAAAAGACCAAATATAAGCATTCCTACATTAATACCCATGATAATCTCCAATCCTGCGCACGGCGCATCATTAAAATATAATTCCCTAAACCTAGTATACTATAAAATTTCTTGAAATTCTATAAGATTTTTTGTTGACTTTTCAGAAAATTTATGATATTTTAAATAGGCATGCAGGAATGGCGGAATTGGCAGACGCGCACGGTTCAGGTCCGTGTGGTAGCAATACCATGAGGGTTCAAGTCCCTTTTCCTGCATTTTTTATTTTTTGCTTTAAATATTCGGGCGTTAAAGGCCCGTTTTTTATGTGGTGGCAATATGCGAAAAACTTTCATATAAAAAGGGCTTTCTAGTGTCCGAATCTTTATTTCTACATAGAGAATTTCTTGATTTTGCGTCCGCTGTAAAGATTTCACCAACTTGAAACGATAACAACTGAAAAATATTTTCCGTGGCTTGACTGTGCACAAGGGGATATGATAAAATATTCCATGTATGCTTGTACAAATATATTGTTTTGGAGGAAAACGATGAATAACTCAAAAAAATTGGCAAAAAACGGCGGAATAGGAGTACAAAAGAGAGAGAAAAGTTCAGGGGGTTCCTTTACTTCTTCAAAAAATAAGATTTTGCTGGGGATCGGACTTGCAGCGATCATTATATTGTGTGCCGGAGTGTGCTATATGCAGCTCAGACCGCGTGCAATTCTGAAAGTGACAGGGACGAATGCCAGTGGTTCCAGTGTGACGAGAACCGTATATATGAAGGAAGCAGTTTACAATATTTATCTGGTGGAGGCACAGTACAACGGATATGAGTCATTGTACCAGCAGATGTATGGTACTACGTACTGGGAGATGGAAGATGTCGATGAAGCTGGAAGAAATGGTGCATCTGCGGCAAAAAAATCAGTCATGGATTCTATTAAGCAGCGTGAGATACTCTGTATGGAGGCTGAAAAACTGGGCTATACACTTACCGATGAAGAGAAAAAAGCATGTGCAGATGAGGTGAAGACGGCGATCGAGGGTATGGCAGATGGCCAGAAAAAGATAGCCGGACTGGACGAAAAATCATTGACAGAGGTTTTTGAAAAGAATGCGCTGGCCGAAAAGTACCGCCAGGTGATTCTCTCTGAGAGCGGAATCGACAGAGAGGCATTGAAAGCCACTGTGAAGAAGGAGGATTATCGTCAGTATAGCTTGCAGTATTATAAAGTGAGCAATAAAACAGGGAGCGGAGACGAGCAGACGGATGTGACAGATGAGCAGAAAAAGCTGAATCTGGAAAATATGGAGGCGCTCAAAGAAAAGGCAGCCACAGCTGAGGATTTCGCGAAGCTTCTTGAGGAAAATGATACAACAGGGATACAGGGACCACAGAGCCAGGATCTGGTTGCGAAGGATATGGATGATTCCAGTTTCCTGACAAGCAAACTCCGCAAAAAACTGATCAAAATGAATAATGATGAGATTTCAGATGTCATTGAGGGCGAGGACGGTTATTATCTTATAAAGATGGTAAACAATGATGACAGCGAAGCTTACGACCAGGAGTGTGAATCCATTATCAGCGCAGAAGAGACGAAACTTTTCAATGAAAGGTACGAGCAGATTGCTCCAGGATACTCAACGGAAGTACAGAGTTACTGGAAAGGTCGTGTAAAACTTGGTTCTTATACGAGAGTACAGTAAGCAGGACAAGATAGGAGAGACAGAACATGGCAGAGGTTAAGCGGATTTATGTAGAAAAAAAAGAGGATTATGCGGTTGCGGCAAAGGATCTGAAAAAGGAGGTCAGGGAATACCTTGGCATCCAGGCATTGGAACAGGTGAGGGTACTGATCCGTTATGACGTGGAGGGAATCGGAGAAAGTACTTACAAAAAAGCGCTTGCCACTGTATTTTCAGAGCCGCCGGTGGATTATGTGTATGAGGACGGATTTGAGAAAAAAGATGGCGACAGAGTGTTTTCGGTAGAGTATCTTCCGGGACAGTTTGACCAGAGAGCCGACTCTGCAGAACAGTGT
Organism: uncultured Eubacterium sp.; assembly: GCA_964579975.1. GTDB lineage: Bacteria > Bacillota > Clostridia > Lachnospirales > Lachnospiraceae > Eubacterium_F. Next base: position 80,497 of record CAZOIF010000004.1, on the reverse strand, counting down.
GTCAAGCTTTTGAATGAGAGTGAGGAACCTGTCATCCGCTCGGCGACGACGTATGTCCTGAGCGGGGCAATCGGTGAGGAAGATTTTAGCCGGATCAAGGAGTACTGCATCAATCCGGTCGATTCGAGAGAGACAGATGAGACCGTACCGGATACGCTTGTTACCGAGTTTGAGGAGCCGGCGGATGTCATTCTTTTTGATGGTTTTAAGGATATGCCGGAGTTGGAATTGAAGAAATTGTATGATTCTCTTGGACTTGCTATGACGTTCAAAGATTTTCTCCATATACAGAATTATTTTAAAGGTGAGGAAGACAGAGACCCGAGCATGACGGAGATCCGTGTGCTGGATACGTACTGGTCGGATCACTGCCGTCATACGACATTTCTCACAGAGCTCAAGAACATCCGGTTTGAAGAGGGAGATTATACCAAACCGGTCAAAGAGGCATTTGAGCAGTATAAACAGGATCATGATGTTATTTATAAAGGAAGAGGGGATAAATTTGTATCCCTGATGGACATTGCCCTGATGGCGATGAAAAAGCTCCGCGCTGACGGGAAGCTGGAGGATATGGAGGTTTCAGATGAAATCAATGCCTGTTCGATTGTTGTCCCGGTAGAGATCGATCATGAGGATGGAAAGGGACCTGTGGAAGAGGAGTGGCTCGTTTTCTTTAAAAATGAGACACACAACCATCCTACGGAAATCGAACCATTTGGTGGTGCGGCCACCTGTCTCGGCGGTGCGATCCGCGATCCTTTGTCAGGACGCGGATATGTGTATCAGGCGATGCGTGTGACCGGTGCTGCAGATCCGACTAAGTCCCTGAAAGAGACGATGGAAGGGAAACTGGCCCAGAGAAAGATCGTGACTGGTGCTGCCAGTGGATACAGTTCCTACGGAAACCAGATCGGCCTTGCAACTGGCCTTGTCGATGAAATCTATCATCCGGGATATGTGGCAAAACGTCTGGAGATCGGCGCCGTGATGGGTGCTGCCCCGCGTAAAAATGTCATCCGTGAAAATTCCGATCCGGACGATGTGATCATTCTTCTTGGCGGACGCACCGGGCGTGACGGATGTGGAGGAGCGACCGGTTCTTCCAAGGCCCATAATACAGCGTCCATTGATACATGCGGTGCAGAGGTTCAAAAAGGAAATGCGCCGACAGAGCGTAAGATACAGAGATTGTTCCGTCGTGAGGAAGTGAGCCGGCTGATCAAGAAATGTAATGATTTTGGTGCCGGCGGTGTGTCAGTGGCGATCGGAGAGCTTGCTGACGGCCTCATAGTAGATTTAGATAAAGTTCCGAAAAAATACGCCGGCCTCGATGGTACAGAGCTTGCGATTTCTGAATCCCAGGAGCGTATGGCGATCGTCGTTGATCCGAAAGACGTTGACCAGATGCTTGCCTATGCGGAGGAGGAAAATTTAGAGGCGGTACCGGTTGCTGTCGTCACAAAAGAGCCGCGTCTGGTTCTTAAGTGGAGAGGGAAGGAAATCGTAAACATTTCCCGTGCATTCCTCGACACAAATGGCGCTCATCAGGAGACCGATGTTATTGTAGAGATGCCAAAAAGAGCAGACAATTATTTGAAAAAGACAAAGGTTTCCGAAACCTTCCGGGATACCTTTTTAGAAAATCTCAAAGATTTAAATGTATGTTCCAAAAAGGGACTGGTGGAAATGTTTGACAGTTCCATCGGAGCGTGTACGGTAGATATGCCTTACGGTGGTAAGTATCAGCTTACCCCGACTCAGACAATGATCGCTAAATTGCCGGTTCTGGATGGAACATGTGATACGGTGACAATGATGAGTTATGGAATGGATCCTTATCTGATGAGCTGGAGCCCGTATCATGGCGCGGAGTATGCTGTTCTTACTTCCGTGGCGAAGATCGTGGCCGCCGGGGGTGATTTTACGAAGATCCGTTTTACGTTCCAGGAGTATTTTAAGCGTATGACCGATGACAGCAGAAGGTGGGGCGAGCCGATGGCGGCCTTGCTTGGTGCGTATGATGCCCAGATGAAATTAGGACTTCCGTCGATCGGTGGTAAAGATAGTATGTCCGGTACGTTTAATGATATTGATGTTCCGCCGACACTTTGCTCCTTTGCCGTAGATGTGGCAAAGCTTTCTGATGTGGTGACACCGGAGTTAAAGGAAACAGGAAATCTTCTTGTTAAATTTGGAATTAAGAAAGATGAATATGATCTTCCGGATTTCGAATTTATCATGAAACTGTATTCCAGCATTACGAAGCTGATGCGTGAAGGTGTTGTGAAATCAGCCTATGCTCTTTCTGGAAAGGGTATCGCAGAGGCAGTCGCCAAAATGGCATTTGGAAATAAGTTTGGTGTGGAATTTGATACTTCCCGGCCGTGGAAAGAATATTTCCGGCCAGCCTATGGCGATATCGTAGTTGAGATGGCTCCATCCGCCCTGGATCAGGTGAAGGATCTTAACATTGCTTATGAATTAGTTGGAACAGTAGTGTCAGATGAGATGTTTACCTATGGAACTGAGAGCATTACCATGAAGGAATCTATTACTGCATGGACAGATACATTGGAAAAGGTATTCCCGACCCGTTCCGGAGTTGGGGAAGAAACGATTGAAACGGGACTTTACGATACAAAAGATATTTATGTGTGCAGTCATAAGGTGGCGAGGCCGAAAGTATTTATTCCGGTGTTCCCGGGCACAAACTGCGAGTACGATACGATGCGTGCGTTCCGGGCAGCAGGGGCAGATACGGAAAGCATTGTATTTAAAAATATGACAGAGCAGAACATTAAGGACAGCGTAGATGCATTTGAAAAGGCAATCCGGAAGTCACAAATCTTAATGTTCTCCGGTGGTTTCAGTGCGGGTGATGAGCCTGATGGTTCTGCTAAATTTATCACTTCCGTGTTCCGGAATGAGCGGATCAAAGAGGCGGTACATGATCTTTTGAATAAAAGGGACGGACTGGCGCTCGGTATCTGTAATGGATTCCAGGCATTGATCAAATTAGGACTCCTGCCATATGGCGAGATCCGGACGCAGAAAGAGGACTCACCGACCCTTACGACGAACAGCATCGGCCGCCATATCAGCAAATCGGTTTACACGAAGGTCGTGACCAATAAGTCTCCATGGCTTAAGAAGGCGGAGCTTGGCGGTGTATATTCGATTCCTGCCTCCCATGGTGAGGGACGTTTTGTGGCGGGGAAAGAATGGTTAGACAAACTATTTGCAAACGGACAGGTGGCGACACAATATGTCGATGTAAATGGAAATCCGACGATGGATGAGGACTTTAATCCAAATGGTTCCTATCGTGCCATCGAGGGAATCACAAGTCCGGATGGACGTGTTTTGGGAAAAATGGCTCACTCAGAGCGTCGTGGCAGTGGAGTGGCTATCAATATAACCGGAGAACAGAACCAACTGATCTTCGAAAGCGGCGTCGAATACTTCCGATAAGCAGCGAGCCGTGCAACCCCAAGAGAACAGGCATTTTCGTGCTTGCACGAAAAAATGCCTGTTCTCTTGGGGTTATAGGGCGAGCGCCCGAGATGAAATCACGGCTCGCTGTCTGCTGTCGTTTTTTTATGATTCCCGGAAAACATATCTTGTAAAAGTCTGCTCCGATGCATCAATGGTAAAATCATCATTATCATTTGTTTTTAAGTCGTAGGGAACCCCTTTTATATAGATAGTCGTTGTTTTACCGTCCTCATAGCATAGCATTTGGTTTATCCCAAAATGTTCTTTTTCTGTTTTGGGATAATACTTAGAGGGGATGATTTTTTCTACCGTGTTTTTGGCATTGCCTGCCAGAGATATATCAAAGCGGTAAATGCCCAGGTCATTATACCAATATGCATACTTTCCACCAGGGTATATACAAAGACTTTGATCGATCTCCTTTTTTTGAAGTTCTTTATCCGTATAGACACTCTGGATTCTGCCGCCATTTAACAGATATACATGGATTTCGTTGTCTGCTGCACAAAAGACATAATCGCCTGTGATAAAAATATGATCTGCCGTATTTACCGAGTCCCGTTTTGAGATAAGTTTCTTTGTATAGGGATTGTATAAGATCATATAGCCAGTTTCGAGTCCCATGCCTTCTTCTGGGGTTCCGGTTTGTTCGTCTATGCTTATTATATATGTAGTTAGTACAACCTCATTTTTTTCTGTTAAAAGCATTCCATTTGCTACTTCGTGAGTTTGCTTTGTCCACTGCAAAATTCCATCAGGAAGTTCCCATTTTGTTACGCTTCCATCAGGTGTGAGATGATAAAAAACCGGGAGGCTGTCCTCGGGTTGGATCATAGCAAGGTAACTGCCGTCGGAGTATGCGCTTAGTGCAGATAAGGGGGAAGTTACCTCTTTTAAAAGAGCTTGTTCCCATTTTGGTGTACTCACTTTCCATGTATCATCTGGCTGCAGTCTTGCAAGCTGAAATTCTAATTTTTTTCCCTTTTGGTATTCATAGAGAAAAGTGATTTCATCTTCCTGTGTTACGTCTGCCCGGAATACCAGTTTTTTATCACTTTTTTCATTTTGTGGTAAGTATAGGTCTTTTTCGAGCAGTGGAATATTTGTTACAATTGGCGGTGAGACTTCTTTTACCTGCTGTGCTGGCTCCGACGCCTCTGTTTCTCCACATCCGGTCAAAAGAAGGAGGGAAAGCAGTAGTGCTGTATATATTTTTCTCATTTGATTATCTCCATAAAATATTTTTTCTTCTATTATCCCATGTCCAGATTATTTTTTAAAGTAGGAGAGCAAAAGTTTTTAAACAAAATATCGCAATTTTCGACAAGAAAAAATATGATTCTACAAAACAAGACACTGACAGGAGTTCATTTCAATATTTCCACTTGCAATTTCAATTTATCTGTGGTAAGATACTGTCAAGCAAGTAAACTGTCTAATATATCTTTTTTGTAAAAATTCTACATATTTCACATTCTTGCTTACAAATCCAATGGATCGTAAATAACAAGCAGGAATGTATGTGTGACATTCCTGCAAAAAGAAAGCGGGGAATGCAGTTGAAACAGGACTTGGCGACAAAAAGTCTGGAAGAATATCCGGATGTCTATATAAAGAAATCAAACAGGACATAACAAATTGTGTGAGCAAAGGGGAGGCGGTTAGTATGTGTATTATAGCGGAAAAACTGGAGAATAGGGGGATTCAATATGGATTAAAGCAGGGTGTAGATAAAGTGAACCAATTAAATATGAAACTGGCTGGGGAGGGCAGGATGGAAGATATTCTTCAAGCGGCTTCAGACCCTGTATTTCAGAGAAATTTGATGGAAGAATATAAAATCTGAATCCATAGCCCGGCGGCGCCGCCTGGCTAACATAAAGGAGAGGAAAAAATGAATTTATTTAAACACGAACTTTCGATCAGTGAAAGACAGACGATGGTGGATATTACATCACAGATTCGGGATGATATTAAAAAAAGCGGGATCAAAGAAGGGATTGCAGTGGTGTATTGTCCGCATACGACAGCAGGAATTACGATCAATGAAAATGCGGATCCGGATGTTGTCCGGGATCTGATCTATGGTTTTGAAAAGGTATATCCTACCAATGACAGAAACTACAGGCATTTTGAAGGAAATTCCCATGCCCATATGAAATCCAGCACGATGGGAGCTTCGGCGACATTGATCGTGACAGAAGGAAGCCCGGTTCTTGGAGTGTGGCAGGATGTGTATTTCTGCGAATATGACGGACCGCGTAACAGAAGTTATTATGTGAAAGTGATCGAGGGGTGAGACGCATATGTCAGGCAATAAAAGGATCATACTAGCGTCCGGCTCCCCGCGAAGAAAAGAACTTCTGACAATGATCTTTGAGCGATTTGATGTGCTTGTGGCAGACTGTGAAGAAATCGTTACAGGGCAGGTGCCAGAGGAGACAGTGAAAGAATTATCGGCACAGAAAGCATTGGCAGTCGCATCCGGGGCGCAGATAAAGGAGGCGGCAGTTATAATCGGAGCAGATACGGTGGTGAGTGCTGAGGGAGAAATCCTTGGGAAACCAAAGGACAGGGAAGAGGCTCGTCGGATGATCGGGATGCTGAACGGAAAGACACATAAGGTATGTACCGGTGTCACGCTGATCGAGACGGATTATGAAGGGAGCCCGTGTCGGCAAAAGAGCTTTGCAGAGACGACATCTGTCCGGGTGTCAGAGCTTAGTCCGGAGGAGATCGAGGCATATGTCCGGACTGAAGAGCCTTACGATAAGGCAGGCGGTTATGGGATCCAGGGGTTGTTTGGGAGACATGTCGAGGGCATAGAGGGCGATTATAACAATGTGGTCGGCCTGCCGGTTCACCGGCTGTATGTGGAACTTAGAAAATGGATGTGAAAATCCAAAGTCAAAGCTAAAGCTTAAAACTAAAGTCAAAGCTAAAGCTTAAAACTAAAGTTTTGCAAAAAATTCCTTGACATGGATATGGTTCTTATGTATAATAACTATTGTCGTCAGAAAAGAACGGCGGTAAAGTGCGCGAGTGGCTCAGTTGGTAGAGCACAACCTTGCCAAGGTTGGGGCCGCGGGTTCGAGTCCCGTCTCGCGCTTAAAAGAAAAGGATCACGTGTAGCGTGATTTTTTTCTTTTAAATGAGAATTTTATGAAGAATGCACTTGTGCATTCTTTTTAAGTTCCGGGACGGAACTTTTTTTCTTGACAGAATTCTTGACAATATATTTTCAACTATTTATAATTAAGATAGTTATGCAAAGATGTTCCCTTTCCAATAAAATTAAAAAGGAAGAAAATGGTGTTTTTTTGACACATATATGGGTTAATCTTATCATAACTTAAAGTCGATATATATAAAAGGATTTTGATATCTAGTTTTCATTCAGTTTATAGATAAAGGGGCATTGGATATGAAGAAAATCAGACAAAATAAAAACAGGATCAAGATGAGATATTTGGTGGTGATGTTTGCGGTGGTCATGGTCAGCGTGTGTGCTTATCTCGGATTTGGCGACCGTTCCGAGGCGGCGGAAGACCTTTATATCACCTGTGATGGCTATCAGCTGGATGCGACGACACCATATCAGATGAAGAATAAATCTGTTACTCTTATCCTTGGTTCTCAGGATTCTCCGATCTATGCGGATGATAGTCTTTATGAGGTCGTCTGGTCGATTGAGAGTGGAAATGATATTGCTAGCATTCAGAGATCACCTACGAGCCAGATATATGGAAATGTAACTGCTACGGCACCGGGTGAGGTTACGATACTTGTTACCGTATTTAATAAGATTGGTGATGCGATCGGTACGACGGTGGGAAGTGTGACCTGCCGGATCCAGGTCGTATTTGGTATTGATACATCCACAAATGATAATGTGTTCAAATATCCATATAGTAATTCGGAAGACAAGGCGATGTTTTTCCACACAACCAGTAATCCGCAGCAGCTTACGCTGAACTACGGTAACGCTGCGAACGCACAGTGGACGACAGCAAATACTGAGGTTGCGACAGTGTCCGATACTGGTCTTGTGACACCGGTCGGTGCTGGTAGTACGAAGATCACGGCTACATACACACCGCCTGATAGTCCGGAGACGTCGTATACAGCGGTGATCGATGTCTATGTGTACCCGAGTATCAATAATGAAGACCGGGATTACAAGCAGAATACGCAATTTGGTCTGGATACCGGGGAGACGATCTATACCGATACCAATTTTGATAATGGGTATGAAGCCATGGTGAGGAAGATGGCATGGGTCATTAAAAAAGATGATGGAAATGGTGGAGAGTATGTCATTGCCGACTCGATGGGAAAAACGTCTGATCTCATCAGTATCAATCCGGTTTCAAGCCGTGATAACCGTCTGACCGTGGATGCGAGAGCGGGAAAATATTATGTCTATTTTTATCCGAGGGCTGCGTATGAAAGCGAGTCCCGCTATATCAGTGATGAAGTGTTTGCACCGACGGTGCTGACTCTTTCTGTCTATGCAAATTTTGATGACTATAAAGACACGATTGCCATCGGGGATACGCATTCGATTCCGAAGGATTTCAATCTTACGACAGAAGAGTTCATGGAATATTTTACCGTTACCAGGACTTCAAATGCCGGAGATGCCTCAAACTATTCGACGGAAAGCGAGGGAGTTGTGACTGCCACCGCAAAGAATGAGGGAGTTACGACGATTGTGACGGCACACGTGGTCGTAAAAGATGCCTATAAGCATATTATCGCTGAACTCATAAATCCAAACAGAGAAAATGCGGCGGAAATACAGTCACGTACACAATTTGATATAGAGATCACGATTGCAGATAAATTTGAACTGGACCGGACTTATATGACGATGTATGCCGGTGCAGAGGTTGTATTGAATGCGTATTATAATCATGAGAGCATTGCAGGAACGAATATCACATGGAAATCCAGTGATGAGAAATCCGTTTCAGTAGATGTTACCGGAAAGATCAAGGCATTAAAAGTTACGAATCAGGATGTTACCATTACAGCGAGTTACTGGGTTGGAGGAACATTGAAGGAGGCGACATGTTCTATTAAGGTCGTTGCCTCGGCAAGCAATATGGTGATTTCCGAGACGAATGTTGATATGAATGTCGGAGACAGCATTGTGCTGAACGTATCCTGTAATCCGGATGTATCGTATCCGGGATATCTTTGGTCGATTTCAGATGACAAGGCACTGTCCAAATCAGAAACATCCGATACAAAGACGGCTACAATCACAGCAAATTCCGTACCGGAAGGTGGAAAGACGGTTACGGTTACGGTAATCAATCCGGCGACGTTTGAGCAGCAGGTATGTAATATCACCATCAATGCCCCATATGAGTCCCTGACACTGACAGAAGATGGTGTAACGATGAAATCCGGTGCGACGCACCAGCTCAGATATACTTATAAACCGAATGATGTCACACAGAAGACTTTGGTTTGGAAGTCTCTTGATACAAGTATTGTCACAGTAGATGAGTATGGTACACTCACAGCGAAGGCGCCGGGTATGACTTATATCATGGTATCACCGGAATACAATCCAAACGGTGTATATGCCCAGTGTGGTGTGATCGTAGTCGCTGGCTGTGATGAACTGGAATTGTCAGACAAAGAACTGACGATGAATGTAAATGATGAAAAAATCGTAAAGGTGACGTTGACACCAAAGGGATGTACAACGACGCTTGACTGGAATCTGAGTGACGATTCCATCGCAGAGGTTACGTATGATGAAGAGACAAATCAGGCAACGATCAAGGGTAAAAAGGTTGGTAAGACGATTGTCTTTGTGAAATCGGACGACGGACCGTCTGCCCAGATTGATGTCACGGTACTGCAGCCATGTCTGAATATGGCATTCTCGCCGAATGCGTATGAAATGAAGGCGGGAGAGACCTATACACCAAATCTGGTAAAAACGCCGGCAGATGCTACAGATGAAATTACGTGGAGTACCTATAATGCGGGTGTTGCGACCGTGGATGACAAAGGTGTTATAACAGCGGTGAAGACAGGTACTACATTTATTCAAGCGACCTCGGCATCAGGCAGGGTAGCCGTAATCCAGATTTCCGTCAAGGAGGGAATCTCCTCCGTGACATTGAAACCGGAGGCTACTACGATTGAGGTGGGTCAGACGATTACACTTGCGCCTGAGTTTATCCCGGCCAATGCTTATGATAAAAATATGGATTGGAGCGTGTCGGATGCTTCGATCGCCCAGATCGAAATAGAAGGGGAATCCAATGTAAAAGTAACCGGTTTGAAGGGCGGTGTGACTCTTGTAAAGGGAGTTGCCAAAGATGGCGGATATGTGGTCAGCTGTCTGGTTACAGTAAAAGAGAAAGCGACATCTGTTACGGTATCACCGACGACGAAATTTATTAAGAAAGGGCAATCCTTTACTGTAACAGCTACCGTAACTTCGGATACAGCGACAAATAAAACGGTAAAATGGTCTACCTCGAAAAAGAAGGTGGCTACCGTAACTGCCAAGGGACGTGTGACCGGAAAGAAAATTGGTACGGCTTATATCACAGCTACGGCGAACGATGGTTCCGGTGCGTCCGCATCCTGTAAGGTAAGGGTAGTAAGAAAAGTAACAAAGATCACGCTGAATAAATACACTGCCACACTTCTCGTCGGGAAGACATTGAAATTGAAGGCTACGGTGAAACCGAAAAATGCGACAGTAAAAGGCGTTTCATGGAGCTCAAGTAATAATGCGGTTGCTACGGTTGATTCGTCAGGACGGGTGGCCGGAATCTCACCGGGACTGGTAAAGGTAAGAGCAAAGGCGAAGGATGGCTCCGGTAAGTCGGCAGTTTGTCTTATAACGGTGACAGAACCGGTTCCGGCTACAGGTGTTGATGTTGAAAATAATGATCTTATTGTAGCGAAGGGAAGGCAGATCCAGTCAGGAATCCGCAAGGCGCCTCTTAACTCCACCGATAGTATCCGGTATTATTCGGATGACTCCAGAGTGGCGAGGATTAATCAGCGCGGTAAGATTTATGCAAATAATGTCGGGCAGGCTACGGTATATGGTGAGACGTCTAATGGACAGGTGGGATATGCAGATGTACTTGTCGTCACCGTGAACCGGAAAAAACTGTCGTTCAGACAATACGATACAGAGACATTACGGGTGGATGAAATCAATCAGGGAGTAACATGGTATTCCAAGAATCCATTGATCGCTTCTGTGGATCAGAGCGGAAAAGTAACAGGAAGACGAAGAGGAGTGACAAGGATTTATGCCAAAGTCCGTGGACTGAGACTTTCCTGTAAGGTTACGGTAAAAGGAATCAACTGATTTTGATTGACAGGTTTGCTATAGATATAAGGAGGACGTATATTGCTCGCAAACTTACATGTGAAGAATTTTGCGCTTATTGATGAAATTGATGTGGATTTTGGGAGGCATCTCAATATTCTCACGGGAGAAACCGGCGCAGGGAAGTCCATTGTAGTAGGTTCGATTGGAATTGCACTGGGGGCCAGAGTTTCCTCGGAAATGATCGGGAAGTACGGGGATCATGCGACGGTAGAGCTTGTTTTTCAGATTGAAGATGAGGAGACGTTAGAAAATCTCCGCCATATGGATATCGAGCCTGAGGATGGGCAGATCGTGATATCGAGAAAAATTACCGGGAACAGAAGCGTCAACAAAATAAATGGTGAGAGTGTTCCGGTCAGTCTGATTCGGAAAGTATCTGCCCTTTGTATGGATATCCATGGTCAGCATGAGCACCAGTCCCTGCTCCACAAAGAATACCACATGGATGTGGTTGATAAGTTTGCGGGAACAGATGCGGCAAAGCTTAAATCGCAGATGGCAGAGTTATATGGGGAGTACCGCAAACTTGTCAGTGAGATGGAAAATGACAATACCTCGGCAGAAGAGCGGGCGAGGGAGCTTTCTTTTCTTGAGTATGAAAAAAAGGAAATCGAGGAGGCCAGATTGGAGCCAGGCGAAGAAGAAAGATTGGCGGAAGAGGTCAGACGGCTCTCCAATGCATCGTTGATTGTAGAGACACTTGACAAGGTATATGGATATTCTGGTGACTCTGGCGGCGGATGTGCTTTTCAGATCAGTCAGGCACTGCGGCAGATAAGTAATGTTTCGGATCTGGATGATAAACTTTCAGGGATGGAAAATGAGCTTGTTGATATCGAAAATCTTCTCTCGGATTTTAATCGTGAGCTTTCAGAATACATGCAGGACTTTACATTTGATGAGGCAGAACTACGGCAACTCGAATCCAGGCTTGATCAGATTCGGAGTTGTCAGTCCAAATATGGAAAAACCTATGATGACATTATGAATCATCTGGCGGAAATTTCAGAAAAGATTGATAAATTTTCGGATTATGAGATTTACCGGGAAGATTGTGAAAAAAGGAAATCAGCTCTTGAGGAGGAAATGGATCGGGTTTGCAAGGAACTTACCGGGGTCAGGAAGAAGGCGGCCGGAGAACTCGAGGAGAGCATTACAAAAGCGTTAGAAGAGCTGAATTTTGAGAGACCAGAATTTCAGGTTTCCGTTATGCCGTGTGGAGAATATACGGCGAGGGGACGGGATGATGTGGAATTTCTCATTTCGACAAATCCGGGTGAAGAACTTTATCCACTTGGAAAGGTTGCATCTGGTGGTGAGTTGTCTCGTATTATGCTGGCTATCAAAACGGTTTTTGCAGATGTAGATCGGATCGAGACCCTTATTTTTGATGAAATTGATGTGGGGATCAGCGGGAGGACGGCACAGAAGGTGTCAGAGAAGATGTCAATTCTTGGAAAGAAGCATCAGATCATATGCATTACTCATCTCGCCCAGATCGCTGCCATGGCGGATATCCATTTTGTGATTGAAAAGCGGATATCCGGGGATGAGACGAAGACCGATATCTGTACTTTATCGGAAAAGGAGTCAGAGGAAGAACTGGCAAGGATACTCGGCGGAGTACAGATTACAGATGCCGTACTTGCAAATGCAAGAGAGATGAAAGAACTGGCAAAAAAACAAAAGCAATATTCATAGTGATGTATTCATAATTCTTAATTTTTATGGTAATACTCTTCATTGTATGACACCGCTGACAGCGAAGTAAAAAAGTGTTGTCTGGATGGGTGAATGGAGGGATTACCATGAAAAAAATTTATCGGGGAATACTGGCCGTTATCCTGCTTCTGGATATTCTGCTGATCGGCTGGTTGTCTGTAGAATCAATATCGAATGAAATTCCGGATACGATGTGGACATATGTAGGAAAAGAGGAAAGTTTGTTTTCGGATCTTCCTGCACAAATAGAAAATGATGATGAAACAGTAGAGGCGCTCAACCTGACAGGGAGAAATGGGGGAGCTACGTTAAAATCCCAGGAAAAGGGAAATTATCGCGTAGATGTTAAATTGTTTGGCGTGTTTCATTTAAAGACCGTAAATGTAAAGGTAGTAGATAAGATGTACCTTGCCCCATCGGGGGAGCCGATCGGGATCTATGTGGAGACAAATGGTCTTTTAGTTCTCGCTGCCACGACGGTAGAGGGAAAGGACGGACTGGTGTATGAACCGGCGACCAATATTGTGAGGAGCGGGGATTATATTTTAAAAATAAACGGAAGTCCGGTAAAGACGATCAAGGAATTTAATGCAGAGGTTCAGAAGGCAGAAGAGGAAAAGATTACGGTAAGGATCCGCCGGGATGGGAAAGAGACAGATGTTGCGATGAAACCGGTGTGTGCCAAAGATGGGAATTACAGATTGGGAATCTGGGTCAGGGAGGACACACAAGGGATCGGGACGATGACATACCGGACAAAAGATGGAGGATTTGGAGCGTTGGGGCATGGGATTACCGATGCCGATACGGGGACGCTTATGAACCTGAGTGGCGGGGAACTGTTTCATACAGAAATACTCGATATTATAAAGGGAGAGAGTGGAGCTCCAGGAGAATTAGAAGGATATATCAATATGGTGGCAGACAACTGTATTGGGACGATAAAGAAAAATACCTCTCTTGGGATATTTGGTCAACTTGCCAAGGATTACACCGACACTGCAGAGCCGGAATTTTTACAGGTGGGATTAAAACAGGATGTCAAAAAAGAAGATGCCTTTATTTACAGTAACATTGAAGGAAAATTAAAAAAATATGCGATCCGTATCGAGGAGATCAATATAAACAGCACGGACAATAAAGGGATGGTAATCCGGGTGACAGACGAGGGGCTTCTCGGGCTGACCGGGGGAATTGTTCAGGGAATGAGCGGGTCGCCGATCATTCAGGATGGAAAGATCATCGGAGCGGTGACGCATGTTCTGGTAGATGATCCCACGAAAGGATATGGGACTTTCATTGAAAATATGCTGTCCCAGTGAACGATTTGACAAAGGCCGGGTTGTGCCATATAATAAAATTCAGACAGAAAGAAATACAAGGCGCTTGCTAAATAGATATTTTGGCGGGCGCTTTTCAGTCGTATTGTTTTGTAAGAAATTTGTAAGAATCTTATCGACTTTTTTTAAAGATATAAGGTCTATAGTATGTTTGTATTCAATGAGACGGAGGTAAAGATGGAGGCACTACAAGTATTGATCGTGGATGATGACAGAGAAATCGTCAGGGCGATCGCAAAGAATCTTGAGATAGAAGGGTATGGGGTTTTAAAGGCATATGACGGCTTGCAGGCACTGGATCTTATCACACAGGAAAAAGTGCATCTGGTTCTTCTGGATATCATGATGCCAAACCTCGATGGGCTTTCGGCCACGATGAAGATCCGGGAGAAGAAGAATATTCCCATTATTCTCTTGTCGGCTAAGTCAGAGGAAAGCGACAAGATCCTTGGTCTGACAATGGGAGCGGACGATTATATCACCAAGCCATTTTCCCCTTCTGAGTTGATGGCACGGGTGAAATCACAGCTGAGGCGATACATGACGCTGGGAGATTATCGAGGAGATTCCGATGAGAAAAAATTTGTAGTGGGAGGTCTTCTCCTGGACACAGAGTCAAAGCAGCTTTTTGTTGATGGGGAACCGGTTCGTCTCACAGCCAAAGAATACAAAATAATGAAACTGTTCATGAAAAGTCCCGGCAGGGTTTTTTCGGCGGAAGAGATTTATGAGCGCGTATGGGAAGAAGAGGCATATTCGGTAGAGAATACCGTGATGGTCCATATCCGGAGGATCCGCGAGAAAATCGAAATAAACCCACGGGAGCCAAGATATTTAAAGGTGGTATGGGGAATTGGTTACAAAATGGAAAAATAAAAGCAGGAAAATATGTGAAAAGCGCAGCGGATTTATTCTGGTGTGGGTGGCGATGTTACTTTCGATGACACTATTTTTTGCAGGATTCGGAGTGATGATCGGCGAAGTCGGAGAGTTGGGTGATGTGACGCAATTTTTTCGGAAAGTTGAGTATATTGATTCGAAAATGCACAGGGAAGACGTGGTTGCGGCATTTGAAGAAGTACAGGAAAAAGCAGTGAAAAGTCAAAGCACAGATCTCTCATGGGAATTTCAGGGAATGTATGATCTGGTTATACATCGAGGAGATTATTGGCTCCTTCATAAGACGAATATTCCGAATGAGGAGTATGAGAAGTATATGAAGTCTCAGGAGAGCGAAGATGGAGGAGTGGAGAAGCTGTGGGAGGACAGTGAGGGTCAGAAAGAGACGCAGGAACAGGCGAAAGAGCAGGAAATAGAGTACGATATCAGAGAGAGCTGGGAGCTTGCGGAATGGTATTTTAAGAAAAATATGAAATGTTACTATATATGGAATAAGGGAAGATTTCTGGCAGAGGGGAATCTGGCGGTGGAAGAGGACCTTGATCTGACGGAAAAGGATACCTGTATCGCAATCGGTTTTACGCCCCGGCAGTTAGAAGAGGGGCAGCGCATCCTCGACCGTATGCACAGACATGTTGTGTCTGGAGCTGCTGTTATGGCAGTTGGCTTTCTGGCTGTTTTATTTTTCTTTTTTACACTGGTTTTGGGGAAAGGAAAGGATCATTCTGTCCGGCGGTTTGACAGCGACGTGTCTGCGATCGTCTTTGTGGTTGCCGTGTTTACTGTTCTATGTTTTACGCAAAAGCTTTTTGAGGGGTATAAATGGAATGCAGGTGAAAATATGGCATGGTATGTTATTCCGAAAGCAGCTATACTCGGCACTATGTCTATGCTGGCGGTGTGTGCCGTGTATATTGTCGTCTGCAACCTTAAATCCGGCTATGGCAGAGAAGGATTTTTGATCGTTCGGCTTTGGAGGATCGCCAGGTCTAAAATAACCGGGGAGTGCTATTATGGAGAAGGCATTCAGGCGTGTAGTAAAAAACGCCAGAAGTTTACGTTTCGTTTTCTGATGATTCCGCTTATTGCCGTGGAGGGCGGTCTGGGGATATATCTGATTGGCGGTATTATGGGTGTTTACGGTATTATGGTTAATTTCTTGTCAGATATGCTGATCCTGGTTGTGGTGTTAATGGTTCCTTATCTGCTTGCCGCCCGTGTCGTAATCCTTTTGTACCGGAAGGGGACAGAAATGATTTTGGAAGATGAATATGTCAGGCTGATGGCGCAGATGGATGACCTGTCTGAGGGGAATTATCAGAGCGGCAAGCTGCTTGGAGAAGATTCTGTGTTTGCCAGAGAGTCATGGAAGATGTCGATGTTAGGCTGCCAGATGCAGGAAAATGTCGAGAAGAAGATTCAGGCAGAAAAGATGAAAATCGACTTGATCACAAATGTGTCCCATGATTTAAAGACGCCGCTTACGTCGATCATCAGTTATATTGACCTGTTGTCGAAAGAGGAATTGTCTCCGGTGGCAAAAGACTACATTCAGGTACTTGAGAAGAAATCGGAACGTCTCAGGAAGATGATCGCAGATGTTTTCGATCTCTCGAAGGCGTCAAGTGGAAATCTGAAGATCCGTAAGGAAAAGCTGGATTTTAATAAGCTGCTTATCCAGATCCTTGCCGATATGGACAAGGAGATGAAAGAAGCGCCGTTTAAGGTTGTGCGGCAAATTTCAGAAAATACGGGCATGATCAATAGTGATGGGGAAAAACTGTACCGGGTACTGCAGAATATTTTGGATAATGCGCTTAAGTATTCGATGTCAGGAACAAGGATCTATGTCACACTAAAGGTAGAAAACAGGCGGGTATCCGTCTGTGTGAAAAATGTCTCAGCGTATGAGATGAATTTTACGAGGGAAGAAGTGCTTGGGAGGTTTTTCCGTGGAGACAAAGCGAGGAGTACGGAGGGGAGCGGTCTTGGGCTCGCCATCGCAAAGGAATTTACGGAGGTCTGTGGCGGGAAACTGGATATAAGCATCGACGGAGATGTATTTTCCGTGGAAATCGATTTTCCATGCTGTGATGTCATAATGGGAGAGAAGAAAAAAGGAGGGAAAAAGTAGAGGCTGGATTTGACATCGGGAGAAAATGATATTATACTGGATAAAAAATAAGAAGGGGAATTCAGATGTCTTATTTTCCGATGTTTGTCGAGTTAAAGGATCAGGATTGTCTGGTGGTGGGCGGCGGACGCATTGCGCTCCGGAAAGTGCAAGTGTTACAGGATTTCGGGGCAGCAGTCACTGTCGTGGCAAAGAAAATTGTGCCGGAATTAGAGAAACAAGCCGGTGTATGCTTTTTGAAAAAAGAATGTGAGCCGGAGGATCTGGCGGGCAGAAAGCTTGTGATCGCCGCCACCGCAGACAGGGAGCAGAACCGGAAGATCAGTGAGTGGTGTAAAAACGGGAATATTCCGGTCAATGTGGTAGATCAGCCGGAGGACTGCAGTTTTATCTTTCCGGCATATCTTAAACAGAGGGATGTGGTGGCAGCATTTTCGAGTGGAGGCCAAAGTCCTGTCATGACCCAGCATCTGAAAGAGCAGATGCGACCGGTGATGACCGAAGAAATCGGAAAACTGGCCGCATGCCTCGGACATATCCGGGAATATGTAAAGCAGTGTGTGGGTACAGAAGAACTGCGTAAAAAGGTATATCAGGAATTGCTGCAGGCCGGACTGGAGGGAAATGGCATCCTGTCCGAAGAGAAGATCCGGGAAGTGATCGGGAAAGCTAGCAGTGAAACAGGCTTCAAATTGCCGTCGCCCGGCTGGCAGGATGTAGGAAAATAAGACAAAGGAAAGCCGGAAAGGGAAGGAATAGGATGGAGCGAATGCGAAGAATGAGGGCCAGTAAGGAACTTCGGAGCATGGTGAGGGAGAACCATGTCCGGGTGGACGAACTGGTCTATCCGATTTTTATCACAGCGGGGCACGATCTGTGCCAGCCGGTGGAATCCATGCCGGGAATCTGCCAATATTCTCTGGACCGTTTGGATGAGGAGTTAGACCGTGTCATAGAAGCAGGGATACGTGCGGTACTTTTGTTTGGGATTCCGGAGCATAAAGATGAGATGGGGGGTGGCGCTTATGATGAGAATGGGATCATACAGCAGGCGATCCGGTACATAAAAGCAGACAAACGGTATGAGAAGCTGATCGTGATCGCAGACGTCTGTCTTTGTGAGTACACGTCGCACGGTCATTGCGGGCTGATCCGGGATGGAGAGGTTCTCAATGATGAAACCCTTCCGTTGCTGGCGAAGACAGCAGTCAGTTATGCGGGAGCGGGAGCGGATATCATCGCCCCGAGCGATATGATGGACCGGCGTGTGAAGGTGATCCGGTGTGCGCTCGATGAAAATGGTTTTGTCGGGATTCCTATTATGGCTTACAGTGCGAAATTTGCCTCTGCCTTTTATGGCCCGTTCCGGGATGCGGCGCACTCTGCCCCCGGTTTTGGAGACCGGAAAACCTATCAGATGGATCCGGCGAACGGAAAGGAAGCGATGCGTGAGGTGGAAGAGGATATTTTTGAGGGAGCGGATCTGATCATTGCCAAGCCGGGGATGGCATATATGGATATCATCCGTGAGATTACAATCCGGTTTAATATACCGGTCGTCGCCTATAATGTCAGTGGCGAGTATTCGATGGTAAAGGCGGCAGCAGCCAATGGCTGGATCGATGAAAAAAAGATCGTGATGGAGATCATGACGGGATTTAAACGTGCCGGTGCAAAGATGATCATTACGTATCATGCGCTGGATGTGGCGTCCTGGATCCGGGAAGAAAACGAATGACTGGCGCAGAGGGAGGAAGCGATGGAGACCGAATCTGAAAAATTATTTGAGGAAGCCAAAAAATATATTCCGGGCGGTGTGAACAGCCCGGTGCGCGCATTTGGCCCGGTGGGAAGGACGCCGTGTTTTATCCGGTCGGCGAGAGGGAGCCATATCATTGACGTGGATGGGAATGAGAGGATCGATTACGTCTGTTCGTATGGACCGGGTATACTTGGACATGCGCATCCGCAGGTGATAAAGAAAGTGCAGGAAGCCTGTGAACTTGGGTTTACTTACGGAGCGCCGACGGAGAAAGAGGTGGAGCTTGCCCGAATAATCGCAGAGATGGTTCCGGGGATTGAAGTGAGTCGTCTTGTCAGTTCCGGGACAGAGGCGGTCATGAGTGCCATCCGGGCGGCCAGAGGATATACGAAACGGGATAAGATCGTGAAGTTTAAAGGGTGTTATCATGGGCATTCCGATGGACTTCTTGTAAAAGCCGGATCTGCCGCACTCACAACTTCGGTTCCGGATAGTGCGGGAGTGCCCGCAGATTATACAAAGAATACACTGGTGGCACAGTACAATAATACGACATCTGTAGAAAACATATTTGAAAAGAATCCCGGGGAGATCGCTGCGATTATCGTAGAGCCAGTAGCGGCCAATATGGGTGTGGTGCTTCCTGAGCCGGGATTTTTGGAATTTTTGCGTGAGATAAGTAAAGAGAACGGTTCTCTTTTGATCTTTGATGAGGTGATCACAGGATTTCGTCTGGCTCCCGGCGGAGCCCAGGAGTTTTACGGGGTCACACCGGATCTTACAACGCTTGGGAAGATCGTGGGTGGTGGAATGCCGATCGGAGCTTACGGTGGAAGGCGGGATATTATGAAGATGATCTCACCAGACGGTCCGGTCTATCAGGCGGGTACCCTGTCGGGAAATCCGATCGCCACGACAGCGGGGATCGAGACATTGAAGATCATCAGGGAGGATTCGGGCATTTATGAAAGACTTGAGAAGAAGGCAGAGAAGATCGCCGGGGCAGTCAGGGAAGCGGCTGGAGAAAGTGTCTGTGTAAACCAGATCGGCTCGCTCCTCAGTATCTTTTTTACGGATCAGGCAGTAAGGGATCATGATAGTGCTTTGTCCTCGGATACAAAACGCTATGCCGATTATTTTGGTTTCCTGCTTGACCGGGGAATCTATGTGGCGCCATCCCAGTTTGAGGCGATGTTTGTGTCGGATGCCCATACCGGAGAGGATATTCAGGCCACTTGTGATGTGATCCGGGAATACCTGTGCCAGAAGAGAATGTGAAGGGAGATAAAAAGACGGATGCAGTTCGGTTTGACAGGGGTCAGTTATAAAACAGCGAAGTTAGACGTCCGTGACCAGATTTCATTTACGGACAGTAAAAAACTTGATTTTTTTCAAAGGGCAGAGAGTGTGGGAGTCAGGCAGTGTATGATCTTATCGACCTGTAACCGGAGTGAAATATATTTTTTTTATGAGGATAGGCAGCAGTTTGAGCAGATGAGCCGGCTCTATGAGGAGATGTTTTCTGAAATTTCGCTGACGGATCACCTCGTCCGGAAAACAGGGGAAGATGCGGCTGCCTATCTGTTTCGTGTGGCAGCAGGGATTGAATCCCTTGTTCCGGGGGAGGACCAGATTCTTGGACAGGTGAAAGAAGCTCTGGATTTTTCGCGTGCGATGGGATACAGCGGAAAAGAATTAAACCGGTTTGTCATGGATGCCATCACCTGTGCCAAGCGGATCAAGACGGAGTTGAAAATAAGTGAAAAACCATTGTCAGTCAGTTATATTGGAATCCAAAAGCTGAAGGAGTGCTGTGGAATCGCCGGAAAGCATGTGTTTGTCATCGGAAGCGGAAAGACGGCAGCGCTTGCTGTGAGATATGTGTACGAATACCATGCCGGGCAGGTGACAGTATGCAGCCGTACACTTTCTCATGCGGCTGAATTGCAGAAGGAATTTGCGGATATTCACGTGATCGAATATGAACAAAGATATGAAGTGATGGCACAGTGTGATATTGTGATCTCTGCGACATCCTCTCCCCATCTTGTCGTAAGGCGGGAGCAGTTTACGCCAAAGCGTCCCCTGACCTTTCTGGATCTGGCGGCGCCAAGGGATATCGACACCGCTTTTGCGGAGGAGAAGCTGACAGAGCTGATCGATCTTGACACGCTGCAAAGGATCGCACAGGATAATCGGAGACAGAGGGAAAAACTGGCCGCACAGAGTGAGGAACAGATCAGGGGCGGGGTGAAGGAGACAGAGGAGTGGCTGCTTAAGAGCCGGGTGGATGGGACGATCCAGTCACTCCAGCAGAGATGTCAGGAAATCGTAGAGGACAGTTGTGGGTATCTGGAGCGCAAGATCGAGATGAGCCAGAGGGAAAAAAAGCTTGTAGAAAAGGTATTGAAGGCTTCTTTGCAGCGGCTTTTGCGGGAGCCGATCCAGGAGCTAAAACAGATTGATTCCAGAGAAGAGCAGAACCGGTATCAGGAGATGGTAAACCAGTTATTCCGGATATAGAGAGGACAGCCATATGAAATACAGAATTGGGACAAGGGGCTCAAAACTTGCACTGGCACAGACAGAAAACGTGTGTGGGAGACTGCGGGAAGCATATCCCGGGCACGAATTTGAAATCTGTGTGGTGCGGACGAAAGGGGATCAAATTCAGGATAAGCCATTAAACCAGATTGGGGATAATGGCTTATTTGTGCGGGAGATCGAAGAACGGATCCTCACAGGGGAACTTGATATCGGTGTACACAGTATGAAAGATATGCCAGTCACACCAGCGGATGGGCTTACATTTTCCAAAACATGGAAACGAGAGGATCCAAGAGACGTACTTGTATTAAGAGAAGCCGCTTCGCTGGATGAACTGCCGGAAGGAGCCGTCATTGCTACCGGGAGCATACGAAGAAGCCTTCAGATCAGGCAGATGAGACCGGATATCCGGGTGACGGGGATCCGGGGAAATGTCGATACGAGACTGCGGAAGATGGAGGCGCAGAAATTAGACGGTGTCATATTGGCGGCAGCCGGTTTGCACCGTCTTGGAATGAGGGATGCGGTTACAGTGTATATGGAACCGGATGAAATGATACCGGCTCCGGCGCAGGGAGCGCTTGCACTGGAACTACGGGAGGACGACGTGGAATTAAAGGAGATGCTGGATGCACTGAGTGACCGGAAGAGTGATGATACCGTGGCTGTGGAGAGATGCTTTTTGCAAAAGACAGGGAGCAGCTGTCATGTTCCGGTGGGCGCTTTTTGTGATGAACCGGAGAATGGAACATACCGGTTGAGGGCCTTTTTTGGAAATGAAACCGGGACGAAGACAAAACGTGTGACTGTTACCGGAGACAGACCCGAAAGACTGGCAGAGGAGGCGTGGTCACGGATCCGGCCAGGGGTAGCGGGAAAAGTCATTCTGGTGGGAGCGGGTCCGGGAGATCCGGGATTGATCACGGTTAAAGGGCGGGAAGCACTCCGGGAGGCAGACTGTATTATTTATGACCGGCTTGTTTCTCCGCTGTTACTAGCGGAAGCTAAGTCAGGTTGTGAGATGATCTATGCGGGAAAAGAAGCATATCACCATAGGATGGAGCAGGAAGAAATCAACCGCCTGCTTGTTCAGAAGGCGATGCAGTATGAAAAGACAGTACGCCTGAAGGGCGGGGACATATATGTATTTGGACGAGGCGGAGAAGAGGGCCTTGAGCTTTTTAGGCAGGGTATTTCTTTTGAGGTCATTCCGGGGCTCAGTTCGGCGATAGCAGGTCCGGCCTGTGCAGGAATTCCTGTGACTCACCGGGGAGTTTCCGGTGGATTTCATGTCGTGACAGCGCATGATAAGAGGGATAAACTGGCAAATATTGATTTTGAAGCAATGGCACGGGGAGAAGAGACTTGTATATTTCTTATGGGACTGAGCTGTTTGGAAGAGATCCGGGAAGGACTTCTTGGGGCAGGGATGTCGCCAGACACTCCGGCGGCAGTCATTTCCAATGCCTCTACGAATAAACAGAAGGTATGTGTCTCGGATCTCGAGGGCATTGTGGAGAGGGCCAGACAGGAGGGGCTTGTCTCCCCCGCCCTGATCGTAGTGGGTGAGGTGGTGAAACTCCGACAGTGGCTGAATGTTATGCCGGAAAAGGCATTGTCAGGCAGGCGTTTTCTTGTCCCGAAAAATACATCCCATATTTCCCGGTTGACAAAAATGTTATGGGAACAGGGTGCAGAGGTGGAGGAAATACAGTTAGGCAAAATCGTAAAAAAAGAACTGCATTTATCAGAAGAAGAGCTGTCCGGAGTGGACTGGTTTGTTTTTACGAGCAGGAATGGCGTCGAAGCATTCTGGGAGAATCTGTTTTGTTCCGGGATGGATGCCAGAGCGTTGGCAGGTGCCCATATCGCTGTGGTTGGGAAAAAGACGGAAGAAGCACTGAAAGGTTATGGAATCCGGGCCGATCTTGTTCCAGATCATGCGGACAGTACGGCATTGGCGGAAGCGCTTGCCGGACAGCTTGCCGGGAAAGAAACTGTCTGGCATATCAAGGCGGAAAACGGAGAACATGAAATGCAGAGGATACTGGGCGGTGTCTGTCATCTGAACGAGGTGGCTGTCTACGAAAATATATCGCAAAATGAAGACTCTGTCTGCCTGTCAGGATCTGGGTTTGATGGGATCGTATTTACCTGTGGCTCCCTTGTGCGGCGGCTGGCAGCCCTGTATCCGAAAGAATTTACCACATATAGCAGGGAACATACGATGTTCAGTATTGGGAGAAAGACGACAGCGGTGCTAAAAGAACACGGGATAGAGCAGATCCGGGAGGCCTCTGCTTCTTCCTATGAATCATTGATTGAAGAAATCTGCCGCTTTTTTAATCCGTGAAATATATTGTTGATCAAAGAGGAAATGGAGAAAAGAATGCAGGAAAAAAATACGTTTCAGAAAATTTATGAGGTCGTAAAGCAGATTCCAAGAGGAAATGTAGCGACTTACGGACAGGTGGCTGCCCTTGCCGGAAACCGCAGATGGGCGCGCGTTGTAGGGTATGCCCTTCATGTAAATCCGGATACCAGCCAGATTCCATGCCACCGGGTAGTCACAAAGGATGGAAATGTTTCGAGGGCATTTGCCTTTGGGGGTGCGAACCGTCAGATTGAGCTTCTGGAGGCAGAGGGAGTGCAGTTTGAGGATGGCCATGTCAGGATGGAGGAATACCAGTGGAATTTAAAAATATAAAGCATACGTTTGCGCCGGTCTGGGATGCGTGTTCGGAAAAGCTCATATTGGGGACATTTCCATCCGTGAAATCAAGAGAAGTGCAGTTTTATTACGGCCATCCGCAAAACCGTTTTTGGAAAGTGATCGCACACATTACGGGCAGCAGCCTGCCGATGACGGTCGAGGAGAAAAAGGAGATGCTTCTTGCGAACCATATTGCGATATGGGATGTGATCGGGAGATGTACAATCACCGGCTCCAGTGACAGTTCGATCCGGGATGTAGAGGTAAATGACATCGGAGCGCTGCTCCGTAGTTCGAACATTTCCACTGTGTATGGGAATGGCGCCAAGGCTTGTGAGTTATATGACCGCTATGTCAGGGAGAAAACGGGGATAGACATTGTCAAACTGCCATCGACCAGCCCGGCGAATGCGGCATGGTCTCTGGATCGGTTGCGTGAGGAGTGGGAACACAAAATTTTCACAAAAATTATTAGCACTCACTCTTGACGAGTGCTAATAATTGTGTTATAACATAATTAGCCGGTGAGAATGAAAATGATCTGCCGGGGAACAATAAAATGAAAGATATAAAAATGAATGGAGGAATGACTTATGTTAGTACCAAGTATTTTCAAAGACAATTTTGCAGACAACTTTTTCGATGATATGTTCCGTTTCCCATTCGACACAGTTCAGAAATCAAGAGTGCCGGGAATGAAGGTCGATGTGCAGGAGTTTGATGATAAATTTCTGATGGACATTGAGCTTCCGGGGTATACAAAGGAGAATATAAAGGCTGATCTCAAAGATGGTTATCTTACGATTTCGGCAAATCAGGAAGAAAACAGGGAGGAGAAGGACAGTGAGGGCAGATACATCCGCAGAGAGCGTTATTATGGACAGTGCCAGAGAAGTTTCTTTGTCGGGAAGGATATCACCGAAGAGGATATCAAGGCAAACTTTAAGGACGGTATTCTGGCTCTTGTGATACCGAAAAAAGAGGCAAAACCATCTGTCGAGGAAAAGAAGTATATCACGATCGAGGGATGATCGGAAGTCTTAGATTAACTCTACAAAAAAATCCGGCTGTTTTTCAGCCGGATTTTTTGTTTCAGTAAAGTTTATGGTGTGTCTTTTTAATTTGTAAGATTTGGATGAAAATATTTGTTTTCATGGAGGAGCTTGGCAATATGCGCAAAACCAATAAGATAAGCAGCATTATGCACGATGGAGTTGAGACTCAGGAAATCGTGGAAGCCTCTGCTGAACACGATTTCCAAGAAATGAGGCTCAACGAAATGATCCGTGCATCCGGCTGCTTATCTTATTGGTTTTGCGTATATTGCCAATACCCTAGAAAACAAAGAACGGTTGTCCTCCAAATCCCTATAGTAACATTTTAATACCGAGCAAAATAAGAATGATACCGCCGGCTGTCTCCGCCCATTTTTTATAACGTGCCCCAAAGACATTTCCAATCCCGACGCCGATGGCTGACAGGATAAAAGTGGTCAGTGCGATCAGAAGGCATCCGGTCAGTGTATTTAGAAAAGGACTCATGGCAGTACTGATCCGCACCGGGATACATGCAAAAGTGATGCCGACGGCGAGGGCGTCGATGCTTGTGGCAATGGAAAGTAAAAACATTTCCCGGATTCCCAGATCGGCATCTTCGCTGCCTTTTTCATCCTCCGACTGCCACGCTTCCCGGATCATATTTGCACCGAGGAAGGCTAGGAGGAAAAAGGCGATCCAGGAGGAAAAGGTATCGATATATGAGGCGAACTGAATGCCCATTACATAGCCCGCCAGGGGCATAAGTCCCTGAAAACTTCCAAACCAGAGTCCAACGACAGAACATTTTTTTATGCTGAGCTTTCGCATGGCAAGTCCTTTGCAGATTGAAACCGCAAATGCGTCCATCGAGAGCCCGGCTGCAAGAAATAATAAAGTGATGATGTCCATTTTTGTATCCTTTCCAGCCCTTATGCATTTCAGCAGGCTTTTTCTTTGGAAAATTTATCATACTAAAAAGTTGTGTTTTTGTCAACCAGGTGGAGATTGGAAAAATCAAATCAGTTATAGCAACTTCTTGGAGGATGGTGAAAGTTTGGACAACAATAAAAATATATTGGCATAGAGTACACTCTAAGTGTTATAATGGAAAAGAATGGTCAGAGAAAGAGGGAATTAAAATGTCAGAGGAAGTTTCAAAAAAGAATCAAATGGATATGCTGCACGGTTCTATATGGAATAAAATTTTGTTATTTGCGATACCGATCGCGGCCAGCAGCATGCTCCAGCAGTTATTTAATTCGGCAGACGTGGCGGTCGTAGGACGTTTTGCGGGAAGTCAGGCGCTGGCTGCTGTGGGGAGTAACCAGCCGGTGATCAATCTGCTGATCAATTTGTTTGTGGGGTTATCTGTGGGAGCAAATGTGATCATAGCGCGCTACATCGGACAGGGCAGGCAGAGAAAGGTCCAAAGGGCGGTACATACGGCGGTAACAGTTGCACTGGTCAGCGGAGTGTTTTTAATCTTGTTTGGATTTGTCATGTCAAAATTTATGCTTGAACTCATGTCTACGCCTGAGGATGTGATCGATCTTGCGGTTCTTTATCTGCGGATTTATTTTTCGGGAATGCCATTTATCATGTTTTATAATTTCGGTGCTGCAATTCTGCGCAGCAAGGGGGATACGAAACGTCCGCTTATTTGTCTGATGGTTTCAGGAGTGATCAATGTCCTTTTGAATCTGTTCTTTGTGATCGTTTGCCAGATGGGAGTGGCCGGAGTGGGGCTGGCTACGGTGTTAGCCAATGTGATCAGCGCCTCAATGGTGTTTTATTTTCTGCTTCATGAGGAGGGGAATTTGCGTCTCGTTCCGAAAAAATTATCTGTCGACAAAAGAATATTTCTGGATATGGCGAAGATCGGCCTGCCCGCCGGGATACAAGGGATGGTATTTTCCCTGTCGAATGTAGTGATCCAGACAGCATTAAATGGATTTGGGTCATTGGCCGTAGCGGGAAGTGCGGCAGCATTGAATTTTGAATTTTTTACTTATTTTCTTATGAATGCGTTCAGTCAGGCGGCAGTCACGTTTGTCAGCCAGAATTATGGGGCGGGAAATTATAAAAGATGCCGGAAGATTGTAGTTATGTGTATCGCATTGGGTGTGGTGGCATCTATGATTCTGGCCGGGATTTTTGTGGCAGGGGGAAAATGGTTCATAAAAATATATACAACGGATCCGACAGCGATTCATTATGGACTGATCCGGATGCAGCATATTTTATTGTTCCAGTGCATGAATGCGGTACTCGACGTCACGGGAGGAGCGCTGCGTGGTGTGGGACGGTCTGTTGTGCCGGCAGCGATAACGATTGCTGGTGTGTGTGGGCTGAGACTTTTGTGGATGACAACGGTGTTTCCGAAAAATCCGACGTTTGAGACACTCATCAACGTGTATCCGGTGAGCTGGTTCATAACGGCAGTTGCGATGCTTGCCGTATACTTTATCATAAGAAAGAAAGTATTTTGCATGACAAAATAGCAGATCTATATTATAATGGTAGAAAATGATGGTTATAGCCCCGCGGGCTGTACACATGAGAGGATGAGAGAATGAAAAGAAACAATACGATGATCCTGGTGGTTTTTGCATTTTTGGCAGCTGTATTTCTGTGTGGTCGTCCAGTCAGTGCGGCGACGATGGATATCCAGGTGACAAATTACGCTTCTGCTAACATGA
Organism: uncultured Eubacterium sp.; assembly: GCA_964579975.1. GTDB lineage: Bacteria > Bacillota > Clostridia > Lachnospirales > Lachnospiraceae > Eubacterium_F. The sequence goes on along the minus strand of CAZOIF010000004.1, from coordinate 52,764 downwards.
CGCTGACCGTGGGGGATGACGGGTATATCCGGCCGTCTGCTGAAAATCTTGTGGATCCGGCTGGACTTCCTGTGACGGTGACATCATGGAGTTACTCGGTTTCCGGCAGTGACGTCCTTATGGTAGGGGGAGACGGATATTATAAGGCACTTACAGGAGGAACGGCATGGGTACAGATAACCGGTTATGACGGAATGGGAAGTATCGTTTTTTCTGCTACCTGTAATGTGACAGCTTCCGTCAACATGACGAATGTGACACTGGAAAAGGATAGTATCCAGGGCTATTTGTGCGGGATCGAGAGTTTTCAGGAGGAAATAAAGATTTTAGATCCGGATCAGGTGATCGATGCCTCTGCCCTGGTTTCCTGCAATTCTTCCAACACGGAGATGAGTGTGAAGGGGTGGATTGAAGATCATGTGTTGTATGTGACTTGTTATTCGGCGGGGAGCACGGTACTGACGATTGACATAAATGGGAAAAAGTTCCAGGTAAATCTGAAGATAGAAAAATTAGAGATCACAAAGCGTAGTTACGTCACTTCCAAAGGAAAGAGAACGACATTGCGGGTAAAAGGAACGAAGGACAAGCCGGTGTGGAGTTCCAGTAATACGAGGGTGGCAAAAGTGTCCTCAGATGGAACAGTCCGTTTCCGAAAGACGGGAAATGCCGTGATCACAGCGGATTTCAATGGAAAGAAAGTAGGCTGTGCGGTGTCAGTCATTTCCCCGGGGCTTTTGAAAGTTGTGAAACGGGCAAAGAAGATTGGAACCACATGGAAATATAGCCAGCCAAAGAGAATGCAGACAGGATATTACGACTGCAGTTCTCTGGTCTGGAAATCTTATTCGAGGATTGGGAAAAAATTTGGGCTGGCAAACTATGCACCGGTAGCGGCGGATCTGGCGAAATGGTGTGAAAGCCATGGAAAAGTGCTGACGAAGTCCTATACCCGTGCACATATCCAGAAGATGAAGTTTCGTCCCGGTGATCTTATGTTTGAGACCGGAGCGGACAACAACAGATATAAAGGGATTTATCATGTGGAGATGTTTACCGGGTATGCGGTGGCATATTACGATGAATCCGGTAAGCCGGTGCTCAATGAACTGTGGGCGGCGAGACCGGAAGGGTATTATGGGGGTGGCCTCCTGATGGAGAGGCCGTGATGTGGCTCGATGCGCCATCGAGATAGAAAAAGGCCCGATTTTAGTCGGGCCTTTTTTTTAGTAAGATCAAATCAGCTCTCTCGAGCATATTAAAATAAGAAGAAATTCGTTCATACAAAGGATGGATTTTTTCGCCAAATTCTTTTTCTGCCAGATCGGCAATCTCCATAATCCTTCGTTTTCCATCTATGTGCTGCCAGATAAAACTTCCGTAGACTTCGAGATGGATCTGGGATACTTTCGGCTTGCCGAGAAGTTTCTGGGTGATCCACTTAAAAATGCCTTTATTTTCGATGTAGATCGTCACGATTCCGGAATCGTCAGTATCCCATTTCAAATTTTCCTTTATAATAGGAAGAAACTCGAGATAATTTTCATTTTTTCTCTTTTTATTCTTCATTTTTGCTCCAGATACTTGATTTTAAAAGGGCGAATACCATAAGAAGGATCAGTACGATTCCTCCGATGACTCCTGTATACAGTTGTTTAGACAGATCAATCGCTTTATCTACGGAAAGAACAGCAAATATAGCGAGCAGGATTCCTACGAGTCCCTCGCCGGCGATCATTCCTGAACTAAACAGGATTCCCTTGTTGACAATTGCTTTTTTCTGTTTTTCGGAAGCCATTTTCTTTTTGTCGATAAACAGTCTTACCAGTCCGCCGATCATGATGCAGGTGCTAAGTTCCAGCGGCAGATACAGACCGATGGCTACAGGAAGGACTGGGATTCCCAGAATTTCTATAACAATGGCGATAAATATTCCAATGAATACGAGTCCCCATGGGAGATTTCCGTTCATAACGCCTTCTACGAGCATTTTCATCAGAGTAGCCTGTGGTGCGGAAAGTTCTGTTGTGCCAAAGCCCCATGCTGAATCCAGAAGATATAGGACGCCTCCGATCGCAAGAGCGGCAGCGACAGTACCGATCAATTCACCGATCTGCTGCTTTTTCGGAGTAGCACCAAGAATGTATCCGGTCTTTAAATCCTGAGAGGTATCTCCTGCCATACAGGCAATGATACAGATGATCGAACCGATTGCGATCGCACCCTGCATTCCGTGGAATCCGGAATCACCAGTTGCTTTCAGGATCAGTGTGGAAAATAGAAGTGTTGCGATTGCCATTCCGGATACTGGGTTATTACTGCTTCCCACGAGTCCAACCATACGGGAGGAGACGGTGGCAAAGAAAAATCCGAATATGATAACCATGATCGCACCAGGCAGAGAAACGGGTACAATAGGTATAAGCCATATAATGAGGATCAGGGCGATGACCGTGCCGAGAATGACCTTCATATCGAGTTCTTTGGAGGTTCTGGATACATCCTTGCTCATACCACCTGACAAACTCTTGATGGAGTCCCGGAATGTGGATATGATCAGTGGAAGAGATTTGATCAGGCTGATGATCCCTCCGGCAGCTACTGTGCCGGCACCTATGTAACGAATATAAAGTTCCCAAATCTTGCTTGCGCCCTCTTTTGCGTACAGATTAGCAATAGTGTCAGTTCCTGGGTAGAGGAGGGCATCTGAACCAAAGAGGTTGATCGCAGGGATCAGAACGAACCAGCCAAGAATTCCTCCGGCTAGCATGTAAGAAGCAATCTTTGGTCCACAGATATACCCGACACCGACGAGGGCAGGATATACTTCCGTGGAAAGCTCTGTCTTTAAGGAAGTAATTTTGGCAGAGATAGCACCTGGAATGATGTGGAGACCATCTACCAGAAACTTACAGGCTGCGGCAAATCCCATACCGATAAATACGGTTTTTGCGCTCGATCCGCCCTCTTCCCCGGCGAGCAGGACTTCCGCACAGGCGGTTCCCTCCGGATAGGGGAGTGTGTTGTGCTCTTTTACGATGAGGGCATTTCGGAGTGGAACCATGAACATAACACCCAGAACACCACCACAGAGCGAGATGATCGAGATTTCCAGAATACCGGGAGTCTCCATCTTTCCTTCTGCGGCCCAGAGAAACAGAGCCGGAAGAGTGAAGATGGCGCCGGCCGCCAGTGACTCACCGGCAGAGCCGACGGTCTGTACCATATTGCTCTCCAGGATGGAGTTCTTGCGCATGATGACGCGGATCGTCCCCATCGAAATGACTGCCGCCGGAATGGAGGCAGAAACGGTCATGCCTACACGGAGTCCGAGATAGGCATTTGCTGCGCCAAATACAACGGCGAGGATGACACCCATTATAATAGAAGTAACAGTTAATTCCGGGGTGATCTTGTCTGCCGCGATATAGGGCTTAAATTCCTTTTCTTTCATATTAATAATACATCCTTTCTCATGAGAACTATTGTGCATATTGTACAAATTCTCATAGTAATTTGTTCATAGTTTTATAATAGACGACTTGTCTGATGAGGTCAAGTGAAAAAAATAAGATGAAAATAGTAAAATTGGGTAAAAATTTGGCGATTTTGCTAGAATTTTGTTAAAAGTAAGTGAATAAAATGTAATAAATATATAAAATTTGCTTGCAAAAAGATGAAAAACCATATATAATGCAAAACGTAGCACCGAAAATGGTTTTATGAAATGGGTAAATGGAGGTAATGCATATTGAACAAGCTTAAAGTCTTAATTGTGGATGACAGTGCGAGAACAGCTACTATGATCAGAGAAAGCCTGCAGGATGATAATGAGGTGGAGATCGTAGGGCATGCAGAAAATGGGGTTGCAGCGATCGAGATGATCCGTGAAACAGTACCGGACGTAGTATTTCTTGATCTGATCATGCCTAAGATGGATGGCCTTCTGGTTCTTGAAAAGATATACAGGGGGATTCCGGGCATAAAGAAGAGACCAGATTTTATAGTAGTCACAGCGGTTACACAGGAAAATGTAATGCAAACTGCATTTCAGTATGGGGCCACATACTATGTTTTAAAACCTTTTGAAAAAGAGACGATTCTCAATAAAGTACAACAGTTAAAGCCAGAAAATAAACTGATTATGTTGAACAGTAGTTACGAGCAGTATTTGAACAAAGATTTTAAGTCGGAATACAATCTGGAAATGGATGTGACAAATATCATCCACGAGATTGGAGTTCCGGCACACATTAAGGGATATCAGTATTTGCGGGATGCGATCATGATGTCGGTAGGGAATAGTGAGATACTCAATTCGATTACCAAGGTACTTTATCCATCCATTGCAAAACAGCATAATACTACTCCAAGCAGAGTAGAACGTGCGATACGGCATGCGATTGAAGTGGCTTGGACGAGAGGGAAGGTAGATACGATCGATGAATTATTTGGCTACACAGTGAATAATGGCAAAGGGAAACCTACGAATTCTGAATTTGTAGCGTTGATTGCCGATAAAATACGTCTTGAGCAAAAAATGCGTGCGAACTCGTAGTGATGTTAAGAATAGACCATTGATATAAAACATATTTTAAGGGCTATAAAAATGGCGCTGTCATGAAAATGATCGGATACATATTCATGGCAGCGCCTTTTTTGGCAAGATACTGCACTAGCAGTTGCATTTTCACGCTTTTTCTTATATAATTAAAATAATCGTCGTAAAACTGATATGAGAAGGGGCTGATAAGTATGGCTGAGGACAGACAAAGTGGACTGATTGAAAAATTTGATACGGGTGAACTGTCCCAGGACATCATACCCCCGAATTTTACGGATCCCGATATTTTGTTTGAGGTCCTAAAGAAGATTATCCTCGCAGATCATCCGGAGGATGATCTTGTGATCGTGACAAAAGCGTATGAGCTTGCGAAGGAAGCCCACAAGGATCAGAAGCGAAAATCCGGGGAACCGTATTTGATCCATCCGGTGTGTGTGGCGATCATCCTTGCCCAGATCGACATGGATAAGGAGACGATCGTGGGCGGGCTTCTCCACGATGTGGTAGAGGATACAAAGTATACGGTGGAAGAGATTACGGAATTATTCAGTGAAGAGATCGCTCTTTTAGTGGACGGAGTCACCAAGCTGACGCAGTTAAATTATTCTGCGGACAAGCTGGATGTTCAGGCAGAAAACCTTCGGAAGATGTTTCTTGCTATGGCGAAGGATATCCGTGTCGTTATCATAAAATTGGCAGACCGGCTTCACAACATGCGTACCCTGCAGTTTATGAAACCAGAGAAACAGAAGGAAAAGGCGAGAGAGACGATGGATATTTATGCTCCGATCGCACACCGCCTTGGTATTTCCAAAGTAAAGGTAGAACTGGATGATCTGTCACTTCAATATCTGGAACCGGATATTTATCATGAACTCACGGATAAGTTTAATCATATGCGGGTGAAAAAAGAGACATTTGTCAAAGACATCATGTCAGAGGTAAGGGAACATCTCGAAGAAGCCCGGATTGACGCTACGATTGATGGAAGAGTAAAGCATTTATTCAGCATATACCGGAAAATGGTCAATCAGAATAAGACCCTGGAGCAGATTTATGATCTGTTTGCGGTTCGGATCATCGTTGATACCGAGCAGCAGTGTTATACGGCTCTCGGCATTATCCATGAGATGTATAAACCGATTCCGGGGAGATTTAAGGATTACATAGCGATGCCAAAGGCCAATCATTACCAGTCGCTTCATACGACATTGATCAGTCCGACCGGACAGCCGTTTGAGATACAGATCCGGACGTATGAAATGCATAAGACGGCGGAATATGGAATTGCGGCACACTGGAAATATAAAGAGAGCAGGGGAAGTGAGGAGAGCGTCGAGAACGAAGAGGCGAAGATGGCATGGCTCAGGCAGATTCTTGAGTGGCAGCGGGATATGTCTGACAATAAAGAATTTTTGAGCCTGATCAAAAGCGATCTGAACCTGTTTTCAGACAGTGTATATTGTTTTACTCCGAATGGAGATGTAAAAACGTTGCCAGCGGGTTCCACACCGATTGATTTTGCTTATGCTGTCCATACGGCAGTGGGAAATAAAATGGTCGGGGCGAGGGTGAATGGAAACCTTGTCCGTCTGGATTACCAGATCCGGAACGGCGACCGGATCGAGATTACTACTTCCCAGAACAGTAAGGGACCAAGCCGCGACTGGCTTTCCATCGCAAAGAGTACGCAGGCAAAAAATAAGATCAACCAGTGGTTCCGCACAGAGTTCAAGGAAGAAAATATCGTCCGGGGCAAGGAACTTCTTGTCCAGTATGCGAAGACAAAAAATATTGATCTGTACCAGCTTTTAAAACCGGAATATACAGAGGCATGTAAGAGGAAATATGGATTTAAAGACTGGGATTCCGTCTATGCAGCGATCGGTCATGGTGGCTTGAAGGAAGGCCAGGTCATCAATAAATTGCAGTATGAATACGACAAGAAAAATAACAGGATCGTATCGGATGAACAGGTTTTAGAGGTTATCGAAAGTGCGAAAGAGGCGAAGGCAGCAAAAGAAGCTACTTTAGGGTCGGACAAAGTGTCAAAGAGCAAGAGCGGTATCATTGTAGAGGGGTTAGACGATCTTGCGGTCCGCTTTTCCCGCTGTTGCAACCCGGTTCCCGGGGATGAGATCGTAGGATTTATCACAAGAGGGAGAGGGGTATCTATCCACCGGACAGACTGTGTGAATATGATCCATCTTCCGCTTGAGGAGAGAAACCGGTTGATCGAGGCGGAGTGGAATCCGGAGGCAAAGAAGAATCAGGAATACTATCCGGTCGAGATTGTTATCTATTCCTACAACCGTAGTGGCGTGCTTTTTGATGTGTCAAAAATCTTTACCGAAAATGAAATTGATGTGAAGTCCATGAACATCAGAACGACCAAACAAGAGAAGGCTACAATTGTAGTCGGCTTTGAGACTAAGGGTGTAGAACAGCTAAATAAGCTGGTGAAAAAACTGCGGGCGGTGGAGAGTGTCATTGACATTGAGAGACGGACAAATGGTTAGAATGATGGAGGGAAATATGCAAATAAATGGAATATGTGTTGATTCTACGATTGTAGGCGGAGTTAGTACAAACTGTTACATTGTGCGAAAAGAGGGTAGTGACCGGTGCGTCGTGATCGACCCCGGCGATGATGGAAAACCGTTGGCAAAATTTATAAGGGACAGCGGTCTGGTTTTGGAGGATATCCTTCTCACCCATGGGCATTTTGATCATATTATGGGTGTTTCTGATCTGATGTCGGAGCTTGGCGGCAGACTGTGTGTGCTCGAAGAGGAGAAGGAACTGTTGGAGGATGCCGGGCTCAATGTATCTGCGATGGCGGGGGGAGGCGCTGTAAGCCTTTTTGCGGATGTGTTTTTGAAAGATGGACAGGACTATGAATCGGCAGGGATGAAATTTACGGTGATCCATACGCCGGGGCATACGAGGGGGAGTTGTTGCTATTACATGAAAGAAGAGGCTCTTCTTTTCAGTGGGGATACGCTGTTTCTTGAGTCGATCGGAAGATCGGATCTTCCGACCGGAAATGGAAGCGCACTGCTTCGGTCCCTTCAGGAAAAGGTTCTTACGCTCCCGGAGGAGGTAAAGGTATTTCCGGGACACGGGCCTGCTACCCAGATCGGATATGAAAAAGAGAATAATCCATATGCGTCCGGTCAGCCGGGCTTCTGGGGATAAAAAGGATACAGTATGATTCAGATAACACTTAAGGACAATGAATTTTCTTACGATATGAGGGCGTTGGCTCAGGCATTCTGCCCGGAAAAAAAGTGTGTGGTGGAGCAAAACGAGGAATGGGCTGGAAGAAATGATTTTCCCGTCTGTTGGGAAATTGATGGTGTAAAAGAATATGAGGAATGTTTCCCGGCTCCTTATACAAAAAACAAAATTAAAAAAGGAGTCTATGGATTTCTGGCCGGATACACGGGAAAGAAATTGCCATGGGGGATACTCACCGGCATCCGTCCGGCGAAGATTCCGCTCCGGATGCTCATGGAGGGAAAGAGTGAGGAACAGATCCGGGAAATTCTTCAGACAGAATACATGTGCAGCAGCGAAAAGACGACGCTTGCCTTGAATGTGGCAAAAAAAGAAGCGGTGCTCACTGCCGGGATCGACCATGAAAACAGTGTCAGTATCTATATCGGGATTCCGTTTTGTCCAAGCATATGCGCTTACTGTTCATTTTCCTCGTATCCACTCAGACAGTATGCGGATAAAGTAGACCGCTATCTGGATGCACTTCAGAAGGAAATGCAGTTTGTGGCAGAACAGTATGCGGACAAAAAGCTTCAGGCGGTGTACGTCGGTGGAGGGACGCCGACATCGTTAGATGAAATCCAGTTTGAGAGACTGCTGTCGATGATACAGCAATATCTGCCAGTGGAAAAGAGCCTTGAGTTTACCGTGGAGGCCGGGCGTCCGGACAGCATCACCGAAGAGAAACTGCGCCTTATGAAACAATACGGGGTGTCCCGTATTTCCATCAATCCACAGAGTATGAAGCAGCATACGCTTGAACTTCTGGGGAGAAAACATACGGTGGAGGAGATCAGGACGGTGTTTGCCATGGCGAGAAAACTTGGCTTTGACAATATCAATATGGACCTGATCGCCGGGCTGCCGGAGGAGGGGCTGGAGGACTTTGCCGGGACGCTTTCGCAGGTGGAACGCCTTGGACCGGATAGTATCACCATCCATACCCTTGTTATAAAAAGGGCTTCGCAGATGCGCCGGAGGCAGTTAGAGAGCGGCGGAGATATCCGCAGGGAGGATACCTGTATTGCACAGATGCAGGATCATTCGGAAAAGTTCTGTCTGGAGCACGGGTATGAGCCGTATTATATGTACCGCCAGAAAAATAAAACGGCGACTACGAGAAATACCAATCAGGAAAATGTCGCATACGCAAAACCGGGGAAAGAATGTCTGTATAATATTTTGATCATGGAGGAGCTGCAGACGATACTGGCGCTGGGGAGCGGAGGTTCTTCCAAATATGTATTTCATGGGGAAGACCGGATGGAGCGCGTGGAAAATGTAAAAAGTGTAGATGACTACATAAGTAGAATAGATGAAATGATCGCGAGAAAAAAATTATTTACAGATCATGTGCAGTAGGAGAACGGTGGACAACAGTTCGTCATGCACGAATGGAGGGAAAAAAATGGCATTAAAAAAGAAACCGGTCACGGGAATGAAAGATATCCTGCCACGGGAAATGGAGATCCGTGATTATGTGATCCGACTTATAAAGGAGACTTATGGAACATTTGGGTTTTCGTCAATCGAGACGCCGTGTGTGGAGCACATTGAAAGCCTTTCAAATAAGCAGGGCGGCGAAAATGAAAAGTTGATCTTTAAAATATTAAAGCGGGGAGAGAAACTCAAACTGGATACCGCAGAGTGTGAGGCGGATCTGGTGGATAGCGGTCTCAGATATGACCTGACGGTTCCGCTGTCCCGGTATTATGCGAATAATGCGAATGAGCTCGGCGCCCCCTTTAAGGCGTTGCAGATGGGAAATGTGTGGAGGGCAGACCGGCCCCAGAGAGGACGTTTCCGTCAGTTTATGCAATGTGATATCGATATTCTCGGCGAGCCGTCTATACTGGCTGAGACAGAGTTGATCCTTGCCACGACGACACTTCTTGGGAAACTGGATTTTCAAGATTTTACGATCCGCATCAATAACCGGAAGATCTTGAAAGCGATGGCAGCTTACTGTGGCTTTGAAACCGGAGAGTATGACAATGTGTTTATCATTCTGGACAAGATGGATAAGATCGGAATGGACGGTGTGAAGGCCGAGCTTTTGGAAGCCGGTTACAAAAAAGAATCGGTGGAACGGTGTGGGGAACTGTTTGATAAGGTGACGAATGACATTGAGGGGATCCGCTACCTGAAAGAGGTTCTCGGAGATTGTCTGGAAGAGGGTACAGCGGAGGACCTGGAGACGATCATTACCGTAGTGGATGAGATCAAGACGGCAGATTTTAAGATTGTTTTTGACCCGACGCTTGTGCGTGGTATGAGTTATTATACCGGGCCGATTTTCGAGATTTCGATGGACGGCTTTGGTGGTTCTGTCGGAGGTGGCGGACGATATGATGAGATGATCGGGAAATTTACAGGAAGTGACACGTGTGCCTGTGGTTTTTCCATTGGCTTTGAGCGGATTGTTATGCTTCTTCTGGAGGGGGATTTCCAGATTCCGTCTGCTGCGAAGAAAAAGGCATATCTGATCGATAAGAAGGCGTCTCCCGAACTGATGAAAGAGGTATTGGAAAAGGCAAAAGAAGAGCGGGAAGCAGGATATAAGATCAGTGTAAATATCATGAAGAAAAATAAAAAATTTCAGAAGGAACAGCTCACAAAGGATGGTTATGATGAAATCCAGGAATTCTTTGCAGAGTAGAAAATGGAGGAAAAAATGGCAGAATCAATGCAGGGATTAAAGCGCACCTGCCGGTGTGCGGAACTTACAACAGAGCAGGTGGGACAGACTGTGACTGTTATGGGATGGGTGCAGAAAAGCAGAAATAAGGGCGGTATCATTTTTGTGGATCTGAGAGACCGTTCCGGACTCATACAGCTTATTTTCGAGGAGAGCGATACCGGGAAGGAAGGATTTGAGAAGGCAGCGAAACTCCGTGCGGAATATGTGGCGGCTGTGACGGGCGTCGTGGAAAACCGTTCCGGCGCTGTGAATCCGAATTTAAAGACAGGGGCAATAGAGGTGAGGGCGAAAGACATCCGGATCCTGTCGGAATCCGAGACACCTCCGTTTCCGATCGAGGAAGATATGAGGAGCAAGGATGACCTTCGTCTGCGTTACCGTTTTCTGGATCTGAGAAGACCGGATATGCAGAGGAATCTTTTGATGAGAAGCCGGGTTGCGACACTGGCAAGGCAGTTTCTCGCTGACGAGGGCTTTCTTGAGATTGAAACGCCGATGCTTACGAAGAGTACGCCGGAGGGCGCCAGGGATTATCTTGTGCCAAGCCGCGTGCATCCGGGAAATTTTTATGCGCTTCCGCAGTCCCCGCAGCTTTTTAAGCAGCTTTTGATGTGTTCCGGGTATGACCGGTATTTCCAGATCGTAAAATGTTTCCGTGACGAGGACCTCAGGGCGGACCGTCAGCCGGAGTTTACACAGATTGATATGGAACTTTCCTTTGTGGACATTGATGATGTCATCGATGTAAATGAGCGTCTTTTGCAGAAATTGTTTAAAGAGATCCTTGGTATCGAGATCTCACTTCCGATTGCGAGGATGACATGGCAGGAGGCGATGGATCGTTTTGGTTCCGATAAACCTGATACAAGGTTTGGAATGGAATTGACCGATGTGACGGAGACGGTGAGAGGATGCGGATTCGGTGTGTTTGCCGGAGCGATCGAAAATGGCGGTTCCGTCCGGGGGATCAATGTCAAGGGACAGGCCGCGATGCCACGTAAGAAGATTGATTCCCTTGTAGATTTTGCAAAAGAATATGGGGCAAAAGGTCTTGCCTATCTATGTGTGAATGAGGATGGAAGTTATAAGTCGTCCTTCGCTAAGTTTATGACGGAGGAGGAATTAAATGCCCTTGTGACGGCGATGAAAGGTGAGCCGGGAGACCTGCTTCTCTTTGCGGCAGACCAGAATAAGGTGGTTTATGATGTTCTTGGAAATCTCCGTCTCGAGGTTGCCAAACGTCTGGAGCTGATCGAACCGGGGCAGTATCATTTCCTCTGGGTGACAGAGTTTCCGCTTCTCGAGTACAATGAGGAGCTGGGACGTTATCAGGCGATGCACCATCCGTTTACGATGCCGATGGAAGAGGATCTGAAATATATTGATACAGAGCCGGGAAGGGTTCGTGCCAAAGCATATGATATCGTGCTGAACGGAACGGAGTTAGGCGGTGGTTCCGTGCGTATCCACCAGAATGACATACAGGAAAAGATGTTTGAGTGCCTTGGATTTTCCAGGGAAGAGGCGCATGAACAGTTTGAATTTCTCCTGAATGCGTTCCGATATGGTGTTCCGCCGCATGCGGGGCTCGCTTACGGGTTTGACCGTCTGATCATGTTGATGGCGGGAGAAGATAATATCCGTGAAGTGATCGCATTCCCGAAGGTAAAGGATGCCTCCTGTCCGTTGACAGAGGCGCCGGGAACGGTAGATGAAAAACAGCTTGATGAACTTGGAATCGTCCTTTCTTCTGCCGAAGAGGAAGGGAAGGACGCAGAATAGCAGACAATCATAAAACAATCAGGAGGGTTAAAAAGTGAGTGTAAGGACAGAGAAATTTGGGGTAACAAAAGAAGGAAAAGAAGTGACGCTTTTCACACTGGAAAACAAAAATGGCATGCGGGCTGACTTTATTGATTTTGGCGCCAACATTGTGAGGCTTTTTGTGCCGGATCAGAATGGGAAGCTCGATGATATTGTGCTTGGTTTTGATGACGTGGCAGGCTATGAGGAAAATGGCTGCTTTTTCGGATCGTTTATCGGAAGACATGGCAACCGGATCGGCAATGCAGAGTTTCAGTTAAATGGTGTGACCTATGAGCTTGAAAAGAATGACGGTGACAATAATCTCCATGGCGGCACACCGGGTTACAATAAAGTCATGTACAAGGCGGAGACGACAGATAACAGTGTTTCGTTTTCGAGGACCAGCCCGGACATGGAGCAGGGGTATCCGGGAAATCTGGACATTTGTGTCACTTATACGCTGACAGATGACAATGAACTGAAAATATCTTATCAGGCGAAGACGGATAAGGATACGTTATGCAATGTGACAAACCACTCGTATTTCAACCTGAAAGGTCATAATGGCGGAACGATCACCGACCATAAAGTATGGATCCGGGCAAACGGTTTCACAGAGACGAGCGACGATCTGATCCCGAACGGCAATATTATTGATGTGACCGGAACACCGATGGATTTCCGGACGGAAAAAACTATTGCGCAGGATATTGAAGCGGATTATAAGCCGCTTCAGATCGCCGGGGGATACGATCACAATTTTGTGTTGGAAAAAGAGACGGGAAAGATGGAAAAAGTCGCTGAACTCTCGGAAGAGACGACAGGGCGCCGGATGGAGGTGTATACCGATCTTCCGGGAATGCAGCTTTATACCGGGAATTTTATTGTGAAAGAAGACGGAAAAGACGGGACAGAATATACAAAGAGAACGGGAGTCTGCTTTGAGACCCAGTTTTTCCCGAATTCAGTCAATGTCCCTTCGTTTGAGTCCTGCGTGTTAAAAGCGGGGGATACTTTTACAAGCAGTACGGTTTACCGGTTTTGTTAAAAATCATTGTTCCTTGTATGTATAACGAAACAAGGTGTGGGCGAATACTATAAGGATAAGGATAAAAAACCGAAGGAGAAAGAATGTGAAGAGTGTTCTGGGGAAATTAATTCAGAAAGAATTTGGGAGAAATAAATATCGGATATACTGTTACAAGATGGACCGGAAGGAATGCATGGACATTTTCTGTGATATTTATCACGATCTGAACCATATACCGGATGATAATCTTAGTGATAAGCTTTTGAACCTGCTCCGTACGGTACAGCTCTCTGTGAAAATAAGCCAGATATTTTTTTATGTGACAGTGGGATTTGTACTCGCTGTGCTGGCACTTTCACTGATGCCGGTCATGGTGGAGATCAAATCGGTAGCGATCGGTGTGCTTGTGGCGGTGTATTTTTACAAACTTGCAGAATATGTCCGGAACCGCTACTGTGACCGGGATGTCCGGCTGGTACTCATCTACAAGACGGCATTGTTCCATGTGTTGTCGGATGAGGGGAAGTAGAGAACTGGTAGGTTTGTGTCGGTATATGGCAAAGCTATCATGAAAATAAAGTCAGGGTGGAAGGGAACTGCCTTGCAGGAATGAGGAATAAAATGAAACGTACCCGCTTAAGAGACAGAGATCTTCCTGATTATACGAAAGGGGAGGAAATCTTTAATATGGTTTCGCACATCGTCGGAGGGGCACTTGCGATTGCAGCGCTTGTGCTCTGCGTGATCTTTTCAGCACTGAAGGGGGATGCATGGGCTGTGGTGGCATCGGCGATCTATGGGGCCATGATGGTAGTCCTTTACACGATGTCAAGTATTTACCATGGGCTGAGATCAGAGATGGCCAAAAAAGTATTTCAGGTCATAGACCACTGTACGATTTATTTTCTTATTGCCGGTACATATACTCCGATCACGCTTGCCGGTTTGAGAAGGGAACACCCAGCGGTTGGATTTACCGTGTTTGGGATCGTGTGGGCATGCTGTCTGGCGGCTGCCACCCTTACGGCGATTGATCTTGAAAAATATAAGAAAATGTCCATGATCTGTTATCTTGGCATGGGCTGGTGTATTATCTTTTTCATAAAACCGACAGCTGAGATGTTAGGGCCCGGGGGGCTGGTTTATCTCATCACCGGGGGGCTGGCTTATACGATCGGTGCTGTTTTATATGGTATTGGCAAGAGGAAACGTTATATGCATTCGTTGTTCCACTTGTTTGTCATAGCGGGAAGTGTACTGCATTTCTTTATGACTTTGTTTTATGTGATTTAAAACGCTGTTTTTATAAAAGCTTAAAGTGTGAAAGCACAGGAAGGAGCAGATAATGGTAGTAGAACCAAAGGTAAAAGGATTTATATGTACGACAGCGCATCCAAAGGGATGTGAGGAAAGTGTGAGAAGGCAGATCGAGTGTACAAAAGAACACGGAAAGGCAGACGGACCCAAAAAGGTTCTTGTAATCGGGTCCTCCACTGGTTATGGTCTTGCTTCACGTATTGCTGTTACATATGGTTATGGAGCGGATACGATCGGTGTGGCATTTGAAAGGGAATCGAATGGAAAACGGACGGCTACGGCCGGCTGGTATAACACAAAAGCATTTGAGAAATTTGCATCAGCGGATGGATATTATGCAAAGTCGTTTAATGGTGACGGTTTCTCGAAGCAGATGAAGGAAGAGGTTATCCAGTGCATTAAAGATGATTTTGGACAGGTCGACATGATCGTGTACAGTATGGCGGCTCCGAGACGTACGATGCCGGATGGAACTGCGGTTTCTTCTGTGCTGAAGACGGTAGGTGAACCATTTACGAATAAAACCATCGACCTTCGGACAAATGAGATCAAAGAGGTGACTGTGCCGGTGGCCGATGAGGATGAGATTCGTGCGACGGTACAGGTTATGGGTGGAGAGGACTGGAAGGACTGGATCCGTGCGCTGCATGATGCCAATGTGATAAAAGATGGGGCCGTGACGCTTGCTTATTCTTATATCGGTCCTGTTGTAACACACCCTATTTACAAGGATGGAAGTATTGGACAGGCAAAGAAGCATCTGTATGATACTTCTGTGGAATTGACGAAAGAGTTTGCGGATATCGGGCTTAAGGCGTACATATCGGTAAATAAGGCGCTTGTCACACAGTCCAGCGCAGCAATTCCGATCGTTCCACTCTATATCTCGCTTCTGTATCAGGTGATGAAGGAGGAGGGACTCCATGAGGGATGCATTGAGCAGATGAACCGTCTTTTCCTTGATAAGCTGCCAGGTGGCCCTGAGACGGATGATGCCGGGATGCTCCGTCTGGATGATTATGAGATGGAAGATAAAATCCAGAGAAAGATTGCAGATGTGTGGGAAGATGTGACATCGGAATCGATCAAAGAGCTTGGGGACATCGAGGGCTACTGGGACGATTTTTATAACATGTTCGGATTTGGATATGAGAATGTGGATTATACGGAGGACGTGGAGATCTAAGAAGGGTCATTTTTTAATGGGTTAGCAATATGCACAAAAAACGATAAGATGAGTAGCTGGATGCACATCTTATCGTTTTGTGTTCATATTGTCCAGCCCTTTTATAAAATGGGCTTTTAAAGGCAAGCTTGTATCGGACCTTTTTGTCTGGTAAAAAATTTTTTTGAAAGAAAGGGAGCAGGAACATGACATACTGTTGTCGTGTTCGATGTGATATGATCAGTATTGATACATGGAACTGAGCGTGCGAACATAAACGAGCTGGGGAAAGGTGCAAAGAGTTGCAGAAATGGGGATTCGATTATTATGAAAATAGACAGACTGATTGGGATTTTATCGATCCTGTTACAGAGAGAAACGGTCACAGCACCTTATCTGGCAGAGCATTTTGAGGTTTCCAGGCGAACCATTAACCGCGATATTGAGGATTTGTGCAAAGCGGGCATTCCGATCGTAACAAGGCAGGGAGCAAATGGCGGCATTTCCATTATGGAAGATTACAAAATAGAGCGGACGCTCCTGACCGGCACGGAGATGAAAGATATTCTTGCCGGACTCCGGAGTCTTGACAGTGTCAATGGAACAAATCGATATGGGCAGCTGATGGAAAAATTGTTTGCCGGTTCTTCGGATTTTATGGAGGGCGGTCAGTCCGTCCTGATTGATCTTTCTTCATGGTATAAGGATTCACTGGCCCCTAAGATTGAGCAGATCCGGTATGCCATTGACAGCCGGAAAGAACTTGATTTTTTCTACTATTCTCCGGGAGGGGAGAGTGCGAGAACGATCGAACCGTATTATCTGATCTTCCGGTGGTCGAGCTGGTATGTGTGGGGATGGTGTAAGGACAGGGAGGACTTCCGCCTGTTCAAACTGAACCGTATGGACGAACTGAAACTGTCAGAACGCACCTTTTCCGGTCGTCAGGTTTCGCCACCGGAGCTGAGTGATGAACAGATCTTTCCCGGTGGAATCCGGGTAAAGGCATTATTTGAAGCGGACTGCAAATGGAGATTGGTGGAGGAGTTTGGTAAAGGGTGTTTTGAGGAATTGCCAGATGGGAAGCTTTTGTTTCACGCCGACTATACCAACAGGGAAAATTTTCTCACATGGATTCTGACATTTCGAAATAAGGCAGAGCTTCTTGAACCGGAACATTTGCGTGAAGAACTGAAGCAGGCATTGAGGGAGATGTTGGGGCGATACGAAAAGTAAGAAGGAGAGAATGCAATGAAATATGCATGGATGGATGAGTATTTATTGAATAAGAGGGGTGTGACAAAGGATCTGCAGCCTTCGTGGAACTGGGTACGTTACAAACTGGATGGAAAAATGTTTGCAGCGTCATGCCTGGACGGGAATGATAAGCCTTATTACATCACGATCAAACTGGAACCGGCGGATGGGGAATTTCTGCGTCAGCAGTACGAGGACATCATTCCGGGATATTACATGAATAAAGAACATTGGAATTCCATAAAAGTGGATGGGGAAATATCGGACGAGCTGTTGAAGGAGTTGCTTGATCAGTCCTATGAGGTCATGCTTCGAGGTTTCAGTGGTAAAAAGCAGCGGGAAATTCTGGATTTGAGTTGTTGTGGAACCGAGTGTAAAACATGTTATTGTTATGGGGAAATGTGCAGTGGGTGTAACGATGTGCGTGGAAAAGTGTTTCATTCACAAGGAAAAGCTTGCCCGATCTATCATTGCTCCGTAACGAAAAACAAATTCGCCACTTGTGCAAATTGTGAGAAAATTCCTTGTGATATCTGGAAAGCGACAAAGGATCCTTCGATGTCCGATGAGGAATTTGAGGCAAATATATCGAGACGCGTAAAAAATCTGCGTTTAGGAAGGGAGGATTCAGATGAAAAATAAGCAGGATAATTTTGACTACAAAAAGGAATACAAAGAATTTTATCTGCCGCCGAAGACACCGGATATCATCATGATACCCGAAATCAACTATCTCTCTGTTCAGGGAAAGGGAGATCCAAACGAACCGGAGGGCGAGTATAAGGCGGCGATCGGTATGCTTTATGCGATTGCTTTTACGATTAAAATGAGTGAGCGGGCAGGTCATAAAATGGACGGATATTTTTCTTATGTCGTGCCGCCTCTCGAGGGCCTGTGGAAGATGCCAGGAAATGTTCCGATCGACGATACCCGCAAGGAAGCATTTGAGTGGCGGGCTATGATCCGTCTGCCAGAATTTGTGACAAAGGAAGAGTTTGATTGGGCTGTGAGAGAGGCGACGAACAAGAAACAGAGTGACTTTTCCAAAGTGACCTATTTTACTTATCAGGAAGGGCTCTGCGTGCAGTGTATGCATGTTGGGAGCTACGATGATGAGCCAGCGACTCTTCAAAAGATGCAGGCATTTCTTGAGGAACAGGGATATACAGAGGATCTGTCAGAGAAAAGGCTTCACCATGAAATCTATCTCAGTGATCCGCGACGGACAGCGAGAGAACGGCTGAGAACGGTGATTCGCCAGCCAATAAAAGAAGTAGGGAACTGATTTCCGTGAGAAATTTTAGTTTCTTATTTACAAATGCTTAGTTATGTGATATACTGTCTAATATAAAAACATTATCGAATTTTCTAAAATGTTTCAGAAAGCACATTCGTGCATTGATCCAAAACCCAAAGCAGAGTTTAAATCTGACTCTTTGCTAATTTAAAGTTAGCTCGATGGCGCCAAAAATAGGATAGGTTAGTCTGTCTGATTTTTTGTTACTGTTTTTATGGAAACACTTGACTTTTGTAAATTATATAGTATACTAGCAGATGGGAAGTGAATATTTGGGAAAAAAGAACATCGTATGGAATGATTACATATCGCAGAACGAACGCTTTGCCGATTTTTTCAATGGTGTCGTCTTTCAGGGGGAAAGAATCATCTGCCCGGACGCTCTTACTACACTGGATTCTAAGCTATGGCGGCGGGAAGCGAAGAAAAATACTTATCATGAGTATGTGCGTGACAATGCAAAACTTTGGCACTATAGGGGAATGAACTATATCCTTGATCTTGAGCCGGAAGCGTCGCCGCATTTTGCATTGCCGGTAAAGTATATGAACTATGAGTCTGTTCAGCATGACAGGCAATATCGGCAGATATGGAAAAGGCACCGCCACAAGAGAGATCTGCGGTCACCCGAGTATCTTTCAGGATTTTCAGGGAGTGACCGTTTGATGCCGGTTATCACGATTGGTGTATATCTCGGAGAGGAAGAGTGGTCAGGTTTTACAAACCTTAGTAAAATGGCGGGACTTCAGCAAATGCCCAAGGAGATTAAAGACAGGCTGCTTCCCCTGTGTAATGATTTTCATGTGAATCTGTTTGATGTACACGAATTAGGAACATGTGATGTGTTCCGGACAGACTTAAGAGAGGTATTTGGCTTTTTAAAACACCAAAATGATAAAGAAGGACTGAAGAGCTATGTGAAGAAAAATGAGAACTTCCGTCATTTGCGGGAGGATGCTTATGATGTGCTGTCAGTCTATAGCAGGAGTAAGGAACTTGAGATACAGAAAAAAGAGTATGAGACAGAGGAGGGATTTGATATGTGCCGTGCAATTCGCGAAATGATCGAGGATGGGAGAATCGAAGGAAGATTAGAAGGAAGAGAAGAGGGAAATTTACTTTGTCTGATCAATCAAACGATTAAAAAGCGTGGTCGAGGTATGACGGTAGAGGAGATTGCGGATGCTCTGGAGGAAGAAGAGCAAATGATTGAGCGGATCATTGTAGCCATCATGGAGGCGGGGAGTTTAGAAACAGAAAAGGTTTATGCGTGTATGACAGTATAAAAATATATCCCTTCTGGCAGACATAAACGGTGCTTTGCAGATTGATCTGCCCGCTGGAAGGGATATGTTTTCAGTCGCATCTTTTTTCAGCGAATTACTGTTCCGCATCGCCCTTTTATTGCCCTTGCGGCATCTTCCAGTCTGGCGATGATGGCGGTCCGTTCTTCGCCGGAGGTGACAAAGGATACGCTGGCATCTATTTTGGGAAGGGTAGTAATGGGATCAAAATGTCCCTCGTCGATCAGGCGGAGGGCGTCACTGCTTGTGATTTCTCCGATTGGCTCATCACCAGCGTACATCTGGTCTTGCCCTGTGAGGATGAGCAGGCAGGAAGCATCGAGCATGTCAGCCAGCTTTGCTGCCGTGTAGTCTTTTTCAATGACGGCACTGGCGCCTTTCAGGCGTGTTCCCTGTTCCATGACAGGTATACCGCCCCCGCCCGCTGCGATGACGATTTGTCCTGCCTCTGTCAGAGTTCGGATGGCATCGATCTCATAAATGTCAATCGGATGGGGAGAGGCGATGATCCTGCGGTAAGTACCATTTTCACTAACGACATGATTGCCCTTTTCCTCTTCGGCTTCTGCCTCTTCTTTTGTCATGCATCGTCCGATGATCTTAGTGGGGTGGTTAAATGCCTTGTCAAACGGGTCCACCCGTACCTGTGTGATAACGGTAGAGACGGGTTTGAAGATTCCACGGTTTAATAGTTCTGTGCGGACTGCATTTTGCAGGTCATAACCAATATAACCCTGGCTCATGGCGCCACAGAGTGACATGGGAGCCACGGTATAACGGCTGTCAAGCCGCGCAAATTCCGTCATGGCGGTCTGTATCATACCTACTTGGGGACCATTGCTGTGTGTGATTACAATTTCATATTTTTCTTCTACCAGATCAGCCACAGCACTGGCTGCTTTTTTTGTGTTTTTTTGCTGTTCGGGAAATGTTTCGCCAAAAGCGTTTCTTCCCAGAGCGACTACGATCCTTTGTTTGTTCATTTTCAGTCCTCCCTGATTTGTCACTTTCCATGCCGGATAGAGCTGTTTTGTTTGATAACAGTATACCAAACATAGCAAAAACAATCAACTGCTCTATTTTGTAAAAAGAAGTTGAAAAAATGGCGTTGATGGGCTATACTTATATTATATAGTTTTTGGTTTTTTGGGGATGAAGGGTTACATAAAGAGGAATTTGGGAACGGAGGGGGTATTATGAAACTGGAGTTTTTGGGAGCTGCACATGAAGTTACCGGAAGTTGCCATTATCTCGAGATCGGAGATAAAAAGTTGTGTGTGGATATTGGAATGGAGCAGGGGCAGCATCTCTTTGAAAGTCAGGAAATTCCGGTGAACCCGGCGGAGATTGATTATATTCTTCTTACTCATGCCCATATTGACCACACGGGACTTTTGCCGATGCTGTACGCAAGAGGATTCCGGGGAAGGGTATTTGCGACGAAGGCGACGTCAGACCTCAGTGCGATCATGCTGAGAGACAGTGCGCATATACAGCAGTTTGAGGCTGAGTGGCGGAATCGTAAAGCAAAGAGATCCGGTGGAGAAACATATGTTCCGCTGTATACGATGGAGGATGCGATCGGCGCGGTCCGGCTTTTTGTACCGTGTGAGTATGATCAGAGGATTACGCTTTGTGAAGAAGTTGCGATACGTTTTACCGACGTGGGACATCTGCTTGGATCCTCTTCGATCGAAGTATTTGCGACAGAGGATGGAGAACATAGAACGATCGTATTTTCCGGAGATCTTGGAAATACAAATAAGCCGATACTGAAAGATCCCATTTATACGAAGAGTGCGGACTATGTGGTCATGGAATCTACATATGGAGACCGGTATCATGGAGAGGCCCCGGATTATGTAGGGGAACTTGCGGATATCATTGAGAGGACATTTGAAAAGGGAGGAAATGTGGTCATACCAGCTTTTGCGGTTGGGCGGACGCAGGAACTTTTGTATTTTCTCCGTCAGATCAAAGAGCAGGGGCTCATCCGGACAAATGCAGATTTTGAGGTCTATGTGGATAGTCCGTTGGCGGTGGAGGCCACCAGTATTTTCGGAAAAAATGTAGAGGGCTGTTTTGACGAAGAGGCACGGGCGCTTGTAGACAAAGGGATAAATCCGATCGGATTCAAAGGCCTCAAGCTTTCGATCACCAGTGATGACAGCCGTGCGATCAATATGGATATGAATCCGAAGGTTATTATTTCGGCTTCAGGAATGTGTGAGGCGGGCAGGATCCGCCACCATTTAAAGCACAATTTATGGAGAGAGGAAAGTACGATCGTTTTTGTAGGTTATCAGACGATCGGAACTCTCGGAAGGGCATTGCTTGAAGGTGCCGAACAGGTGAAACTGTTTGGGGAGACGATCGAAGTAAAATCAGAGATTGTTAAGATTTCCGGTATCAGCGGACATGCGGATAAAAAGGGACTTATTAACTGGGTTCTTGGTTTTAAGGAAAAGGGGCCTAAGAAAGTGTTTGTCGTTCACGGAGATGATCAGGTCTGTGAGAGTTTTGCAGAGTGTCTTCGTGATGAATATGATATATCAGCAAATGCACCTTACAGCGGGAGCATTTTTGACCTGATCAGGGGAGAGTTTGAATATGTGGCAGACCCCGTTTATGCGAAGAAGAAACAATCTGCGAAAAAACGGGCTATGGATGTGTTTGGACGACTTATTGCAGCAGGAGAACGTCTTTTGGCTGTTATTCGTAAAAATGAGGGGCTTAGTAATAAGGATGTTGCCAAATTTACGAATCAGATCAATTCTTTGTGTGATAAGTGGGACCGATAGGAGGAATAAGATTTGGGAAAAAATGGGAAATCGTATATGGAGGGGATAACGTGTCAGTATGATTCCTTGACTGGTTTATACAATCTTGATACGTTTAAGACGGGAGTAAAGGCGATTCTCAGTGATGAAGACCAGAAAGCCAGGTTTGCATTGTTATATACGGACATTGCCCATTTTGAAAGGGTAAATAACCTGTACGGCACTCATCCTGCCGATACTCTTCTTGTGGATTTGGCCAATGCTATTTCAGAAGCTGATATTGGAATACAGCTTTATTGCCGTAGTATAGCGGATCATTTTGTCATGCTGGTGCAGTATGTGAAGAAAGAGGTACTGGGACACGATCTGGAACAATTCTGCCGGGAGTTTAACCATTTTGCGATGGACAGATTTCCGGAGGCAGTCCCGCGTCTTGGAATTGGAGCGTTTCTTATCAATGACCTGACAGAATCGATCGATGATATGGTCGATAAGGCAAATGCGGCGAGAAAGAGTCTCAGGGGGAGAAGTTCGATTCGCGTAGCCTATTACAATCCGGTGGATTTTGGTAAACACAGGAAAGCAAAAGAAATTGAAAAAGATATGATGAGGGCGATGGACAATGGTGAATTTAAAGTATACCTCCAGCCCAAGTATGATCTTGTCACAAAAAAGATGGTCGGTGCAGAGGCGCTTGTCCGTTGGATAAAAGAAGATGGGACGATGGTCTATCCGGATGAATTTATTCCTGTTTTTGAGAGAAATGGTTTTATTCGCCAGTTGGATTTTTATATGCTTGAGAATGTGTGCGAGATGCTTCGGAGAAGGCTGGAAGAGAGAAAGGTCTGTCTGCCCATTTCGATCAACCAGTCAAGAGTATTGCTTAATAGTGATACTTATACTGCAGATGTAGCTTATGTGTTGAATAGCTATAATACTCCTCCGGACCTGATCGAACTGGAATTGACAGAGCGTATTTTTTCGGATTCTCTGGAAGAGATGGCCGAAATGATGTCTGAGCTTAAAAAACTTGGTATCAAGTGGTCGATTGATGATTTTGGGACGGGTTATTCTTCACTCAATTTATTAAAAAAACTGCCAGTTGATATCATAAAGATCGACAAGGCATTTTTGGATGAAACGGAGACCTCCAATGTGAGCAAGGTCATCATACGCAAAACGGTGGAGCTCATTCAGGAACTGGACAAAACAGTAGTGTGTGAAGGAGTGGAGACAGAAGAGCAGGCGAGTTATCTGAAAGCGATCCACTGTGATGTAAGCCAGGGGTATCTGTATGCAAGACCGATGCCGATGGATGAATTTGAAAAGCTGCTGGACTCCGAGGTGATCGTGGCGTAGGGAATGCCCGACCGGGAGGAAAAGGTGAGCCGGGAAAAGTTATAAAAACACTTGAAATTATGTAGTGTCAGGGTGCATTGTATCTTGGCATTATATAACATAAATAAAAATTTAGGAGGATATTGAAATGAAATTTTTTATTGACACAGCCAATGTAGAGGATATTAAAAAGGCAAATGACATGGGTGTCATCTGTGGAGTGACCACAAATCCGTCCTTGATCGCAAAAGAGGGAAGAGATTTTGGACAGGTTATTGCTGAGATCGCATCGATCGTAGACGGACCGATCAGTGGTGAGGTAAAGGCAACGACTGTGGATGCAGAGGGTATGATCGCAGAGGGAAAAGAGATCGCTAAGATCCATCCGAATATGGTAGTAAAGATCCCGATGACAGTAGAGGGGCTGAAAGCAACAAAAGCATTGACAGATGAGGGAATCAAAGTAAATGTGACACTTATCTTTAGTACAAACCAGGCACTTCTTGCTGCAAGAGCGGGAGCCACTTTTGTATCTCCGTTCCTGGGACGTCTTGATGACATTTCACAGCCGGGTATTGATCTGATCGAGAGCATTTCTGCTGTATTTGCAAATTATCCGGAGATCGATACAGAAATCATCGCAGCGAGCGTTCGTAACCCGATTCATGTGACAGACTGTGCGCTGGCTGGTGCTGACATCGCTACTGTTCCTTACAGCGTAATCGAGCAGATGACAAAGCATCCTCTTACAGATCAGGGTATTGCAAAGTTCCAGGCAGACTATAAAGCCGTGTTTGGCGAATAATTCAGAACAGGTTACTGAGCCACGGCTTTGCTGTGTTTGGCGAATAATTCAGAACAGGTTACTGAGTCACGGCTTTGCCGTGTTTGGCGAATAATTCAGAACAGGTTACTGAGTCACGGCTTTGCCGTGTTTGGCGAATAAATTAAAGGAGTTAGAGATTATGAATACGTTAGAACTTAAGAAGACAGCTAACGAAGTTCGTAAAGGTATCGTGACTGCTGTACATAGTGCGAAATCCGGGCATCCAGGTGGATCTCTTTCAGCGGCAGACATTTATACATACCTTTTCTTCGAAGAGCTGAATATTGATCCTAAAAACCCACAGAAACCAGATCGTGACCGTTTTGTTCTGAGTAAAGGACATACGGCACCGGGATATTATTCCGCACTGGCAAACAGAGGATTTTTCCCGGTAGAGGATCTTAAGACGCTTCGGCACACAGGATCTTATCTGCAGGGTCATCCGGACAAAAAACACATTCCGGGTGTAGATATGTCAAGTGGTTCTCTTGGACAGGGAATTTCTGCGGCAGTTGGTATGGCATTGTCCGCAAAACTGAGTGGAGATGACTACCGTGTCTATACGCTTCTCGGGGATGGAGAGATCCAGGAAGGACAGGTCTGGGAGGCAGCGATGTTTGCCGGACATCGTAAACTCGATAATTTTGTTGCGATCGTGGATAATAATGGTCTTCAGATCGATGGTGATATCGCAGATGTATGTTCTCCATATCCAATCGATGAGAAATTTAAAGCGTTTAATTTCCATGTGATCAATGTAGATGCACATGATTTTGATGCCTTGAAAAAGGCTTTTGATGAGGCTAAAGCAACGAAGGGACAGCCTACCGCTATTATCGCTAAGAGTGTGAAGGGTAAAGGCGTATCCTTTATGGAAAATCAGGCCAGCTGGCATGGTGCGGCTCCAAATGACGAACAGTATGCACAGGCTATGGCAGATTTAGAGAAAGTAGGTGAATCCCTGTGAGTGAAGTAAAGAAAATCGCAACTCGTGAGAGTTATGGAAATGCACTTGCAGAGTTAGGTGCAGAATTTGAAAATCTTGTGGTTCTGGATGCAGACCTTGCAGCTGCCACAAAGACAGGAGTGTTTAAAAAGGCATTTCCGGACAGACACATTGATTGTGGTATCGCTGAGTGTAATATGATCGGTATTGCGGCTGGGCTTGCGGCTACCGGAAAAATCCCGTTTGCGAGTTCGTTTGCGATGTTTGCAGCCGGACGTGCGTTTGAGCAGGTTCGTAACTCGGTGGCTTATCCGAAACTGAATGTGAAGATCGGGGCGACCCATGCGGGAATCTCCGTCGGTGAAGATGGTGCGACGCACCAGTGTAATGAGGATATTGCGCTGATGAGAACCATTCCGGGGATGGTTGTATTGAATCCATCGGATGATGTGGAAGCAAAGGCTGCTGTTCGTGCAGCGATTGAGCATGAGGGGCCGGTTTATCTGCGGTTTGGAAGACTGGCAGTACCTGTGATCAATGACAAGCCGGATTATAAATTTGAACTTGGCAAAGGTGTTGTTCTCCGTGAGGGCAAAGATGTGACGATCATTGCGACCGGACTTCCGGTATCGGAGTGTCTCGCAGCTGCTGACAAACTGGCTGCTGATGGAATCGATGCAAAGGTGATCAATATCCATACGATCAAGCCGTTGGATGAGGAGCTTGTTCTGGCTGCTGCAAAGGAGACCGGAAAAGTAGTTACGGTAGAGGAGCACTCGGTGATCGGCGGTCTGGGAAGTGCGGTTTGTGATGTACTTTCTGAGAAATGTCCGACGAAGGTAATGAAGATTGGTATCAACGATACATTTGGAGAGTCCGGTCCTGCGGTAGAACTCGTAAAGAAATATGGGCTTGATGCAGACAGCATTTATGCAAAGGTAAAGGATTTTGCGAAATAAACGGACGAGAAGAGCCTTCTCTTAAGAGAATGTGAAAGATATAAAAGGGGTATCCACCAAGTCATGAAATGACTGGAAGGATACCTTTTTTACTTGATAGAAGACAAAATATTTTTTCATAAAATTTATTGGCTTGCAGAGGTATTGTCAGGCGGCGCCGTTTTCCGAAGGGGCTGTCACAACACAGTTTTTCCCATTTTGTTTCCCTTCATAAAGAGATTTATCCGCCATACTGATACATTTTTCAAACGTATTTCCTGGTGTGTAAGGGGCGACGCCAAAGGTCATGGTGACGCTGATCACCTGATCCTGAAATACACCGTTCATATGTTCAATCTCATAACGTATTTTTTCCGCAATAATGTGGGCGTATTCGATATTTGCCTGAAGTAGGATGAGAATTTCCTCTCCGCCCCAGCGGCATGCGGTGTTGTTCTCGCCCATATTTTTCAATATGATATCTGCTACGGATTTTAGCACGTAGTCTCCACAGGCATGTCCATACTGATCATTAAACTGTTTAAAATTATCGATATCCCCCATAATAAAACAATATTCTTCCTGCGTATTGTCTAACAGGGAGTGAAATTCTTCCTCCATACTGTGGCGGTTTCTTAGTCTGGTCAAGGCGTCGTAACGTGCCAGACGATCCAGTTTTGCATTTGTAGTGCGCAGTTCATATTCTTTTCTACGAATCTCCATCGTATGCAATGTGGCAAAAAACATGATCATGATAGCTGCTATGAGAATATTCATAGCGGATATGGAGAATCCTAGAAAATCAGAATGGCTCGTGGAGAGTGGGCCCATTGTGTAGGAGCAGATCCTCATTGTGAATGTAAGGATCAGGTTGATAACTCCGAGTATACTTGGAACCAGAATTTTTTTCTTTAACGTAGGGGAGATATACGCAAAATAATAGGCAACATAAATCAGTCCAATGTTGTACAGGGAAAACCCATATTTCCACCCGAGCATGATCGTGGCGAAAAAGGAGTGCAGGGTCACTTCCAGATAAGTGCTGATAAAAGCTGCCAGATAATACTCCTTTCGCAGCATGATTTCCAGAACCACTGCATAGAAAAGTACGCTGAAACAGTTAAAGACAGCAAGTGGGAGGCAATGACACCAGAAAAAAAGGATTGTGAGCATGATATGTACGAGTCCGACACCGACTCTTGCAAATTCATAACGCATATACTCTGTGATATTTCGTTTCCCGGAAAAAATATCTTTAAAATAATTGATCATAAAAGTTCTCCCTTAGTGTTTTGCTGTAGATAGTATAACATAAAATACAACAATATTAAATGGTTTTGTATAAAAAGAAAGGGAAAAGCGTACTTTTGAGTTGCGTTTCGCGGGTGGGAACTATATAATAGGTGGAGAGAATGTTCGGGAAGGAGAGAGTGAGGATGCAGCCATATAAGTGCAGGCCGGTTTCAGGGAACCATCGGTTTCGGGTGAGCGTGCCCGGATCCAAGAGTATGACAAACAGAGCGCTTTTACTAGGGGCGCTTGCGGATGGGAAAACAATATTGAAGGGTGTGCTTTTTAGTGATGATTCCAGAGTTTTTATGCAGGCCCTCAAGACGATCGGATATAAGATAGAAATAAAGGAAGAGGAAAAGACGGTGACGATCGAGGGACTCGGCGGTGAAATTCCGGGAGATAAGGAAACGATGCGACGGATCTATGTGGGGAGTGCCGGAACGGCGGCCCGGTTTTTGACGGCGCTTCTGGCCTTGTCCGGAAAACCGTTTTTGATGGAATCCTCGGATCAGATGAAAGAGCGGCCGATGAAACCTCTTCTTAAGGCATTGGAGGATCTGGGAGTACAGTTTGAGTATTTGGACAAGGCATATGCATTTCCGTTTCGGATCAAAGGAAGAAAAGACAAAAATCCCGAATGTGTCCAACTGGATATCGACCAGAGCAGCCAGTTTTTAAGTGCGCTTTTATTAAGTGGTGTCATGTGCCGGGAGGGAATTACCATCCGTCTCACCGGGAAGAGAGATGCCAAAGCATATGTAGAAATTTCCATGAAAATGATGGGTGAGTTTGGATGCCGTGTAGAACAGCTGGATAAAAATACATACCGTGTCATGCCTGGGCAACAGTATAGGGCGGGAGAATACCAGATCGAGCCGGATGTGTCTGCGGCATGTTATTTCTATGCGATCGCCGCCATAACAGGAAATGAAGGAAAGGTCATGCATGTTCACAGTACTACAACGCAGGGTGATATCCGTTTTCTGGAGGTGCTTGAAAAAATGGGGTGCCGCACGAGGGAAGAAGAGGATGGGATCGTTGTGACGGGACCTGCATCCGGGCATCTGAAAGGAATTCATGCGGAAATGAGTAACTTTTCGGATCAGACGATGACACTCGCAGCGATTGCACCTTTTGCAGATAGTGATACTGTGATCGACGGAGTGGGGCATATACGGAGACAGGAATCAGATCGAATTCGTGGGATCGTCACAGAGCTCTCGAGAATGGGGATCCGATGTGAGGAGAGAGAGGATGGAATGACAATCCATCCCGGAGAGGTAAAACCGGCGGTCATCCAGACCTATGACGATCATCGGATGGCGATGGCATTTGCCGTGACGGGGTGCAGAGCAGAGGGGATTCAGATCGCGGATCCCAAATGCTGCAGAAAGACCTTTGAAAACTACTTTGAGGTATTGACAAATCTTGATTTAACAACTAATATTGAGTAAGGATGACAAGGAAATACAGTCTGGAAATGTGCAGACTGAAAGAAAAGAGGTATCAGGAATGCAAAAATTAGCAGATATATTAAAGGAGAAATTAGAGGCTGCATTTGAGAAGGCGGGATATGATAAAAAATATGGTTTTGTTACCGTATCGAACCGCCCGGATCTGTGTCAGTACCAGTGTAATGGCGCAATGGCGGCGGCAAAGGAGTATAAAAAGGCGCCGATCCAGATCGCAGGGGATGTACTTCAATTCTTAAATGAGGATTCATCTTTTGAAAAGATCGAGGCGGTAAACCCAGGTTTTATAAACATTACGGTGAGTGGACAGCTGCTCGCTGATCTGACAGGAAAAATGATGACGGAAGAGAAGTTTGGATTGGAGAGGGAAGAGGTGCCAAAGAAGGTCGTGATCGACTATGGCGGTCCCAATGTAGCCAAACCGCTTCATGTCGGCCATCTCCGGCCGGCGATCATCGGTGAGGCGATCAAGCGGATCTATCGCTATATGGGGGATGATATACTGGGTGACGTACATCTCGGGGACTGGGGACTCCAGATCGGTCTCGTTATCACAGAATTGAAAAGACGTCAGCCGGAACTTGCATATTTTGATAAAGATTTTTCCGGGGAATATCCGGAAGAAGCACCATTTACCATATCGGATCTGGCGGAACTCTATCCGTGTGCGAGTGCACATTCCAAGGAAGATGAAGAGTATCTGAAAGAAGCCCAGGAAGAGACTGCGAAGTTTCAGGAAGGAGACAGGGGAAGCTGTGCGCTCTGGAATCATATCCTAAATACCTCGATTCCGGATTTAAAGAAAAATTATGAAAAATTAGACGTAGAGTTTGACCTGTGGAAAAAGGAAAGTGACGTCCAGCCGTATATTCCGGATATGGTCGAAAAGATGAAAGCGGATGGTATTGCCTATGAGAGCGAGGGGGCGCTTGTCGTCGATGTGACGGAGGAGAGCGATAAAAAAGAACTTCCGCCGTGCATCATCGTAAAATCCAATGGGGCTACACTGTATGCAACGACAGACCTGGCGACGATCGTGGAGAGGGAAAAGCTCTTTGCGCCCGATGAGATTATTTATGTGGCAGATAAGCGTCAGAGTATGCATTTTACCCAGGTGTTCCGTACCGCAAAGAAGGCGGGACTGACGAGAGAGGATACCGAGCTTGTGTTCATCGGAAACGGAACAATGAACGGAAAGGACGGAAAGCCGTTTAAGACGAGAGATGGCGGCGTCCTGCGTCTTCAGGCGCTCCGTGAGGAAGTAAATAAAGAGGTTTACAAAAAGATAAAGGAAAACCGTGATTATGAGGAGAGTGAGGCGAGAGAGATCGCTGAGAAGGTAGGGCTCGCAGCGCTCAAATACGGGGATCTGTCAAACCAGGCTTCCAAAGATTACATTTTTGATATCGAGCGTTTCACGTCCTTTGAGGGAAATACCGGTCCGTATATTTTATATACGATCGTGAGGATCAAATCGCTTTTGGCAAAATATACACAGGCGGGAGGGCAGGTTTCAGAGAGAGGGGATGCGGAACGTCTGCTGGCGCCGGAAAATGAGAGTGAGACAAATCTGTATCTCGTGCTCGGTAAATTTTCGGATGCGGTAGAAGCTGCCTACTCCGAGAGGGCTCCTCACAAAATCTGCCAGTTTATTTATGAACTGAGTGAGAGTTTTAACCGTTTTTACCATGAAAATCAGATTTTATCAAATAAAGAGGAAGAAAAAAAGACATCCTATATACAGCTTCTTATACTTGTGAAAAATGTGCTGGAGCAGTGTATTGACCTGATCGGTCTGTCCGCACCGGAGCGCATGTAGGAGTTATCGGAAAAGTGATCGTGAGTATTTGGGAAAGGTTGGTGGTTTTCAGTGTTTACAGGACGTAAGGGCGAACTTGTAAAATTAAATGAGAGCTATAAAAAAAGTGGAGTTCCTGTCGTTATTCTCTATGGAAGAGAAGGAATCGGAAAGACGACTCTCATAAAGGAGTTTGTAAAAGACAAGGAGAGCGTCTGCTATCTTGGCCGGGAACTTTCCAAGAAAGAACAGTGTATTTATTTTGACCAAACAGTCAAACAGGTGGATGCCATCGCAGAGGCTGGGAAGAAAGTTTGTCTGGTCATTGACGAATTTGATGTGATGCAGAAAGCCTACAAAGACTTTTTTACTGACCTCGATCAGACGGTAGAAAAGGATTCATGGAATGACCGGGTAATGATCGTGCTTGCCAGTTCATCGGTCCAGTGGATCGAGAACCAGATGGTGACAGAAATGGGGCCTTTTGCGTCAAGGATCGACCAGTTCATTAAACTCAAGGAGTTCACCTTTTTAGAGATGGTAAACCGGTTCCCGGACAATTCTACCGAAGAATGCATTACGATATATAGTATCCTCGGAGGAGTGCCCGAGTATTTGGACTACTGGGAGCCGTCGCAGAGTGTGAAGGAAAATATCATCCGCCTTATGCTGAAGAAAGAGGGGATACTTCGAAAAGAGGCCTCCCGGTTCTTAAAAACGAGTCTGAGGGAACTTCCCTACTATAATACAATCCTGTCCGTATTGGCAGAAGATGAGCCAAAATTGAATTATCTTTATAACCGGACCGGATTCAGCCGGGCCAAGATTTCCGTGTATATAAAGAATCTGATCCAGATCGATGTGGCAGAGAAGTATTTTTCTTATGAACCGAAAAAGAAGGACAGCACGATGAAGGGCTTATATGGCATTTCTGACCGTTTTCTGCATTTTTGGTATAAATATGTATTTCCGAACATCTCCGCACTGGAGTTTGGGGAGGAAGAAACATTTTATGAAAGTTATATCAGGGATGAACTTTTTGATTTTGTGGAAAAAACGTATGAAAAGGTGTGCAGGGAATTTCTCATACTTATGAACCAGTATGGAAAGCTGCCGATGAAATTCAGCATTCCGGAAGTCTTTTACGGAAAAGAGGGAATCCTTCCCCTGATTGCAGATGGAGAAAACGGCAGTCTGCTTATTGGAAAGTGTAAATGGTCAGTGGAACCGATGGGAAGTGAAGATTTTGAAAAACTGGTCCGGCTGTCCGAGCAGACCGGGCAGGAGGCGGATTATTATTACCTGTTTTCCAGAGAGGGCTTTACGAATGAGCTTTCTGTGATGGCCAGAGGGATGGAAAACATCCAGCTGATCGATCTGGATAGTCTGTAACGGATGATGAAGTGACCGGAGTTGTCCGGGGGTTTGTAATGACAGCAAAGAAACAGAAAGAGAAAGAAGGAATCATATGTATCAGGATACATCGAGGCTGATCATGTATAGTAATATCAGCGAAGATTCTGTGTTGATGAAACTGAGTGATATTTTTAAGCGGATTTCAGAGGATGCAGAGAATAAAAATAAGGATTTGTATGTCAGGGAGATTTATAATCAGGTGTACCGGCTTTTGGACATTGCGACCAGATATGGATTTGACCGGAATCTGTGGCAGTGTTATATCGCCTTTTTACTTGCGATGGACGAAAATCCTTTTAGTGTCATCTGCGAAAAGGTCGGAATGGAGAAAGGAGATGGCAGGAAAGCCAGTGTGACGGAGATCGTGAAACAGGATATGCAGTCCTTTTATCAGATCTTTCACTATGATTTTTCAAAAATCGAGGAACTCCTTTCGGTGAAATGTTTTTCCATTCTCACGGACTATCATTCGATGGCAAAAGATGAGCATACTTATAATAAGAGCGTGAGTGAAAAGGTAAAGGAACTGGCAAAGGAACTGGCCGGAGCAGAAGATGGAAACGGTTTTTTTGAGATTCTGACGGAGTTTTATAAAAAATACGGGGTGGGTAAATTTGGATTAAACAAAGCATTCCGTGTAATTCACAGTGAGACGGCGAAGACTATTTTATCTCCGATCACACACACGAGTGATGTAACCCTTTCCCATCTTGTGGGCTATGAGATCCAGAAGAGACAGCTGATCGAAAATACGGAGGCTTTTGTCGAAGGAAGAAAAGCAAATAACTGCCTTTTGTTCGGGGACAGCGGTACCGGAAAATCCACATGCATAAAAGCCATACTAAACCAATATTATGACAAGGGACTCCGGTTGATCGAGGTATATAAGCACCAGTTTCAGGATCTGTCCAATATTATGGAACAGATCAAGAACCGGAATTATAAATTTATCATCTATATGGATGATCTGTCATTTGAGGAATTTGAGATCGAGTATAAATATCTGAAGGCAGTCATCGAGGGTGGTCTGGAAGTGAGACCGGACAATGTTCTGATCTATGCGACTTCAAATCGCAGGCATCTGATCCGTGAGACGTGGGGAGACCGGTCCGACATGTCGGATGATGAGGTCCACCGCTCCGATACGATGCAGGAAAAGCTGTCTTTAGTGGCGCGGTTTGGTGTGAGCATTAATTTTTCAAAGCCTTCCAGAAAAGAATTTGAAGAAATTGTGCTTGGATTGGCTGCAAAAGATCCGGACATCACACTTTCCCCGGAGGAAATATGTATGAAAGCGAATGCATGGAGTATAAGGAATGGCGGGTATTCCGGACGCGTGGCAGAGCAGTTTATCATACATCTGAAATCCGTAGCAGAATCGTTTACTTTTGGCGAAAGGACAGAAGCGCATGTTTGAGAAATTTTTCCCGGATGAGTCGGTATCATCTACGTATGAGATTGATTTCCAGAACCTGTATGAGGAGGGATACCGGGGAATCCTGTTTGACATTGATAACACGCTCGTGGAGCATGGAAAGGGCGCAAACCGGAAAGCGATGGAATTGTTCCGGAGACTGAGAGAGACGGGTTTTGAGTGCTGCCTGATCTCGAATAATAAAAAGAAGCGCGTTAGCAGCTTTAATGAACATATCGGCGTCCATACGGTGTTTAATGCCCATAAACCAAGTCGTAAAGGGTATTATGAGGCGATGGAACTGATGGGAACGAAAAAGGAAAATACGTTGTTTATCGGAGATCAGCTTTTTACGGATATCTGGGGGGCAAAAAGGTGTGGGATCCGGAACATCCTTGTGAAACCAATTGATAAGCATGAGGAGATTCAGATCGTCATAAAGCGGTGGTTTGAGAAGATCATACTGAAGGAATACCGTCAGAAGAAGGCGGCGAAGAAGCAGGAAAAGAAAAAGGAAACAGGTGCAAAAAGATGGAACAGAAGTTTTTTGAGACGTTTCGGCAGGAAATATTATGTGCTAAAAAAATAGATGGTGTGCTTGTCAGCTCACCTGCCAATATGAG
The DNA here is from genome assembly GCA_964579975.1 of uncultured Eubacterium sp. GTDB lineage: Bacteria > Bacillota > Clostridia > Lachnospirales > Lachnospiraceae > Eubacterium_F. Next base: position 18,200 of record CAZOIF010000004.1, on the reverse strand, counting down.
GGCATGCAGCGGATTCTGTGGGGAGGGCATCGTATTTCTTTCGGAAGGGCAGAGACTTATTTTTACGGATGCGAGGTATACAGAGGCTGCGAAGACAGAGTGCCCGGATTTTGAGATCATCCGTTTTCAGGGAAATCTAAATCTGTATGAGAACTGGCTGGACGTCCTGAAAGAGAGAATGAAAACAGAACTTGCCTCTGGTATTGCGATCGGGTTTGAAGATGAGCATATGACGGTGCAGAGTTATCATACGATAGAAGCGCTGTTGAAAAAGAAGGAACTGAATATTTCTCTTATTCCGCTCCACAAGCGTCTTTCCAGTCTACGGCAGGTAAAGACAGACGATGAGATCCGGAAGATCGAACAGGCCGAGAAGATCGGTGACGAGGCATTTGCGAAAGTCATCGGACGGATCCGGGAATGCCGTCAAAGTGGTGAAACACTGACGGAAAAGCAGATTGCTGCATTTATCGAATTTACGATGCGGGAACTTGGCGCAGAGGGGACGAGTTTTGATACGATCGTGGCCAGTGGGCTCCACTCTTCCATGCCGCATGCTGTGCCTACGGATAAAGCGCTTATGGATGGAGATTTTGTCACGATGGATTTTGGCTGTAAAGTAGATGGCTATTGTTCGGATATGACACGGACGGTCATGATCGGTACGGCAGATGACAGGCAGCGGGAAATCTACGATGTGGTGTTACGGGCACAGGAAGCTGCCTTACAGATGATCCGGCCGGGATTAAAGGGCTGTGAAGTAGATGAGGCGGCGAGGAAGGTGATCCGGGAGGCCGGTTACGGGGAATGTTTCGGGCACAGTCTGGGGCATAGCGTCGGCCTTGAGATTCATGAGACGCCATGTTTTGCCAAACGGGATGAGAACGTTTTGCAGCCGGGGATGGTCATTACGGTAGAACCCGGAATCTATGTGGAGGGCTTTGGCGGAGTGAGGATCGAGGATGTCGTGGTCATAACGGAGAACGGCTGCCGGAATCTGACCCATTCACCAAAACAGTTGATTGAGATAAAAGCGGATTAAGCACCGCTTTGACTAAGAGGAGGATTATTGTGGAGACACGAAGAAAGAGACCGGAGATCATAATACCGATCACGGATTCGACGAGAGACGGAATCATAAGCAGGGCGGAACTCTTTGCCGGACTCGATGCCGATATGGCAGAGTGGCGCGTGGACTATTTTGTAGGATATGAGAGGGAGATCGTAAGCCTTGTACAGGAATTAAAACAATGCCTAAGAGAGAAAAAGCTGATCGTTACACTGAGGACGGTATCCGAGGGCGGCGAGGAAAATGGAGCGCGATTTGATTATGAGAAATTTCTTGTCGATGTCGCGCAGAGCGGGGCCGCAGATTATATCGATGTGGAGATCCAGAGGGAGCCGGAACTGATACAGCGCATTATAACTACTGCACACAGCACCGGGACAAAAGTCATCGGTTCGTATCATGATTTTTCACAGACGCCGGGTGAGGAGGAAATCCTCGAATGTCTCAGGAAGGCGAAACGGATCGGAGCGGACGTTGGGAAGTTTGCCTGCATGCCTGCCGGGGAGGAGGAGCAGGGAAGAACGGATGCACAGGTGCTTTTGTCTGCTACGGAGCGGATGAAGGGAGAGGATCCGGACTTTCCGCTGATCACGATGAGCATGGGAGATGCGGGAAAGGTAACGAGACTGTATGGGGGGCTGTATGGTTCGGAAGCCTCTTTTGGTTGTGTGGGGGCTCCGTCAGCACCGGGGCAGATCGAACTGGAGGAAATGAAAGCAGTTTTTGATAAGATTTATGCAGGCAAGAAGCACATTGCGCTGATCGGTTTTATGGGCGTAGGGAAGTCTTCGGTCTCACGAGAGCTTCACCGGGTGACCGGATGGCCGGAGATCGATACGGACCAGAAGATCGTGGAGACAGAGGGATGTCCGATCCCGCAAATTTTTTCCGAAAAGGGAGAACCATATTTCCGGCAGCTTGAGACAGACCTGATCGATGAACTCGGAACACTTCCGCCGGGGATCATATCCTGTGGTGGTGGGATGGCGTTGCGTGATATCAATGTAAAGAAGCTTCATGCGCTTGCAGACGTCGTCCTTCTTACAGCGACGCCGGAGACGATCTATGACAGGGTAAAGGACAGCAGCGACCGGCCGCTTCTGAATGGAAATATGAATGTTCCTTATATCCGTGAACTAATGGAGAAACGGCGTCCGTTTTATGAAACGGCGGCAAATGTCGTTGTTTCAACAGATGGTAAGTCGGTTTCTGAAATTGCAGAAGAAATTTTATCCAGATGCAGATAAAGTTTTTCTTGAAAAATATGCTTAAATATAATAAAATAGTGGTTAGATGTATGATGCTATATTGAAATGGATCGCAGAGGAGATTCTGCGTGATAAAAAAGCAGGAGGAACTGAACATGATTTCAGCAGGAGATTTTAAAAATGGATTGACCATCGAGATAGACGGAACGGTTTATCAGATTCTTGAGTTTCAGCATGTAAAACCGGGAAAAGGAGCTGCTTTCGTCCGCACAAAGTTAAAAAATGTAGTGGATGGCGGTGTGGTAGAAAAGACATTCCGTCCGACGGAGAAATATCCGCAGGCGCATATCGATAAAAAAGAGATGCAGTATCTTTATGCCGAGGGCGATATGTATAATTTTATGGATATGGAGAGCTATGATCAGATTGCACTTCCGGACGAGGCGATCGGGGATGCGATGAAATTTGTAAAAGAAAATGACATGGTCAAGATGGTATCCTATAAAGGAAATATCTTCTCAGTAGAGCCACCGATGTTTGCAGAACTTGAAGTTACAGAGACAGAGCCGGGTGTAAAAGGAGATACGGCTACGAATGTGACGAAGCCGGCTACGGTAGAGACAGGTGCCCAGGTCAATGTCCCGATTTTTGTAAATCAGGGTGACGTGATCCAGATCGATACCCGTACCGGGGAATATTTAAAGCGCATCTAGTACAACCAATAATAAATATAAGATGATTTCTCAAGAGGGTCTTTTCAAGGACTCTCTTGATTTTAGTTTTAGAAAGAAAATTTTAAAAACTATTAGAAGTAGTATTAAAAACCAAATCTAATTTGGGTATTTTTGGAGGAGATGGAATGGCAGTAAAAATCATAGGGACCGGAAGTTATGTACCAAAAAATGTGGCAGATAACCATTTTCTTTCCACGATCGTGGATACGAATGATGAGTGGATCAGTCAGCGGACCGGGATCAAAGAAAGACACCTGGCGGGGGCAAAGGAAGGAACATCTTATATGGCGATCGAGGCGGCAAAGGCTGCACTTGACAATGCCGGTATCCAGCCGGAAGAGTTAGACCTGATCATCGTAGCTACGACGTCTGCCGATACATATGTCCCGAGTACATCCTGCCAGGTGCAGGGAGAGGTCGGTGCGATCCGGGCCACATGCTTTGATATGAACGCAGCATGCTCTGGTTTTCTGTTTGCTATGAACACGGCAAATGCCTATCTTGAGATGGGAATGTCGAAAACAGCGCTTGTCATCGGGGCTGAGACATTATCCAGAGAGGTGGACTGGTCCGACCGGAGTACATGTATTTTGTTCGGCGACGGTGCGGGGGCTGCTGTTTTGCGTGTGGTAGACGGAGAGGGCGGGATTCTCGCCAGTGTCACCGGATCGGATGGAAGCCAGGGCGATGTGCTGACCTGTAAAGGAAGGGGCATCCAGAATCCATTTTACAAGAGTCGCCGTAAAAAAGACTACATTCAGATGAATGGGCAGGCGGTGTTCCGTTTTGCTGTCACGACTGTGCCAAAATATATCAAGCAGATTTTGAAAAAGACCGGTCTGGAGGCAGATGATATCAAATTCTATATTTTGCATCAGGCAAACCGCAGGATTCTGGAGTTGATTTCAAAGCGCCTGAAAGTAGATATGGATAAGATCCCGATGAATCTGGATCATTATGGGAATACTTCTTCTGCGAGCATTCCAATCCTTTTGGATGAGATCAACCGGAACAATCTTTTAGAGGAGGGAGATAAGATCGTCCTTTCGGGATTTGGCGGAGGACTTACATGGGGAGCCACGCTGATCGAGTGGTAAACGTGAATGAAACCATGGGTTCGAATTGTCTCCTGCGGAGACATTGACCTCACCACATGGTTTCTCGCCCCACGAGGTGGGGCTCTATTCACGTCGGAAGAATGCAAAGCCTTGCATTCTTCCGGCACTGATTTGCAAAAAAAGTCACATGAGGAGGTCTGCGCAGTATGAGTACAACGATAAAACGAATACTGATCCAAGGGGCACTGGAGAGTGAAATACGGTATTATCTGGAACAGGAATGCTTTCAAAATGTGGAGGAGACCGTGAGAAATGGTTTTACATTCTACGTGATGCCATCGGATTACAGGGAGCTGACTGGCGTGCAGATCATCATCGGCCTCACGAAGATGGGCATGACAAACGCAGCGGTTGCGACGATGACAGCGATCCAAGAGTTTGCGCCGGACATGATCATCAATCAGGGGACGGCGGGAGCCCATGTCAAGGAGCTAAAGAGTGGAGACATGGTCATCGGCAGACAGGCGGTCAATGTCCATTCGCTGGAGATGGTAAAGCGTGGTTTCGGAGAGGGAATGTGCCCGGAGGAGTGGACCGGGATGGCGACAGAGTATATTGATGCCGATGGAAAGCTGGTCCGGCTGTTTGAAGAGGGAATCGGTGGGAAAACACGGACAGGCAGTGTCGTGACCGGGATACTTGGAAGCGGCGACCTGTTCAGTAAAGAAAAAGACCGTATCCTCTGGATTCATGACAAATTCGGAAATCTCAGTGAAGATATGGAATCCTTTGCCGTGTATTCAGCTTGTCGGGCATGCGGGATTCCATGTATAGCACTCAGGGTCATTTCGAACAATGAACTGCGGGATGAGGATTATGACAAGAATACGGCGATGGAATTGCAGCGGGTAATATGGGAGATAATAACCAATAGCCTGTCGGGCAAATAAAAAAGCAAAAGAGGAGACGAGAAAATGAAAAAAAGTATTGTATTAGTGATTGGAATGTTATTTGTGTTAGTGATGTTCAGCGGTTGTGGGAAATTGGAAGATAAGGTTACACAGAAAGAGTCCAGGATTAAAATCAAGACGTCTGTAAACTTAGTGAATTTTTTTGAGTGTGAAGAGGGCGTTATGATCGCAATAAAAGATGACCATTCTTTTGATATTAATAAAGCCGGGAAATATTCTGTCGATGCAGTGATATTAGAAGGTGATAAGCAGGTGGAAAAAACATATGTATTTGAAGTGTATGATGATGAAAAGCCTGTGATCGAGTGCGAGGATGCGATCACCCTCTATGAAAAGGATAAGTTTGTGGCAGAAGAAAAGGCTACCTGTACGGATAATTCCGGTGAGGACATTAGGCTTCAGGTCGTTGAAAATAATGTAGATACAAACAATGCCGGTGAGTACAGTGTGAAATACCAGGCTGCGGACAGCAGTGGAAATACAGAGGAGAAGACAATGAATGTCACTGTAAAAAAAGTACATTCATTTTCAGAGAGGAAAGCTCTGGTGAAGGAACTCTTAAAGAAAAAGGAATATAACTTACTGGAGATGGAGGTAGATAATAATAAAAAGCTTGTGTGGGCCCAGATGAAAGAAAGTTTTTCACCGGTTGAAAAAGGAAATTATTATTATTATATCAATCCTTATTTATCGATATCCCAGACAGAGAAGGTTACGAGCACTAAGTTATTTGTAGAAGTTTTTTATCAGGATAAAAAGGATTATGTGTCCCCGAAAAATATCTATATCCGATCAGATAAGGGGACGATAGAGACAGATCAGAATAGTGTGGATTTTGACTATGAATATTCTTATGTATATTCTAATTTTTCTGATATGAGTTACTATTTTACGGAAAAAAGTGATCTTGATAAATTATGTGATGAAATATTGCAGGGATCTTCTTTAAAGATTGCTACTTATACGGACAAGAACACGTTAGAATATACTTGCAAGAGCAAGGAAATATCAAAAATGAAGCAGCTGATGAATTTTTATAAGGAGTTGCAGTCAAATTTCTAGAGTGTGACAGAGATGCGGTATGATCAGGGGATGTGAAACAGCCAGAGCATGGAGGGGATGCGTATGTGGAAAAAAAGATTTTTTGCGGGATTTATAGTAGCGGCAATGCTTATTCTGACCGCCTGTGGGGCATCGGAGAAGGAGACGGGAAATAAGGAGGCCGATACAGAAGGAACGGCCGGAGAGATCCGGCCGGAATATGCAGATGCCTATGAATGGGACATGAGAGGAATCGATTTTTTTTGTGAGGTCATGGGAGTACAAAAGGACCAGATTACCTTAAATCATAATTTCACAGACACTGTTGGCCTGAGTTGTTTTGATATCGGTATCGAGGGAGATCCGGACCAGAGCGGTACGTATATCATGCAGTGGTATACGGACGGCGAAGAAGTGGAGCATAAAGTTATAAACCGGCAGCTTTCCCATAAGGAACTTGATGACCGGGGAATCCATGTGCCGTTTAGCAGCCATGCTCTGATGGTTTATGAAATTATATATGACAGCGCATGGGAGAAAGAAAAGGAGGGAATTGATCTGGTGAAACCACCGATCGATGACTCTTTTGTACAATCCTATAAAGAAACAAAACTGGGGACGAATCCGATTTGGGAGTCGTATTCGGGCTATATTGATTCGGATGGATATTACCGGGTATCCTATATCGGGGATGTGTCTGACGGATGGCGGCAGGGGATTTTTAAAAAGGGAAAATGGAAGACATGGCAGATGCCGCCGATCGAAGATGAAGGACCAGATTATTACTATTTTGGAGGAAGTGATGACCGGATCTGGTATTATAATTACATTTCGGACTATTACATGAGCCGTGTGACGGATACGGTACTGAAGGTGTATAATGAAAAAGCAAAAAAAATTGCTGAGATCAATACAACGGAGTGGGTAGAAAAAAATGGAATGAAAAATAAAAATACGGTAGAGGTCACGGCGTTGTCCGGGACAATGGCGATATTCCGGTTCAAAGATATGGAAGACAATGATAAATGTTTTCTCGTCGATGCAGCCACAGGGGAAATCAAGCGGGAGTATGACCGGCCGTTTTCCGGGCAGTGTTACGGGGATTACCTGTATGAGTATTCGGGGAATGGGACGGATATCCTTAAGATCATCAACTGGAAGACAGGAGAGATTACAGAATGCCTGGATCTGAGCGGAATCCGGGAGGAATATGAAAAAGCTGGGAATTTTATTGCATATAACACATATATAAATGAGGGATTTAGTCAGCTCTATAACGATGAGATTCCCGATATCGAGGCAGGAAGAGAGCCGATCCGAAGCTGTGTCTATGATGGGACATTGTACTTATCGTATTTTTCCGGTGTATACCGTTATAACCAGAAAGAGAAAAAGCTGGAGAAGATACTAAATGGTGGGGACTATCCGGAGTTCTCCAGAATGTATGGTGATTTTGACGTGGGAACGGATGAGAGGATTTATATGCTCGGGTTTCTTGGTGGAGGAGACGATGAAGGTGCTTGTGATTTTTTGTATTTGAAAAAGAAATAGGAAGGAATGAGTGAATTATGGCAATGAAGGGGACAAAGAAACAGGCATTGAATCCGTATCTGCCATCATGGGAATATATACCGGATGGAGAACCGTATGTATTTGACGGGCGGATTTATGTTTATGGATCGCACGATTTTTACAATGGGCATGTATTTTGTCTGGGAGACTATGTATGCTGGTCTGCTCCGGTAGATGATCCGGGGGACTGGAGATATGAGGGCGTCATCTATGAAAAGACAGAGGATCCGCTGAACAGGGAGGGAAAAATGTGTCTGTATGCACCGGATGTCACCATCGGCCCGGATGGCAGATATTATCTGTATTATGTGTTGGATCATGCATCTGTCGTCTCGGTAGCTGTCTGCGACAGTCCTGCAGGAAAATATAAATTTTATGGATATGTACATTATGAAGATGGCGTGCTTCTTGGGGAAAAGGAAAGTGACGAGCCACAGTTTGATCCGGGAGTGCTGACGGAGGATGGCAGGACATATTTGTATACAGGATTTTGCGGGAAGGGAGACAAGTCCCGGACAGGGGCGATGGTAACGGTTCTGGCAGAGGATATGCTGACGATATCAGAGGCTCCGGTTTTAGTTGCTCCGGGGTGTGAATATGGAAAAGGAACCAGTTTTGAGGGACATGAATTTTTTGAGGCGTCATCCATCCGCAAGAGAGGGGATACATATTATTTTATTTATTCTTCCTGTGTAATGCATGAATTATGTTATGCGACGAGCAAGAGTCCGGTCAGTGGCTTTACATATGGGGGAGTGATCGTCAGCAATTGTGACCTGCATATTGATTCCTATAAACCGGCAGAGATGCCTGCGGCTTATGGAGCAAACAATCATGGGAGTATCGTGGAGATAGCGGACAAATGGTATATTTTTTATCATCGGCACACAAATGGGAGCTGGTACAGCAGACAGGGATGTGCAGAGGAAATTTTGATCTTGCCGGATGGGACGATCCCTCAGGTAGAAATGACATCCTGTGGATTAAACGGAGAGCCTCTGCGGGGCAGCGGGGAATATCCAGCCTATATTGCCTGCAATCTGTTTACCGACCGGCCATCTGTCTATGTCGGTGGAAATGAATTTCCAAAAATCATGCAGGATGGACGGGATGGCGATGAGGAACCTGGTTATATTGCCAATATCCAGGATTCGGCGACAGCAGGATTTAAGTATTTTTTATGTGAAAATGTGGGAGAGATCCGAATTACGGTAAGAGGGTATGCGGATGGAATCTTTGAGGTGAAGACAAAATGGGATGGTGAGGTTCTTGCAGAGATACCGGTCCAGTATACGAATGTCTGGGAGACCTATGCGTCCCGGATTGATATTCCTGACGGAAAACAGGCCATTTATCTTACTTATAAAGGGAATGGTATCGCCAGTTTACGTTCGTTTGAACTATGTGTAACGGGAGGATAATGAGAAAATCTGGCTTTTATCTTTTATTATTCCACTGTTTGTGTTAGAATATAGTATATATGTAAAAAGATTGGAGTTCAAATGCTTAGTGAAAAGAAATTAAAACTGATGATCCGCTTATCAGATTATGAACAAAATGAGGGTAAAAAGGATTTGGCTAGGACCAAATATTACAAGCTTGACTATATCCGTATGCAGATATTAAAAACTCTTGTTTCGGTCACTGTGGCAGTATTTCTGGCATTGATGCTTGTTGGTATGTATCATATGGAGTATATCATCACAAATGCGTTAGAACTGGATTATGTGGGGATGGCCAGATACTTTCTCATTATATATATACTGATTTTGTGTCTTTTTTCTTTTGTCACGGTCAGCGTTTCCTCGATTCAGTATGAAGCGTCAAAAAGCAGAGTGAAAGACTATTATACCACGCTGCAGGAATTGATCGAATATTATGACAGGGAGGAGAAAGAGAGTTCGGGCCGGGAAGTCGTGAAGGAGGAAAATGCCCTATGATGATGGCGCTGCTGGTATTAAAGACCAGAATAAAAGATTTATATGAAAAGCATTATAAAGTACTCCGGCCAATGCTAAAAATACTTATTTCGGCAGGGGTTCTGGGTAGTATTCTGGCTGAGTTTCCATTTAGTCCCATAATGAAATATTATGCAGTTCCTCTTGTTATCGTGATCGCTTTATTCTGTGGTTTTATTCCGGATATGGCGGTGTTGTGTGTCGCTGTAGCGGTTATGATCGCAGAGGTGGCGTCGGCTTCCTTGATTTCAGCAGTTACGTTTTTTATTCTTATCGTCATTTATTTTTTGATGTTTGGCAGATATACGGACAGGCAGAGTTATATTGTTTTTCTGATTCCGGTTCTGTGGGAGATGAACCTTGCTTATACGGTTCCTGTTATTGCGGCGCTGTTTTTAACGCCTGCTATGATACCTGCCTGCATCGTTGGTATACTGATACGATATTTTCTTGTCGGGGTGAAGCAGTATTTTCTGATTTCGCAGAGTGCGGTAGACACAGGAAATACGATGGCGGGACTTCAGTATATATTTGATTATATCGTAGACAACCGGGAGATGGTTGTGTATATGCTGACATTTGCGGTGGCATATTTATTGGTATTTGTTGTGAGAAAGGGACGGTATAACTATGCGTCCCACATTGGGATTTTTGTAGGGCTTGTGGCCTGTATGGCAGGTGTGATCTCCGGGGATATCCTCTGGTCAGTGGACTCAGACATAAAGAACCTTCTTTTTGGGGTGGCGATTTCTGCTGTGATCGCCTATATCGTGCAGTTTTTCCGCATGAGCCTTGATTATACGGGCATTCGGAAACTGCAGTTTGAAGATGACGAGTACTTTTATTATGTAAAAGCTGTGCCGAAATTAAAGGTGGCAGTAGTTGATAAGACGGTTACGAGAATTGAGGAAGAAAAGGATACGGATGTTTTGGACTTAAAGGATGAGATTGAGAAGGTTCTTGGAGAAGACCTGGGACAGGATATAAAATAAATGGACGACTTTTAGGATACTATATTTTGCACAGGAGTTGAGCAGTATGGAGACAATACGCACATTTTTCAGAGATTATGTGGCATGGCTTACGGTGCCGAATATCAATATTATAGATATCATAGAAATCATCATCATTGCGTTTGCAGTTTATCAGATCATTATCTGGATCAAGGATACCCGGGCATGGGTACTCATGAAAGGAATTACGGTTCTTTTTGTCGTGTGGATCATTGCGATGATCCTTGGGATGAATGTGTTGCTATGGATTTTCGAGAATGCGATGGTGATCGGAATCACCGCTATTGTCATTATTTTTCAGCCGGAATTCCGGAATGCGCTTGAGCAGCTCGGGCGGAAATCATTTTCGTCGATCTCTCCGTTTGAGGACAGTAAGGCGAAATATGAGAGGTATTCAGACCGGAGCATACAAGGGATCGTAAAAGCTGTTTATGAGATGGCGAAAGTAAAGACAGGGGCTTTGATTGTCGTGGAGAAGGATATCCAGTGCCGCGAGTTTGAACGGACCGGGATTCCGATCGATGCGGAGATCAGCAGTCAGCTGCTCATTAATATTTTTGAACACAATACCCCGCTCCATGATGGTGCGGTGATCCTGCGTGACAACCGGGTCGTATCTGCGACGTGCTATCTTCCGTTGTCAGATAATCTGGAACTGAGTAAGGATCTTGGGACGAGACACCGTGCGAGCCTTGGTGTCAGTGAGGTGTCAGATTCACTCACGATCGTTGTCTCGGAGGAGACTGGGATCGTCTCTGTGGCGAACGAAGGAAAACTGAGACGCAGCGTAGACGCAGATGCCTTGACACGGATGCTGCAGAGGGTATCCCGCAAGGCATCCGATAAGTCCCGGAAAAAATGGTGGAGGGGGCGTAAAAAAAATGAAAAATAAGCTGATGAAGAATTTTGCGATCAAGATATTATCGGTTATCGTGGCATTTATTATCTGGCTGGTTATCATAAATATTACAGATCCGACGATTACAAAGAGTTTTACCGGAATTCCGGTGGAAATACTCAACGAAAATGTGATTACATCTTCCGATCAGGTCTATGAGGTAGTAGAAGGAGATACGGTAGATGTCACGGTGAAAGGAAAACGGAGTGTGATCGAAGATATTACGGAGGAGGATTTTTCTGCCAGTGCGGACCTCAGTAAACTTTCTACGGTAAATACAGCCGGAATACAGGTGAAATTGAATCGATTTGCAAAAGAAAACGTCGAACTGGACTGGAACAATGAGGTTCTCAGGATTTCTCTGGAGGCGCGGAGCAGCCAGCAGTTTAAGGTGCAGATCACAGCTGAGGGAGAGTTAGCGGATAACTATGTTCTGGGAGAGATTACGACGCAGCCGAATATGATCGAAGTGTCAGGAGGAAGATCTAAGATCAAGAGAATCGCCAGCATTGGCGCCCGGATACAGCTAAAAGGACAGAGTAATGACTTTGAGGCGGACGTGACGCCAATTTTGTATGACAGCGATAAGGATGTTATTGATGGTACCAATGTTACTTTCAGCAGGGACAAAGTTCATGTAAATGTTCAGGTTCTGCCATCCAAGCCGGTTCCTGTTTATGTTGATGTGACGGGAACACCGGCAGAGGGATACAGCCATATTCAGACAGATTATAAACCGGACAGTGTTATGGTTTCCGGTTCTAGGGCTGACCTTGAAAAATTGAAATCAATCACAATCCCGATCAGCATTGAGGGGGCAAAAGATGATATCGAACAGGAGGCAGATCTTACCAAATATCTTGACTCTTCTTATAAGCTTGCGGATGAGTTTACGACCGTTTCGATCCGGTGTGTGATCGAGAAGAACGGTAAGAGAACATTTTCCTTTGTGAATTCGGATATCAATCTGAAAAATCTGCCATCGAATTTAAATTTCAGTTATGTTGACGAGAACCAGAGACATAACATTACGATAACAGGAGGAGAGGAAGACCTCAAGAATGTCACGCTTACCAGTCTTGGCGCATCAATCGATGTGAGCGGACTGCCAGCAGGAAGGCATACGGTAGAGGTGAACTTCGATTTGCCGGAAAACCTTAAGCTAAAATCTAAAGTGAGGGTGGAAGTCCTACTTACGCAGTCGGATGGGGAACCGCCAGGACCGACTGCTCCGCCGGCTGCGAATTCGGATGAATGATTTAGAATATGTTTTAAGAGAGGGGAAAGATATGTTAAACTTTAAAAAATATAAACGTGTGCCCGTTGTTGATTTTCCAGAGCGGACATGGCCAAATAAAGAGATTGAAAAGGCACCGGTGTGGTGCAGTGTGGATTTAAGGGATGGAAATCAGGCGCTGATTGAGCCGATGGTGGTAGAAGAGAAGATTGAGTTTTTTAATCTGCTTGTAAAACTGGGATTTAAGGAAATAGAGATTGGCTTTCCGAGCGCCTCCCAGATTGAGTTTGATTTTCTGAGACAGCTTGTAGACCGCAGACTGATTCCGGATGATGTGACAGTCCAGGTTCTTTCCCAGTGCAGGGAGCATCTGATCGAGCGGACATTTGAGGCTCTGAAAGGAGTAAAACGTGCGGTCGTCCATATTTATAATTCAACTTCGACTCTTCAGCGGGATGTGGTATTTCATATGTCAAAAGATGAGATTAAGCAGATTGCTGTCGATGGGACGAAAATGGTGAAAAGGCATATGAAGAACTATGACGGAGAGGTTCTTTTCGAGTATTCGCCGGAGAGCTTTACCGGGACAGAACTTCCGTATGCGTTAGAGGTGTGCGAAGCGGTGATGGATGAGTGGGGGGCAAGTAAAGAAAAACCTGTGATCATCAATCTTCCCTCTACGGTGGAGATGAATACACCGAATGTTTATGCCGATCAGATCGAGTGGATGTCCACTCATTTTAAAGACAGGGAGAGGGTGATCCTCAGCGTGCATCCCCACAATGACCGGGGGACAGCAGTGGCTTCTGCGGAGCTTGCTCTGTTAGCCGGGGCAGACCGTATCGAGGGAACCCTGTTTGGAAATGGAGAGAGGACGGGAAATGTGGATGTGCTGAATATTGCATATAATATGTTCTCGCAGGGAATCGATCCGAAACTTGAGATTGAAAATGTCAATGAGATCATTGACGTCTATGAGCGCTGTAACAAGATGGATATGGATATGCGCCATCCGTATGCCGGGAAGCTTGTCTTTACTGCATTTTCCGGTTCCCATCAGGATGCGATCAATAAGGGCGTACAGGCGATGAAAGAGAGAAATCAGGAGCACTGGGAGGTTCCTTATCTGCCGATTGACCCGAGCGATCTCGGAAGGGAGTATGAGCCGATCGTCCGGATTAACAGCCAGTCTGGTAAAGGCGGGGTGGCATTCGTCATGGATACGTATTTTGGTTTTAAGCTTCCGAAGAGTATGCACAAGGAATTTGCGGATATCATTCAGGTGATCTCGGAGCGTCAGGGAGAAGTGGCTCCGGAGCAGATCATGAAAGAGTTTAAAGCCCATTATATTGATATGAAAGAGCCTTATCATTTCCGTAAGTTAAAGGTAGAGGATCTGAGTGATGAGGTCGGTGAGAGCGAATTTGATACGAAAGTACATCTGACTTATACATGCCGCGGAGTAGAAAAGACGATCGAGGCGTATGGAAATGGCCCGATCGATGCGGCACAAAGAGGGCTTCAGGGCGAGATCAATATGTCGATCCGGGTACTGGATTATACGGAGCATGCACTTCAGCAGGGCTCGAATGCGCAGGCCGCTGCTTACATCCATCTGATGGATGAGAATAAAGGAATCGTAACACATGGTGTGGGAATCAGTTCAAACATAACGAGAGCGTCGGTTCGGGCCATATTCAGTGCCGTAAACCGTTTTCTTGCTAATGAGGGTACGAAGGAAGAGTGAGAGGACTGTGAAGATGTCGGGAAGTGAAGTTTTGCTCGAACAGATGAAAAAGGGAAATGAGATGTCCCGTTTGCAGCAGTTCCAGCTTGTGTTTTATTTGAGCATTCCGGCAATCATGGCCCAGGTCACTTCGGTCATGATGCAGTATATTGATGCGTCTATGGTGGGGAGCCTGGGTGCGGGAGCTTCTGCTTCGATCGGGCTGGTGTCGACCAGTACATGGCTTTTTGGCGGATTGACAGGTGCGGTGGCAGCAGGATTTTCGATTCAGGCAGCCCACCGCATCGGTGCAGGAAATATAAAAGAGGCTAGGAGTATTATGAGGCAGTCGCTTTTGGCGGCTCTCATTGCCAGCCTCTTTTTTGTGGTTTGCGGACTTATGATCTGGAACCGGCTTCCGGCATGGCTTGGCGCTTCGCAGGAAATACAGGGGGATGCAGCGCAGTATTTTCTTGTTTTTATCCTTTCCCTGCCTGCGATTCAGTTAAATCGTCTGGCAGGTGGTATGCTTCAGTGCAGTGGGGATATGCGCACACCGGGGTGTCTGAATATACTGATGTGTGTTCTTGATGTAGTGTTTAACAGCATTTTCATTTTTCCTTCGAGGACAGTTTCCTTTGCCGGCTTAAGAGTTTTTATTCCGGGTGCTGGTTTTCATGTAATGGGAGCGGCATTGGGGACAGCACTTGCGGAACTTGTTACCGCTGTTTTAATGATTTCCTTTTTGTGCCTGCGCTCTCATGTATTTAGACTGAGACGCGGTGAGAGCTGGCGCTTAAAAAAGAAATGTGTGTGCAGGGCAGTTCGTCTGGCTGTCCCGATTGGTCTGGAAAATGTAATGATGTGCGGCGCTATGATTGGGACGACCCGTATCGTGGCGCCTCTGGGAACCGTGGCAATCGCTGCAAATTCGTTTGCGATCACTGCGGAGAGCCTTTGCTATATGCCGGGATATGGAATTGCCGATGCGGCCGCCACACTGGTTGGGCAGAGCCTTGGCGCAGGAAAGTTCCAGTTGGTCAGGAGATTTTCACGTCTGTCTGTCGGCATGGGGATTGTAGTCATGACTGTGACGGGGGCGACAATGTTTCTCATGGCGCCTGCGATGATGGCGCTATTGACACCGGAGCCGGCGGTACAGGAATTGGGAATCCGTATTTTGCGGATCGAAGCATTTGCAGAGCCGATGTATGCGGCTTCCATCGTCGTCTCTGGGGTATTGCGCGGAGCAGGGGATACGTTGGTTTCAAGCTTGATGAATTTTTCCAGCATTTGGTTTGTGCGTTTGCCGCTTGCCTTGTTCCTGTCGAAAGGGTGGGGGCTTACCGGGGTATGGGTGGCGATGTGTTTTGAGTTATGCTTTCGGGGTGTAATTTTTCTCATTCGTCTGTACCGGGAACGCTGGGTAAAGAAGCAATAAGGGTTATTGTTATGTTCATAGTGGCCGATAAATAAGATAGAGAGGATTAGCGTGGCGATACCGGGGTATTGTATTGCTCATGCTGTGTAGAAATAGTCTCGCCGAAGGCGAGCCATTGGAAGAAAGAAGGGGTCATGGATGACAGGAATCACAGGTACAGGAAGTGCCACGGTGGCACAGGGAGTTTCGGCAGCAGTATACCAGCCGAAAAAAGCTGTGTCCGTAAAGGACGATCATATACAGGTAAATACAAGTGGAACGATACTCGATGAATACCGTGAAAATGGTGTGGATCTGGAATTATCCGGTGTTCAGGGAAAGTATACGGAAGAGGAACTGGACAAGATGCGTGAGGAGGATGAGAAAAAATCTCTCCGTGAAATGTATCAGGAACAGGCAGAAGCGGCAAAAGAGGCCGCTGAGGCGGCCGGAGAAGGGTTTGAGGATATGGCCCGTGCCCTTGAGATCGCCAGACGGATGATGAACGGCGACCGGGTTCCGGGTTCGGATGAAAAATTTCTCATGGACTTTGATAAGGATATGTATCTTGGTGCTAAATCCATGCAGGGTCTTGCCCAGAAAAAGGATCCGAAAGACTATGATAGTCTTCTGGAGGAAGAGGAACAGGAAGAAGGTTCTGTGCAGGCAGAAGGTGGCGATATCGTGATCGATGCCTCTGGTCTTAACTTGTGCCAGACGCCTCAGAAGAATAGTTTGAATTAAATCATAAAATAAATAACCCGCTTTTGGTGGGCGGCACTGAACTACGAAGCGCAGTGAATGCCCACCAAAAGCGGGTTATTTTATGGTTTTATAGTGTTTATAGGATTATGTCGTCATTCTGGTCACAAATCTCGTCAAATTGGTTGACTTGATTGACGAGAAAGAGTATTAAGAAAACTCAATAAAAGTCAGGCTTGACATTTACCCAGTTTATCTGATATCCTATCCTTGATAGGAGACGTAAGTCTGATCCACGCTTGTTAGAGAAAATAATTTCTAACAAGCGTTTTTATTTTATTACACCAGAGCGGAGAAAAAGATTTTAGGTACTTATAGATGATTTTTTGCATATTAAAATAATTGAAAAACATAGTGATTCAGAGTTTAAAATGTGATAATATTATTTATATATGGAAGATAGAACTGTGAATGTGGACGAAAATGCTATAAATTAAAATTTAGTATAGATGCAGATTGTTGAAACCGATAATATAGAAAAGAAGGGGATGAAAAAATGCTAAATGAAGCAATTTTAAGTAGTAAAAATGAATATACGATTTTTAGATATGATAGGTATATTATTAGATTTCGTGCGCCATATTCCTTAGAAAGGTACACACAAGTTAAGGAGTGGGATAATGGATATTTAGTAGTTATGGCTAAGTATTCTCATAATCAGAATGAAGAAGAGGAGTATATAGATCTTGTTCCAATTCTGAAAAATTTGTATTATGATGCAGATGAATTTTTAGCACCAATAAAGAAAGTGAGGATTCAATATGATTGATTATAAGGTTGTTGCAGAGGAATCAGATATGATTATAAATGGTTATGCTTTTACAAAAGAAGATAAAAATATAAGGGTGTTGAATCTAAATAACCCTGAAATGGCTATTGTATTTGATAATAATTGTGAGGTGCTTGAAACAACGATGAGTGATATAGAAATCCAGATTGTAAGGGATTACTTATTGAATAATATTGAGTTTATGGAGGATTGACATGCCGAAATATTATGAATATATGGTTGCCGGATATTTTCTGTATTTCACGTCATTTTGTACTGTTGAGTGTATGCATGTACATGCAAGTGATAAACACCTTACCGAAGACAGTTCTGCCAAATTTTTTGTAAAAGAAAATGGGGATACTGTACTTCAAAATAAGGGAACGTTGAATGATAGAGAAATATTGAAGATAAAGAAATTCATCAAGAAAAATTATCGTGAAATGTTTTTAAAGTGGTCGGAATACAGTAAAAATGGATTTTACCAAAAGTGAATTCTACAAGTGCAATAGGAAAACTCAATAAAAGTCAGGCTTGACATTTTGTTGAAATGATTGATGTTGACGAAGGAGAGGCTATGGAAAAGTTTTCACCCATTACACATTGGAAAGATCGCATTGCTGAAAAATATTTCTGAAGAGGAAAAAATCTGTGAGATAGATCATGCACTTTTAAATTACTACAAAGGATAGTCCTCATCCTCAGCAAGAGAAAACCCATAGAATAACCACCCCGCTTTTGGTGGGCATTCACTGCGCTTCGTA
>CAZOIF010000003.1:0-113180 GCA_964579975.1 uncultured Eubacterium sp. | reverse complement strand
GTACGAAGCTTTGTCAGATTTCATAAATTGCGACCACCCAAAATTGATTTCCGTGCGTTTCATGAAAATGTACTTGATTTAAGTCCGAAATCGGATTACAATACAAACCAAGTTTTTTAAAGAAATGACCTGGTATAAAAATGGAGGGAAAAATGAAGATTCAGTTGTCAGAACATTTTACATATAAAAAATTATTGCGTTTTGTATTTCCATCGATCGTCATGATGATCTTTACATCCGTTTATGGTGTAGTGGATGGTCTGTTTGTATCCAATTATGTGGGAAAGACTTCGTTTGCAGCGGTAAATCTGATCATGCCGCTCCTTATGATCTTAAGTGCGCTTGGATTTATGATGGGAACCGGGGGAAGTGCCATCGTTGCCAAAACGATGGGGGAAGGGAAAAGAGAAAAAGCGAATGAATATTTTTCCATGATGGTTTGTGTGACCATTTGCGGGGGCGCCCTGCTCAGTACGTTTGGTTTCATTTTTATCCGCCCGATCGCTGCAGCGCTTGGGGCGGAGGGAGAGATGCTCGAACAGTGTGTGCTGTATGGCAGGATCAGTATGGTTTCGCTGACGATGTTCATGTTACAGAACGTGTTTCAGAGTTTCTTTGTGGCAGCCGAAAAACCGCACATGGGCCTTGGGGTTACAGTGGCGGCGGGATGTACTAATATGTTTTTGGATTTTCTCTTTATAGGAGTTTTAAAGTGGGGAGTTGCAGGAGCGGCAGGCGCTACAGCGGTGAGTGAGACGATTGCCGGAATCTTTCCACTGATCTATTTTTCCAGAAAAAACAGTAGTTTGCTGAGACTGAAGCGGGCGAAGTGGGAGTGGAAGATTATTTTGAAGGCATGTACGAACGGTTCATCGGAATTGATGACAAATCTCTCGATGTCTGCTGTAAACATGCTCTATAACTTTCAGCTCATGCGTTTTGCAGGTGAAAACGGGATAGCGGCTTACGGTGTGATCATGTACGTGAACCTTGTTTTTATCGCCACATATCTCGGCTATTCCATCGGCAGTGCGCCGATCGTTGGATTTCATTATGGGGCAGGAGGGCATTCTGAATTGAAAAATCTGTTTCAAAAAAGTTTGAAACTGATCGCAGTATGGGGCCTTGCGCTCGTGTCGCTGGCATTTGTCCTGTCCTCGCCACTCGCAAAAATATTTGTGGGGTATGATGCAGAGCTGCTGGCGATCACCATTCATGGGTTCCGGCTGTATGCGGTCTCATTTCTCATTTGTGGTGTGAATATTTATGGCTCCGCCTTTTTTACTGCGTTGAACAATGGTGTCATTTCTGCTACGATTTCCTTTTTAAGGACGTTAGTATTCCAGCTTGCGACCGTCCTTATTTTACCAGAATTTATCGGAATTGACGGAATCTGGCTCGCAATCGTTGTGGCAGAGCTGCTGGCCATGGCCGTGACCGTTTTGTTCTTTATCAGGAAGAGGAAGGTATATCACTATTAGAATTGAGTGTTAAGAGGCTGTTTGTAACACTTAGTTCTTACTATAACATGAAAGTACAAATCGCAGTATACAGGTGGGAAACAGCAATGAACAGCCTTTCAGCCCCGCCGACAGTGCCACTGCGTGGGATGAAGAGCGGGAGCGTGCTGTGAATGCTGTTTCCCACCTGTATACTGCAACTTTTCCTTATTAAAATTTTTTGAAACATTTTCAGGCAAAAACCCGTCTAATATATGCAGACAAGTGAAAGAACATGGGAGGTGATGAAATTTGAAGAGACTTGTAAAACGGGCGCAGGGTGGGGATGCTGATGCGTTTGTACAGCTTATGGAGGAGAACCGTCAGAGTATGTACAAGACGGCGATCTGTTATGTAAGGAATCCCGAAGATGCGGCGGACATTATCCAGGATACGATACTGACTGCATTTGAAAAAATCGGGGATTTGAGAGAGGCTGGGTACTTCCGTACATGGCTCATGCGGATCCTGATCAATAAGTGCAAGGATTTTCTGGATGACCGCAGCTGGGAGATGGCGTTCGAGGAGGTTCCAGAGAGCGAATCCGGCGATGGGAGCGATCGTAATCCGGTGTTGGAGCACATGATCTATGAAGAATTGCTCCAGTCGGTAGAGGAAAAATACCGGGATATACTTGTCTTATATTATGTAGAAGGATTTCCGACAAAGGAGATTGCAGACATTCTTGGCATGAAGGATGCGACGGTGCGCACGAGACTCAGGCGTGGGAGGGAGAAGCTTGTCCGTGCCTATGAGAGACAGCCGGAATGGAAAAAAAGTGTGAAGGTGGACCGTGATGCCATGGGGAAGCCGATCTTGATGAAAGGATAAGGGATGATGATTATGAGAGATAAAAAAGTAAAAGAATTATTTGAGCGGGAACTTGAGATCCCGGATGTGGTATCAGACAAAATGCGGGAGGCTTACAAACAGATCGGGGCGGATATGGAAAAGACAGATCAGCTTGTCAGAGGCCGTCGCGTGAGTGGACACAGGGCGAGACGGTATCTAAAAGCGGCTTCGATCATGTTATGCTTTCTGGTGGCAGCGACGACGGTGAGCGCGGCGGCAAACGGTGGTTTTGAAAAAATTTCGAAGCTGTTTAAAGGGGACGTAAAGCAGATTGAGTCTTCGTCTGCACAGCCGGAGGTTTCCGCTGAGAAAAATTCATTTAAAAACCTGAAAGTTTCTGTGGAGCAGGTGACAGGGACGGAAAAACTTACTTATGTGCTTTTAAAGCTGAAGCGAACCGATGGGAAAAACTTTGACAAAGATAAAAAATACGGTTTTAAAGGCGTGCGTATGATGGGGGAAAACGACATTGTGATCAATATAGAGGAATTGGGAGAGGATGGTTATGGTGCCGATTCAGAGATGGTGATCCAGGGTGGGGATAATGGTAAATATGATATCTCAACCCAGAATCGTTTTACAAATCCGGGTATCGTAGTCGAAAATAAAGGAACCGATGAGATTTATCTAGCGGTGGCATATGGATATGAACGTACCCAGGATGGAAAGAACTATTACCATAAGGGAGAGAAATGTACTCTTCTTCTGGGGGATCTTTGCCAGAAAGAAGAAGACGGCGAAGATCGGACTATTATGAAAGGAGAAGCAGAGACAGAGTTTGTATTAGATTATGGAAAGTGCCCGGAAAAGGTCGTAGAGCCGGATCAAAAGATTAAACTTCCTAAATACGGAAGTGATACCGACTATCTTCCGGCGGGGCTTCTGAAGCGTGTTACCATTACACCATATTATATTGCTTATGAGAGAGAGATGTCTAAAAAAGAGACGGAATCCAATACATGGGAGCAGATTTATGTGGAAATGGAAGACGGGGCAATGGTCGGCTATCCAACGGAGAAAGACAGAGATGCAGCATATGAGCACGGCGGTGCTAATGGATACGGGAGCGGAATACGATACGGTGAAAATAAGAAAATGCAGATGAAGAATTGCCTTCTGTTCCATGAACTCATCGATGTAGAACATGTGAAGGCAGTCTGGTTTGGAAAGACACGGATCGGAGTCCAGTAAAAATAAGTTTAGTATTTGCGTAAACCTCCAAACTGGTGTAAGATAGGATTACCAGTTTGGAGGTTTTATTATGGTAAAAGAGTTTACTGTTGAAAGGGGTAAGAAATATATGCATACCAAATATCTGAGAGTAGTTTTTGGGATATGCGTGCTGATAGGCAGCATGGGTTGTTGGAAAGAAACAAAGGCGATGGATTATTCCGAGGCTACAAAAATAGATAAGGGTGAATATACAGACCTTAATGGTGCTCATGTACTTCGGACGAGTTTTGGTAAATTAGCAGAAGATGTTGAAGATTTTTATCCCGGAGGTGATGAGGTTTATAATAATATATTTATCCGGCACAGAGGAGAGAAAATGGTGTGGGATGTTGATTTAGGAGAAAAAAAGAAAATATATAATAACAATGTTTTTTATGATTCATATCTTGTCGGTAAAAATGTGAATGCCTGTTATCCGTATTCGGCGGATCAGGTGTTTATGCTTGATAAAAAAGGAAGACTCTATTTTAGTGGGAGAGATACCTGTTATTTGATGTTCCGGCACAAGACAGATAAAGAGTGTGACCGTGAGGAATGTTATCAACAAGAACTGGTTGCCAAAAATGTAAAAAAATGTTGGAGCGATGAAGGGATGTTTGCCTATGTGAAGGATAACCGGCTGTACATAACAGGAGAGATCATAAGTCAGGGAAAAGACTGCCCGGATTATGAGACACAGCAAAGTTTTTTTGAAGGAAAGGGAAATCAGATCAAAGAGGTAATATCCGGAAGGGGGCTGATGTCACATTTCTGGCAGCAAAAGTCGGATTGGGGGAGCGTTTATGTGCTGATGAAAGATGGAAGCGTGTGGGGGATGGGAAATAATGCGAGAAAGACGATCAGTGACAGAGCGGAAAAGTATATTTCCAAATTTCAAATGATCATTCCCAACGGGGTAAAGCAGATTTCTGCAAATTTTCATAATGTGGCAGCAGTTAAGAAAGACGGAACCCTTTTGGTGTGGGGGAAAGACATAGAAAGTAATGCAAAAAAATACTCGGCAAAACCGAAAAAAATCGCCCAAAATGTAAAACAAGTGGCATTGGCAAATAGTAATCATAGAGATATTCTGGGAATGCCGAAATCAGTGATCATGTATGTGAAGAAGAATGGAAAAGCATATGGCAGGGGGGCGAACTATAATTTTATGTTGTCGGATCAGTGTGGGGATGGATGGCAGAGTAAACCGGTCTTTTTGATGGGCAATGTGAAAAAAGTCGGTGGTTGTACAGGGATTTCTGCGATTTTGACGAACAAGAATGAGCTATACTGGTCGGGCTATTATGACAGGGCTTACTTTTTGCCACATAGGAAAGAAACAAAGTGATGACTCACTCAATACTCCAAATTTACTTCTTGAAAAAAAACTTTCGTTCGATTATAATTTTATCTTGGATGGTTAAAAATAATCGAGTGAAAGTTTTTTTGTTTTAGAAAGGATGTAACGGATGGATCAGTATGATGGAAGCCAGATCGTGGTATTGGAAGGACTGGAGGCGGTCAGAAAACGCCCCGGTATGTATATAGGGAGTACAGGGTCGAGAGGTCTTCACCACCTTATATGGGAAATTCTTGACAATGGGATCGATGAGCATTTGGCAGGATTCTGTTCAGAGATACATATTACACTTACGAAGGACGGTGGTGTTTCCGTGCAGGACAACGGCCGCGGTGTGCCGGTGGATATCCACCCGACACAAAAGATTCCGACCGTAAGGGTAGTATATACGATACTCCATGCCGGCGGAAAATTTAACAACAGTGTCTATAAGGTGTCCGGCGGCCTTCACGGAGTAGGAGCTTCTGTGGTCAATGCGCTGTCAAAAAGTATGACTGTTGAAGTAAAAAAAGACGGCAAGATTTACCGTGATGAATATAAAAATGGCGGCAAGCCGGTTGTCAAACTGGAGAAGGGCCTCCTTCCCGTGTCAGGGAAATGCAATAAAAGCGATACGGGTACGACGGTGACATTTTATCCGGATGACAATATTTTTGAGACCGTTGAATTCAAGCCGGAGACGATCCGGAAAAAATTAAAAGAGATTGCTTATTTGAATAAAAATCTGAAGATCGTATTTACCGATGAGCACACGGGAGAGACGGTTACGTTTCAGGAAGAATTTGGAATTCAGAGTTACATCGGATATATCAACCGTGACGTCACGCCTCTGCATGCCGATGTGATCTATATTGAGGGGAGCAGCGGGGATATCGAGGTAGAGGTTGCGTTCCAGTATGTGGGCACATTTACCGAGCAGATCAATTCATACTGCAACCGCATCAATGTGACAGACGGCGGAACGTTAGTGACCGGGTTTAAGATGGCGCTGACCCGTGTCATGAACCAGTATGCAAGAGAACTTGGGTTTTTGAAAAATAACGAAGAGAACTACGATGGAAAGGACATCCGGAACGGTCTGGTCGCAATCGTCTCCATCAAGCACCCGGATCCGCAGTTTGAGAGCCAGACAAAAAACAAACTGGGAAATACGGATGCCAAAACAGCAGTAGACGATGTGTTCAGTCAGGAGGTTCAGCGGTATTTTGATAAAAATGTTGAAGTGTTAAAAACAATCCTCGAGAATATCCGTAAATCCTATAAGGCGAGGACGGCAAGTGATAAAGCAAGGAAATCGGTGCTCAAGGAACTCATGAATGTCGATACAAAAAGTAAGCTCGCTGCCTGTTCTTCCAAAAAGCCGGAGGAATGCGAAATTTATATCGTCGAGGGAGATTCGGCCGGCGGTACCGTGAAGACGGCCAGAAACCGGAGGACACAGGCGGTGCTTCCACTGCGTGGAAAGATCCTTAATGTTGAGAAGGCCCCGCTTGAAAAGATCCTGTTAAATAATGAGATCAAATCCATGATCGCCTCTTTCGGATGCGGGATCGGTGATAATTTTGATATTACGAAGCTGCGCTATGACAAGATCATCATACTGACCGATGCCGATGTAGACGGAGCGCATATCAGTACACTTCTCTTAACATTCTTTTACCGGTTCATGCCGGAGCTGATCTATCAGGGGAAGGTTTACCGTGGCCTGCCGCCGCTTTACAAGGTAGATTATGAGGATACGGAAAAGAAAAAGAAGGTAAAAAAGAGCGAATACCTGTTTAATGACTTTGAACTGGACAAGTTCCGTAAGACAGGTAAAAAGATAAATGCCCTGCAGCGTTACAAAGGACTTGGGGAGATGGACGACGTCCAGCTCTGGGAGACGACACTCGATCCGGACAGCCGGATCCTCGCCCAGGTGTCCATCAGTGACACGGTGGAAGCCGATGAGGTGACGGACATTCTCATGGGAAGCAATGTGCCGCCGAGAAGACAGTTTATTATGGAAGAAGCAAGATATGCCAATGTTGATATCTGATAGATAGTAGTGGAGGAAATGTATGAGCCAGCCAAAAGAAAATATAATCCAGTTGGATTTTTCAGAGGAGATGAAGAACTCTTACCGCGACTATGCGGTGAGCGTCATCGTATCCCGTGCCCTGCCGGATGTCCGGGACGGACTAAAACCTGTGCAGAGAAGAATTTTATATGCGATGAAGGAACTGGGGCTTTCGCCGGATAAGCCGCACAGAAAGAGTGCTCGTATCGTCGGGGATACGATGGGTAAGTATCATCCCCATGGTGACAGTTCGATCTATGACGCTCTCGTCCATATGACAGAGGACTACTCTCTGAATGCCCCTCTTGTGGATGGCCATGGAAATTTTGGCTCCATTGACGGGGATGGGGCGGCAGCGATGCGTTATACCGAGGCCAGGCTGTCCACGGCGGCTATGACGATGCTTGACAATCTGGAAAAAGGTCTCGTAGAATTTGGGCCAAACTTTGATGAGAGTGAGAAAGAGCCGCTCGTACTCCCGGCGATGCTTCCCAACCTGCTGATCAATGGAACGACAGGGATCGCTGTCGGTATGGCGACGAATATCCCTCCCCACAATCCGGGTGAGGTGATCGATGCTGTGATCGCCTGTATGGACCGGCCGGGTATTTCCATCCGGAAACTGATGGACTATATGCCGGCGCCGGATTTTCCGACCGGAGGGATCATTATAAATGCCTCAGAGCTTCCGGCGATCTATGAGAGCGGAGAGGGAAGGATCCGGCTCCGTGCCAAAACGGAATTAGAAAAAGGGGAGCATGGAAGAACGAATATAGTCATTACCGAGATACCGTATACGATATCAGGAAATAAGACAAAACTCGTGGAAAATCTTTCGTCTCTCATAAAAGATAAAGTGTTTGAAGAAATCTATGATGTCCGGGATGAGTCTTCCAAAGAGGGTATCCGGATTGTTATCGAAGTGAAAAAAGACCGGGATATTGAAAATCTTCTGAACGGGCTCTATAAAAAGACCCAGATGGAGGATACGTATGGCGTCAATCTTCTCGCCATAACGAACGGACAGCCAAAGCAGTTTGATCTGAAATCGGTCATTGAAGAATTTATTCTTTTTCAGGAGGATCTTTATACAAAAGAATATCGTTTTCTGTTAGAGAAAGCGAAAAAGCGTCTGGAGATCGTCGAGGGACTGATGAAGGCGACAGATGCCATTGATCTGATCATCGAGATCCTGCGTGGCAGTTCCTCTGTCAAACAGGCAAAGGCCTGCCTGATCGAAGGAATCACAGAGGGCATTACATTTAAGAGTGCACAGTCCAAAAAGCAGGCATCAACGCTTTTATTTACAGAGGCACAGGCAGATGCCATTCTTGCAATGCCGCTCAGCAAACTGATCGGACTCGAGATCTTAAAACTTCATGAGGAAAACGATACCCTGTTAAGCCATATCGCAGAATATGAAAAAGTCCTCTCCAGTGTGAAGGAATTATATAAGGTCATCAAGGCGAGACTCAGAGAATACAAGAAGCAGTTCGCCAGAGAGAGACGGACAACGCTGAATGATGTGGTGGCAAAAGCGTATGTCGAGGAAGTAAAGATTGAGGATATTTACGTCTGTATTGATCGTTTTGGTTATACGAAATCAATGGATGAGGCGGCATTTTTGCGGGCGGCCGACGAGGCAAAGAGTGAGTATCCTCATATTATAAGAATGAAAAATACCGACAGGATCTGTCTGTTTACCAATAAAGGAAATATGCATCAGGTCAAGGCGGATAAGTTGCCGAGGTGCAAGATCCGGGATAAGGGGACACTCATCCATAATCTATGTAAGATGGCAAATGACGAGGAAGCCATTCTCTACGTCTCCTTTGAGGAACTGTTTGAATCCATGCTTTTCTTTTCTACAAAAAGCGGGTACGTTAAACTTGTATCGGGAGTGGAGTTTGACACAAACCGGAGCCAGGTAGCGGCAACGAAATTAGATGAAGAGGATGAAGTGACAGGTGTGGCCGCACTGGCCGCATCGGATGTGCTCAATGGGACAGCGAAGGTCATTCTTCTGACAGAAAAAGGGCTCTCTCTCGGATTCCCGGTCAGTGAGGTCAGTGAGTTTAAGAAAACAAGCCGGGGAGTGAAGGGGATCGCATTGGAAAAAGGGGACAGCGTTGTTTTTTCTACGATTGTAGATCAGAATGCGGATACATTTGAATATAATGGAAAGACATTAAATGCAAGGCGTGTCAGAAACCGAAAACGTGCGGCAAAAGGGCAGAAAGCAAACCTGACATAACAGAGGATTATAAAAAATTTTAATTTTCCCTATTAACCCATTGGTCAAATTGTCCGATACATATTGTGAGGAACAAAGAGAGAGTTATTATTTTTTATTTTTTAGGTGGTGAATGTTATGAAAATTGATGCATATATGCAGGTGAATCAGATTTATCAGGCAAGCAAGCCAAGGTCTGCAGCCAAATCATCCAAGGATGATTCGAGTGATAAATTAGAAATTTCCAGTCTTGGTAAGGATTATCAGGTGGCCAGAAAAGCTTCTTCAGAGGTTTCCGATATCAGGGAAGATAAAGTGAAGGATATTAGGGACAGAATGAAAGCTGGCACATATAATGTATCGCTGGAAGATGTTGCAGAAAATCTTGCAGAGCGTCTGCTTGGATGATCGTTAGGAGGATGCCCTTTTGGCAAGTTTGATAGAAGAACTGATCGATACGCTTGACCGGGAAGATCGGCTTTATGCGGATTTGATTCCGATTCAGGAAGAGAAGATACGGGCGATTGTGGCAAATGATCTAGATGCGCTCAGGCGTCTGTCAAATGATGAACAAAAACTCGTTGATGAGGTAGGGAATCTTGAAAAAAAGCGTGTCCGGGTAATCAATGATGTTGCGACTGTTTTAGGAAAGGTTTCAGGGACGATGAATCTTGAACAGATCATCCAGACCCTGAAAAGGCAGCCTAAAGAGCAGAAACAACTACAGGAACTGCACGACAGGCTGCGACGGACCGTGGCGAGGCTGCAGGAACTGAATATCCAGAATAAAAAATTGTTAAATGAAGCCTTAGAAATGGTAGAATATAATATGAATGTGATAAGAAGTACACGGATGTCTTCGGGAAGCAGTAATTACTCGAGCAGTGCCGCACAGGTTGATATGCCTGATTTTGGAGCGGGAACGTTCGATGCAAAGCAGTAGAAGATTTTTACTGCCCCCTGTCCTGTGTGCTTCTACTGCGTTTGACGGAGGAAATGTTATGGGAAACTTGTTTGCTAGTTTTAGTACCGGTGTTTCGGGACTACATTCAGCACAGACATCGCTGAATACAGCAGCGCATAATCTCGCAAATGCTACGACGGCTGGTCATACGAGGCAGCAGGCTGTCGTGACAGATGCGTTTTATTCGACAAGATTTGGAGCGTATGGAAACCGTATGCAGATTGGATATGGAACGGATGTTGTACAGATCCGCCAGATCCGAAATGAATTTCTTGATGAACAGTACAGGCTTCAGACAGGCCGTCAGAGTTTTTATGAAGCGCAGTACAATGCAGTGAACGAAATGGAGGACCTGTTTGGGGAACTCGAGGCAGAAGAGTTTGTGGATTCCGTGAACAGTGTGTGGAAGGCGATAGAGGAACTTGCCAAATATCCGGATGATATCGTGCGCCGGACGGAATTGGTGTCAATATCGACACAGTTTGTTGAGCGTGCCCAGGTTCTTCAGGATCAGCTGAGAGCTTACCAGACGAATATGAATGAAGCGATCATGACTCAGGTAAACAGGGTTAACGATATCGTTTCCCAGATTTCAGAATACAATATGCTCATTAAGAAATATGAGGCGACCGGTGAAAATGCAAATGATTACCGCGATCAGAGAAATCTCCTGCTTGATGAGCTCAGTTCAATCATAAAATTCGAAACACATGAAGAGAAAGACGGTACGGTATCCATTTTTGCAGAGGGGGCATTTTTGCTCGCTGCGGATTCCCAGGTCCGTCTTGATGTAGAATATGAAAGCGAAGAATCCAAGCTTTTGAAGCCGATATGGGAATATGGCGTGGACTTCTTCTATCATGGCGAGTTGTTCTATTCTTCCGAGACAGAAACGGACATCGGTTCTTTGAAGGGACTTCTGGTGGCAAGAGGACCGAAGGCTGCTGACTATAAAGATATGCCAGTGAAGCCGGTAGAAGAGGATTTTATCGATGAATTTGGTGATCTGGATGAATGGGCATACCGCAATGCGATGGAAGACTATGACAGCCAGGTGAAGTATTATAATGAAAATGTGGATCCTTCTGTTATCATGAGGGTTCAGGCAGAATTTGACCAGTTCGTACGTGGCATTGCGATGATGATCAATGATACGCTTTGTCCGGAAAAGGAGCTTACGTTGTCAGATGGCACTAAATTAAGGATTCTGGATATCGATACGGCTCCGATCGGGGATGATGCAGACCGGACGATGGGGACGGAACTCTTTGTAAGAAGGAATACCCCCCGGTATACAGAGACAGAACTTGTGGATGAATATGGGAATCCGCTTCTTGACGCAGATGGGAACCCACTTGTGGATGCGGATGGAAAACCCCTTAAAGTATATGTTTATAATGAGGAGGATCCTTCTGATCTTTATACCCAGTATACGATCAGCCAGATTGAGGTAAACCCGGAACTTCTTAAGGATCCATCTAAGCTTCCGCTGAATGAGAATCCAAATTCCGGACATGTGGACGGATTTACAGCAAAAATGTGTTCTGAATTGCTGGAAAAATGGAAGCAGGAGTTTTCGACACTGGATCCAAACTCAATGACGAGATACAATTTTACAGATTATTATACAGCGCTGGTAGGACAGTTTTCCACAGAAGGATATATATGGAATGGAATCATTCAGAATCAGATCATTACGGTAAATGCGATCGAAGGTGAGAGACAGAACGTGATGGGAGTCTCGACAGAGGAAGAACTTGCTGATTTGATCAAATTCCAGAAATGCTTTGATGCTTCGTCGAGGTACATAACTGTTGTCGATGAGATGATCGAACATTTGATAACCAGCTTATAAAAGCGATAGAAATGGAGGAAATGATATGTCTACTTTTCAGGGATTTGAAATTGCAAAATCAGGTATGATGACATATAGTGCTTCGATGCAGACGGCGGCTCATAACCTTGCCAACATCGGGACGAAGGGGTATTCGCGCCAGGTGGTAAAGACCTCAGCGCAGATCAGAAATGTAAGTTCAATAAAAGTGGTTGGATCTGGTGTAAGAGCACTGGAGATCGAGCGGATCCATGATGACTATTATGATACGAAATATCAGAATGTAAATGCAAAATATAATAAATACACAACGCATTCCTATTATCTTCTTGGTGTACAGAAATATCTTTATACGAGACACGAAGACGATGGTGGAATCACAACGGCATTCGACCAGTTCTGTAAGCGGCTGACCGGAACGACGACTGAGGCCGGAGATTCGACGAGGAGAAAGGAAATCCTCACATATGCGGATACATTTACGAGTTTTGTTCAGGAGGCGGCTGCCAATCTTGCCGAGCTCCAGAGCGATGCAAATGAGGAGATCAAATCCTGTGTCAGCCAGATTAATGCGATTGCAGAGGAGATTTCCTTTGTCACAAGACAGATCAATACTCTGGAAGCATATGGAAATCCGGCAAATGATTTGAGGGATCAGAGGAATGTGCTGCTGGATGAATTGACGAAGTATTGTAATGTGGAGACTTTGGAAAAAGAGCCGGCAGACGGTGTCGGTCTGACGCAGTATTATGTCTATGTCAATGGCGGGGTGCTTGTAGATACCTACGATGTGAATCCGTTAAAAGTGACGATGACGGATACGAAAAAGAGCATCAATGATATTGATGGGCTCTATCGGGTTGAGTGGACGGACGGAACCCGTTTTGATGCCTATAGTTCAAGGCTTGGTGGAAAGCTTCAGGCGCTTTTTGAGGTCAGAGATGGAAATAATACAACGACGCTTGAGGGAAAAGCCTTAGAGATTGAAAATGATAAAGATGGAAATCTGGTCGTGACGATGACAAAAGCCAACATCAATGATGTGCAGCTTCTCAATATTCCGGCAGAGGATGGGGAGATCATGATCGGAAGTACGGCCTATACGTATAAAGAATTTGAGGTGCAGGTATCTGAAAACGGTGAATTTACTTATAAATTCACACTGAAAAATAAGATCAATGCGAAAGATCTTACCGTGTTATCGGATGCGGTTGGCCGCGGTGTCAGCATGATCGTCGGAGACAGCGTGAACTATAAAGGAATCCCTTATTATATGGCACAGCTCAATGAGTTTGTGAGAACGTATGCACAACGGTTTAATGATGTCCACAAATCGGGGTATGATAAGTATGAGAATGTGGGGATCGATGTGTTTAATGCGAAAGTGCCGGCTACCGGAGATAATTATATTTTCACCTCAAAAGGGGATGGATATGATGCTTCATTTTCTTCTGTTGCCAAAAGAGAGGATAATGGAAGCTATACCGGAAGTTATTATTATATAACGGCGATGAACGTCTGCATTACGGATGCTGTAATGCAGGATTCGGGACTTCTCGCTTTTAACGGGGCAGAGACTACGCTGGCAGAGTCCCAGAATCTGAATCTTCAGAGACTGGCAAATCTGAAAGACGATTCCAAGATGTTCCTGCACGGTGCACCGGATTCCTTCCTTCAGTCTCTCACAGCTGATGTCGGAGTGGACTGCGAAAAGGCGCTTTTGCTGGAGTCCGGCCAGAAAGATGTCAGAGATTCCGTGGAACTGCAGAGACAGGCGATATCGGGAGCGGATGAGGATGATGAGACCCATGATCTTATCACGTACCAGAAAATGCTGTTTAACCAGTATAAGGTGCTTTCTGTAATGAATCAAGTGTTGGATAAGCTGATCAACCAGACAGCAGTATAAAAGGCCCGATTGAGAAACGCGGGGCTGCAAATGGAGGATAGATAATATGAGAATAACAAATAATATGATGCGGAATAATGCGCTGCTCCATATCCAGAAAAATAAAGTGGCGTACAATAAGTATTTTGACCAGTTTTCATCAGAGAAGAAGATACAGCGTCCTTCCGATGATCCGACAATCGCAGTCCGGGCTTTGAAATTCCGTACAACGATCGTTGAGATCCAACAGTATACGGCAAACTGTAATGAGGCGCTCAGTTGGATGGATGCTACAGAAGAGCCGATGGAAAATGCCGATAAAATTTTGAGATCCATGCTTGAGTATGTGACAGAGGCGGCGAATGACCCCAATAATGCGGATGACCGGAAAACGATCGCAGACCAGCTCCGTGAGCAGGCGGGATTTATCTATGAGCAGAATGCCAACAAAGATTACGCAGGACGTTACCTTTATACCGGTTACCGGACAGACGTACCGCTTTTATTTAAGGAAGATCAGAACGATACGACGTACACGATCACTGAAAAACTGGATATAAATGAAATTCAGAGATACTCTTATGTGTATGGGGAAGCGTCTTATGATGACAGTAAGTCGGCATCAGATTATGCCAACGAGGCTTCGGAGTTTCTTGAGACCCATAGGATTTTCCTGTCTTACAATAACTGTGATCAGGAAGACGTGACGATTACGTACAACGATAAATATGGAAACAGCCAGACGATTACGGCGGTTACGAAAAGTATACCGGATAATGCGGTTTACAATGAACAATATCACCCGGGAGACAACGAAGTTTATTTTGTGCCAGAGACAGGAGAGCTGGTCTTTGGTACGGGGATTTATGATTCGGTGAGAGCCGGGTCCGGGCTTTCCGTGCAGTTTTGCAAAACGGATTTTTCGAAAAATGATATCCGTCCGGAACACTATTTTAACTGCGTGGCAGTTAATAATGTGACAGGGGTTACAAAAAACTATGATAAGGTAGATGAGCAGCAGATTAATTATCAGGTGAATTTCAGCCAGACGCTGACAGTAAATACGCTTGCCTGCAATGCGTTCAGCACTTCGATCGGAAGAGCGGTAGATGACATTTACAATGTGATCAACGATCTGGAGATCATGGAGAGGAACCGTACAGCGGTGCAGAAACGGATTGACGACTGTGATGTGAATGATAAAGAGATGCTTGCCAATCTGCAGGAACTCTATGATCAGATTGATACGCAGATCGTGTTGCAGAACACAGTCCTCACCAATTCGTATTCCCATGCGATCACTGTTTTCCAGAAAGCCCAGAATCAACTGGATGTGGCAAGAGCAGAGCATGGTGCCAGATATAACAGACTGGATATGACGCTCAAGGAACTGGATGTCCTGGAAGATGATACCGAGGATGCAAAATCTGAAAATGAGAACGTGGATCTGGAAGAGGCATACGTAAATTATACCGAAGCAGACCTTCTCTATCAGATTTCTCTGCAGGCAACTTCCAAGGTTCTGGGGACATCATTACTTGATTTTATTTAAAAATACGGAGGAGGGGTAACGATGTTAGTAAAGACGAAGTATTTTGGGGAAATTGAGCTGACTGAGGAAAAGATCATCACTCTTGACAGGGGACTGATGGGATTTGAAGAATATAAAAGATATACGATCCTGTATGATTGTGAAAAAGAGAGTGGTACAAATATCATGTGGTTCCAGAGCGTGGACGAACAGGGACTTGTGCTGCCGATGATAAATCCGCTGATCGTGAAAGATGACTATAATCCGGTGGTCGAGGATGAACTGCTTGGCCAACTCGGTGAGATTACAGAGGAAAATCTTGTGATCCTTCTGACGATGACTGTTCCGGAAAATATTGAGGAAATGTCGGTCAATCTGAAAGCTCCGGTTATTATTAATGCGGATACGAGAAAGGGCGTCCAGATCATTGTAGAGAACCAGGACTATGAAGTGAAATACAAAGTGTATGATGTCCTCAAAAAGAAAAAGGAGGCATGATCTTATGTTAGCACTGGCGAGAAAAGTAAATGAATCCATTGTGATCAATGATGATATCGAGGTTACGATACTTGAAATAAAAGGTGACCAGGTCAAGATCGGGATCAGCGCTCCGAAGTCGGTTCCGGTATACCGTAAAGAGCTGTATGTTCAGATGCAGGAGGCCAACAAAGAGGCTGTGGAGGTGGCAAATCCGGCGGCGATTTCGGAATTGCTCAAATAAACATAAAAAAGTTAACTCTAAATCTTTTTCGGGGTTAACTTTTTTTACGGATATGCCGATATTTTTCTTAGAAAGGTTGAAGTATGCACAGGATACACATGGAGGTGTTTGGAAATGGAACTTGAAACAATATCAAAAGTTAACTCAAATTACGGTACGGCCGAGGCAATTAAGGTGTCTGCGCCAAAGCACAGCGAGAGAAGTGCGGAGGAAGCAAACCTGAACGGTTCGATGACGAATGCAGTGGCATCGACATCACAGCCGGCGCCCGCAGATGGGAAAGGAAATGCTGAGCAGCAGGGAGGCGGTCAGCAGCAGAAGAATGAACATGCTCCGAGTGAAGCTACCATTGATGATGCTGTAAAAAAGGCAAATCTCAAAATGGAGCACACACGTTGTGAGTATGCTTATCATAAGGAGACAAATCGTGTTTCGATTAAAGTCATAAATGCTGATACGTCTGAGGTGATTCGGGAGATCCCACCGGAAAAATCCCTTGATATGCTCCAGAAGATGTGGGAGATGGCAGGTATTCTCGTAGATGAGAAGAGGTAAGAAGATTCAGGATAGGAGGATATGATATGGGTATTCGAATGAGCGGTCTTATGTCCGGTCTGGATACAGAGGCGATCGTTGGTGCGCTGATGTCTGCGCAGAGCCTGAAAAAGACGAAGGTAGAGCGGTCAAAGACAAAACTTGAGTGGACCCAGACGAAATGGGCTGACTTGAACACAAAATTAAAGAAACTTTACAATGAGCAAGTAACGAAAATGCAGCTTCAGTCTTCATATAAGGTGAAAAAGGCGACGGTTTCCGATCCGTCAAAAGTAAATGTGAAAGCCGGGGCAAATGCGGTAAACGGAAGCTATACACTTGAGGTCAAAAACATTGCGACGACGCAGTACCTGACTGGTGCAAAGATTAATGCTTCTTCGGGGACTGCCAAGCTTGTGGATGTTGATCCGTCTCTTTTGAATAAAGAGGTTACGGTGAAGAACGGAGACAAGTCGGTGAAATTTGAGATCGGTGCAGACATGACGATCAACGATTTCACGAAGCAGCTCCGGAGTGTGGGATTAAATGCAAGTTATGATACGACCCAGAAGCGTTTCTTTATCAGCAGTAAGGACAGTGGCCTTAAGAATGCGTTCTCGATCACGACTACTGCTGTTTCCAGCCAGGAATTAAGTGGACGTCAGGCATTAAAAGATGCAGTGGGATATAGCAGCATGAGCGCTGACAATAAAAAGATTGTCGACAGTGCGATGGAAGCTCTTAAGAAGTCAGGAGTGGGGACTAAGGCGTATGACAATG
Organism: uncultured Eubacterium sp.; assembly: GCA_964579975.1. Classification (GTDB taxonomy): domain Bacteria; phylum Bacillota; class Clostridia; order Lachnospirales; family Lachnospiraceae; genus Eubacterium_F. Next base: position 95,713 of record CAZOIF010000003.1, on the reverse strand, counting down.
CGCTTGATCAGATTTCGAAGGCGGTTTATGATACAAGAGCAAAAGCCAGCAGCCAGGCAGCCACTACATATGTAAAGGCAAAACTGTATGCGGAAAATTATGACTCTTATAAAACCCAGGCAGAAGAAGCACTCAAGTCGAACTATTATAATGAAGATGGCACAGTAAAAGAAGAACTTGCAGAGAAATATGGCAATGAATATGATATTCTCACGCAGGAAGAGAAAGATAACCTGAGAGACGAAAAAGGTATCTCAACAAAAGAGGATTACATCGAAGCCGGTGTGCAGAAAAATTTTGATGACGCAGTGGCAGCGAAAGCAGACAAAGATACGACAAGTTTTGTAAATACTGAGATCAGTTCGAACAGTGATGTAAAAGTCCAGATCGAGGCGGCTGCTTTTTCCGGAATGGATGAGACTACGATCGGGGCGCTTGATGAGATCGCACTCAAAAAATATTATACACCTGCAGGCTCAGAGTCTCCTGTCATCAATGCTTTTGCTGGAACAGATGACTTTAGCCAGACAGATGTAAAGAGTGAGATTTCTACGGCAGTCAATGATTATGCAAGCATTACGGATCGCAACAGCTCACTGGCGCAGTCTGCACTGACCGGACTTGGTCTGGCAGACATTACGATGTCAGCAGACGGAAAAGTACTTGTAAACGGTGGGGCAAATGATAAGAGTAATACCTCAATTCCGGAAGGAATGGCTTTGATTGCTGCATCGGACAGTGAAGTGATCTTAAATGGTGCAAAGCTTACTTCTTCGACATCCACTGTTTCGGCAAACGGACTTGATCTGGAACTGATCGGTCTGACAAAAGACGATGAGCCGATTACATTCTCAGTTGCAACGGATGTGGATGCTATTTATGATTCCGTGAAGAATTTCCTCAAAGAATATAATGCGATCATGAAAGAGATGAATGAGCTTTACAATGCGGATTCAGCGAAAGGTTATGAGCCTCTTACCAGTGAGCAGAAAGAGGCTATGACGGATGAAGATGTTAAGCTCTGGGAGGATAAGATCAAAAATTCCCTTCTCCGCAGGGATTCTACACTGAATGGTATTATACAGGGAATGCGCTCGGCAATGACGAGTCAGGTTCAGTATAACGGAAAGAGTTATTCACTGGCAAGTTTTGGTATCATGACTTCGACGGATTACACAGAGGGCGGTTTGTTCCATATATATGGAGACATGGATGATGCCACATACGCTGACAAGGATGATAAACTGAGGAAGGCTCTGGAGCAGGATCCGGACGCAGCGGTGAAAGTGCTTTCGGATATATTCTCAAATCTTCGTCAGACGATGATGGAGAAAATGGCAGGTTCGAAAACAAGCAGTGCTCTTACGTTCTATGATGACATCAAGATGAAAGATGATCTCAAGAGTTATGAGAAGGATATCAAGAGCTGGGAGACTAAGCTTGCTTCTATGGAAGAAGCTTATTATAAGAAGTTTACTTCTATGGAGAAAGCAATGGCTAAGTTACAGTCACAGCAGAGCAATCTTTCCGCTCTGTTTGGCATGAATAACTAATTCCGGAAGGGATTGAATATGAAATCAGTTAGCTGGCATAGGGAATGTCTATTCTTTGTGCCGGCTATACTTGGAAAAGGAGAAAAATATGGATTCAAATGCGATCAATGCCTATCAGCGGAATGCCATTATGACAGCATCACCGGCAGAACTTACCCTGATGTTGTATGAAGGGGCGATCAAATTCTGCAATATTGGGATCATGGCGATTGAAAACAAGGAGATTGAAAAAGCGAATACAAATCTCAAAAAGGCGCAGAATATTATCTCAGAACTTCGGGCATCACTCGACCGCAAATATCCGGTCTGGGAGGATTTTGAACGGGTATATGACTATATCTACCGCAGACTTGTGGAAGGCAATATGAAAAAAGATACGGAGATTGTGGAAGATGCACTTAAGTATATCCGAGAGATGCGGGATACATGGAAAGAAGTGATGCGGCTGAACCGGACAGAGAATCAGTGATAGTGCCACCGGGTGCACAATTTGATTGACAGAATGGATGTGAGTGGATGGATAAGCAGAATCAGAACAGTGTCTATGTAGGGATGATGGTGGACACTCTCAGACGGAAGAAGGAAATCCTTGCGTTTTTATATGAAAAGACGAAAGAACAGGAACTTTTGCTCAAGGATGATGAAATGGATGCGGAGAAGTTTCAGGCCACGATCGATGAAAAGGGAGAAAAGATCGAGGAGTTAAATGAGATTGATGAGGGGTTTGATGCGCTTTTTAAGTATGTAGAGAAGGAAATCAAGGCAAACCGCTATGCCTATCAGGAGCAGATTCGGCTTATGCAGAAATTGATCAGTGAGGTATCAGAACTGGGGATTCAGATCCAGGCCCTTGAACATCAGAACAGCGGGCATTTTAAAATTTATCTGGCGAACCAGAGAAATATCATCCGGGAGTTTCATGTCAATAATAAAACGACGTCCAGTTATTATCAGAATATGGCAAATGTGCATAAACCGGATCAGTCCTATTTCTTTAATGAGACGAAATAAGGCAGGTTAAAAAAAATCAATTTTTTTAAAAAAAGAGGTTAAGTTTTATTGAATGACTCCGATATATATAATGTCAGAAAGAAAATACAACATAAAACAAAGAGTTGTATCATGACAGGATAGTAACTAAAGCGGGTGGTGAGGATTTCTGCCGGGCCCGCAGGAAAATTCACCACTGCTTTAGATATTATAAAAACATTAATTTAAAAAATAATCGGCATGGATGCCGATAAAAATTCAAGGAGGAATGAATTATGATAGTACAGCACAATATTACATCAATGAACGCCAACAGACAGTTGGGAATCGTAGGGAGCAACCTTACAAAAGCTACAGAGAAACTGGCAAGTGGTTACAGAGTAAACCGTGCAGCAGATGATGCAGCAGGACTTGCAATTTCCGAGAAAATGAGAGCTCAGGTTCGTGGTCTGCAGAGAGCATCTGACAACGCTCAGGATGGTATTTCTCTTATCCAGACAGCTGAGGGTGCTATGGAGCAGCAGCACGCAATCCTTCAGAGAACACGTGAGTTGGTAGTTCAGGCTGGTAACACAGGAGTTCTGGAGTCCACAGCAGAGAACGATTATCAGAAGATTCAGGATGAGATCAACGCACTGAAAGGTGAGTACACCAGAATCAACTCTGATACAGAGTTCAACAAGAAAAAACTGTTAGATGGTACTTACAGCCAGCAGTGGCTGCAGATCGGTGCTAACGATAGTCAGGGTATCACAGTTACAATTGCTAAACACAGTTGGCAGACTGTAAATGTACTTAAGGGAGCAGCAGGTGGAGCGGATGCAACAATGATCGCAACAGTTGACAGCATGCTTCAGACAGTATCTACAATCCGAAGCGCTTTGGGTGCTATCCAGAACCGTCTTGAGTACACAGTTAAGGTTGATGACAACACTGCTGAGAACATGCAGGCAGCTGAGTCTCGTATCCGTGATACAGATATGGCTGACGAAATGACGAGATTCTCCAAGGAGAGTATCCTTCAGCAGGCAGCTACATCAATGCTTGCTCAGGCAAATCAGGCAAATCAGGGAGTGCTTTCACTTCTCGGGTAATCGCTCTGAGTGCATGAGAAATGGAAAAGTTGTACAATGCATAATAGAAAGGATATCCCGATACAGGTATCGGGGTATCCTTTTTCTTTGTTTTATAGGAGGATTATCATGGAATTTCCGGAGTCTTATTTTGAGGACGAGGTTCGGGAGGGTTTTTTTGTCCCAGGCATGATGAAGCGGTCATGGGCAGCGCAGATCGAAGTGCTTGAAGATATTAAGAAGGTGTGTGACCGGCATAAGCTTTCCTATTTTGCGGAATGGGGGACGCTGCTCGGAGCAGTGAGGCACGGTGGAATCATCCCATGGGATGATGATATTGATATCTGTATGAAGCGGAAGGATTTTGAAGTGTTTTTTGAAATCGCAGAAAAGGAGCTGCCGGAGGGGTACTGGATCATGAATTACCGGACGCATGATACGGATAATGTGGTGCTTAGGGTGACGAATTATCCCATCTCACTTCTTCAGGAGAAAGATCTCCCACGATTTCACGGATATCCATATACGTCTGGGATCGATATATTTGTCATGGACTTTTTGCCCAGGGATAAGAAGGAACAGAAGGCATTATGGGATATGGCCTATCTGGTCGCGCGACTGAACGATTATATTCAAAAGGAGGAGACAGAGACAGAGGAATTTTTGTATGCTCTTCATGCAATAGAGAACATTTGCGGTGTCACTTTTGATAGGAGCAGGGCACTGAAAAGGCAGCTTGTGGGGGCACTTGAGAGAACAGCTTCTTATTTTTCAGAAGAGCTTTGTGATGAATTGACAGAAATAACCTATTATTTAAACTCAGATTCCTATCGGTTTCCGAAAGATTATTATGGACAGACAATCGAGATACCGTTTGAGAATACCCAGATTGCGGTGCCGGTGGGATATGACAGCCTGCTCCGGCGAAAATATCGGAATTATATGAGGCCTGTGCGGATCTTTGATACTCATGATTACCCGGGATACGAATCCGCACACCAGACAATCAAGGAGCAGATGGGGATTGAGCCCTTCCAGTATAAATTTTCAAAAACAGAGATGGAAGAGGCGGCAAAACGCCTTCCCAAAGAGACGTTACAGTCCAGAGTAAGGGGATTTCTTTCCCTGTTTCATGAGGCACATAAAGAAGTCCGGAACATGATCGAACAAGGAGACATTCCTTCGGTGACAGGAATCCTCGGGGAATGCCAGAATGTGGCGATCGAGATTGGTACGATGATCGAGGAGGAGAGAGGAGAGGGCCATCCGACAGTGGGTGTGCTTGAGCGCTATTGTGAGGAAATTTTTCAGTTACATCAGATATTAAATGGGGAAGACGTGCCAGGCGCAGGGGAAGAGATCCTATTGCATGTGGAAGGACTGCGGGTATTTGAAGAGCATCTGGCGGAGAGTATTGAGAACGACCTGAAAGAGAGAAAGGAAGTAGTGTTTGTACCATACAAAACATCGCTGTGGGGAGCGATGGAGAGTGTGTGGCAGGCGGCAGTGGAAGACGAAGAAACGGACGTCTATGTGATACCGGCACCGTATTATTATAAAGATGATTTTGGAAAGATAAAAAAAGACGAGCCGCATTATGAGACGGATTACCCGGAGGGGGTTGAAATCACTTCATATGAAGAATACAATTTTGAAGTACATCATCCCGATGTGGTCGTGATCCAGTGGCCGTATGATGAATATAGTTATGGATCGACCGTTCATCCGTTTTTCTATGCGAAGAATCTAAAAAAATATACGGACAACCTTGTGTATATCCCACCTTTTTTGATGGATGAGATCAAGGAAAAGGATGAACGGGGACGTGCAACATTAAAGTATTTCTGCAATATGCCAGGGGTCGTCCATGCGGATCGGGTGGTCGTGCAGTCGGAGCAGATGAAAGAGGTGTATGTGGAACTCCTGACGAAATTTGCGGGAGAGGAGACAAAGGAAATGTGGGAAAATAAAATATCAGGTCTCGGTTCTCCGGAACAGGATCAGCAAAAAGAAAATCTTTCGGCGGATAAGGTCTCCGGAATGATCCCGGAAGAGTGGAAGAAAAAGATATACCGTGGGGATGGAAGCCGGAAAAAAATCATTCTATATGTGACAAGCGCAAGTGTTTTATACAGTGGCGGCGAACGGGTAGTTGATAAGATAGAAGAGGTGTTTGATACGTTTGAGGAAGTTAAAGAGGAGGTCGTTTTGTGGTGGATGCCGGACCTGAAGGCAAGGGAGATGTTGAGGAAGACGAAGCCGGCGGTGTGGCAGAAATACCGCGACCTTGTGCAGGAGTATAAACAGGCGGGGTGGGGGATTTATGATGATTCGGCAGATCCGGAGCGTGCGGTCCGCTTTTGTGATGCGTATTATGGAGACGGAAGTAGTGCAGCGAATATGTGCTGGGTTCAGAACAAGCCAGTCATGCTGCAGAATCCAGCAATAAAGAATATGTAAATATAAAGTGCAGCTGTATAAAAGATGATCATTATAAAACAGCGCAGGAATGAGGTAGCTATGGAGTTTCCAGATTCTTATTTTGAAGATGAGGTACGGGACGGTTTTTATGTACCGGGAATGATGAAGCGCTCGTGGGCGGCTAAGATTGAAGTGTTAGATGCTGTCAGTAAGGTATGTGAGAAGCATCAGATTACCTATTTTGCAGAGTGGGGGACACTGCTCGGAGCGGTTAGGCATGAGGGTATGGTTCCCTGGGATGATGATATTGATATCTGTATGAAGAGAGCTGATTATGAGAAGTTTCTTAAAGTAGCAGGAGAAGAACTGCCAGAGGGGTATGGGATCATATCTTATCGAACGCATGATACGGATAATTTGGTGACAAAGGTGACAGGATATCCGGATTTATTGCTTCAAGAGAAGGATCTTCCGCGATTTCACGGATATCCGTATATCCAGAGTATTGATATTTTCGCATTGGACTTTTTGCCGAAAAAGAAAGAAGGGCAAGAGGCAATGTGGGAACTTGTCAATACGGTGGCACAATTGAATTATCGTGAGGCTCATGATGACATGGAGGCAGATGATGTGCAGATTGCACTCCGATCGGTCGAGCAACTGTGCGAGGTTACTTTTGACAGAAGCCGTCCGATGAACCGGCAATTAACATGGGCAATGGAGGCGACAGCGGCACGTTTTAGCGAAAAGGATTGTGATGAGGTTACAATTCTTGGTTATTATATGAATTCTAAAGCCTATCGGTTTCCAAAGTCATATTATGCGGGGATAGTCATGATGCCATTTGAATGTACGAAGATTGCCATTCCCATGGAATATGAGGCGCTCCTTAAGAAAAAATACGGAAGGTACATGAGACCCGTGCGGATGTTTGACACACATGCATATCCTAGTTATGAGATAATACATCAAACAGTCAGAGAGCAGATGGGGATTGAGCCCTTCCAGTATAAATTTTCAAAAACAGAGATGGAAGAGGCGGCAAAACGCCTTCCCAAAGAGACGTTACAGTCCAGAGTAAGGGGATTTCTTTCCCTGTTTCATGAGGCACATAAAGAAGTCCGGAACATGATCGAACAAGGAGACATTCCTTCGGTGACAGGAATCCTCGGGGAATGCCAGAATGTGGCGATCGAGATTGGTACGATGATCGAGGAGGAGAGAGGAGAGGGCCATCCGACAGTGGGTGTGCTTGAGCGCTATTGTGAGGAAATTTTTCAGTTACATCAGATATTAAATGGGGAAGACGTGCCAGGCGCAGGGGAAGAGATCCTATTGCATGTGGAAGGACTGCGGGTATTTGAAGAGCATCTGGCGGAGAGTATTGAGAACGACCTGAAAGAGAGAAAGGAAGTAGTGTTTGTACCATACAAAACATCGCTGTGGGGAGCGATGGAGAGTGTGTGGCAGGCGGCAGTGGAAGACGAAGAAACGGACGTCTATGTGATACCGGCACCGTATTATTATAAAGATGATTTTGGAAAGATAAAAAAAGACGAGCCGCATTATGAGACGGATTACCCGGAGGGGGTTGAAATCACTTCATATGAAGAATACAATTTTGAAGTACATCATCCCGATGTGGTCGTGATCCAGTGGCCGTATGATGAATATAGTTATGGATCGACCGTTCATCCGTTTTTCTATGCGAAGAATCTAAAAAAATATACGGACAACCTTGTGTATATCCCACCTTTTTTGATGGATGAGATCAAGGAAAAGGATGAACGGGGACGTGCAACATTAAAGTATTTCTGCAATATGCCAGGGGTCGTCCATGCGGATCGGGTGGTCGTGCAGTCGGAGCAGATGAAAGAGGTGTATGTGGAACTCCTGACGAAATTTGCGGGAGAGGAGACAAAGGAAATGTGGGAAAATAAAATATCAGGTCTCGGTTCTCCGGAACAGGATCAGCAAAAAGAAAATCTTTCGGCGGATAAGGTCTCCGGAATGATCCCGGAAGAGTGGAAGAAAAAGATATACCGTGGGGATGGAAGCCGGAAAAAAATCATTCTATATGTGACAAGCGCAAGTGTTTTATACAGTGGCGGCGAACGGGTAGTTGATAAGATAGAAGAGGTGTTTGATACGTTTGAGGAAGTTAAAGAGGAGGTCGTTTTGTGGTGGATGCCGGACCTGAAGGCAAGGGAGATGTTGAGGAAGACGAAGCCGGCGGTGTGGCAGAAATACCGCGACCTTGTGCAGGAGTATAAACAGGCGGGGTGGGGGATTTATGATGATTCGGCAGATCCGGAGCGTGCGGTCCGCTTTTGTGATGCGTATTATGGAGACGGAAGTAGTGCAGCGAATATGTGCTGGGTTCAGAACAAGCCAGTCATGCTGCAGAATCCAGCAATAAAGAATATGTAAATATAAAGTGCAGCTGTATAAAAGATGATCATTATAAAACAGCGCAGGAATGAGGTAGCTATGGAGTTTCCAGATTCTTATTTTGAAGATGAGGTAAGAGATGGCTTCTACATATGTAGTCTAATGAAGCGCGCATGGGCGGCGCAGGCAGAGGTACTGGACGCAGTCCGGAGTATTTGTGAGGCACATGGTATCCGCTATTTTGCAGAATGGGGAACCCTGCTTGGGGCGATACGTCATGGTGGCAGAGTTCCATGGGATGACGATGTGGATATCTGCATGCTCAGAGAGGATTATGACCGGTTTCGTGCAGTGGCAGATGATGAGCTCCCGGAAGGATGTTGGTTTATGGATTATGAGTGGTCGGATGATTTTGACCATTTGATCGGGAGGATCATTAATTCCCGGGTTCTGGTCGTAGAGGGGAAGGCGTTGGAAAAGTACCACGGTTTCCCTTATGTAGCGGGAATTGATATTTTTTGCCTGGATGATCTTCCGGCAGACCTGGAGGAAGAGGAATCATATTTTGAAATGGTACATTATCTGATCACGTTGATCAATGAGATCCGTCTGGATAAAGAGGGAGTGCGGCGGGCCGATCCGGTGGAACTGGAAAGCCATATCCGGTATATGGAGGAACTTTGCCAGGTGTCCTTGGATCGGAGCCGGCCAGTAAAGCAACAGTTGTATGAGCTTTTAGAAAAGGAAGTCGGGCCGAAATATGCCGGAACCGGGGCAAAGGAGATCACAAGCCTTCCGTGGTGGAAGAAGAACCGGGAATACCGTGTCCCGAAGGAATGTTATGCGGATGCGACGGCGATGCCATTTGAGAATACGGAGATCATGGTTCCGGCAGGGTATACGGAACTGCTCCAGAGAAAATATGGGGAAAACTGGATCGATCCCATCCGTGCCGGGAGTGCTCATGAGTACCCATCCTATGAAGAACAGCAGGAATTTTTGAGGAAAGAAAATGCCGGGCAGTTATTTGAGTACCGGTTTTCATGGGAAGAGATACAGGAGGCGGAGGCGGCCCGTCTGCCCAAAGAGATATTAAAAGAAAAAGTAATGGGATTTTTACCTCTTTTCCAGGAAGCACATAAAGAACTTCATTCGTTGCTTGAAAATGGGGATGTGGAACCGGCGCTTGGACTTCTTGGGGACTGCCAGAATGTGGCGATCGAGATTGGGACGATGATCGAGGAGAAAAAGGGTGAGGGCTGTCCTACGGTGAGAGTGCTTGAGCAGTATTGTGAGAATATTTTTCTTTTGCACCAGAAATTACAAGAATATGTGCAGAATGCAGACAGGAAGAGAGAGGGGATCTGTGATCTGGAAGTTCTCTTACAGGAACTGACTGTTTTTGAAAAACATCTTGCTGACAGTGCGAAAAAGGAATTAAAAGAGAAAAAAGAAGTGGTCTTTATACCATATAAAGCTTCTCTTTGGGGGGCGATGGAAAGCGTATGGCGGGAGGCTTCGGCAGATGAGGATACGCTTACGTTTGTGATTCCGGCGCCGTACTATTACAAAGATGTTTATGGGAAGGCAAAGTCAGAGGAATCACATTATGAGACCGGATATCCGGATGATGTGACGCTTACATCCTATGAGGAATATAACTTTGAAACTCATCACCCGGATACCATCGTGATCCAGTGTCCATATGATGAATACAATTATGGGTTTACGATCCATCCATTTTTCTATGCAAGGAATTTGAAACAGTATACAGAGCAGCTTGTGTACATCCCGCCATTTGTGATGGATGAGATCGGACCGGATGATGACCGGGCAAAAAAGATGCTGAAGTCGTTCTGTAATATGCCGGGCGTCGTTCATGCCGATATGGTGATCGTGCAGTCTGAGCAGATGAAAAAAGTGTATGTTGAGTTGTTGAGCGAGTTTGCCGGAGAGGATACCAGGTCATTATGGGAGGATAAGATCCAGGGGCTTGGTTCACCATTATATGACGCCGCTGCCAGGCTATAAAACCAGAGAGGAGTATCAGGAATGAAACGAAATATTTTATTAAACCCGGGACCGTCAACTACGACAGATACGGTGAAGATGGCGCAGGTTGTTCCGGATATATGCCCGCGCGAAAAGGAGTTCACCGAACTGATGGCAAATTTGCGAAAGGATCTGTTGCGCGTCGTCCATGCGGATCCGGAAAAGTATACGACCGTTTTATTCTGTGGTTCCGGCACGGTCAATATCGATGTCTGCCTGAATTCATTACTGCCAAAGGATAAGAAAGTTCTGATCATCAACAATGGGGCATATAGTTCCCGGGCAGTCCAGATTTGTGAATATTATGGCCTGCCTCATATTGATTTGAAATTTCCGGAAGATGAACTGCCGGATTTAAAGGTGGTCGAACGGGTTTTGAAAGAAAATCCGGATATTGCCCTCGTACATACGACTCATAATGAGACCGGTACGGGGATACTGAACCCGGTACGGGAAATCGGAGAACTGGTTCATCGGTATGATGCTGTATTTACGGTAGATACGACGTCGACACTGGCGATGCGTCCGATCGATATCGAACGTGACAATATTGATTTTTGTATGGCATCTGCACAAAAAGGACTGATGGCAATGACCGGCTTATCTTTTATCATAGGAAACCGGTCGGTGATCGAGGCCTCTAAAGAGTATCCGAAGCGCTCATATTACTGCAATCTCTATCTGCAGTATCATGTTTTTGAGACGACCGGGGAAATGCATTTTACGCCTCCGGTGCAGACTGTTTATGCGACGGTGCAGGGGTTGAAGGAATATTTTGAAGAGGGTGAGGAAAAAAAGTGGGCTCGTCATACACGGGTATTTGAGGCAATCCACCGGGGGCTTGACCGGTTGGGATTTCAAAATCTTATCCGGCGGGAATGGCAGGCAGGTCTGGTTGTTTCTGTGCTTTACCCGGATGATGATAACTGGGATTTTGAAAAGGTTCATGATTATTGTTATGAGCGGGGGTATACGATTTATCCGGGGAAGATTTCGGATAAAAATACATTTCGCCTGTGTGCCCTGGGAGCGATCGACGAACAGGATATCGAGGGATTTTTTGTGGTTCTGGAGCAGGCTCTGAAGAAGAGTGGAGTAGCAGTGCCTGTCTGCTACAAATGACAGGAATGGAGGAGTAGACGATGGAGATAGCAATCCTTATGGCGGCGGGTATGGGAACAAGAATGCGTCCGCTCACGGAAAGGATTCCCAAGCCGTTAGTGCGTGTCAATGGCATACCGATGATCGAGACGGTGATAAATGCCCTGCGGCGCAGAGGAGTAGATCAGATATATGTTGTAGTCGGTTATCTGGGAGAACAGTTTTCTTATTTAACGGATCAATACGACAATATTGTGATTATTGAAAATAGGGAATATCAGACAGTAAATAATATTTCTTCCCTTCATGCGGTGGGAGATGTTCTGGGAAGTGCACATTGTTTTATCTGTGAGGCAGATCTGGTTATTTCGGATGCGGATATACTTGGGGCTTCTCTTGAAGGCTCCTGTTATTACGGAAAGATGGTTCCGGGGTATTCGGACGACTGGGTATTTGATCTGGAAGATGATTATATTTCACGCGTGGGAAAAGGTGGGACAGATGCATGGAATATGGTTGGGATATCATATTTTAAAAAAGAAGATGCGGCGGTTTTGCATGATGCGATTGAACAGACATACGCCAGAGGAGATTATGCGGAGTTATTTTGGGATGAGGTCGTGGATGAGAATCTTGACAAACTGAGGCTGATGGTATATCCTGTAACGCAGGATCAGATTGTTGAGATTGATTCTGTGGAGGAGTTGTGTGCGGTCGATCCCGGTTACCGATGTGATATGGGGGAGGAGACGAAGTGGATGTAAAAACTTTTTTAAAAGTCACAGGTGCAGAATTTTATACAGGCGTCCCGGATTCACAGCTTAAGGCGCTCTGCGACTACCTGATGGATATATATGGGATCGATCAGGAACATCATATTATCGGTGCGAACGAGGGAAATTGTACGGCCTTGGCGGCAGGTTATCATCTGGCTACCGGCAGGATTCCTCTTGTTTATCTGCAAAATTCGGGAGAGGGAAATATCATAAATCCCGCAGCCTCCCTTCTGAGTGATGAGGTGTATGCCATTCCGATGATCTTTGTCATTGGCTGGCGCGGAGAGCCGGGAGTGAAAGATGAACCCCAGCATATCTATCAGGGAAAAGTGACACTGAAGTTATTGGAGGATATGGATATTTCTACTTTTGTGATTGATCCGGACGTGACAGAGGAGCGCTTGTGTGATGTTATGGCCGGGTTTAGGAAATGTCTGGAAAATGGGAAAAGTGTGGCATTTGTGATCCGAAAGGGGGCTCTTACTTATACTGGTAAGACAACATATGCAAATGATCATCCACTCACGAGAGAGGAGATTATCGAACATATCGTACATGTCAGCGGGAAAGATGCGGTTGTTGCGACGACCGGAAAGGCAGGCAGAGAGTTGTTTGAGCTCCGGGAGAGAAATGGAGAGGGTCATGAACATGATTTTCTGACGGTGGGTTCGATGGGACACAGTTCATCGATTGCGCTTGGTATCGCGCTGAATAAGCCGGAGAAGAGGGTGTGGTGTGTTGATGGTGATGGCGCTGTCCTTATGCATATGGGGGCACTGGCTGTTATCGGGACGCACAGACCACCGAATATGATACACATTGTGATCAATAACGGAGCTCATGAAAGTGTTGGTGGGATGCCTACGGTGGCGGATAAGGTGGATCTGGCTGGTGTGGCACGGGCATGTGGTTATCCGCATGTGGTCACAGTAAATTCTGCGGGAGAATTGGACAGGGAACTAAGGCAGGCAGCAAGCCGAAATGAGTTGTCTTTTGTTGAAGTAAAGGCGGCGATCGGAGCGCGCAGTGATCTTGGAAGGCCGACGACGACGCCGGTTGAGAATAAACAAAAATTTATGGAGCAGTTATAGAAACTGCCTATCAGAGAAATGTTTACTACGGAAAAGGGGAATGAGGAATATTATGAAGACAGCATATACTTGTTTTTGTACCGATATCATACATGAAGGACATATGAATATTATCCGCTGCGCAAAGCAGTACGGAGAAGTGGTTGTCGGCGTTTTGAGTGATCAGGCGATGATCCGTTATAATCGTTTCCCGACAGTCGATTTTGAGCAGCGGATCCAGATGATCAAAGAGATTCCGGAGGTTGACCGTGTTGTTGTCCAGAATGACATTATGTACGATCAGATTTTTGATGAAATCCATCCGGATTATGTAATTCATGGTGACAACTGGAAGTCAGGGCCGACGCAATCGATCCGCAATAATGTGTTAGGTCTTCTTGAGAAAAATGGCGGGAAGCTGATCGAGCCGGAATATACGTATAATGAGTCTGTAAAGAGGACTGATGACAGAGTCAGGGAGCGTCTGGCAATGCCGGAGTTTCGCCGGAAACGACTGAAGCAGATGATAGATATCCGTTCACTGGTAAAGGCGATTGAAGTCCATAATGGCCTGACTGGCTTGATCGCAGAGAAAACGATCGTAGAAGATAAAGGGGAGTTTGACCAGTTTGATGCGATGTGGATTTCTTCTTTGTGTGATTCGACAGCAAAAGGGAAGCCCGATATTGAACTGGTGGATGCGACGTCGCGTTACCGGACGATCGATGATGTGATGGAGGTCACGACAAAGCCAGTCATCTTTGACGGAGATACCGGCGGACTGGCAGAGCATTTTGTGTATATGGTAAGGACGTTAGAGCGGATGGGGGTTTCTGCGGTTATCATTGAAGATAAGACCGGATTAAAGAAAAATTCTCTGTTTGGGACTGAGGTGATGCAGACACAGGCGTCAATCGAAGAATTTAGTGAAAAGATAGCTGCCGGTAAAAAGGTGCAGCTGACAGCTGACTTTATGATCATTGCGAGAATTGAGAGCCTGATCCTTGAGCGGGGTATGGAAGATGCTTTGAACAGAGCACGCTCTTATGTAGCGGCAGGTGCGGATGGTATCATGATCCATAGCAGGAAGAAAGAACCGGATGAAATTCTGGAGTTTTGTGATAAATACAGAAGAGAGGATAAGGAAACACCGATCGTAGTAGTCCCGTCTTCCTTCAACAGCATTAAAGAAGATGAACTAAAAGCGCATGGGGTGAATATCGTGATCTATGCGAATCAGCTTATGCGGAGTGCTTTTCCTGCTATGGTAAAAACTGCCCAGGATATCCTGAGATATCACCGGGCAGAAGAAGTGGATGCAAGACTGATGCCGATCAGTAAGATTATTACTCTGATTGATGAGCTTTAGAAATCTCGTTCCATATTGCTTTTCCGATTTGTCCGCTTGCTGCTGGATCATTTTCAAATTCCGGTTTAGTAAGTGCCAAAAAATTTTCTAAGGAACGCAGGGAATGCTTTGGTCCTTCTTGATACAGAATTTGTTTTTGAAAGATTTTTTTATTTCGTTCTTCGTAAAACTGTGCCAACTCGCTGCAGTCTACGGTCGGGTGGTAGGTTTTTGAGGAAGAACCGCCTGTGCTTATTGTCAGGTCGCCATTTTTTGTCTGGCTTACGATCATACCGTTATCAAGTTTTGTAAACAGGGGGTACTGCTGGTCAATAAACTGGAGGGTATCGTTATCGGTATCGATCCGGATGCTTTTTGGCTGGGAAGCACATGGGAAAATAATTTGGCTGCCATCATAGCAGGCTCCCCATGTATATTTCTTGATTTCCTGTTCTAAGTTATGGGATATGGAAAGTATTTTTATATCTTCGTTACCGTCCCATTTTATAAGATCAGCATTCCTAAAGGGCGATAGCCAGAAATGGCTTCCATCCCATGCAATTCCAGAATACCGATGACCGTCTTTGCCGACTTTGATCCACTGATGCTTTCGTGTCTCCATGTCAAATTTTAAAACAAAGTTATCCAGACAGGAGGGAAGATAAAGGGTATTTTCGGATTGGACACCGTGAAGACGAAAATAATGATGGTCGATATCCGGCTGCCTTTCCATGATTTCTTTATAGGGTTCTTCGATATAATCACATGAATTGTTTTCTAAATCAAGGCAGATGATTGCAGGATAACTGCCGCCGATCAAAAACAGCTTATTTTCATAGATATATGTTTGATAAATTCCGCCGGGTCCCCAGTGTTCATATTCTTTTATTGTCAGACTATCCCAGTGTTTTTTGGAGAGATCGTAAAGCCATAATTTTTTTGTGAAATTTGTTGTAAAGACCAATTTGCCATTGTACACATTCATAGCGCCGCATAAATAAGCGCTCAGGACATTTCCCTCCGGTACCACATCGAGCAGCTCGACCATTCCTTCCTGTGGATCAAGGGAGAATACAAGATTAAAATCCCTCGCCAGACAATAAAGTTTTCCTTCCCAATAGGTGCATCGACAGACATGTAAGTCTATTGTGTTATTTTTCATTTTTCAATTCCTTCTCTGATTATTTTTGGGGGCGTATACCCTTGTATTAATTCTACTTTTATATCGGCAGGTTGTCAAGAGAACTAAACTTATGCTATCATATAGCATTCCAGAGACTGTTTTTCCCCATGTCCCGGATATACCATGATGGAAGGATCCAATGACTGAAGCCAGGGTAGGGTAATCCCTGAATAATCTTTTTTACTCCCTCCCGGTAGTCTCGTGATCGTAGGATACCCTGTAACAAGGGAATCACCGGAAAACAGGATCGTTTCGTCCAGCAGAATACAGATACTTCCCTTTGAATGTCCGGGGGTTTCTTTCAAGAACAGGGAGTGTCCCTCCCATGAACATGTATGTTCACTTTCAAAAGTGTCGTCAGCCGTGCAGGAATACGGTTGTATATTCATATTGCGCACATATTCCTGTGTTTCTTTATCTTTTCCTACGAACAAAATCTCCCAGAAATTTGAAAGATTCTTTGAGGGTTTTGGCAATGCTGCTGCACACGCCAAAGAACATAGTACATTGACAGATGGAATGCGTTCCCGCAGCCAGTTTATGCCGGATATATGGTCATAGTGTTCGTGGGTAAGCAGAACCAGAATCTCTGCCACATCGTTTTCATTCAGTAATTGCAATGCCTCGTCTGAGACACAGGGATCAATGATCAGTGCTTTCTTATTTTCTGCAAGGATGTACATTCTGGAATCAATCGGGTAAAAATCATAAGTATGTATCATGGTTATCTATTCTCCTTTATATCTGTATTATACACTTTTTCAAGGGTGGTGCGCAATCATTATTTTTAAAAATGATAGTGTTATGGTAAGTATATTATGCTATACTAAACATGACAGGACGACATGTTTTGCAATCATGAATGGAGAGCGCAGACATATGGCAAGAACGGTATCGA
The DNA here is from genome assembly GCA_964579975.1 of uncultured Eubacterium sp. Taxonomy (GTDB): domain Bacteria; phylum Bacillota; class Clostridia; order Lachnospirales; family Lachnospiraceae; genus Eubacterium_F. The sequence goes on along the minus strand of CAZOIF010000003.1, from coordinate 78,857 downwards.
TTGGAGAACAGGATTTTGAGAGGCTTATTACAGGAAATTGTTTTTATTTGGATAAGACATTATTTATAAAAGAATAGTGGGGTATGATGGTTTTACGATCGGGGATTTCAGGGATATCTATAACCCGTGGTCAATTATTTGCTTTTTGGATAAAAAACAGTTAAAGCCCTACTGGGCAAATACGAGCTCGAATGGATTGGTCAGTAGTCTGTTGCGGGAGGGAAACCGGGATATCAAGATGCAGTCTGGAGCCTTTTACTGACGTCAGGATATCTGAAGATAGTAGAATACAATGGAAAAGAATATGAGCTTGCTCTTACGAATTATGAAGTAAGGCAGACCTTTGAAGATATGGTTCATGACTGGTTTGGGAAAAATGCGGGTGACTATAACGATTTCATTAAGGCTCCTTTGATGGGGGGACCCATCCTTCGGAATCTGCGATGCCAGAGAAATTTTATCATGGATTTGTGCTCGGATTGATGGTTGATCTTGCAGACCGCTATGAAGTGACATCAAACCGGGAAAGTGGGTTTGGACGGTATGATGTGATGTTAAAACCATTGGATCAGGAAAATGATGGAATCATTCTGGAATTTAAAGTCCATGATCCCAAGGAAGAATCTTCAATGGAGGAAACTGTGCAGGAAGCACTGAGGCAGATCGAAGAAAAGAAGTACGAGCAGACACTCCTTGCTTATGGGATAGAAAAAGAACATATCCATAAATACGGTTTTGCTTTCAGGGGAAAAGAGGTATTGATTGGAGCGTTTTCAAAATAAGGAATCCTTATACATTAATTTTTTAAGGTTAAGATTAATTGTCCAGTTTCATCTATGATCTCCAATTTCATATCTTTCAAAGTAATATTTTTAGCTTCATGACCTGAATGTGTAAAATAATATTTTTTTACACCATAGGTAGTATCGTTATATCTGACAGTGAGGGATGGGAGAAGCGGTAGCGCCCCATAATCAAAACTACGCAGCATGCGGTATAAGAATTTTGTGTTTTGCGATAAATCTAGCCGTCCATTCTCAGGGATTTCATTTTTACAATATATCCGTTGTTGGGAATCCGTTTGTTTTATAGAATGGCATGTATTATTTAACAACGAGGGTAGTATTTCCTTAAATGCGTCCGTAGCCAGTTTATCGTACGTTTTATTTAGTTGGATTGCAGTTATGTCTTCATCAATGCGGCATGTTTTCTGAATGATGATATCACCATGATCTATTTGGGAGTCCACAAAATGCCAAGTAATACCACCTTCTTTTTCGCCTGAAAAAATTGTCCATGTGATTGCATTTACACCCGCATATTTGGGAAGTAAAGCACTATGATAGTTAATTATTGTAAACATTTGTTTGTTGCATATACATTTAGGAAACAAATATATATTGTTAGCACTAATGATTAATGTCCTATCTTTTATGGTAAGGAGCAATTCTGTAAGCAGATTTTTGTCATGAAAAAATTTATATTCGATGTTATGATGCGCTGCCTTTGACTTTAAAATGGACAGGGAAGAGGGCATATACTCGTATGCCATAACATTTTCTGTTTTTCTAATGTCCATAATGTGATCCAGACAGGAGCAAGCAATTTTTCCTGTTCCAATAATAACTATATTTGAATACATAGCATTTCCCCATTTTTAAGTTTCACAAAATATCTCCGATGTCGGAGAATATTTTGCTATTCTTTGTTCATCGCAGCATCTATTGCATCTTTTAAAAACTTAACAGAATGCTCCCGTTCTTTAAAAAGATTTTTTTCCACACTCTCATATGGAATGGGCATCATCGTATCAATATCCGAATTTTTTATCACAATACGATTTTCAATACCAAGACGTGAACACCAGTCAGTTATTCGATAATCTTGCTTTGTGCTAAATTCCCTGCGGGCAAACACAAAAAAATCTTTTCTGAAAGCAATAGAAAAACAGACACCATGCCCCGAGTCTGTACAAACAGCTTTTGCATGTTTGATCAGCGACAAAAATTCTCTTGGCCCAACGATTCCTTTATAGTCTTCCCCTCGATAATCAGAATAGCAGCCCTTTGCCTTGTCTACACAATCGGTATTTATGTATACAACTTTTTTTACACCATACTTTTGCTTGACTCTTTCAACAGAAATTCTGTGATATTTCATTTTTGAAATAAAATAGCAACAAATATAGTCTTCTTTAACCAATTTTGATGCTGCTCTTTCTTCCCAGAAAGTTTCTTCTACCGAAAGCGTCGGATCTAAAACGGTATCCACTTTTTTATCTGTATAGGGTTCTACCTTACTAGCAACACCAGATTCTCTTCCTGATATGGCAACATAGTTTTTAAAAACGGTTTCTGCATTGCCATACTCAAAATCCCCCTGTGAAATACTTGCAGCATATGCAATAACAGGCTTTTCAGACAATTCCGTATAATCCCAAAGAAATAACGGTCTGATCCATAATTTTTTCCATATAGCATCACTGCCACATAGTAAAATATCAATCTTTTTTTCTGTGATATAGCGGATAACATCCTCATTGCTGTAACATGTCTTTGATAGTTTTATATTGTTCTGTCGATACCAACGAGTAAATAAGCGCTTTGTTCGAATATATAAGGTGTGCAGAAGAGTTGATCTATCAAAAAATCCTCCTTGCAGGTCTCTTTTCCATGAGCTGGAAAAGTGATGTTTTATTGTAACAGGTGTACATCCCTGATCGCGTAATAATTTCTGCATTGCTGTCGCCTGCAGTGCAGACCCATAATTAAGTTGAGTGTCCCCTACCCACGTTGCGATGGCAACCTTTGTCATATCTTTTAGTCCTCCTTTGATACATTAAAAACCAGATCGCTGTATGATACGATTTCCTTTGTTATTCCCAACTCTTTAAGTTCTTTAGCAATTTCTCCAAAATGTGCCACTGACGTGACTACGATCACATCAAATGATAGTTTTGACAATTCTTCTTTACTATACACTTTCTCTCCAAGTTTTTTTGAGCATTGGATATTATTGGCATCTGCCAGATAAATTTCATCAAAGTACTCTTTGTTTATATTTTGGATGAAAGGATCATAATATATCCCCATTGCATATATTACGATTCTTTTATAATCATTATTGACAAAGAAAGGCTGTAACGTTCTTCCTTCTTCTTGATTTGCATTCGAGGCTGCATACAGTAGCTTTGTTTGATAATCTAACCAAGTTTTAGGGTAAATCCGCTTGTTATTAGAAGAAAACTCATAGGCTCTCCCAAGCAAGAAAAATAGTATAAATAAAAGCAAACAAATGATCAACATAAAAACATTTCCTCCTATTTTACTGCCGGACAAGCCTGACGGCATTTTCCACATTCGATACAACGTTCTTCATCTATATGCGGATAAAGAAACCCTTCCTCGTCTGGCAGCATTTCAATGCTGTCCAAAGGACATATCTGTCTGCATGCTTCACATCCACAACATAATTCTTTTGCAACTAACTCCATGATGACGTATCCTCCATAATTTCTATCATTTTATCACGAATTTTACATAAGGTCATTCTGTTATAGTACACTGGTTCACAACCATATAAATATCCTTCAATGCAAAAATCACTCGTCGGATCTATCTCATCAATCACATGAATGCCTGGCATATTGGCGCTGAAATAGTCATAGTAACGTTCCAGTTTTTTATTTATGCAGCGAATTTCCTGCAGATTTTCAAATGGATGCTCCGGACCCTCCTGACCATGATTCTCTACCATATATAAGCGGTTTAATATGATCTGTCCAGGGCTGTAATGCTTTTTCAGTATTTTAATAAAACGGTCACAGCATTCTTTCCAGTACTCCATTGAAAGTTCCTGAATCGTCATACGCTTTTCTAAATCTATCGTAACCTGATCCCGGATTTCCCCATATGCCTCGCTTTCAGTAATAACAGAATTGTTTTTTAAAAACAAGAGAGGAAACCTTTCTTCTAAAAAATCAACCACTATATACTGGGGGGATGGTTTCTCCGATAGCTTAGATTCCAGCCTTTTCTTTATATCATTTTCTATGGACTGATACCGGTAATCATTGGAAACATTTATATTTGAAATATCCATATCCACATTGTTGTCTGATATCATGCTGCAGATCCCGGAATTTGTTATGTGCCACTGGAGTTTAACTCTAGGGTCATAAGAGCGTAAAACTGTAACACCAGCCCTTGAACTATAACCTCCGATGATTCCCATATTGACAGGTTTGCGCTCTTTTTCAATATACTGATAAATATCAGATAACTTTTTCTCGCCTCTCAACCACTTTTCGTAAAATATTTTTCGGCCGATTTTTTTTCCTGGTGTCCCTACCACCCAAATATTATAATTTGTAACCTTACGCACTGTTGAGTGGCAATAAACAAACTGATCTTTGCAGTTCTGAAACAATTGCGATCCTTTGTTTGATTTAATGATCACACAGGAAATTCCCTTGTTATCATTTGTGAAATCCGGATGTTCTTTTTGGATTCCCCAGTAGTCACCGATTGTAATATCTGCTCCTGATTTCATCTTACGGTATTGACATTCATAGCAAGAGGGGCGTAATGTATAATAGTGATCAAAACCATAAAAATAAGCATCCTCATAGCATCTTACTACTTTTTTTTCACCTTCTGCTAACTGATAGCCAACAGAGGCATTTCCCCATCCATTTTGTTTATCCCTGAAGTACATCTCTTTTAAGGGCCCCAGAGTATTTTCAAGTTGTTCGATATGTTCTTTCAATAGCCTGTGACTGGGCACTCCATGACAAATCAAGTCTATCGTCAGTAATCTATCATAGTCTTTTCCCAAAAAGGTTTTTAACCCAGCAATCTGGCAGGGGGTACCGGAAAAAAGAACGATTCTCCCATTCTCTAAAAATGACTGTGCCTCCTTGTATGTATCAGCAATGCGGCTCTGGACATACTTTGATTTTCTAAGTTGTTCCAACTCTTCTAAAGTCTCTGCGCTCATATGTCGGACTTCAAAATTTTCCTGAAATGCCGCCCCAAATACAATGCCGCCTTTTTTAATGATATTTTTGGCAAAAGCAAAGAAAGCGCCCCCTGATGTACTTTTTAACAAAGCTGTTTCGTCTTTCAGATAACAGGCATATGTCTCACAATTCCAAATATTTTCATTCAATTCTAACACCACCTTGTCGCTCAAACTAAAACCATTGTATTTGATCACTAATCCGAATCACAGAACCAGAAACAAACCGGGAAGTTTTATACAGTAAAAACTCAATGCTGTTATAAAGATAATTCGTCCGGATCATATCAGATGGAAGGTCTTCTTCTAAAAATTTATGCGCCCATGATTGCTCGCCCGGCTGCCAAGGATAGAAATCCATGCTTTCTTTTTTGTAGCAGACCATATTAATCCGGATATTCTCGATTCTTTCCCTGAATATAGCTTCATATTCCCTTAATCTCTCGATATGGTCTTCTCCATCAAGGAGAACAACACTGAGTTCTTCCTTGAAAAAATCCTGATGGGAAAGCCATTCCGCAATCTTTGTGTCATCAATATTCACAATACCGTCTATCGGCTTATCATGTATCTGTTCTAACTTCTCCGCAAAGTCGCTTTCGTCCTTATACGGAAGAATTGTGCTGTCACGATGTAGTTTTTGCTGAATCATTTCCAATTTTGTCTTGTCATGTCCACACAAAATCAATGAAGCATCGCTTTCATCCAAAATTTCCGAAAGAAATTCTCCGATTACTCGATCCGCATCAAACACCATGATATTAAGATCATGTAATCGCCATTTTGGTAATTGCTCCACATCAAATAATTCATCCGTTTCTTCTACATTTGTTATATGATCTGTTTTTATTTCCAGATAAGTAATGCCACAGGAGAGACCTACTCCAAATCCACATAACAATAAACGGACGTTCTCTTTCTTTTTTAGTAACTCTGCATTTGCGTTGAGAGTCAGGGGTATAGAAGCTCCAGATGTATTTCCATATTCTTCCAGAGAATATAGTACTTTATCTGGCGATAAATCACATGCACTTACTATACTATCCACAATTAATTTCTGTGCCTGATGAAACACATAATAATCAATAGCTTCTTCTGATAATGAATGTTTCTCTTTAAAGTCAAGGATATACTGGGATACGTCATTAATTGCATATTCAAATACAACATTCCCTTTCATCATAGTATCACGCCAAAAACTGGTTTTGATAATGGCATCATAATTACTACCATCACAACTGCTGTAAGATATAATAGAGGTGCCCTGCTCTCTTTCGAGGGCAACGGCAGAAGCAGCAGAACCTGCAAGCATGCCAAAAGAAATAGACTCTTTATTAAATGTACGCGCTGTTACCAATCCTCCTACGGCATCTGCAACAAGACACAGCCCCTTTTTATAATCCATCGAATTAGCAAGAATAGACGCTGCCGTATGAACACCATAATTAAAAGCGGAACAGCCTAAATTTATATCAAAAGCAACACACTCCTTTGGCAGTCCCAGACGCTCCTGTAGGCGGATCGCAGTGGACGGAATGATATAATCCCCTCCCTGTGTCACAAGGATCAAAACACCTATTTCCCCCTTGTCCCAGCCTAATTCACAGATCAATTTTTCAGCGGCAAATGTGGCAAGGTCAGAAGGAGACTGAAACTTTACCGATGTATGCCTTTTTCTTATGCCTGTCAGCTTGATCTGCTTTTTGACCCGGCGTTCTCCGAGCAATGAAACAAAGTCCATATTATCTTCAAAATTTTTAGGAACATAAGAACAAATACCCTTTACCACAACATTTTCTATTTTTGAATCCATTTTTATTCTCCACCTAATAAATAATCACATATGTCCTGAACGGTAACAAATTCTCTGATTTCTTCTACAGTAAGCCGCTTTTTTAGGTTTTTTTTGACATAAGTCATTAGATACAATTTACTCATAGAGTCCCATTCTTCAATATCCTCTAAAACCATATCTGCTTTGATAGTTCCTTCGTCTGCTTCAAAAATCTCCTCTAAAACTTCTAATGCTTGTTTTACATTCATTTTTATTCCTCGCTTTCTTTCTTGTTCTTTATCATTGAGAACTCTGTTGTTCATCACAGAAAATAACTATCCTGTTAAAAACTTACTCCAAATACTGCTTCGCCAACTGCTTTCTGTCAATCTTTCCATTGTCATTATACGGAAAGCGCTTCAGAGGAAAATATATCGTCGGAACCATGTATTTCGGAATGATCGTCAGGAGATAGTCTTTCAGTTCCTCTTCACCGATCTCACCCTGATAGAAGAGTACGATCTGCTTTTTCTCTTTATGATAAGCGGCGCATACACAAGAAACTTCTTCTTTTCCCATAGCTGCCGATTCGATTTCCCCTAACTCGATCCGGTAACCGGAATGTTTGATCTGGAAATCCTTTCTCCCGGCAAATACCAGTTCACCGCGCTCATTATAGTAAACCAGATCCCCGGTCAGATACATCTTTTCCCGGTAGAATTTATTGACAGGGTTATCAATATACTTTTCTTTTGTTTTTTCGGTATCATCCCAGTACCCGGCTGACAGCGAACTTCCATATACACACAGTTCGCCAAGCTCATTGACCTGTGAAGGCCCGATTACATTATTGTCATCATCCAGAACCAACAGCCCTGTATTCTCACAAGCTTTTCCAAGAGGTAGCACCTCAGAATCCGTAAATTCCCTGTCCACGATATAATAGGTACAGTTCACAGTCGCCTCTGTCGGTCCATATACGTTAGCGATCGTCTTCAGGTTCGGAAGATATTTTTTCCAGTAATTCAGCTGTTTTACCGGCATGACCTCCCCGCCGAACATGATCAGTTCCACATTCTCAAGCGGAATGGATTTCAGCAGGTCATAATTTGCAATGCTTACAAAAGCCGATGGCACCCAGTAGAGAAAATTAATATTTCTTTCATTGATAAACTGTAGTGCCTTTGCCGGAAAGGCAAAGTAAGTCGGTGGAATAATGCCAAGAGTTGCACCTGACTTCAAAGTAGAATAGATATCCTGTGTAGAAATATCAAAGTAAAACGGGGACTGGTTTCCCATTACAGTGGTTTCATTTATATGAAATGTCTTCACAGCCCAGTCCGTATAGTCGATCACGTTATGGTTATTGATAATGACCCCTTTCGGTGTCCCAGTTGAACCGGAGGTAAAAAATGTATAGACCGGGTCGACATCGAGGATCTCATCCACCAGCTGCTCGCCTTCTTCATAGCGGTCGCCGCACGTCACCTCATCCAGATTGATAAGGCATATCCCATCCAGGCCATCATATTTTTCCAGTTTTTCTTTTGTCCTGGTATCCACGATAATAGCAGAAGGTTTTAATGTAGAAATGATACTTTTCACTTTTTCCTCTGGAAAACGGATATCCGTCGGCGTATAGAAGTTGCCGCTGTATAAGATCCCCATAAATGCCACGATATTCTCCACGGATTTAGGGAGATAAGTCAGGATTGGATTTCGTCTTCCGGAGATGACAGACTGGATTGTAAACGCAAGATCAATTGCCCGGTTCCGCAGTCCCATAAAGGTAATTTCATTTTCAAGATCAAAAAAGGCAACCTTATCCGGAAGGCGCTTTGCGGTTTCCTCCAGATAACAAAGAACTGAATTTTTCATACCATATTTCTCTCCTTGGATCCTATTTTTTTATAAAAATCTGATTATAAATGATTTCTTCTGATTTGATAACATTGGAAGTGTTTTTATTACTCCGGTTTAATGCCTTGCTGTTTTTACTGTTATACCAGGCATAAAAGATCCGTATTCCCTTGTTATACATTTCCTCAAAAATACGCCGTTCTAAATTATAAGAATAATTTGCCGGGCCTTTATTTATTATCATGTTACTGTACAGCTTTTTCCCTTCCAGCCGGAAAACGTAAAATGTAACGATTTTTCCAGCTTCACGGTGTAAAAGGCACTCATGGTTGCCAACGATTTTTTTCCATTCATCTATGGTAAATACATCATCGCAGAGAACATCAAAGGTCTCTTTGGTTAATTCATATAGCTCTATAACATCTTCTTCCCCCGCATACTCACCAAAGTCAGGATCATACATTTCCATCAAAAGTTTTCTTCTTCCTGTTTCAGGTATCGTATAAGGGTTAGCATGATAGCATACGGTGCTTCGGAAATAGAGCGCATATTGCTCCATATTACCAGCTTTAAAAACCTGTTCAAGCGGATTCTTTTGTTGTTTGTGAATGTATTCCGTTATCGTCCCTGCCGGAATTTTCAATAAAAGATCCGCCAGGGAAGCTTCCTCTGCAAACGCAAAGAATGCACGTTTACGGTTTGCTTCCTGAACGATAAAAACAAGCGCTTTTTCATTTTCAAACAATTCTGTTTCCTGTTCATCATCTACAACTCCAGGATAAAAATTTGTTTCTATTTTCATATGATTTTTTTTAAGTGTGCGCATTTTGTTTTTGATCTCATAAATCTTCATATTTATATTCCTTCTCTATAAATTTGAAACAATATTTTCACAGAAATCCAGGTTTCCAATATCCATGATGATAGAGGCCCAGGTAAGCCCTCCGCCAAACCCTGACAGACAGCAGTGGTTGTTCTTTGAGAGCAGGTCATCGGCAACATCTGACGTCATAACAGCCGGGATCGTTCCGGAATCTGAATTTCCAAGTTTCTCTGTAATATCCATGGGCAGTTTGGCATAAGGGATCCCCATCTTTTCCGCTAACTTCTGCAACATGAACTTATTTGGCTGATGGAATAAATAATAATCAATATCATCCTTTGTCATCCCGGCTCTTTCTAACAATTCAGAGATGGCAGGGGGGACTTCTTTCTGTACAAAATTAAATACACCCGTACCATCCATCGTTACTCCCAGGCAGGGGATATTACTCGTCTGCAACGCAATCTTCTCAGGTGTCATCGGATTTTTAAAGCCGCCATCGTGTATGATCAAAGCCTCTCTATGTACCCCGTCATTGTACATGCTGGCATAGATTTTTTTCTCATCATCCGTATTCTCCACAATGGAAATATTGGCAATATCCCCGCCAAATGAAGGATGTTCAAATTTAGGTTCGTTCTCATCGGATTTCCGGTTAAAGATCTCCCCGGTACACACAAGCACCTTTTTATCACCAAGATGATCTAATAACATAAACGCCTGAAGGAGCCCGACGACATATCCCGCACATGCCTGCATGATATCCACACAATATACATCATTGTCCAGTCCCATTTCACCCTGAAGAATATTACTGATCGTAGGCAGGAGATAATCCGGAGACAGAGTAGAGACAACGATCGCTCCAATTTCTTCTTTTTTTATTTTGTCATGTTCCAGAAGATAGTTCATACCGTATAACAGCATATCCGATAACGTCGTCGTCCCTTTTACCCGACGTCTGGCACCAAACCCAATGATCCTTTTCAGTCTACGATTCTTGATATCTTTTGGGTCGGCTGCCTCATCTTCAAAAAGGTATTCATTTTCCGGCAGCACAGATAATACACCTGATATTTTCTTGCCTTTAAAATCAAGTATCATTTTTCTTCCCCACTTTTATTTATCATATTGCAAATATCCTGAACTGTTTCAAAATTCTCCGGCAATACATCCAAACCATCAATGACTATGTCAAATGCGGTTTCCAGCTCGGAAACCAATGTGACAATGTCAAAAGAATCCAGGTAGCCGTCTTCCACAAAATTGTCACTTTCCTCAAAGTCAAATTCTGGACGTATTTCCTTTAATATACTAAAAATCTTTTCTTCCATCTGTTTCATTCCCTTCTTTATGATTTATAATATGTATTACAAAAGCTTTTACTGAATGATTCAATACAACGACTAGCTGCTTCTGGTGATATTGCGTGATTTTTAGCCCTAATATTTTTTAGATTAAACCATCCATAAAAAATACGGATGCCCTTGTTCCACATCTCTTCAAATATGCGCCTCTCCATATTATATAAAGTGTTGGCAGCACCAATATTAACAGACATATTACTATATAATTTCTTTCCCTCTAACCGAAAACAGTAATATGCTGTTATTTTTCCACTTTTTCTGTATACAAGAATCTCCTTGTTATCTATTTTTTCTTTCCATTCATCAATGGTGAACATATCATCACACAGAGGATCAAATACTTGTCTGTGCAGCCGGTCAAGTTCTTCCGCATCTTCTCTGAGCGGATACTCTCCACACTCAGGATCATACATTTTAGGCAGAATCTGTCTCCTCTTGCTTGTCTCAGGAAGTAAATATGGATTGGACTTATAACGTGTCACAGTCCTTTGATAAGATGCATAAAGCATCAATCCTTGCGAAATAAAAAGGGGATCCAGATCACATTCCTCTTTATACACGATATTTATAATTGTATTACCCGGTATTAATGCTAATAAAGTCCTCAAATCATCCGGTGTCGCAACCACAAAATCTAAAACATACTTATCAATATTCCAATAAAGGGTTGCATAATACGTCTCTGCACTGTACACTTTTTCACAATCCTTTTCAGGAGCAGAGGACATTGTAAAATTTGTGATAACACTACCTGTCTCACGTTTTATCCTGGCTCGTTCTTGCATCCATTTATTCACATTCAATATGCCCATCCTCCTCCTATCGTCAGTAATTCCCCGGTAGTAAAGGAAGAAATGTCTGACAATAAGAACTGAACATTTTTGGCAATAACCTCTGCTGGTATCTCTCCCCAAACCTGGCCATCCGGTAATGGCGCATCACTTCCAACTGATGCTGCCATGATCTGGTCTTTATCTTTTGCCATGGGTGTCGACACTCTGGCAGGAAGAATAGCATTGCCCCGGATATGCCGTTTGGCAAACTCCTGAGCCATGATCTTTACTGTCGAATTCAGCGCCGCCTTTGATGCGGTATACGCCATATTCCCTTTCATAAATATCAAGCTGGAAATAGATGAAATCACGACGATCGCTGATCCCTCTTCCGATATCGACCGGTTATAAAAGCACTTGGCGGTTTCACAAAACCCAAAACAATTTACATCCATCGTGGTGTGCATTGTTTTTACTGATGTAACCTTGACGGGTGAAAAAGCATTAACACCTGCTGAATAAATCATAGCATTTAGTTTTATCTTATTCTTTTTGATCTCACCAAAAACATTACTCTTTATCCCATCCAAATCATTCAGATCATAGGGAATAATATGTATCGTCCCCGGCAGTTCCTTTTTCATCTCTTCCATCGCCTGTACATTTCGTGCCACCAGATACAACGTATTCTCGCTGTCCGCAAGAAGGTTTGCACAGGCTTTCCCGATTCCAGAAGATGCTCCCACAATGAGGATCGACTTGCCTGCCTTAGAATCATTATTTTTCATTTTCTGATCCCTCTCCTTCCAAAACTTATTTAACAGCGACCACTCCACCATATTCAAATTCTTTGACCAATGGATGCGTATCATAAGGCTCCGCCAAAAAATAACTGATATCTTTTTCCAGATATTTTTTCTCATGCTCATAAATATCCGGCTCCCTAAAACATGATACGGAACTGCTTCCCACAAAGACTTTTTTCATCCGGTTTTCACTAATGAGTTCGTCATAAAATTCTCTGTGGCCACCCGTAATAACATCTCTGTATGTGACAAATAATTTATGGGTATCCGTACTTACCACACCATCTGGATCAATGATATTTCCAGTCATAGACAAGTGATAGCGGTAAGGCACATTAACGCACTCTTCAACATAATGCAGATGTGTGTTACATATGAGCTCGTCTGCACCTAAAAAGGCAATGCGAACATTGTCCGTATTATGAAGGCGGTCGTAAAAACTTCCTTTGCCCATCGAGCTGTCCCCGCTCACTTCTGCCAAAGATTTGTTTTCTCCAACGACACATACAGATAAAAGCGGATCTAGTGAACGAACCGAATCTTCCCGCTTTCTTACATACTCGTTCAACATCCCCATAGGTGATTTGGACTGACGCACGTCATAATCCTCTTTGTTCGCAAAGCTAAATGTAAATGTAGGAAAGACAAGAGTTTTTACTCCAAGCTGGCAGATGATATCATACATGATCTCACACAACTCTTTCCGTTTTAATCCCTTTGCGATAGTTCCAAACTTCATTGCCGTATGTAACAAAAGGACATCACACTTATCAGCATCTACAGCCCTCAGCGCATCTAATATATCTCCATATGTAACAGATTCGTTATTGTACGTAAAAAGTTCCAGTTCCCGATTATATTTCACACACACCGACCTCCAGTTTTTAGATTTGTAGAATCGTATTTGATCATTATGTTATTTGAATGCTTCCATCAAATCGCCTACTGTTTTATACCCCAGAATTTCTGTTGCATCCGGATAACGGTCAAATTGTTCATTGATGATTGAAATCACAGACAGAACTGCTACAGAATCCCAGTTCTCCAAATCTTCTAAAACAGTATCCGGCGCCAGTTCTTCGACTTCCATCTCTAAACTCTCAGCAATGTATTCCATTTTCTCCTCAATAGTCATAATAAAATCTCCTTTCAACTTTTAAATAATTTTTATATTTAGATAGCAATCATTACTGCTATTTGATCCTTGGTCATTTTTATAACAGTCCTGCATCTGCGTACAACGCCCTGCCTGTTATGCAAGATGATTCACTGCTAAGCAAAAAGGATATGACATCCGCTATCTGCTGTGGTTGTTCAATCCCCAAAAGCTGACGGTTTACAGGATTTTCATATGAAGTTTCAACTGCTGTGATAACTTTACCTGCAGCCTCTGCCATAGCAGTTTCAACGCCGCCAACAACGACAGAGTTAATCCGGATGTTTTTTTCGGACAATTCCAGTGCCAGTGTTTTACAAGCAGATTCCACCGCTGATTTTGCGGCAGCATATGCAGTCATGCATTTCTGGGGGGTATGTGCATTGATGGCTGAAACCCCCACAATACTACCGCCATTTGAAGTTCCTTTTCTAGCATAATATTTTACTAATTCAATAAATGCGAAATAATGTATATCGAATAATCGTAAAGCTTTATCACGGCTCATTATTCTCAGCGGTAATATTTCTGTAAAACCTGCACAATGAACGAGACCATCCAATTTTATATTTTGTTTTTTTAAATTTTCGAATATTTCCCCATAATTTTCCCACTTTAATAAATCATATGGAATGATTATATGATCTAAAGTTGTTTTCATGGTTTTTCGTGTTTCTTCAAGTTTTTTTTCTTCTCGTGCGATCATAACGACACGGCCACCCTGGGATGCTATGTTCTGGGAGAGAGCGCATCCTATTCCAGAAGAAGCGCCTGTAACTAAAAATGTTTTATTAGAAAATCTTTCCAACATTATCTATCCCTCCTAAAAATAACTTCCCTATAGATCACCGTAACGATAATCTGTCGTTTCGATTGGAAGTATGCAGTCAGTGTCTAGTTCTAATACCACACTTGACCAAGCTAAACCAACCCCGAAACCACAGAGATATAATTTGACGTGCTTTTTTGTCTGTATTTTTTCTACATTGTGACATATGGTTATAGGCAATGTAGCCGTAGATGTATTACCATATTCCTCGTAGGAAGTCAGTACTTTAGATGCGTCAATATCACATTCTCTTGCGATACCATCAAGGATAAGTTTCTGAGCCTGATGCAGAATATAATAATCAAGACTATCTTCTGTAACAGAAAAATGTGTTCTAAAATCTTTTATACTCTGGCAAACTTCATTTAGGGAAAAGAGTAAGATTGCATTACCATCCATAGTTATTGTGCCATCTAACGCAGCGCTTAAAAGGGCATGTCTCGTACCATCTGTCTTTTGTGCATATAGCATTGGATTACCGTCTTCCAGTTCGATGGCAGTTGCGCTTGCTCCATCGCCGAATAAAAGTGAGTCTGTGGTAGGTACATCCGGTATGTCTGCATATCTGCCATCTCCAACAAACAAAAGTCCCTTGCCGCCCGTGTTTTGTAATAAAGCAGAGATGATCTGCAAGCCACTGACATATCCGGTGCATCCAAGATTTACGTCAAACGCAAGACAATCCTGTCCAATGCCAAGACGTTTCTGTATCACCATTGCAGTAGAAGGAGTATGTAAATCTGCCGACTGTGTTACATTAACAATAACCCGTATTTCATTTCTATCCCAGTCTAATTTCTGCAAAAGCTTCTCTGCACTCACGCAACTCAAATCGGATGCGGATTGTCCTTTATCAACACAATGCCGATTTCGGATCCCGGTAAGCATAACTTGCTTTTTAGCTCTTCGGTTTCCAAGGTTTTCAGCACATTTTACATTATCAATAACCCGTGAAGGAACAGCAGATGCAATGCCTCTTATCTTAATATTGTCATATTTTCCATACATAAACGCTAGACCTCTTATCTTAAATAGTCACATATATCTTGAACGGTTTTAAAATCCATAATTTCTTTCATCGACAAATTGGCACCGTACAGTTCTTTCACCTTTGCGGCCAATGCCAATGTACTTAAAGAATCCCATTCTTCCAAATCCTCTAATTCCATATCTGTTTCCAATGGATCTTCTCTATCCATAATTTCTTCTAATAGTTCAAGTTTTTCTTTTTCAGACATTTTTATAGCCTCCTACTATGATATATTTTTCTAGTTCAACACTCCTGTTATACTTTTTGAAACAAACGCTAAACAAAACTTTTCCACATTTAACTGTTTTTATACCCACCAGTAACAGCCAAACATTCACCAGTGATATATCCAGCCTGTTCATTTGACATCAGAAACTCAATACTGTTAACAACTTGTTCAATCGGAATCGCACCAAGTGGTTGAATTTTTCTTATCTCTTCCAATTCCTCTTCCGACCAAACATCCTCTTTTTGCCCCATTTTAGACATAACTCGTGCAGGCAAAATTGCATTAATACGAATTCCGCGTTTGATGAATTCTTTTGCCATAATACGAACTTCTGTATTCAGCGCTTCCTTAGACATCGCATATGAACACATTCCCGATTCTTCTGTAACAGCAGCAAAAGAAGACAATGCAACTATCGCAGAATCTTTGTTAGAATATTTTACTTTACTAAAATATTTCGCCAGTTGGAAAAAGGATATTGTATTTATGTTAAGATGCTGCAGCAATTCATTGATTTCTATACCTTTTACTGGATTTATTGTACAAACGCCTGCACAATGCACAAAACCATCTAATTTTCCATCTATAATAGTTTGTTTAAAAATATCCTCGATATGATCAAGATCATTTAAGTCATAACAAATATAACTGCTCGGATTCCGCATCTTGTTTTTAATAGCCACTAAGGATTCTTCATGTCGCGCAACTAACACAACACTTGCCCCTAATTGATCCATTCTTAATGCTGTTGCTCTCCCTATACCTGATGATGCTCCTGTAACTAAAATTTTTTTCCCGCAAAATTCCATCATTACCTCCCTTAAACTTCTTAAATCTTTATAGAAACCAAAAGTAAAATTCCTATAGATTAAAATTAAAAAACTGCCCCCACTCCTAGGCACAGCTATATTCCCGATATTCCGTGCCTCCATGCAACCTTTTTTATGTGCCATTCATGGCACTGCATCCCTGCATAAGTTTATCCTTAAGATAAAAACTTAAGGATAACTGGTATGTGACGTTTCACGGTCTGCGCCATACATTTCATTCCGTACCTATATTCATAGTGATATGGATACAAAACGGGAATTCGTGGAAAATGCCAAAAAAATGATTGAGCTCAGTTAAAAAAAGCCGGTTTTGGTCGATATAAATTCTGTATATGTTCTTAAGTTTTTTTAAGGATAACCTATATGTTAGAGGTAAAAGATTATGATCAAAATAAGAAGAGCAGTATATGAAGATATCCCTGATATCATGCGATTTATGGATGAACATTGGAAACCGGGAAACATCCTTGCAAAAAACCGTGAGTTTTTTGAATGGCAGTTTTGGGATGGGGATAAATTGAATATGTTTGTTGGCGTGGATGCGGAGAGTGGAAAGATTTATGGTATAATGGGGGCAGTCGTGTACAGTGAAAGTCCCCATCCGGATATTTCTGGCTGCACATGGCAAGTGATCAAAAGCAGTAATCCAATGCTTGGCATGGAACTATCAAACTACTTATACACTCAGTTGAATGGGAGATATGCCTGTGCCGCTGGTCTTTCCAAAAAAGCGACGAGAATTTTTGAATTAAAAGGGAATCCGATAACGGAGATGGATCATTATTATCGTCTGGCAGACAGGGCGGATTATAAGATAGCAAAAGTAGTAAATAAAAGGATACCTGAAGTAAAAGAGACGGGGTATCGCCTGGAGCGTATCCATTCTGTCGAAGAAATGAAACAAATCATTTCTGAGGAGCAGCTTGCCAGTCAGATTCCGAGTAAAGATTACACCTACATAGAAAAACGTTATTTTTGCCACCCTATTTATCATTATGATATATGGAAGATCGTGGATACCAGAGAACAATCCCGATCTGTTCTCATCACAAGAGATGAGGTCATGGGGGATTGGACGGTCTGCGAGATCATAGATCATTATGGTGTGATGGAGGACTTGGGGAAAATCACAGGGGCGCTTGACTCCCTGATGCAGGAAAAGGGATATGAATTTACCGATGTCTATTCCTATGGCATTCCGACAGAGATTTATGAACAGGCGGGATTTATCCGCTGTAGTGCAGATAGTGAAAATATCATCCCCAATTATTTTCATCCATTTGTACAGGAAAATATATCATTGAGAATGGTACGTCCGACGTACGGGGGAGTGAGATTGTTCCGGGGAGACGGAGATCAGGATCGTCCGTGTTGAGATTAGTAATTTTTTATATATGCCATTCATGGGTTCTGATGTTATGTTAGAACCAAAGAATTTAGGTGCTGATTGCATAGCTTTCAGAAAACTATACATCAGGGGATACAGCTGTAGAAAAACTATGGCTGTATTTTTTCTGCCTGGAATTTGCGGTATTCATCCGTTCGGTATATGGTGTTATAATACATTCAAAAACGGAGGATAAAGCGATGGAAAAAACAAAAAGAGACAAAATGACAGTAGAAAACTGGATCCGGATCTGGCAGGATGAGAACCGGGATTTTTTAAAAGAATCGACGTTTGCCACCTATTCTGTAGCGATAGAAAATCATATACTTCCCTATTATGGAAACCGAAAATTAAAGGAAATCAGCCACGATGATAATCAGGAATTCATTCTTTTTCTTTCCAAAAAGAAGAGAAAAGATGGAATGGGATATTTATCAACCAAAGCGGTAAAGGATATTATGACTTTGTGGTTGGGGATTTTAGGGAAGGCGGAACGCAAGGGGTATGTGAATCTGGGAAAAGTCCGCTACCAGTATCCTGTGTCAAGTCAGGTGAATACGGCACAAAAAGAAAATCACTTGACTTTGCAGGAAGAATTTGAGATAATGAATTGTCTGAAAAAACAGGAATCTTTAAAAAGCCTGGGTGTGGTGCTGGCACTTGCGACAGGAATGCGGATTGGCGAAATTTGTGCGCTTCGCTGGGAATGCATCGACCTCTCAAGAGGGATGATCCATGTGAATAAGACCTTGCAGCGCATATACACAAAAGAAAATGGTATCGGGAAAAGCAAAGTGGTTGTTACCGCTCCTAAATCTTTTAAGTCGAACCGGTATATTCCATTGCCGGAAAAATATCTGAACATCATAAAAAAGCATCAGGCAGCTCCGGAAGTCTATCTGTTGACTGGAAAAGTAGATAAATTTATCGAACCGCGTACACTGCGTGCGTACTATGACCGTCTGATGGAAAACAATGGAACTCGATATGTGACTTTTCACGGTCTGAGGCACACATTTGCTACCCGTCTGGTTGAAAGCGGCTGCGATTATAAAACGATCAGTGAGCTTTTGGGACATGCGGATGTCAACACAACATTTCGTACATATATCCATAGTGACATGGATAAAAAGCGGGAATTTGTGGAAAAGGTTAGAAAAATGATTGAGACTAGTTAAGAAAAGACAACTTCTGACCGATATAGAACTTGTATATATCCTTAAGTTTTTATCTTAAGGATAATTATATGCAGGGATGCAGTGCCATGAATGGCACATAAAAAAGGTTGCATGGAGGCACGGAATAAAAAAGAGAAATACTGTGCCTGGGAGTGGGGGCAGTTTTTTTGTCATAAAACCAAGCAAAATTTATATGCAAATGTCCCCGCATTATAAACTTTATTGATGAACATTGGAATCCTCAATTATTTTCATCCATTTTTACAGGAAAACATAACACTAAATGTGCTGAAGTACCGGGTATCCGGAATCAAATTATTTTGCGATGATAGCGACTAGGATCAGCCATGCTAACTAAATCTGAATATAAAGATGATATCGTCTTTATAAAATATAAAACAAAAAGAGAGAGGTATAAGAAATGACATTAGCAGAAAAAATCGAATTTTTGGAAGACATTATGGACGTAGATGAGGGATCACTGACAGAAGATACCGTTTTAGAAGACGTAGAAGAATGGGACTCTCTGAGCACCTTGTCTCTGATTGCGGAAATGAAAAAAAGGTACGATATGAAACTTACCGCAAATACGATTAAAGAGTTTCAAACAGTAGGTGATATCTGCCAGTATATCCCTGACAAGGAGGAAAAATAATGATTGGCGAATTTTCTAATATTAAAATTCAGGGAATGGCATCAGCGGTACCAGAATACATAGAAGAAAATACGAATTTTACAAATATTCTCGGTCAAAGAAGGACAAAAAAACAAATTAAACTCACAGGAGTTTCAAAGCGACACATTTCAGGTAAACATCAGCGAACTTCAGACCTCTGTTATGCAGCGGCTGGTCCACTGATGAAAAAGCTAAACTGGAGAAGCGATGAAATTAAAGTCCTGATTTATATTACTCAGGGACCTAACTATATTTTGCCGTCCACTGCTTTCTTTCTTCAGCATCGGTTAGGCATTCCAAAAGATTGTGTTTGCTTTGATATCAATCTGGGATGCTCAAGTTTTAACGTTGGTGTCCATGTCGTTTCAGCATTACTGCAGTCCTGCAATATATCAGACAAAGCACTTCTTTTAATCGGGGATACCGCAAGCAAGGTTCTTGACCCGGAAGAGCCAATGACGGAGGAAGCTATTTCCGGAAGAATGATTTTTGGTGCTGCCGGTGCTGCTATTGCGCTGGAAAAGGTAGAACAAAGCAATCTTAAATTTATGACAAAATCAGATGGAGATGGATTTGAAGCAATCATACGGCAATATGGTCTCGGAACAACTATGGATGGAACTGCTGTATTTGAATTTGCCATAAATGACGTTTCAGATGATGTGGCCATTTTTAAAGAACATTTTTCCTTAAAGGAAGACGATATTGATTATTATATCTTTCATCAGGCACAAAAGCTGATTCTGGATAATATTGCCGCAAACTGCCATTTCCCGGAAGGAAAAGAGCTTCGGTCATTAGAGGAATATGGAAACACATCGGGCACTTCTGTTCCACTGACGGTTTGTTCCAATCTCGATAAATTTGCAGATAAAAAGAACATAAAACTGTTTCTCTGCGGTTTTGGTGTGGGCCTTTCATGGGGAACAATATTTACCGAGGTGCCGACCGAAAATATTTTACCAGTGATTGAAACGGATGAACATTATGATGATGATAAAATCCCGGCAGGGAGACTGACTGAACAGAACATTTTGGTTCTCGGGGCAGATAAAGCAATGGGAAAAACAATCAGTTGGTATATTGCCAGAAACGGTGCGACGGTCTTCCTGTCCGGTACTGATGAAGATGGGCTAAACGATGTACAAGAAAATCTGTTTTGGGAATCACACATCATAGCACATCATAGATCAGATGAGTCCGGCTTGGATGCTGTCTCACAGTTTTTCCAAGAAAAAAATATTTGTCTTGATGGAATTGTATTTGCCGATGGGGATATGTCATTCGACATGATCCAGCGTTTCTGCCTGAAATTACAGAAAGAGGAAATTTTACAGACAGAATCCTGCAGCATAGTGCTCGTTTCCAATGCAAGCATATCAGACAAAACATTTTCTGATCAAAAAGAAGATTTGGAAACCAGTCTGGCTAAACTTCAGGAGGCTGTAAAGTGTGAAAATACTCGCATCAATGCAGTTTTATATGACGAGGCAAAATTGGAGCTGACACCATTTATAGGGAGTGATCAGGAGTGGATTGAAAAATATCTACAAAAAAATTGTTCTTCCGAAATGGATAGACCACTGTTTATAGCAAAAACATTAGTTTATTTATTGTCAAAGGATTCTCAGTATACAACCGGCTTGATGATTCCTATAAACAAGTAAGAAAACAGAGGTGAGTTTATGGCAAGGAAAATACTGGTAACAGGAGCTTCCTCGGGAATTGGGGAACAAACTGTGCGATATTTATCGGAACAAGGTTATGAAACAATTCTGGTAGCTAGAAATGAGGAAAAATTAAAGTCTCTGGCAGGAGAATTACCGTCACCCTCTTACATCTTTCCCATGGACTTAGCAGAGCTTGAAAGAATTGAAGATATTTTTATATTTTGCCAGGAGAAAAACATCATTTTAGATGGTTTGGTCCATTGTGCAGGTTTAGCCAGACATTACGCAGTAAAAATGAATGATATTGATGATATGCACACAACATTTCGGATTAATTACGATGCTTTTATAGAATTAGCAAAGTATTTTTCTATGAGGAAATATTCAAATAAGGGTTCCAGTGTTGTTGTCATGTCGTCTTTATCTGCCATAACGTGCCGACCTTCTACCCTGAACTATTCCTCCTCAAAAGCAGCATTAAATACGGCGGTGAAAGTAATGGCCAAAGAATTAGGGAAAAGAGCAATCCGTGTTAATTCGATTTTGCCCGGTTACGTTAAAACCCCAATGACGGCAGATGAAAGCTTGGTGGCTGATGTACAAAAAAGTCAGCCTCTGGGATTTATTGAGCCCGAGTATATTGCATACATGATTGAATTTTTATTATCCGACAAGTCCAGATATATTACAGGCGCTAATATCCCAATCAGTGGAGGAATGAATTTTTAGCTAAGTATAAACCAAAAACTACATCGGCAACCAGAGTCAAGCACTGAAAAAGAGGAATGGGAACACTGAAGGGGGATAAAAAATTGTTTGACAATATATTTGACTGTATAGCATATGCCTGTTATTTAAAAGATGATGAAGCTTTATCCCAAAGTACATCCGGAGGTGCCTTCTATGCATTTGCACAATATGTTATTAATTTGGGAGGAGTAGTATTTGGTGCTGCTTTTTTGAAAGATTTTGAAGTCTGTCATATTTGTGCAAAGACCTTAGAGGATTTAAAGAAACTTCAAAAGTCAAAATATGTCCAGAGCCGTATCGGGGATACATATGTGCAGGCACGTACCTTTTTGGAACAAGGGCAAATAGTTCTTTTTTCTGGTACCCCCTGTCAAATTGCCGGACTAAAATCTTTCCTGGGAAAAGAATACGAAAACCTGCTGACAGTCGATTTGATCTGTCACGGAGTACCCAGTAATCAGCTTTTAAAGGAATACATTAAACAGCTAGAAAAAGACTATGGGACTTTGTCAGAAATACAGTTTCGTGACAAGGCTAATGGATGGGGAAATGTTTCTGTCAGTTATCAGTTGCAAACTGAAAAAAAGGTGATAAGATATTATGACGATGCTTATTACTATGGTTTTGGTCAGTATTATTTTCTTCGCCCATCTTGCTATGAATGCCAATTCCGCAAGATGAGATCAGGAGCAGATATTACTGTTGGTGATTATTGGGGAATCCGGAAAGAACATCCGGATTTTGTAAATGATAATAAAGGTATATCTTGTATTATTATTAAATCTGAGAAAGGTCTGCGTCTATTTAGAAAATGCAGGAAACAACTTGTCTATTGCAGATCAACAGTGCGCCAAATTGCAAATCACAATTTGGTAATCAGTACACCTGGCAGAAGACGATCCCGAAAGATATTTTTTGACCGGTGGCTAAATGGGGAAAAAGATTTAAGGAGAATTTATCAGGATATTGAAAAAAAAGGGACTCCGCTGAAATTAGGAGTTATAGGAAGTTACAGTTTAAGGACAGTTATTAATTTTTTGTGTTATTATGACCCTAAGGGTTTTAAAATGCAATGGCATATAACAAATTCCGGAATCTGCAGTATGGTATCAGAAAACAAGACAGACATTGATGTTTCAGCTATCCATGTCTCAAACGATTACAGGCGTCAATCTATACAAAATGATACACAGAAAGCACTAATTCCAAAGTTACAAGAAGTACCAATGCCCTATTATATAGTCATTGATTTTTTAGAAGAGAGGTTTCCTCTCTTATTTCTGAAAGATAATTCTATTATTACAGACAGTGAAGCATATAAAGAAATTCAGAATCAGATTTCAGTAGAGTTAGAAAGACAGGTAACTATGCCAGAACTTTCGGTGCAATACTGGGAAGAATGCTGTCGCTATTTTATGGATTTGTTGAAAAAATGGTATAAACCAGAACAAATCATCCTAAACCGCTCATACTTAGTGGAGAATTATGGCTATGAGGCACCAGAGCATCCTTTTGAGAATTTACAGGAGATTCGTCAGATCAATAAAAAACTTAAACATTATTATGATTATTTCTCTGCTAATATGCCGGGAATTCATGAAATTGATATGATAAATCCAGAAAAAGATTTTTGTTTTCAGGGAAATGTATACGGGTGTAAACCAGTATATTATAATCGTAAGTCATTATGTCAAATACGGGATAAGATGCTGGAAATTATGGAGGATAAACAACAATGGAATTAGTGACAAAGGAATTATGCTGTGGTTGTGAGTCATGCAGGCAGGCTTGTCCGCTGAATTGTATTAAAATGTTGCCGGATAAAGAAGGGTTTCTTTATCCTTTGATCAATAATGAAACATGTATTGAATGCGGACAATGCCGGAAAGCTTGTCCGTCAATTAAATAAGGAAGGTACTAATGTATGGCAGTAATACTTACTATTATTGGAATTATTATTGGTGTACTTGCCGGAGCCGTTTGGGCGTGTATTTATTGTGGCAAAGATTACCGTATGACTTCACTTCAAAAGTCAGAAAAAAGTATGTTGGAATATTGGATAAACAGAAATCAAAATGAGGGTCGTAATATGTCTCTCTTTTTTGTAAACAATGATTATTATAATATTGCTATTTATGGAGCCAGTGGAATATATTATGATTCTTTTGTGCAGAATACAAAGATGAGATGTTTTCAGAATGTATATCTGGCAGACAGACGTGCTGCGGAACTATCCGAAGAAAAAGATCAGAAAGTCTATACAAAAGAAGAACTAAAAACACTCGACCTGGATGCAGTTGTTATCACATCAGATATACATTTTGAAGAAATAAAAGAAGAACTGGATGCCTTGGAGTTAGATGCAGATATTTTTTCATACCGTGATCTGGTCTATAATCTGAGAAAGGAGAAACTGGAGTGAGAAACAAGATAAAAGTGGGCATTACAACATGGGTAGGCGATGAGAGTTTAAATTATGGCTCCATGCTACAGGCAACAGCAATGCAGAGATTGATTCGGGATTGTGGATGTGAACCGGTTACTATGATTAAACATTTGCATTATATAGGGGCAAAAAAGGGACGAACTCACCTGTTTTCTTTTTTGTCATTATATAAATATGGAATGAATTATATAAAAACAAAATGGCTTTTTCGGCTATTCATGCATAAAAATATGAAAGTGTCCAAAATGATTTTTGATAATAAAAAAATAATTGATTATGCAAAAAAAAATCTGGATATTTTGCTCTGCGGAAGTGACGCCATCTGGATGGAAGGATGGTTGTCTATATTTCCACACTTTTTGTGGGATTTTGATGAACTGAAAGGATATCCCAAAGTAGCTTATGCACCAAGCGTCCCAACAGGAAAACTGGCTTATCCACATATAAAACAGGCACTGGATGGATTTGTCAGTATAAGCGGAAGAGAGACGATCATGAAGGAGCTTCTATCACCCTATACTGACAAGAAGATATCCATTGTACTTGATCCCACGCTGGTGGTAGAAGAAGATTTCTGGAATAGCAAATGCCGCAAATCACTTATTGACGAACCTTATATCGTTGGTTATTTCCTCTCCTATGCTTCCATACACCGATTATCCATTGAAAAAATTAAGAAGCGATATAATGTGAGCAGGATCGTTTATATCAACACAAATTTTGTAGATATTACGGTTGATGATAATCTGACGGATTACAAAGGGGAGGATTATAAAAAAGCAGTAGGGCCGGCAGAATTTTTGAGCCTTATAAAAAATTCCGTTGCTGTGTGTACAGACTCCTATCATGGTGTTGCACTTTCCATTGTATTCAAAAGAAATTTTTATGTCTTTGACAAACCACTCCTTCAAGAATACAAAAATAATTACCGACTGCCCGATTTATTTAAGAGATTGGGAATTGATGAGCGTTGGGTAGAGACAAACCGTCGTATTGATGAAATGGAGGACATCAACTGGGATGTTGTCAATAGCAAACTGCAGGAAGAAAGAAAACAATCAGTTGCTTTTTTGCAAAGTGCAATAAAAGAATCAATCAGAAAAGAGGTATCATAAATGGAAATCAGGAACCTGATCAAGGAATCCATTGAAGAATTAAATGAGCAGTTAGATGATGATAAACAGTTGACATACTCAAGTGAGATTAAGCTGCTTGGCAAGGATGCGTACATAAATTCAATGGAATTTGTAACATTTATAACAATTTTAGAGGAACGTATTTCTGATGAGTTGGACCAGAATATAAAAATTGTGTCAGACAAAGCTTTTTCGAGAGAGAGAAGTCCTTTTCTTTCCTTTGAATCATTAGAAGGATTCATAGCCGAGCTGGTGGAGGAAGTACAATCATGATCATAGTGATAACAGGAACACATAAAGGTATCGGATATAATATTGCCAGGCATTATGTTGAGATGGGGCATACGGTGATCGGCTGCAGCCGTCATCCGAGTCAATTTGAGAACGAACACTATCAGCATTGTATCGTTGATATAACAGACGAAACGCAGGTTGATGCCTTTGCCAAACAAGTCAAAAAAAATTATGGACAAATCGATGCACTGATCAATAATGCAGGTATTGCTGCAATGAATCATTTTATGATGACACCGATCGATACTGCCAGGAAACTAATGGAAGTCAATTATCTTGGATCCCTTACTTGTATCCGAGCCTTTGTTTCTATGCTGAAAAGATCAGAACACCCCAGAGTTGTCAATTTTTCGACAGTTGCCGTACCATTTTATCTTGAGGGAGAGATGGCTTATTCATCCTCCAAAGCAGCAGTTGAGAGTATGACAAAGATACTGGCAAAAGAACTGGCTGGTTTTCGCATTACCTTGAATGCAGTAGGTCCGACACCGGTCCAAACCGATCTGATCGCAAAAGTTCCGGAAGAAAAAATAAATAAGATCTTGGAACAGCAGGCAATCCATCGTTTCGCAGAATTCAATGATATTATAAATGTGATTGATTTTTACCTAAAACCAGAAAGTGATTTTATAACAGGACAGGTTGTCTATCTGGGGGGTGTATACCGGTGAATGTGGCTTATTTGCTGGAAAATATAAAAAAAAATAAAAATAAACTGGCTATAGTGTCAGAAGAACGGGAATACTCTTTTAATGACATTTACAAGGAATATAAAAAAGCAGTAAAACTGCTAGAAGAAAATTCGGTTTTACCGGGTAGTACCGTGACTGTCATCGCTGAATTTACACCGGTGTCCATTGCCTTTTTGGTTGCGCTCATTGAAAAAGACATGATTATTGTACCTATATCGAAAGGCATTAAAGGAAAAGAAAAATATATCCGCATTTCAGAAAGCCAGTATATTATAGATCTGCGGGAAAAGGTTGAAATTACAAAGACAGCCCATGAGATAAAACATGAAATGTTATGCTCTCTGGTTAAAAAACAGGTGCCGGGGCTCATCCTCTTTTCATCTGGCACGACAGGGGAGCCCAAGGCAGCTTTACATGACTTGACTTTCCTTATGAAAAAATTTGAGAAGCCAGGTAAATGTCTGCGTACAGTTACTTTTTTATTATTTGACCATATAGGCGGATTTAATACCATTATGCACTCACTGTCAAGTGGCTGCATGATCGCTACACTCAGGGATCGAAGTCCGGAAGAGGTCTGCCGGATCATTGAAAAATACAACATAGAGCTTTTACCTACTTCTCCAACATTTATTAATATGATCCTGCTTAGCCGGATTTATGACAAATACGATTTATCTAGCCTGAAGATTATTTCATATGGAACGGAGCCCATGCCTGAATCAACATTAAAGCAGGTACATGAGCTTTTCCCAGACGTAAAGATGAAACAAACATACGGACTATCGGAGCTCGGTATCATGTCCACGAAATCAATGAGTTCCGATTCCCTTTGGATGAAAATAGGTGGAGATGGTTTTGAAATAAAAATTGTCAATGATATCTTATTCATCAAGGCAGAATCCGCAATGGTGGGCTATTTAAATGCTCCCTCTCCTTTTGATGAGGATGGGTGGTTCAATACAAATGATAAGGTAGAACAAAAAGGAGATTATATCAAAATATTGGGAAGGACTACAGATCTGATCAATGTTGGCGGGGAAAAGGTATACCCAAATGAGATTGAAAGCGTTCTGTTGTCCTTTGATGGGGTCAGGGATGTGTATGTATACGGTGAGGCAAATCCGATCACGGGACAGAGTGTTATTGCTAATGTCTGTGTGGAAGATAAGAATGATAACAGGGATTATATAAAACAGCTTCGAAAATATTGTAAAGAGAATTTAGAACCATATAAACGGCCTACGTCATATAGATTGACAACAAAAGTCTTTTACGGAGAGCGTTTTAAAAAGAAAAGATGACTTGGAAATGGAGACAGGACAAAATGAAAACAATAACTCATGGGATTTCAGTCAGGGGCATAAGTGCTGTTGTACCAGAAAAGATAGTTGAAAATATCTGTTTTGTTGAAAAGTTTGGTGCCAAAAAAGTAAAAATGCAGTTAAAAATGACGGGAATTGAGCGGCGTCATATTGCCAGGATCGGTCAGGAAGGGAAAGATCTTTGCGTTTTGGCCGCAAAAAGACTTTTGGACAAAATGAATATTGACAAAGAAGAAATAGGGGTATTGATCTTCGTTTCACAGACTCCTAGTTTTATGGTTCCTTCAACAGCCTTTTGGATCCATAACCAACTGGGATTGTCAAAACATTGCGTTGTTTATGACATAAATCTTGGCTGTTCAGGATTTGTGGAGGGGCTAAATACGGTAGCATGTCTCATGCAAAGTCAAGAAAAAGAAAAAAAGGGATTGCTCTTAAATGCGGATACGCTTTCAAAGTATATCAATGAGGACGACGAAGCGACCAGTATGATCTTTGGGGATGCTGGTACGGCAACCATTTTAGAACGAAGCACAGAATATGACTTTATATGCTGCCACAGTGTTGATTCCGGACAATATAAAGATATTTTTGTGGAATCTCCTAACCACAAGCTGGGAATGGATGGAATGCAGGTTTTCAGCTATATACTTGAGCAGGTAGTGCAGCAAATCAAATATTTATTTTGTGAACAAAATGAGTATGAGTTTTATTTATTACATCAGGCTCAAAAATATATAATAGATAATATTTCTTCTTTATGTGGACTGCATCAGGAAAAGGTTTTAACTTCATTTGAAGAATATGGAAATACTTCCGGGGCTTCTATTCCTTTAACAATATGCCACAACAAAGCATGCTTTGAGTCGGGAAAAGATTATCCTATCCTCGTTTCCGGTTTTGGTTCAGGTCTTTCCTGTGCCAGTGCTGCTGTAACACTAAAAGATCCAGAGATTATGGATATAGTGCAACTCTAAATATTATATTTGTGGCGGGAATACAAAAATGCCCTGAATATTCAAATCGATGGGCTGAATATCGTAAATATAAGCTCATGTATAATAGAAGACGTAGATGTTATTATTGTTACAGCAACATTTGCATTTGATTTGATCCGTAATGAACTGGCAAGCAAAACAGACATTCCTATAATATCACTGGATAAGATTATACATTTTTATGAACAATAAAAGGATTGTAATGGAGATCTTTGATCGAATGTATAAATAAAGAGAAATTTGATAAAGTTTATCTGGCAGACACCAGAAGAGAATTTACTACAACCGAAGATTATCGTCTGGTGGATTGGTTTTTGCGTTTGGGGATGAATAATCGTATTGTGATGAAAAATTCGGATATTGATACGATGATGCCAATTCCATATGAGAGTGTGGAAAAAAATCTTTTTAAAGAACGGGAGCATTCTGTTGAATTTTTAAAAGATGCAATAGGAAATCCATATCTGACAAACTGTTACCTCGCCTATGATGAAATAGTAAAAAAGATGAAATTAAACGAAATTTATTGTTTATGTCATGAAAATATCGTTTTATTGATTCATAGAGTAAATCAAATTCATAAAATATATTATTTTGTAAAAAATTCAGAGCATCTGTCTGTAGAGGTTCTAAAAAAAATACAAGAACCTTTAAAACAATATCCCAATCTAATTGCGGAAGTTGTAACAAAGGAATCACCAAAAGATTCAAATATCATGGAAAGATTGAACTTTATTCCATACAAGAAATACATCAGAAAACAGATGCTTGCCAGATCTTGGAAGAAGCACAAAACAGCAGCAAATGTTAAAATTGCAGATGAAAGAGATTTGGATGATATCTTTCAACTTTTATATGAAACTTTCGATATTATGTCCGACTATTTGGTTTCAAGGGAGGAACTTCTTATTTTTATTACCCTGTCGCATGTACTTAAGGTCACCATTGACAACAAAATTGCAGGCGTTTTGTTATTTGAGACTCATGGCAAAAAGTCATATCTCCGGACTCTATGTGTATCTAACAGATTTGCTGGGCGAAAAATCGGACTTTCGCTTATGGAAGATTATATTGAAAGAAATATTAAAGAAACAAAATTATTTTATCTCTGGGTAATGAGTACAAATAAAGCAGCTGTACATCTGTACGAAGAGCTTGGTTATGAGGATGATGGATTGTGTGAATATATTTATTTGTATAAAAGATAATTCTGTTATTTTAATCTGGTTGCTTCTTTTTTCGCTTTTACAATATTTTTTAATCATATCAATGGGAGAAATGCTTATGCTGATAATGTAGAGGTGGCGAAAAACCGGACTTTCTCCCATTTCCGATTGGAAAAGCAGCAAAAACGATTGTTTACAATACGCTGAATCTGTGTTATACTCTCTTAATATAAAACATCGTTGTTTTAATTTTTTCATAGGAATATTCCAGAGAGCACATTCGTGCATTCATGAAAAATCCATGATTTTAGACAAAAAGAATCAAGGGAATTAAGACAGCCACAAATGGTGGTGTATTTTGGGAACCCTGACAGAATAAGTACTTGACTTTTGTAAATTACACAGTATAATAATGTATAAGATTTTATTTGTGGGGTTCTCAAATTGGTATGTGCAAAAATATGCGTGACACGAATATAACAAATTTTAAATATTGAGACAGGGGGAAAGATCATGACAGATAGTGAGAAACTTGATTATATTATATCTTTTATGCAAGGTATGGGAAAAGATGTGAAAGAGCTGAAAGAGGATGTGCGGGTTCTGAAAGAAGAGGTACAGGAGTTAGGGAAGAAGGTACAGGAATTAGAGAAGAGGGTACAGGAATTAGAGAAGAGGGTACAGGAATTAGAGAAGAGGGTACGGGAATTAGAGAAGAGGGTACGGGGGTTAGAAAAGAGGGTAAGCGGAATTGAACTGAAGCTTGACAAAGAGATTCGTGATAATATCCGGATCATTGCAGAAGGACATCTTGATTTATCAAGAAATCTGCATGAAGCAATGAGACCAAGCAGTGAACTTGAAATACTTTCAGTCAAGGTTGGGGTGCTCGAAACGGATGTCAGGGAATTGAAGGCAAAAATATCGTGATAGCGACTATTTACAGTGCTGTTTGGATATGTTAATATATCATAAAAGCATAAGAGATTTTTATGAAAGGATTCTCAGGCAGCATGTGGAAATTACTGGTTTATTTAAAAGAATATAAAAAGGAGTCGGTGTTAGGACCGCTTTTTAAACTGTTAGAGGCATCATTTGAATTATTGGTGCCTCTTGTTATGGCATCGATTATTGATACAGGGATAAAAAATGGAGATCGCAGGTATGTGTTTCTGATGGGAGGCGTGCTTCTTTTGTTAGCAGCTGTGGGACTTGCTGCTTCTCTTACTGCACAGTATTTTGCGGCGAAGGCGGCGGTTGGGTTTTCTACGAAATTAAAGCATGAACTGTTTGCTCATATTGAGTCTCTTTCGTATTCTGAGGTGGACATGCTTGGTTCCACAAGTCTGATCACGAGGATGACCAGTGATGTAAATCAGGTACAGTCCGGAGTGAATCTGGTTCTCCGGCTGTTTTTGCGTTCCCCGTTTATCGTATTTGGCGCCATGATCATGGCATTTACGATTGATGTAAAAGCGGCGATGATTTTTGTAGTGGCGATCCCCCTGTTATCGGTCGTGGTGTTTGGCGTCATGCTGGCCAGTATCCCGCTCTACCGGAAGGTTCAGACAGGACTTGACCGTGTGCTTGGCATTACCCGCGAAAATCTGACGGGAGCCAGGGTGATCCGGGCATTTGGGAAAGAGAAGGAGGAGACAGAGAAGTTTGAGGAATCCAATGACATATTAAATAAAGTTCAGATGTTTGTGGGACGTATTTCTGCACTTATGAATCCACTTACTTATGTTATCATAAACGGAGCGGTCATTGTTTTGATCTGGACGGGGGCTCTTCGTGTGGAAGCGGGTATCATCACACAGGGCGCTGTCGTTGCACTGGTGAACTACATGTCGCAGATCCTCGTGGAGCTTGTGAAACTTGCGAATCTGATCATCACGGTTACGAAGGCGATCGCCTGTGGAAACCGGATTCAGGATGTATTTGAAGTAAAGACAAGCCTTCCGGATGATGCGGTGGAAGAGGTGAAGGAAAAGGCAGGGACACAGATAGTGAGTTTTGAACAGGTGGGGCTTGTATATAAGGAAGCTTCGGAAGAGTCGCTTACGGACATCTCCTTTACGGTACAGAAAGGGGATGTGATCGGGGTCATCGGAGGGACAGGCTCCGGAAAAACTTCACTGGTAAATCTGATCCCGAGATTTTATGACTATACGTCCGGGCAAATCAGGATCGCAGGGGAGGATATCCGCAAATACCCTCTTTCCCAGCTGCGGGAAAAGATCGGTGTCGTTCCCCAGAAGGCTGTGCTTTTTTATGGAACGATACGCTCGAATATGAAATGGGGCAGGGAGGATGCTACGGATGAGGAAATCTGGGAGGCATTAGAGACTGCCCAGGCGGCAGAGTTTGTAAGGGAAAAGGAGGGCGGTCTTGATGCTCTCGTGGAGCAGGGAGGAAAAAATTTTTCCGGTGGTCAGAGACAACGCCTCACAATAGCGAGGGCGCTTGTGAAAAAGCCGGAGATTCTCATATTGGATGACAGCGCTTCAGCGCTTGACTATGCTACGGATGCTGCGCTCAGAAGGGAAATCAGGGAGAAGATGCAGGGGACGACGGTCTTTATCGTCTCACAGCGGGCGGCATCGATCCTGCACGCCGATAAGATCCTTGTTTTAGATGATGGAAATATGGTGGGAAGCGGAACCCATGAAGAACTGATCGGGAATTGTGATGTTTATCGTGAGATTTACGAATCTCAGTTTGGAAAGGGGGATGAGTGATATGGGACAGAAAGAGACATTTGGAAAGGTTTTGAGATATATAAAAAAATATAGCGTTTTTCTGATCTGTTCACTGGTGCTGGCGGCAGTTACGGTGGCGCTTACGCTCTATGTACCGATCTTGACCGGAGATGCGATCGACTATATTCTGGGGCCGGGAAGAGTGGACTTTGGAGAGATTATATCTGTTTTGTGGAAGATTGGAATCGCAGTGGCTATAACGATGGCAGCACAGTGGATCATGAATGTGTGCAATAATAAGATCACGTACAGTGTGGTACGGGATATCCGTGATGAAGCATTCCGGAAGATTCAGGATCTGCCGCTTAGGTACATCGACGGACACTCGTATGGCGAGGTGGTCAGCCGTGTCATTGCAGATGTGGATCAGTTCGCAGATGGTCTTTTGATGGGCTTTACACAGCTTTTTACCGGAGTTATCACGATCCTTGGTACACTTTTATTTATGCTCCGGGTCAATGTAAGCATTACGCTTGTGGTAGTACTGATCACACCGGTCTCGCTTATTGTGGCGAGTTTTATCGCGAAACGGACGTATGAGATGTTTAAGCTCCAGTCGGAGACACGCGCCGAGCAGACGGCGCTTGTGGAAGAGATCCTTGGAAACCAGAAAGTGGTGCAGGCCTTTGCCTATGAGGATGATGCGCTCAAACGGTTTGATGAGATCAATGAGAGGCTGCAGAAATGTTCTCTCCGTGGTATCTTTTTTTCCTCGATCACAAATCCGGCTACCCGTTTTGTAAACAGTCTTGTGTATGCGGGTGTGGGAATTACAGGGGCTGTGTTTGCGATAAAGGGCAGTCTGTCCGTGGGACAGCTTTCCTGCTTTTTGAGTTACGCAAATCAATATACGAAGCCGTTTAACGAGATTTCGGGTGTGGTGACAGAGCTTCAGAATGCCCTTGCCTGTGCCGGGCGGATCTTTGAGCTGATCGAAGAGGAGCCACAGAAGCCGGATGACGAAAAGGCAGCAGTCCTTAAAGACGTGGATGGCAGTGTACAGATGGAGGATGTGTATTTTGCTTATGAACCGGATCAGAAGCTGATCGAGAACTTTAATCTGGAGGTAAAACCGGGGCAGAGAGTAGCAATCGTAGGACCGACCGGGTGCGGGAAGACGACGCTGATCAATCTTCTGATGCGTTTTTATGATGTAAACCGTGGGACGATAAAGGTAAGTGCCCATGATATCAGAAAAGTTACGAGGGAGAGCCTTCGTGAAAATTATGGGATGGTGCTTCAGGAAACATGGTTAAAGCAGGGGACGATCCGGGAAAATATCACTATGGGAAAACCGGAGGCGACCGAGGAGGAAGTGATCCAGGCGGCGAAAGCCAGCCATGCGCATAGTTTTATAAGGCGTCTGCCCAAGGGATATGATACGGTGATCGGGGAGGATGGCGGAAGCCTGTCACAGGGACAGAAACAGCTTTTGTGCATTACCAGGGTTATGCTCTGTCTGCCTCCGATGCTCATTCTGGA
The DNA here is from genome assembly GCA_964579975.1 of uncultured Eubacterium sp. Classification (GTDB taxonomy): domain Bacteria; phylum Bacillota; class Clostridia; order Lachnospirales; family Lachnospiraceae; genus Eubacterium_F. Next base: position 44,399 of record CAZOIF010000003.1, on the reverse strand, counting down.
TGAAGCGACCTCATCCATCGATACCCGTACAGAATTACGGATCCAGAATGCGTTCTCGAAAATGATGCAGGGACGTACAAGCTTTATCGTGGCGCACCGGCTCTCTACGATCCGGGAGGCAGATGTGATACTGGTCATGAAGGACGGACATATCATTGAGCAGGGAAATCATGAGGAGCTGTTGAGAAAAAACGGGTTTTACGCAACGCTGTATAACAGCCAGTTTGCGAGATAAAAGTGGGGGAGAATGTATTATGGACATGTTCGTTCAGGGATATGTGGCTCGATTTGCCCCATTAATTCTATGAAGTCGACTTCAAGAGCGACAGAAAGATATTTTAAAGTTACTAAATTTGGAAGGTTATGTCCGTTTTCTATGTTAGCTAGAGTTTTTTCTGAAATTTGGCCATCTTCTAATAAGCCTTTCTCTATTCGATCATTAATAAAAAACTCACGTGATGAATTGGGTAAGGATAGTCGAAAACGATGATTTTTCAGAATTTTTCCTATTTTAGCAATATCTTCATTATAATATTTGATTTTTGTCATATTATGAGTATAGCATTAATTTTATGTAAAATCAATAAAAAGGAACCAAGGTTCCTTGGCAAAAAATATTTTGTGTGATAATATTTATACATAGCTTAGCAAATATGTTCAAGCTAAATAAATATTTAGGAGGTATTCAAAATGAATACAGAAAAATTTAAAGCAAAAGCGGTTAGGACAGTAACATCTCCATCAAATGAAAATGTTACAACGTATTATGTATGGGTGGAGTTTCGGGATCTTCCGAGGGATATTCCTATGGATGTAAATCCAAGAAAGCCCAAAATGAATACATCTGTGGCAAAACAATTAATCCGTGCAGTAAAAAATACAGAAACATATTTTGATATCAATAATAGAGGGATAGTAATTACAGCTAAGTCTTTTAAGTTTCATACAAAAGACAGTGTGGCAGAGCTGGATTTGGGAGAGGATAGAAACAGGTATGGTATTCTTGATGGTGGACATACGTATACGGCGATAATTGAACATAGAAATGAGTTGTCAGAGGATGTTCGTAAATATGTAAAATTAGAGATAATAATCAGTGACGAACTCGATGTGTCAGCTTTGGCAGATGCACGCAATACGTCTGCTCAGGTTAGTGACATAGCATTATTTGAACTGGATGATAAATTTGAATTTGTAAAAAATGCGATTGGTAATGAAATATATGCAAATGATGTGGCATATAAAGATAATGATGATAAGCGTATTCCAGTAATTGAATTATTAAAATTAATGTTTGCCTTTAATGTTAAAAAATATCCAGATGATAGTGGAGCGCCGGTTGCGGCATATTCGGGAAAGGCAGCAGTGTTTAAGGATTATCGAAATGAATATGATAAAAAGGATGGAGAGGATGAAGAACCTAATATTTACATTGAATTGGCTAAACAAATTCCTAAACTGGTTGAATTGTATGAACTTATTCAAACAGATATGCCGGAAAAATACAGGCAATTTAAACAGGATGATGGTAATAAGATAAGTCGGTTCGGTGCAGTCAGGGGTATTGAAGGGGCGGGACAATATCGAACATTGTTTACAGAAAGTGAAATCATGTATGAGATTTCAACAGGTTTTATACTTCCTATTTTTGGGGCTTTTAGGGCATTATTAAAGAGGAATGATAATAAATTAAAGTGGGAATTTGATCCTATTCAGGTATGGGAGGATGTAGGAACTCGTCTGGTTCAAAACACATTTGATACAGACACAAATCCTCAACAGATCGGTAAAGCAAGAACGGTATGGCAATCGAATTATAGAATTGTTGATGGAAGGAGAAAGGATTTATTATTAGAAAGATTTATGGAACAACAAAAGTAGGTAGGAGTGTATAAATTATAAGCAAAATCTTTTGTGTCTTGACAATACATGGGATGCAGAAGATTTTGCTCGTTTTTGAATAAATGTTTATAGCAACAACAGTTTATTTCTTATGTAAGAGTAAGGTATAATGTATAAAGAAAGACATTTATTGCTTAATAATAAATTTAACTCTTGCGGAAAATATTTGGTAGTTGTTATAATAGATAAAAAGTGGTGTAAATCATTTGGAGGTCAAAACAGTGAGAGACACAGCGATAGAAATGGCGAAACGACTTTTAGTGGATAGTATATGGAAGAGTGCTAATTTAGAGGGACTGGGAACTACTTTTCCGAAAACAGAGGCAATTCTTGCGAATGCCCCAACAACTACAAAGACGGAAGAAGTTTTGTTTGTCATTAACATGAAGCGTGCGTGGCAGTTTCTTTTGGATAATTTGGAATATAACAACTGTATCATGTTACTGAGGGAATATGATAAAATTGTTGGAGATTTATTATTTCATTATGCAGGAGAAATAAGGACGATTCCCGTTCAAATAGGAGGTACGTCATGGGAGCTGGAGATTCCGCATACGGGAATCATTATGGAGTCTATCCAGGAAATTGAACAGATCGAGGATATTGAATTAAAAGCATTAAAATATTTCTGTTACATTGCACGCACTCAAATGTTTATTGATGGAAATAAAAGAGTGGCGCAACTGATGGCAAATAAAGTTTTGATTGAAAATGATATAGGGGTCTTTCAGATACCGATTGAGAAACTGGAAGAATTTAAAGGTATACTGATTGAGTTTTATGAGAGCGGAAATGATGAAAAAATCATTGAATTTATGAAGGAATATTGTATAAAAAGAGTGGAACATTAAAAATCCCTATTGACTTACTATGAAAAAAGGAGTATAGTATGTTTTGTGATCAATATTCCTACTAATTCGATATGAAAACAAGAAAAGGAGAGTTGGCATGAAAATTTCTACAAAAGGAAGATATGCCCTGCGTCTTATGATCGATATTGCAATGAATGACAATGGAGAGCCTGTCAGGGTAAAGGAAATCTCAGCGAGACAGAATATTTCCATGAAATATCTGGAGCAGATCATTTCCATATTGAATAAGGCGGGATATGTGAGAGCGATCCGCGGTCCTCAGGGAGGATACCGTCTGGTAAAAAAGCCATCGGAGTACACAGCGGGCATGATACTGAGATTGACAGAGGGAAGCCTGGCGCCGGTGAGTTGTCTTGACTATGAGGACAATGAGTGTCAAAGAGAGGACATCTGTGCGACACTGGAACTCTGGAAGAGACTTGACGAGGCGATCCGGGGCGTAGTCGATACGGTGACGTTGGAAGACCTGGTGGACTGGCAGGAAGCAAAAAAAGACAATTATATTATTTGACTGGTGTTTGTCCGGTGAAAACGGACAGGAAAGGAAGAGTGTGAGATGGGAAAGGTTTATCAAAGTGCAGCGGAGCTGATCGGAAATACTCCGTTGGTAGAATTCACGAACATAGAAAAAAAATATGGATTGAAGGCAAAGCTGCTCGCTAAGCTTGAGTATTTTAATCCGGCGGGAAGTGTAAAGGACCGTATTGCCCTTGAAATGATCGAAGAGGCAGAACGGAGCGGGAAGATCAAGCCGGGTGCAACGATCATTGAGCCGACATCGGGAAATACCGGAATCGGTCTTGCTGCCATAGCAACGGCAAAAGGTTATAAAGCAATTATCGTTTTGCCGGAGACGATGAGTGTGGAGAGGAGAAATATCATTAAGGCGTACGGCGCGGAACTCGTGCTGACCGATGGCACAAAGGGAATGAAAGGGGCGATCGCGAAAGCGGAAGAACTGAACAAGGAAATACCGGGAAGTTTTATCGCCGGGCAGTTTGTGAATCCGGCGAATCCGCAGGCGCACAGAAAAACGACGGGACCTGAGATCTGGGAGGATACAGATGGTCAGGTAGATATTTTTGTATCGGGTGTCGGGACAGGAGGAACGATCACCGGTGTCGGAGAGTATCTCAAAGAAAAAAAGGCTTCCGTCAAAGTTGTGGCTGTAGAACCGGCTTCCTCCCCTGTGCTTTCAGAGGGAACGGCGGGTACTCATAAGATTCAGGGAATCGGAGCCGGATTTGTCCCGGATGTCCTGAATACGGAAATATATGATGAGGTCGTAAAAGTAGAGAATGAGGATGCGTTTGCACTGGGCAGGGAAATCGCCAGCAGTGAGGGAATCCTCACAGGTATCTCATCGGGGGCTGCTCTGTGGGCGGCACTCAGAGAGGCCGAAAAACCGGAAAATGAAGGAAAGACGATCGTTGTATTCCTTCCGGACAGCGGTGACCGTTATTATTCAACGCCGTTGTTTGCAGATTGAAAAAGTTGAATTGACTGTCAGTTGCTTATGTTTTATAATGTTCTTATAAAACTGCAAAGGGCAGTCTGTTTTACTATAATAGATCTTTGGAGGATAAACATATGTTGGAACAGCTGAAAAAGGAAGTATATGAAGCGAATATGGAGCTTCAGGAAAAGGGTCTTGTTATTTACACATGGGGAAATGTGAGTGGGATTGACAGGGAAAACAATTACGTGGTCATCAAACCGAGTGGCGTGGAGTACGAAGAACTTTCACCGGAAGATATGGTGGTCGTGGACTTTGACCAGAATGTGATAGAAGGGAAATACCGCCCCTCATCCGATACAGCGACACATATCGAACTGTACCGTGCGTATGACGAGATTGCCGGAGTTGTTCATACTCATTCTACATGGGCAGTTACATTTGCGCAGGCGGGGATGCCGATCCCGGCGCTTGGGACGACACATGCGGATTATTTTTACGGTGAGGTGCCTTGTACGAGAGATCTTACGGCTGTTGAAATCACAGAAAACTATGAAAAGAACACGGGGCTTGTCATCGTAGAGACGCTTGAGGAACGGGATGCCATGGAGGTTCCGGGTATCGTGGTGAAAAACCATGGACCATTTACATGGGGCACATCTCCGGCTAATGCGGTGTACAACGCTGTCGTGCTTGACAAGGTGGCAGAGATGGCACATCACACACTGACATTAAATCCATCCGTAAAACCGGCGCCGCAATATCTGTTGGATAAACATTATTTCAGAAAACACGGAGAACATGCTTATTATGGACAGGATGGTCTTTAATCAGGCGATTGATAAAATTGTACATAAAGAGCGGGAACGTTATGGAATCGGAACTCTTTCCGAGAAGACTCTCCATGCGGTTGTGAAAAATTATATGGAGCCGGATGAGGATTATCATGAGGTCCCGTTGGAGGGATATGTGGCAGATATTTTCCGGGATGATGAGGTCGTGGAGATACAGACGGCACATTTTAATGTGCTACGGCGCAAACTGGATAAATTTCTGCCACTTTATAAGGTGACGATCGTTTATCCCATTCCGGCGACGAAGTGGGTTATATGGGTGGATCCGGAGACTGGAGAGGAAGTAAGCAGGAGAAAATCGCCCAAAAGGGGCAGCCAGTATCAGGCATTTCGAGAGCTATACCGGATAAAAACCTATCTGGGGCATCCGAATCTAAATGTGCTGTTTCTTTTTATTGATGTCGAGGAGACAAAGATTCTCGATGGCTGGAGTCGCGATAAAAAGCGCGGGGCCACAAAATATGATCGTATTCCGCTCGGGCTGGTAGATGAGATGCTTTTTGAACGGGTGGAGGATTACCGGATGATGATACCGGCAGAATTGTCAGAATTTACTTCGAAAGAATACGCAAAAGTAGCGAAAATACCGGTCTCTCATGCACAGACAGCCCTGAATATCTTTTATTATCTCAATGTGGTGGAGCGTGTGGGCAAACGGGGGAATTCGTTTGTTTATGAGGTTCGGGAGTAAAAAATAAAAATAGGGGTTGCTTTTTTACAAAACTTATAGTATTATATTAATGAACATATGAATAGTTGTTCATATGTTCATTTTAAATAAATATATGGCAGGAAAGGAGAGAAAACTTATGGCAGAACAAGAAGCGGAGTGCTGTCAGATGGATCATGATCATGTGGAGATGGTCAGCAGATGGAAGGAAGATATGCCGGATGATGATACACTTTATGATCTGGCAGATCTGTATAAAATATTTGGTGATTCCACCCGCATCAAGATCATGTATCTTCTGCTCCGGTCAGAGATGTGCGTCTGTGACATTGCGGATGTACTAAATATGAATCAGTCTGCGATCTCGCATCAACTCCGGGTATTAAAGCAGAATAAACTTGTAAAGAATAAAAGAGAAGGAAAATCGGTCATTTATTCGCTGGCAGATGGGCATGTCATATCGATTCTCAGTCAGGGAATGGAACATATATTAGAATAAAAGATAGGAGAGAAGAAAGATGAAAAAGAAATTTAAAATGGTAAATTTAGATTGTGCAAATTGTGCAGCAAAGATGGAAAATGCGATTAATAAGATCGAGGGTGTGGAAAGCGCAGTTATCAGCTTTATGGCACAGAAACTGACGCTTGTGGCAGACGATGAGCGTTTTGATGAAATCGTGGCAGAGGCGGAGGCTGCCTGCCGTAAAGTAGAGCCAGATTGTTATCTGGAGAAGTGAGGAGAGGGCTATGACGAAAAAGCAGAAAAATGCCTTGTGCCGGATTCTTATTTCCGGCGGTATTTTTATCGTATTTTTTGTATTATTTCATACAGGGACTATCGACACAGAGGCTATGTTTGAAGATGCAGTGTATGCAAAAGTATTTGAATTTTCGCTGTATTTAATCCCCTATATCATCATTGGCGGGGATATTGTAAAGAAGGCGGTCGTAAATATCGGGCATGGTCAGGTGTTTGATGAAAATTTTCTTATGTGTATTGCCACATTCGGAGCATTTGGAACAGGCGAATATGATGAGGCGGTAGCAGTTATGCTTTTTTATCAGGTGGGAGAACTTTTTCAGAGCTATGCGGTCAACCGTTCCAGAAAATCAATTACGGAATTGATGGATATCTGTCCGGAATATGCCAATCTCGAAGTAGGGGACGATGTGGAGAAGACAGATCCGGATGAGGTAGAACCGGGCAGTATCATTGTGATCAAACCCGGGGAAAAGGTTCCTCTTGACGGGGTTGTCGTGGAAGGGAATTCTTTTGTGGATACAAGCGCCCTGACAGGGGAATCTGTCCCACGCAAGGTGTGTGAAGGGGAGGAGATCATAAGTGGCTGTGTCAATGGGGGCGGTGTTCTCAGAGTCCGTGTCACAAAAGAATTCGATGATTCTACCGTCGCTAAAATACTGGAACTTGTGGAAAATGCGAGCAGCCGGAAGGCAAAAGTAGAAAATTTTATCACGAAGTTTGCAAAATATTATACACCGGTCGTTGTGCTGGCCGCCCTCCTGATCGCGCTTATTCCGCCTCTTATTGTTGGAGGAGGGTTTGGAAACTGGATACAAAGAGGCTGTATTTTTCTTGTTATCTCATGTCCGTGTGCGCTGGTGATCTCTGTACCTCTTAGCTTTTTCGGGGGTATCGGTGCGGCTTCTAAGAAGGGGATTTTGGTGAAGGGAAGCAACTATCTCGAAATGGTTTCCCAGATGGATACGGTTGTTTTTGACAAGACAGGAACGCTTACCAAAGGTGAATTTGAGGTGGCAGAGGTCTTTTCGGAAAATGAAATGGATGTCCTTTTGCTTGCTGCCCTTCTGGAAAAGTATTCGGAGCACCCGATCGCAAAGTCGATTTTGAATGCCTGCGATAAAGAGCCTGTTTCCATGGAAGCTAATTCCATGGATGTATCTGAAGTGGAGGAGATCGCCGGATATGGGATCAAAGGGGTCGTACAGGGGAAAACGGCATATGCGGGAAAGAAAAAACTGCTTGTGGAAAACGGCATTGCAGTCCCGGAACTGACAGAGGCACAAAAAGCATCATTTGGGGAGAGTACGGTCGTGTATGTCGGCTATGAGGGAATGTATGCGGGATGTATTTTCATTTCAGACCAGATCAAACCGGGTGTCAAGGATGCCCTTATTTCCCTGAAGGAAGAAGGCGTGAAGCGTTTTGTCATGCTGACCGGGGATAAAAAAGAGACCGGTGAGGCGATTGCTGCCAGACTTGGAATCGATGAAGCTTATACGGAACTTTTGCCGGAGGATAAGGTCAGCAAGGTCGAAGAGTTGATCGAAAAGACAGAGGAAGGACGGTATGTGGCATTTGCCGGGGATGGCATCAATGATGCACCGGTGATCACGCGTGCAGACATTGGGATCGCAATGGGAAGCATGGGATCAGATGCGGCGATCGAGGCGGCAGACGTCGTTTTGATGGAGGACGATATTTCCAGACTTTCATCGATGATCCATATTTCGAGAAAGACGATGAAGATCGTCAGGCAGAATATCGTGTTTGCCCTCGGGGTAAAACTTTTTGTTCTCGTTCTTGGCGCCTTTGGACTTGCGAATATGTGGGAGGCCGTGTTTGCCGACGTGGGCGTGGCGGTGTTAGCTATTTTAAATGCCATGCGGGCGAATACGTCAAAATAGGAGATTCTGCTATTGTAAGCACTTGACATAAATGATATACTGAATGAAGGAATTGATACAGTAAATAGTGATTCAGGTGTAAAGACAGGAGGATTGGAATGGAACGGGAAACAAAATGTATTCAGGCGGGATATGAACCAAAAAACGGGGAGTCACGTATGATACCGATCATACAGAGTACGACTTTTAAGTATGATACCAGTGAGGATATGGGGAAATTATTTGATCTGGAGGCGAGCGGTTATTTTTATACAAGGCTGCAGAATCCGACGAATGACTATGTAGCGGCAAAAATATGTGCACTGGAAGGCGGGACGGCGGCGATGCTTACGTCTTCCGGGCAGGCAGCTTCTTTTTATTCGGTGTTTAATATATGCAGTGCAGGAGATCATGTTGTCTCTTCCTCTACGATATATGGAGGAACTTATAATTTATTTGCGGTGACGATGAAACGGATGGGAATCGAATTTACTTTTGTGGATCCGGACTGCTCGGACGAGGAGTTAGAAGCTGCGTTCCAGCCGAATACAAAAGCAGTATTTGGGGAGACGATCGCAAATCCGGCCCTTATCGTTTTTGATATCGAGCGATTTGCAGAGGCAGCACATAATCATGGAGTTCCGCTTATTGTGGACAATACGTTTGCCACTCCGATTAACTGCCGCCCGTTTGAGTGGGGGGCAGACATTGTGATCCATTCTACTACAAAATATCTGGACGGTCATGATGCTACTGTCGGGGGCTGTATTATAGATTCAGGAAAATTTGACTGGTTTGCGCATGCGGATAAGTTCCCGGGACTTACGACACCGGATGAATCGTATCACGGGATTACATATGCGGAAAAATTCGGGCTTGAGGGCGCATTTATCACGAAAGCGACGGCTCAGCTTATGAGGGACCTCGGTTCGATCCAGGCGCCGATGAATGCGTATTTGCTGAACCTCGGGCTGGAATCCCTGCATGTGCGTATGCCGAGACATTGTGAGAATGCCCAGAAAGTGGCTGAATTTTTAGAGAGACATGAATTGGTTGAGTGGGTGAATTACCCGGGGCTTCCAGGGAACAAGTATCATGAGAGGGCCATGAAATACATGCCGGATGGGACGTGCGGCGTCGTGTCATTTGGGGTAAAGGGCGGCAGGAGTGCTGCTGAGAAATTTATGGCGAAATTGAAGATTGCTATGATCGCGACGCATGTGGCAGATGCCCATACGTGTGTGCTGCATCCGGCATCAGCGACACACCGCCAGATGAATGATGAGGAATTGATTGCAGCAGGTGTTGGTCCGGATCTTGTGAGATTGTCTGTGGGGATTGAAAATGTAAATGATATCATCAATGATCTTTCACAGGCATTGGAGGCATGCCGGTAATTGATTTGATTTTTAAATTTGAGGGACAGGTGAAAAAATTTTTGCCTGTTCTTTTTTTGTATTTAATTATGTATTTTGTCAGAGCAGTGATAGAAATTAGAGGGATTGGCGGAAAGCGAAAAAGCGTATTACTATACTTATTAGTTTCTTTTTTTGAAAAAAATCAGAAAAAAGTACTTGCATTTCAAAAAAAGAGGGGCTATAATGACAAGCAATCCCGATGTCCGGGATTCTAAAATTCAATGATGGGCATTTCGCCCGGAGACTCAGCAGATTTAGAAAAAAAGATCACAGATCGACTGCACCGTCGAGCTAAAGAAACAGAAGGATGTGTGGGAAACAAGTTTGCTTACACGCGGGATCGTGCCTGTGCGCTGTCGGGCGCGGATTCCGTTAAAGCGGATGGAACAACATTCGCTTGCGCAAAAGGCAGCGCAGAAATGGAGATTTGTTATGAAGAAAGGATCAATAGGTTGCAGATGTTGGATAGTCATACTTATATGTTTTGTTTTAAGTGTTTTTTTCAGTGAGAATATCCCGTCATGTGTGGCTGCTGCAGTGGCTGCGAAGGGAAAAATGGGAGACATTACTTGGGAACTGGATACGGATGGCATACTGTCTTTTGAGGGAGCAGGAGAACTTGTAAGTTATAGTTCAGCAGAACAGGTACCATGGTATGCGTACCGTGAAGGGGTAAAAAAAGTTGTTTTTGGAATGGGAAGTGTCCCCGGGGGAGATATCAGTCATTATTTTTCGGATTGTTCTAACCTTCAGTCAATAAATAATATACCTGAGGGTGTACAAAGGATGGATGAAGCGTTTCTTGGGTGTAAAAACCTTATTTCAATCGGGCGGATTCCGGGGACCATGGAGTCATTGTGCAGAGCCTTTAAAGATTGTATACGGCTTAATCAGGAAATCCGCATACCAGAGCAGGTGGTAGAAGTGAGTGGCGCATTTGATGGGTGCCTGGCGCTTACCCATACTCCGGTCATAGAAAGTGAGCGGATTACAGATATGAGTGAGATGTTTCGAAATACGGCAATTTCTGCCGGTCCATGTATCCCAGAGAGTGTGAAGGATCTCTCATATACGTTTATGGGTTGTAAAGCACTTCGAAGCGCTCCGGAATTACCCCGTTCACTTGTGTCCATGGATCACACCTTTTATGGATGCGGCCGGATGACGACAGGATCTGATATACCGGCGAATGTCAGTACGATGGCATATTGCTTTTATGGATGCAGCGATCTTGCGACGGCGCCGGTGATCACTTCCAATGTCGTGGAGAACATGGAATATGCATTTTATGATTGTATAAATATGCAGACGTCTCCGAGAGTACCGGAAAGTGTCCGGAATATGGCGTATACTTTTTATAACTGTGGCAGTATGCAGAGCGCACCGGATGTCGGGCCTAATGTGAAAAAGATGTCCGGGTGTTTTGCGAAATGTGGAAAGGTGTCCGGGACGATGACAGTGTATGCCGTGATCCATGATAAGGCGGACTATGAGAAGTTTGCGGGGGAGACGGGAAAATATGTTCCAAGAGATAATCCGAATTTTCTTGGGGGAGCAGGAAGCGGACTAAAAGTAAATTATATTAATAATAACAAATCCGAGATTTTAAATTATCTTGCGACAGGCTGGAACAGTGGAGTTTTAAAAAATGAGGGCTTGATCGGCAATTTGCATCTGGGGACGATGGGCAGCCAGAATGTGGCCTCTTGTGAAATTACAAAACCGGAGGATGTTATATACGATGGAACTGCGTTTACTCCGGAACCGGTCATATATTATGCCGGTATCAAACTGGAGAAAGAGACAGATTACATATTGGCCTACCGAAACAATAAAAATGCAGGAACAGCAACGGTAAACATTGTGGGTCAGGGAGAGTATGATGGGGATGTCAGTGTTTGTTTTGTGATACAGAAAGCACCACTTAAGTCAGTGAAAGCATATGATTATTCCGGAATCTATGACGGAAAGGCACATTCCGTTACGGTAGTCTGCGATGATGGCGCTGAGATCGAGTATGGGGAGGAAGAGGGGCAGTATACGACAGAGGAGAGTCCCGAGTATACGCTGCCGGGAGTTTATACGGTATATTTCAGAGTGCGGAAACCAAATTATGAGACATATACCGGAAGTTCCACAGTCGTGATCGAAAGTGCCAAACTGAATGTTGATTCCGTTGGCTTTTCCGGGGAGTACGATGGAAATCCCCACAGTATCTGCGTGTCTGCAGATGAAGGGGCGCTGATACGGTATGGTACGGTTTCGGGCAAATATAATATGACAACTTCTCCGTCCTATATCAATGCAGGAACGTATACGGTATATTATGAGGTTTCCAAAATCGGCTATGCGACTTTCACAGGAAAACGATTGGTGATCATACGAAAACGACAAATAGGAACAGTTGACTTTCCGCATGCGATTGCCATAACGAAAGGGGACAGCCTGCTCAGAGCCTCTTTGACATATTATTCCAATAAGTATGGAACCTTTTCATGGAAGGATTCTGGTGTGATTCCGGAAAAAAGTGGTTTTTATCCGCTTGTATTTATGCCATTAGATATAGTGAACTATGGATATGAGGGGGTTAGTGGTTATCGGGAATCAGAAGGTGTTGTGATCAGGGATGTATGGGTGGATGTGAATCCAGATGAAGCGGAAATAAAATCTCCGGGGAGCGTGACGGCAGACGAAAATAATCTCTCCGGCAGTATGGGAGATGAAATCCATGAGGGAGGACGTTTGACAGGCGAGGAAATTGTTTCCAGCAATATTCGTGAAGATTCGCTCGCTTCTTTCATAAAAAATTTAGATGAAAAGGGGAATCCGAATACGATAAAGGGAAAGACACCGGAGCGTCCCGGCAAAACAGAGATAAAAAAACTGCGTTTTACAAAAAGAAATATAAAGGTCGTATGGAAAAAGGTAAAGAAAGCGGTAGGATATCAGATTACATGCTCCCGGAAAAAGAATGGAAAAGGGAGCACAAAAAGAAAGGATACAAAAAAGAAAAGTGCGAAGATCCGCTGGGAGAAAAACGGAACGTGTTATATAAAAGTCCGGGCCTACACGGTATATAAGGGCAGAAAAGTGTATGGTGCGTGGAGCAGGGTACGAAGCCTGAAAAGAAACAAACCGGCTGTGCGGTGATCAATCCATTTCGATAAAACGCATTTTTTCGCTTGTTTTCTTTGGAATTTCGCCAATAAAGGCACCTTCGATATTTTTTGAATGGACACATTTTTCGCAATAGTTGCCATAGCGAATCGCTACCCCGCAGCTTTTGCAATGGATAAATACGTCTGAATTTTCTGGGATTTCAACTCGTCCAAGGCGCAAAAACTCACCGATTTTCGCTTTGCGAACGCCCGTTTTTGCTGACAGTTCAATCGCATTTGTAGGACCGTTTTCATTGATATATGCTTTGATTTTCCCAAAATCATCCAGTTCTTCGGCGCCACACTTTTCACATGCATATTTTCCAGCGTACTTGTAGGTCATCGGAATTTTACAGTTTGGGCACTTGATTATATCTTCTGCTAATATCGTTGATCGCGTTGTCTCGGCCATCGTACCACCACCTAATAAAATTGTATGTATAAATTTTACTAAAATGTGAGTCAAATTGCAATACAAAATGTGAAGTTCTTATAAAAAAATAAAAAACTGCCACAGAAGCTCCGGTCCCGGGAAATCTGTGGTGGTTTTCATCTGAATCGAGATATGAAACAGCCTGGCGTCGTGGAGCTAACTTAGCAATTTTTGGATTGTGAGGGAGTACAGTTCATCGCTGTTGTCACGCCAGCTGCTACAGATTTTGATAGCATCTTCCTCTGACGGGACGGAGAGTTTTGTTTCAAAAAGGATATGATTATTTTCCATCAGGGAGCAGGTGGCGAGATATTCACCGTTATCAAGCATCGTGTAATCACTGACTACCGTGATACGGTCAATGATCTTATGGTTGTTGTTTTTTAAATATTCGTCAATTTCCTGCCGGATTTCGTGGGACAGGCTGGAGCCGAATAACGCAAGAGTTTCTGTTCCTGCTTCTGTTATGCTGTAATAAGAGGTATTATACGTATTTGAACATGCGATGAGTTCGGCATCCAGAAGTTCTGCGAATGCATTTTGAACATTAAAATAATTTGTATATCCATGATCTGTAATGTAATCGGATACAAGCCCAAGTGTAAGTGGCGCATTTACCTTGCCAAGGGTGTAGAGTATGATCAGTTTATAAATGGTAAATGCTTCTTTCATGAAAATAGCCGCTCCTTTCCAGATGCTGAAATAGCTATGAGCCGGGATGCCTGTTTTTTCCCTGCCAGATATTTTGTATTTTTAACTGTCTGTGGAGTTCGTTCAGAACCTGTCTCTTTTTACTGCTCCATTCAGGGGCAAGAAGAAGAGCCTTTGGTCCATCGCCTGTCAGGCGGTGGATGACGATCTCTTCTGGTAAAATTGAGATCGCCTGTATAACGAGCTCAATATATTCTTCCATTGTGAGTGCCTTAAAATCACCATGTTTGTACATGTCAGCCAGAACTGTGTTTTTTAATATATGCAATAGCTGGATCTTTATTCCATCGGAATGACATCTGCCGACGTGGGATACCGTCTCCAGAAAATGTCCGGGGGTCTCGTGGGGAAGTCCCGCAATGACGTGAGTCACTACTTCAAGACCGGCGGAATGCAGAGATTCTACAGCTGTATCATACACATTCAGAGGATATCCGCGCCGGATCAGGCGGGCCGTAGACTCATGAATCGTCTGTAGTCCGAGCTCCACCATGACGGGCTTTGTTTTGTTGCATTCCTTTAAAAGTGCTATGACTTCACTGGGAAGGCAGTCAGGTCTTGTTGCGATGGAGAGCATCACAACCTTTGGGTGACGGATCGCTTCCATATACATCGGCCGCAGTTTTTCAGGTGGGGCATAGGTGTTTGTAAAGGACTGGAAATAGGCGATAAATTTGTTTCCCACATGTTTTCTGCCAGAAATCCCAACGATTCCGTTGTCGATCTGCTGTGTGACAGAAGTGGAGACAGGGGAGGCAAAATCTCCCGAGCCGCTGCCGCTACAGAAAATGCAGCCGCCATAACCGATGGTTCCATCGCGGTTTGGACATGTCAGTCCGCTCTCCAGTGAGATCTTATATACCTTTTCGCCAAATCGTTTTTTCATTTCGTAGTCAAGGGAATGATAGGGCTTCTCGCCCCATGTCCTGCTAGTCATGGATGTGCTCTTTTACTGCCTGGCTTACGATTTCTGCCACACGGGGATCGAAAGCCTCCGGCATGATATTGTCTTCATTTAGTTCTTCGTCAGGAACGAGAGAGGCAATCGCAAGGGCTGCGGCTAATTTCATTTCCTCGGTGATCTGGGAGGCACGTCCTTCCAGCGCTCCCTTAAAAATGCCAGGGAAGGCGACGACATTGTTTACCTGGTTTGGAAAATCCGAGCGCCCGGTCCCGACAACTTTTGCACCGGCTTTTTTTGCCACATCCGGCATGATTTCAGGAACAGGATTTGCCATAGCAAAAAGGATTGGGTCACTGTTCATCGACGAAACCATCTCAGGCGTCACGATATTTGGTGCTGAGACGCCAACGAAAATGTCAGCTCCGGCAAATGCATCGGCGAGGGTGCCGGAACGACCTTCAAGGTTTGTGAGTGACATCATTTCCTGCTGCATCCAGTTTAAATCCGGCGTGTTTTTATTCAATATCCCTGACTTATCGCAAAGTGTCACATGTTTAAAGCCGTATTTTAATAAAAGCCTGCTGATCGCGATTCCGGCCGAACCGGCCCCGTTTACGATCACGTTACTGTCTTCTTTTGACCTCCCGGTGACTTTCAACGCATTGATGATCCCTGCAAGGACCACAATGGCAGTTCCGTGCTGGTCATCGTGAAATACCGGGATATCAAGTAGTTCCTGGAGTCGGGATTCGATTTCAAAGCACCGCGGGGCGGAGATATCTTCCAGATTAATGCCGCCAAAAGCAGGAGCGATATTTACGACTGTGCGGATGATTTCTTCTGTGTCCTGCGTATCAAGGCAGATCGGGAAAGCATTTACATTTCCAAATTCTTTAAAGAGAACTGCTTTTCCTTCCATAACCGGCATAGCGGCTTCTGCACCGATATTTCCAAGTCCGAGGACCGCGCTTCCATCGGATACGACGGCCACCGTATTTGATTTGATCGTGTAATGGTATGCTTCTTCTTTATTTTCAGCAATCACTTTACATGGTTCTGCAACCCCCGGTGTATAAGCAATTGCGAGGTCTTCTCTGGATTTGACCTGACATTTTGGTGTTGTATTGATTTTTCCGCACCACTCTCTGTGGAGGGCAAGTGCTTTTTCATTATTTGTCATATGTTCCTCCGTTCTGTTAAATTTATCATTGATTTATTTTAGCACTTTTAATAAGTAAAAACAATACAAACTAAAAATTCACTTTTAGGACTTGTGCTTTTCCCTGAAAATGGTACAATAAATAATATATGCAGAATTTTTTGAGAGGGAGGTTGCAGGGGATGACACTGCAGGAGGCAAAGAATAAACTTTTGGGAACAGGACAGGAGCATCTGCTTCGGTATTATGATGAATTAAGCGGGGAGCAGAGAGAGTTTCTTCTGGCTCAGATCGCTGATCTGGATCTCGGATTTTTAAAGCAGATCGAGGATGGTTCCAAAGAGATAGAAAAGGGAAAGATTGAGCCAATGGGCGCTGTCACGAAAGAGGAAGTTGAAAAGAACCGGATAAGGTTTGAGAATATCGGTATACGGGCATTAAAACAGCATAAGATAGGGGCAGTACTCCTTGCTGGAGGCCAGGGGACGAGACTCGGGTTTGATAAGCCAAAAGGAATGTTGAATATCGGTGTGGACAGGGAACTGTATCTGTTTGAACAGCTGATCCGGAATATCATGCAGGTGAGAGATAAGACGGGTACATGGGTTCCGTTATTTATCATGACAAGTGAAAAAAATAATGAAGAAACACTTGCTTTTTTTAAGGAAAAGAATTATTTTGGATATAACAAGGATTATATTTTTTTCTTTGTTCAGAACATGGCGCCATCTGTGAGCTATGATGGAAAAATACTGATGGAGGACAAGGATAAGATTTCAACCTCGCCCAATGGAAACGGAGGCTGGTTTACTTCTCTTGTGGACGCCGGGCTTCTGGGAAAACTTTCGGAAATGGGAGTGGAGTGGCTGAATGTATTTTCTGTGGACAATGTTCTCCAGAAGATCGCAGATCCGGTCTTTGTCGGGGCCGTGTTGGAAAATGACTGTGTTTGCGGGGCCAAAGTGGTGGCGAAGGCAGATCCTTCGGAGAGAGTAGGCGTATTATGTCTGGAGGATGGGAAGCCGTCAATTGTAGAATATTATGAAATGACGGATGAAATGATTCATTCACGGGATGATGAAGGAAAACTTCTTTATAATTATGGAGTGATTCTGAACTATCTTTTTCGGGTAGATATTCTTGAACAGATCATGAAAAAAAATCTCCCTACACATGTAGTAGAAAAGAAAATTCCATATATGAATGAACATGGAGAGTACGTGAAACCGGATGAGCCAAACGGTTATAAATTTGAGAAGCTGGTTCTTGATATGATACATATGATGGATAACTGTCTGTCGTTTGAAGTAGAGCGGGAGAGGGAGTTTGCCCCGATTAAAAATGCGACAGGAGTAGACTCATTGGAGAGTGCAAGGGAACTTATGAAAAAAAATGGAATTGAATTCTGAATATTTGAAATTTGATCCATACAGTAACTGAAAGAGGATCAGGGACGATACACGGGATTTGTGTCTGTGCGCTGTCAGACCTGATTCGTCACAAGTAGAATGCGGCGCAGAAAGAAATGAGGATTAGAATGGATTTAGCAAAATTATCACTGAAGGAACTCAGGCAAATGGCAAAGGATAAAGGTCTCTCGGGAGTGTCCGGACTGCGTAAAGGAGATCTGGTTCATGAGCTGGAAAAACTGGCAATATCCGATGCCCACTCCACTGATTCCCAGTCTGATGGCGGGCAGACGAAAAAGAAAAAAACGGAAAAAAATACGGGAAAGCCGGAGAAGAAGAAAGCGGTTTATACATATGTACCAAACCATGGGGACCGTTCCCATAATTCGAACAAGAGCAATTCTTCTGCAAATAACAACAGTAACGCCAATAATACCAATAATGCTAATAATAATACCAACAATAATGCTTCGCACACGGAAAGTCAGCCGTTCCGGACGATTGAGGATGTTGTGAAGGCGGGACTGATCACAATCGCAAAGGACAGGCACGTTTCCGATGTCCATCCGACAGAGATCAAGGAGCTTGACAGTGGAATTACGAAAAAAGGAATTTTAGAGATCATGTCGGATGGATATGGTTTTATCCGCTGTGATAACTTTCTTCCCGGTGAGAATGACGTCTATGTTTCTCCTGCATTTCTTAGAAGATTTGGTCTGCGTACCGGGGACATTGTGGAGGGAAATATAAGAGTAAGGACCCAGAATGAAAAATTCAGCGCTCTGCTTTATATGAAAAGTGTCAATGGGCGGCCGATCACTTATTTGGAACGCCGGACGAAATTTGAGGATCTCACGCCGATCTTCCCGAATGAGAGGATTCATCTTGAAACAGCAAATACAGGAGTTTCCATGAGAATGCTCGATTTGATCGCACCGATTGGAAAGGGGCAGAGAGGGATGATCGTCTCCCAGCCCAAGACTGGAAAGACAACCCTCCTCAAACAGATTGCCAGTGCGATCACAAAAAATTATCCGAAGATGCATCTTCTGATCCTGCTGATCGATGAGAGGCCAGAGGAGGTTACGGATATTAAAGAGTCCATCGAGGGTCAACGGGTGGAGGTGATTTATTCCACATTTGATGAATTGCCCGAGAACCATAAACGGGTTTCAGAAATGGTCATTGAGAGGGCCAAACGTCTGGTGGAGGGGGGAGATGATGTTGTGATCCTCCTTGACAGCATCACAAGACTTGCCAGGGCATACAATCTTACGGTTACGCCAAGCGGGAGGACGCTTTCCGGTGGACTGGATCCGGCAGCGCTCCATATGCCAAAGCGGTTTTTTGGTGCGGCGAGAAATATGCGTGAGGGCGGAAGCCTTACGATACTTGCAACTGCACTTGTGGATACGGGGAGCCGTATGGATGATGTGGTGTTTGAGGAATTTAAAGGAACCGGAAATATGGAACTTGTCCTTGACCGGCATTTATCTGAAAAACGTGTATTTCCTGCGATCGACATTCAGAAGTCCAGTACAAGACGTGAGGATCTTCTTTTGAACCAGAGCGAACTGGAAGCCGTTTATCTGATGCGGAAGGCGCTCAGTGCAAGTGCCAACACGGAAAATAATCTGGAGCAGATCATTAATCTGTTCCGAAAGACGAAAAATAATAAAGAATTTATCGAAACAATAAAAAAGATTAAGCTTCATTAGAAAAAGCTTGCATTTTATAAAAATCCATGATACAATGAGTAAGCCGATTTTGAGAATTGAAAATATAAGTAGTGAGGTGAAAATACATGAGAGAGGGAATCCATCCAGAATATTACCAGGCAAAAGTTGTGTGCAACTGTGGTAATGAATTTGTGACTGGTTCAACAAAAGAAGATATTCATGTTGAAGTATGTTCTAAATGCCATCCATTCTACACAGGACAGCAGAAGTCCATGGCAGCTCGTGGTGCGATTGACAAGTTCAATCGTAAGTATGGCTTAAAATAAGCAGATGATGAACACATTATGGCTCCGCAGTCTCTGTATCCAGTATATTGAGGCCTGCGGAGTTGTTGCATATATGAGTTTTTGTCACGAAAAGCGTCAGGTGGCGCAGAAATGAGGAGAGTATGAGGTATTCGGGAATTGGTGGTCAGGCGGTCATCGAGGGTGTTATGATGAAAGGGGACGGCAAGTATGCTGTTTCCGTACGTAAGCCAGATGGGGAAATTGAAGTAAAGATAGAGAAATACCAGAGCCTGAGGGATAAGTATAAGGTTGCGGATCTTCCGGTCATCCGGGGGGTAGTGACGTTTGTGGAGTCTATTGTGATGGGGATGAAAACACTGAATTATTCGGCGGGCTTTTGGGAGGACGAAGAAGAGAAAGCGGACAAAGCAAATAAAACGGACAAAGCAGAAAAAGCAGAAAAAGCAGAAAAAGCAGAAAAAGCGGATAGTAAGGGAAATGATCTGGTTATGGGCCTTGTGGTCATGCTGGCTGTCATCATAGCGATCGGGCTTTTTGTGCTGCTTCCGTTTTTAGTGTCTGAACTGCTGTCAAAAGTGATTCCATCGGTTCAGCTCCGAGGTCTGATCGAGGGAGTGATCCGTGTGGCATTGTTTGTCGGGTATGTAAAGGCCATCTCTTATATGGAGGACATAAAACGTGTGTTTATGTATCACGGCGCAGAGCACAAATGTATCAACTGTCTGGAGAATGGTTTTGAGCTGAATGTGGAAAATGCCAGAAAGCAGACGACGGTCCACAAAAGATGTGGAACCAGTTTTATGCTTGTTGTGATGTTTGTGAGTATTTTGTTTTTTATGTTTATATCGGTTCCCAATATATGGCTTCGCATGGTACTCCGTATTCTATTGATACCTGTGATCGCAGGATTGTCTTATGAATTTATCATTTTTGCGGGAAAAACGGAAAATAAAGTTATTGATATCGTGAGCAAGCCGGGACTCTGGCTTCAGTCGTTGACGACAAAAAATCCGGAAGACGCCATGCTTGAGGTGGCGATCGTTTCCGTGGAAGCTGTCTTTGACTGGAAGAAGTTTTTGGCAGAAGATACGGCACAGGAGACTGTGGCTGAAAATAAAAAAGAAGTGGCTGTTACGAAGGAAAAGAGAAAAGAGACAGGTTTTGAAGTCGTTGATGTGAGTGAAGAAGAAGATGACGAAATCCTTCAGGCTCTTGACCGGTATTTTGAAGATCCCACGAAAGCGAAAGCAGGAACAGATAAGACTACTAAAGTAGAAAAGGAAGCGAAATGACACTGGAGCAGTTGCTGGCCGGGGGTGTGGAGGAGTTAGAACAGGCAGGGGTACCGGAGGCGGGATTAAATGCGTGGTATCTCTTGCAGGCATGTTTTATGGGAAGTAATGGTTCTTTTGAGAGAAGTGATTATTTTCTCCGAAAAGAGGAAGAGGCAGACCGGACCATACAAGACCAGTATGAAATGATGCTCTCGAGAAGAAAGAAGAGGGTTCCGTTAGAGTATATTACTGGTTATACGGAGTTTATGGGGCTTTTCTTTTCTGTGAATGAAAATGTTCTTGTCCCGAGACAGGATACGGAAACTCTTGTGGAATATGTTTATCCGTTTTGTGAGGGGAAACGGGTTCTTGATCTGTGTACGGGATCGGGATGTATCGGATTAAGCATCGGGGCATTTGGAAAGCCTGCCCAGATCGTTCTGAGCGACTTATCTGAGGAGGCTCTGCAGGTGGCAGAAGCGAATGCAGTCCGGTTGAAGAAAAAGATGGCTCATGAGTGGACAGCGGAAATTACTGTGGTCTGTGGGGATTTATTTAAACCAGTCACGGGAACATTTGATGTGATCGTGTCGAATCCACCGTACATCGAATCGGATGTGATTCCGGGACTAATGCCAGAGGTAAGCCGGTTTGAGCCGCCAGAAGCACTGGACGGCGGAGACGATGGTTTACTGTTTTACCGCCGTATCATAGAGGCGGCCCCGGAGTATTTGAACAATGGGGGGATTTTGTGTTTTGAAATAGGGTGTGAACAGGGTGAGAGTGTGTCTTCGCTTATGACAGAGCGGGGATTTGTAAATGTGGAGATAAAGAAAGATCTTGCCGGAAATGACAGAGTGGTCAGTGGCCATTTTGTGTCCCGTATAGCGTCAGTCTGATTTGGGGATGTTATACGGGGAAATGATCTGCTGGCAGAATGGAGGAGTCTGATGTTTGATAAATTAGAAGATACACTGTTTCGTTATGAAGAGGTTCTGAATGAACTCAGCGAGCCGGATGTCCTGAACGACCAGTCGCGGTATCAGAAGCTTATGAAGGAACAGGCTGATCTGGAGCCCGTTGTGACGAAATATAAGGAATATAAGGCGGTAAAGGAAGGTATTGAGGACAGTCTGGCGATGCTCGAAGAAGAGAGCGATGAGGAGATGCGTGAACTTGCGAAGGAAGAACTGAATGAGTGCAAGGCCAGTATCGAGCAGATCGAGCAGGAACTCCGTATCCTTCTTCTTCCGAAAGATCCTAATGACGATAAAAATGTCATCGTGGAGATCCGGGGCGGTGCTGGTGGTGATGAGGCAGCTCTGTTTGCAGCAGACCTTTATCGGATGTACTGCAAGTATGCGGAGAAGAACCGATGGAAGATTGATACGATGAATTCCAATGAAAATGGAATCGGTGGTTTCAAGGAAATTGTATTTATGATAAATGGGACGGGTGCATATTCAAAATTGAAATACGAAAGCGGCGTGCACCGTGTACAGAGGATTCCTGCTACAGAATCCGGCGGCAGGATCCATACGTCCACTGCGACAGTGGCGATCATGCCGGAAGTAGAGGATGTGGAAGTTGAGATTGATATGAATGACTGTAAGTTTGATGTGTTCCGTGCGTCCGGAAATGGAGGGCAGTGCGTCAACACGACAGATTCAGCAGTACGGCTCACGCATATCCCGACAGGCATCGTGATTTCCTGTCAGGATGAAAAATCCCAGTTGAAAAATAAAGATAAGGCGCTAAAGGTACTCCGCGCCAGATTATATGAACTGGAGTGTGCGAAAGCGCATGATGAAGAGGCAGAGAAACGTAGGAGCCAGATTGGTACCGGAGACCGTTCCGAAAAGATCCGGACATATAATTATCCGCAGGGAAGGGTGACGGATCATCGGATCAAGCTGACGCTGCACCGTCTGGATGCGATTATAGACGGGGAACTGGATGAGGTGGTTGACAGCCTGATTGCGGCTGATCAGGCGGCGAAGCTTGCGAAGATGGGTGAGTAGGGGATAAAATTCCTACCATCTTCAAAAGAAATTCCGCATTTCTCGTCGTCGATACTCCCTTTCTGACCTGGTAGTCAAAGTACATTTCGTCTTCGATATATTTCTCACAAAAACTATAATTTATGATAGAAGGATATTTCTCTTCCAGTTTGCAGATTTCCAGATCGTGGGTGGTGATAAAGCCACAGACGCCAAGAGAAAGCAAGCGTTCAAGGACGCCTTCTGCGCCAAGACGGCGTTCTGCGGAGTTTGTGCCCCGGAATATTTCATCGATCAGAAACAGTACATTTTTATTGTGTTCGGCCGTCTCTATGATTTTTTTGATCCGTAAGAGTTCGGAGTAAAAAGTAGAGATCCCGTCCGTTGTCCGGTCGGTGATGCGCATGGAAGTCAGGATGTCCATATGGGAGCATTCCATTTTTTTTGCGCAGACATAGCTGCCGGCCTTTGCCAGTACGAGGTTGATACCGATCGTTCTCATAAAAGTGCTTTTTCCGGACATATTGGAGCCGGAAATGATCACGATATGATCTTTCATCTCAAAATCATTGCAGACACGTTTCTGGTTGCAGAGCAGAGGGTGTCCGGTCTGTTTGGCGAGGAGATACCGTTCGGTTTCGGACCACTTGGGAAGGCAGACGTTATCGCAATTTCTTGCCAGTCCGGTAAAACTCATCAGGCCTTCGAATTCTGCAAGAGTAGAAAACCAGTTTTCCGCTATTTTTCCGTATTCTAATTTCCATTTTTCAAAGTCATATGCATTTTTATAATCCCAGAGAAAAAGTAAGTTTAAAAGAAGTGAGGCCAGTGGATTTGCTGTAGCCTTGATGTATGAGGAGATGCGCGAAAACTGTTCGATACCCTCTTGTGCCTCTGTTAGCTGTTCCTGTATCGTCCGCATTTTTGAGGAGGAAAAAGATTTCCCGGTGATTTTTCGGATGACAGGGCAGTATCGCGGGATCTGATAGGAAGTGACCCGGGCGGTTTTCAGGTAGAGATCGGATTTATGTTTTCCGAGATTCCAGACAATGAGCTGGAAAAGCAACAGCATGCCAGAGAGTGTAAAGCAAAAATTTGTTTTTACTACAATTGTAGTAAAAACAGAGATCCATGTAATACCGCACAAAACAAAACAGAGTACATTGATAAACCGGTGTTTCATAAAGCGGCTCTGTTTTTTCAGTTCGTCCAGAAGTTTTGGAAATTGGTCGTTTATGCCGATTTTTGAAAACAGGTATTCCAGATCGGCTGTCCATTCGTAATCGGTACACAGTTCCCGGATCGCTTCCTGCCTGTTCCGTATCTCTTCATCAGAATATGCCGGGTGGAGCAGATCGTCTGCCAGCCGTTTTCGGCCATAGTATGTATTTGTGCTGTTTAGGTACTGAAATAAAGAATTGTCGCCTACAATGTCCAGATCCATCGCATACGGATGTTCCGGATCAGCGTATTCTTCCCCGGTGTCTTCAAAGGTGGTCCATTCTCCCGTTATGCGCCGGAGGTTTTTTTCTGCGATGCGCCGCAGTTCTTTTTTATATGCGATCGTCTCCAGAATGTGGTCATGTTTTATGCAGGCGGCGATAAATATAAGGATCAGGATCCCACTGCACAAAAGCAATGGAACGGAGAACCAGGTACGATATAAGGCCAGAATGGAGAGAACAGCCAGTGCAAAAAGGAGCAGCTTAATAATACCAAGGGTGTTTGAATCTTTATTCCGGGTGGATATTTCGGTTTCGTATGTCTGGATAAGAGTTTTATATTTTTGTTCCATGGTAAAAAGCCTCCGTTAGATTCGTGATTGCTATTATTCATTAAATCATAAGTGAATGCAAAAATCAATGACGCCTGGCTAAAATCCCTTAAAATGTTTTGACGCTCCGGCGATTGTGTGTTATTATTAAATTTGGTTCGTGCGTAAGAATAAAAAGAAACTGGAATGGTGCACTCATATGAAAAAGCTTGGGAAAGTATTGATCTGTATGGTTCTGTTTGCGGTTCTGTTTGCCATGGTGCCGACGGCAGAAGCAAAAGTCAGGGTAAAAAAGGTAAGTATAAAGAGCAATTACGGAAAAATCGTACATGTAGGAAAAGGAAAAAAGGTACGTGTATCGTCCTCTGTCCGTGTGAGGCCGAACCGCTCTTCGTATAAAGGGGTTCGTTACAAATCAAAAAATAAACGGATCGCACGGATCAATTCCATCGGAGAGGTGAGCGGAGTCCGGCTCGGAACTACGAGAGTATATGCGATTTCCAAGAAGAACAAAAAGAAAAAAGCTTCTATTAAGGTGAAAGTGGTCAAACCGCTGAAGAAGATCATACTAAAAGAAAAGAAGAAGACGGTACGGGTCGGTGAGAGGTTTGAGATCAAAAAAAGTGTTGTTCCCTCAAACAGCGGATTTAAGAGAGTGGTATGGAGTTCTTCGGTGCCGTCTGTGGCAAAAGTATCTTCTGCCGGCGTGGTGAGCGCACTGTCTCCGGGAAATGCAAAGATTACGGTGAAGGCAGTGGACGGAAGCGGCACAAAGGCGGTCTGCAGTGTAAAAGTGGAATCTCTGGATACGATCAATATTGCTTCCGTGCGGGCACTCAGCTATAATACAGTCAGAGTCAGTCTGGACCGTGAACTGCCGCTTGACAAAGAGAAGTTTGAATTGTCGGGAAAGACAAGTGTGACGGGAGATTATAACCGGTCTTTAAAGATAAAGACATTGAGAAATTACGGAAACCGGACGTATGACCTTCAGGTACAGAGAGGATATTCCATTCAAAAGAATTCCATGGTCCGGGTAGCTGTGCCGGAACTTCCCGGAAACGGGACCAAGTCGATGGAGGCGGAAGCGCTGTTTATCAAAGAGGGAATGCCCAAGGACGTATACGTGACCGGCGAAGCCGGCCAGTATATCGAACCGCTTGAGGTCGACCTCAGTCAGTATGGCTGTGGTTCCCTTGTGTACCAGATCGGAAGCCTTCCGGATGGGATTACAGTTTCCGTAAATAATAATACCATTGTGTTCCGTGGAAAAACCGACAAATCTTATTTTGGAAAGACAACAGTGATCTCAGCGGTTGATGAGCTGGGAAAGGAAACCAAGGTAAATGTGTACTGGTATATCGGCGCTGTGGATTCGGTCGTTGGATATGCGGAAAACCGCTCACTTGTTTGGGGGGAAGAAATGTCAGGGGAAAAGGCAGAATTCCTTCATCTGGCAGGCGGGAGCGGGAATTACCAATTTGCCTTTTCTGGGCTTCCGGCCGGAATGCAGGGCGATGAGGAAACAGGAGCGCTGTCCGGGAATCCACAGGGTGTGGGTGAATATACGGTCAGAGTGACAGTGACAGATAAAGACGACAGTAGTAGAAAGATAGTGGTTTCGGCTTCTGTAAAGGTAGAGGCAGGATTTAATCTGTATGGTACGCTGCATGATTCACAGGGACTTGTCATGCCGGGAGTAAAGGTCTGCTTTCAGGATCAAATGGGATTGAATTATTATACAGCGGTGACGGATGAGAACGGTATTTACCGCCTCCGGGTAGTAAGCGGGGTCTATGATGGCATGGCTTCTGTCAATCAAAAAGATACGGTACTGGATGATATTTATGAATTGGCAGTGGAAGGCGACAGCGTCATTGATTTTTATCCCGAGTGTTATCGTGTGAATATCCGTTTTGACCAGAGCGGGTATGTGCTTGAGCAGAAACTCTGGAATTCGAATATCGACAAGGACGCCGTTTATGAGGGAGAGGATATCCTTTATGTCCTGCCGGGAACATATGATATCATGACATATGCCACACGGTTGGATGAAACGACCGGAGCGGAAGAAAAATTTGTATTAAAAGCTGTGTTTACGGTCGGGCAGTCAGCGGCAGATGTAAACGTGAGCGGTGAAAAGGTTTTGCCGGAAGAAAAGCCGGATGAAAAAGAGGAAGAAACGGAGAAAGAGGAGGAAAACCAAAATGCTGAATGAATTTGTAGTGAAAGAATGTGGAAAAGAGATTAGCGGGTGTTCCGATCAGGAATTGTACCGGGCGCTCTTAAAAATGACAAATGAGATGGCGCAGGAGAAGAAACAGAATACCGGGAAAAAGAAACTTTACTATATTTCAGCAGAGTTTCTGATCGGTAAACTCCTCAGCAACAACCTCATCAATCTTGGGATTTATGATGCGGTGAAGGAAGAACTGAAAAAGAATGGAAAAAAACTCAGTACGCTTGAAGAGATGGAACCGGAACCTTCTCTTGGAAATGGCGGTTTGGGAAGGCTGGCAGCATGTTTTCTTGATTCCATCGCCACGCTTGGACTGCCGGGAGACGGCATCGGACTGAATTATCATTTTGGCCTGTTCCGCCAGGTATTTAAGAAAAATCTCCAGAAGGAAAAGCCAAACCCGTGGATCGAGGAGAAAGGGTGGCTCATAAAAAATGACAGGGAATATACGGTTTCATTTGGTAAATTTGATGTGAAAGCGGTACTCTATGATATTTTGGTGACAGGATATAACAACCGGACAAATACGCTTCATTTGTTTGACATTGCTTCGATCGATGAGAATATTGTGAAGAAAGGGATTGATTTTGATAAAGATAAGATCCGCAAAAACCTGACACTGTTTCTTTATCCGGATGACAGCGATGATGCAGGACGTCTTCTCCGGGTTTACCAGCAGTATTTTATGGTGAGCTGCGGGGCCCAGTTTATTCTTTCTGAGGCACAGGAAAGAGGAAGTAACCTGCATGACCTTCATGAGTATGTGGCGATCCAGATCAATGACACACATCCGTCCATGGTGATCCCGGAACTCATCCGACTTCTGACAAAAAATGGAATTGATATGGACGAGGCGATTGAGATCACGACGAAAACCTGTGCTTATACGAACCATACGATCCTTTCAGAGGCATTGGAAAAGTGGCCGGTATCGTTTATTAAGAAAGTAGCTCCTCAGCTTGTTCCGATCATCCGTGAACTGGATCTGTGCGTAAAGGATCAGTTTGAAGATGAGTCTGTGTATATTATGGACGAGGATGACATTGTCCACATGGCACATATGGACATCCATTATAGTCACAGTGTAAACGGAGTCGCTTATCTGCACACGGAGATTTTGAAAAATAATGAATTAAATTCTTTTTATAAAATATATCCGGAAAAATTTAACAATAAGACAAACGGTATCACATTCCGCCGGTGGCTTCTTCACTGCAATAAGCTTCTTGCTGCCTTTTTGGAGCACACGATCGGAGACGGATTTAAGAAGGATGCCGATGAACTGGAGAACTTACTGGCCTTTAAAAAGGATAAGAAGGTAATGAAAAAACTTCTTGAGATTAAAAATAAAAATAAGCATAGACTGGCAAAATACCTGAAGGAGACGCAGGGCATAAAACTGAATGAGGATTCGATCTTTGATATCCAGGTAAAGAGACTTCATGAGTATAAGCGCCAGCAGCTCAATGTATTGTACGCAATACACAAGTATCTGGAGATCAAAAGAGGACATAAGCCGGAGACCCCGGTTACGCTTATTTTCGGGGCCAAGGCGGCGCCGGCATATACGATCGCCAAAGATATCATCCATTTGATCCTCTGCCTGCAGAAGATCGTAAACAAAGATAAAGAGGTAAAGCCATACCTGAATGTTGTCATGGTGGAGAATTATAATGTGTCGCTGGCAGAGAAACTTATTCCTGCCTGTGATATCTCAGAACAGATTTCTCTCGCTTCCAAAGAGGCTAGTGGTACGGGCAATATGAAATTTATGCTGAATGGTGCGGTGACTCTTGGAACAGAGGATGGAGCGAACGTAGAGATTCACGAGCTGGTCGGAGACGATAATATTTATGTGTTCGGAGAGGACAGTGATACGGTCATCGCCCGTTATGAGAGAGGGGATTATTGTTCCAGAGATTATTATGAAAAGGATCCCGATCTGAAAGAGGCGGTAGATTTTATCGTCAGCAAAAAGATGCTTAAGACAGGGAAGAAAAAGTCCCTTATGAGATTGTACAATGAACTTTTAAACAAGGACTGGTTTATGACATTCCCTGATTTTAAGGAGTATGTGGCAACTAAGGAAAGAGCTTACCGTGATTATCAGGACAGAGAGGCATGGGCAGAGAAAATGCTTGTAAATATTGCAAAGGCCGGATTTTTCTCTTCCGACCGCACGATCGAGCAGTATAATGAGGATATATGGGAACTAAGATAATAGTTTTCCAACATTGAGAAGCCCCCACCCCTGGCTGCTGTGAGGAAGGTTTAAGTCCGTACAGCTGTTTTTCAGCCGGAGTTTTACCTCTTTTGGTGTCAGATGGGGATATTTTGAGAGAAGGAGAGCGATGCTTCCACTGACCACAGGCGTGGCCATGGAGGTGCCGCTTTTTCTTATGTAAGGATTCTGAGTGGCAAATGTGTGGTTGCAGCTTGTGATCTGCTGCCCCGGGGTAACCACATCTGGCTTTTTGATGCAGAGCGTAGTGGGGCCCACACTGGAATTTGATTTTTTGCTATAGTATCCGACGGTTATGATCTTGCGGCTGTTTCCGGGAGCGCTGATACTATAGGGTTCCGGGCCTTTGTTTCCGGCAGACGCCACTACGACGATCCCCATATCCCACAGTTCATTTACTTTTTTGACAAAGTTTGAATTTTCGTCAAAACGCCTTCCATCGCTTGTTCCCACAGAAATGTTTACAATACCGATGCCATATCTGAAACGGTTTTTCATGACCCAGTTGATGCCGTCTATGATATCCGGGATCATGCCCTCGCCATACTGGTTCAGTATTTTAACGGAGATGATATTCGAGGAAGGCGCCATGCCGCACAGCGTGCCCCGGCTGACAAATCCGCTTCCGGCAGCGATGCCGGCCACATGGGTTCCGTGCCCGTTGTCGTCATATGGGGAGGAATGACCGTTGATCGTGTCATACCATCCACAGATGCGGTCTCCAAAATCAGGATGCTTTGCGATTCCACTATCCAGTATCGCAATACAGGTTCCGGAGCCAAGGATATTATTTTTGTGTACGGAATTTGCGTTTACGATATCTCTGACCCGGTTCATGATCTTCCCCATTCTGCTTTTTGTTATTATGATATGCGCGGAGGAGGATTTGTGCCACTGGAATCAAAAAAGCTGCATCAGATCATAGGGAATCTCTGCCGACGGAAGGCAGGCTGCTAAGATTGTTTCCCTCTTTGCCGTCAGGAAGAGCTTTCAGATATTCCGTATCTCCCCGGTGGGCGATGCCAACTCCCTGTATTTCTCCGGCTTTTGCCAGAGCGACGCCTTCGTCCTTGCTGACGGTCCGGCCGTCAGATAACTGGTAGCCGGCGATTTTCCCCTTTTGTTTTACCAGTGCCACGATATCTTTGGCATTTGCTGAAGGTTCCGGGATTTCGTCAAGTGCTGCCATCGGAAGCGCACTGCGTAAAGTTTCTTTTTTGTTCATGGTCGTTCCTCTTTTCTTTTTTATTTGACAGGAGTTGTTTTATGGAAAGAGTTCCGTTGTTAGGATTTCCCGCAGAAAGTATTTTATGCAGGGTGTCTTGTGCAACTGCCTCTAAATAGAAAACTTGCGATAGGGGAAGGATATGTGTTATAATTGTGTGGGTTATGGTTAGATCAATATTTTGCTGTGAGGATATGGAAGATGGAAAAGATAACAATACGATTAAATGGTTCCTCTTATATTAATGATATGGAGCTAAAAGAACGCTTTCAGGTGTTTAATGATAATCTGTGGATTTCACTTCTCTCACTGGTGGGAAATCCGGAAGGGGACACATTTACGCCGGAAGAGGACGTGTCGCCGTATCTTACGATGGATCTCGAGAAACATCTGGCTCAGTCGTTAGAGGAAGAGCCGGCTGATTTTCTTGTCGTGGACATGTGTTATAGCGCCGGACATGCTCTTTGCAAGTGGAGGGATCAGGTATTTACAAAAAATCCCAAGTTTATCGAGAGTGACTTTCGCGCCGAGCATGAGGAAGAGATTGAAGAGATCGATGTGATGCGGGACAGGGAGTTTGACTGGAAACCATATATGGATGCCTATCTGGAACTGATCGGGAGATATTTTGACAGAGACCATATCATCCTTGTGAAGTCCCGCTGCCCTGCGTGGTATGTGACGCATACCCATGTACGCAAGATGCGAAAGAAGAGCAGGAGGGCATATAATAAACGGATCAAAGAACTGGAAGATTATTTTGTGGAGAAGATGGATCCTTATATCATTGATATCTATTCGCATTATTATGTGGATTTTAACCACAAAAAGGGATTTACGATGTCTTCGTATGAAAAACCGTTTTATCATCATGCAAAACGGCTTATTTCCATGATCGTAAGAACCCTTCCGGAACAGAGGGTTTTCCGGGAGCAGGAGTATTATATCCGGCTCGGACGGTTTATTAAATATTATGACAATCTGTTTGCCAAAAATAATGTCGGGCTTTTTATGGACGACAGTAAGTTTCTTGACCATCTGGTCTTGCAGCTCGGCCGTCCGGTGCTCTCGGAATATGAGAGTGATTTTGTGGAAATCGAGGCGAAGGGTTATAAGAGTATTGATGAAATCCTTGAGAAATACGATTTTAAGTTTGCCGCGTCTTTAAAGGAATGCCTGAAGGTCGTAAAGGCGGTGGAAGAGGGCGATCTTTTTCGGGATGGGGTAAATTATGATGCGATCTTTGAATATGATATGAAGATCATAGAGCGGTTCACAGAGCTGGTAAAAAAGGAGTTGGAGACGACAGGTCTGATCGATAGGGATATCCATATTACGAGATTTCACTGCCGGGATTACTATTTTATTTTGTTAGCCCATAAAAAGAGCCTGACGGAAAAGCATTTGAAAAAACACGTGATTTCGCTGGATAGGGATGTAGAGGAGCGAAGCAAACGGAAACTTCTCATAAAAGCGATGAAGAAGAAATACAGCGATCCGGTGAAGGCGCTTGCCAATGCGATGAACGAGTACTACAAACCGATTCTGGTAGACTTGTGGGGGTCCTGCATCACTAGGGAGATACTGAATGAGGATGACGGACGCTTTCAGATTGACCGCTATGCTTACCGGAACTGTTTTTTATTTGCTTTTGATGAGCCGATTTCTTATGACGATAAAAACTTTGAGGATCTCTCTTTGTTTGAAAACAGTACATGGCGCGTGGGGTATATAAAAAGTGCTTTTCATAAAGACCTGCCGGAACAACTGAAGAAAACACAGTCCCAGTGGCTTCTTCTTGACTTCTATGATCTGGTGTGTGATGTGGTAGAGTATAACGGAGGGGTGCTTACGGCGGATAACGAAGTCCGTGCCCTCAAATTTTTTAAGCAGATCAAGGATGAGTGTAATATTACCTCCATCGACGAGATTCTTGATGAAGAGGAGATCAAGAAGCGCTTTGATGTATTTATCCGTTTTATAAAAGAGCGTTACGGAAAAAATGTGATCTTTATCCGGGCAGATGTAAAGACGAGGTTTTTAAATTACAAAAGAGAATCCAAACCGCTCCGCGGTTATAAGAAAGAGACACTTCTGAAAAAGAAGGAATTTTTGAATAAGTGGCAGGATTATTTTGAGAAACATATGAAATGCCACGTGATCGATCATGCGAGAGAGTACCGGGCCGATGATCTGTGTGTTTCGGGAGCCTTTATGGTGCATTATGAAAAAGAATTTTATGAGAAGGGGTATCGGGAACTCCGGAAGATCATCTGTGGGAAATAAGGGCGTGAAAGTTGCAAAGTTGCCGGAATTGTGGTATACTCTAGCGGTGATTGTAAATGCGGATGTCAGGGAATGAGAGAATGCAGAAGACAAAGAATAAAATCCGGGTGTTACAGGCAAATAAGTTATACTACCCGGTTACAGGCGGAATTGAGCGGGTGGTACAGCAGTTAGCAGAGGGGCTTCGCAAAGATACCGATACAAAAGTGCTGGTTTGTAGAAAAAAAGGAAAGACAGTCGTGGAACAGGTTGGGGGTGTAGAGGTTACGAGAGCCTCCAGTATGGGAATGCTCTCATCGCTTCCTTTGTCTGTTTCATTTTTATGGAAGTTCCGCAGGATGGCAAAGGACAGGGATATCATTCATATCCATATGCCTTTTCCTCTGGGGGACTTAGCTTGTTTTCTCTCCGGTTATAAAGGGAAAGTGATCTTGTGGTGGCACAGTGATATTGTACGGCAGAAAAGGCTGATGAAACTGTACCGTCCTTTGATGGAGTGGCTCCTGCGTCGGGCTGACTGTATTGTTGTGGCGACTCAGGGGCATATTGATGGTTCGAAATATTTGAAGTCGTATGAGGATAAATGCCGGATCATTCCATATGGCGTAGATTCCAAAATGGAAAGAGAGGCAGAACGCTGGTACGAAGACGGAAAACCACATGAAAAATCAGATGAAAAACATGTTGCTGTGAACTATCTGTTTGTGGGACGACTGGTGTATTATAAAGGTTGCCGCATCATGATCGAGGCCTTTGCCCAGGCAGCAGGAGTGGACCGCCGTCTTCGCCTGGATATTGTTGGAATGGGTCCGCTGGAACCAGAGTTAAAAAAACAAGCCGAAGAGCTGGGACTTACGGATCAGATTTATTTCCATGCTGATGTGAGCGATGATGAATTGGTGCGGTATCTTAAGGGATGTGATGTATTTGTGCTTCCATCCCTACAGAGGAGCGAGGCATTTGGACTCGTTCAGATCGAGGCGATGGCATTTGGCAAACCTGTTATCAATACAAGGCTGCCAAGTGGCGTACCGTATGTGAGCCTGCATGGAGAGACCGGACTGACAGTGGAACCCGGAAATGTGACAGAACTGGCAGAAGCGATGCAGTATCTGGCGGAGCATCCGTCAGAGAGGCAGCAGATGGGCAAACGGGCGAGAGAACGTATGGAAGAGCAGTTCCGGATGGATACGATGTTAAATAACGTTAAAAAGTTGTATGAAGAACTGGTGGAAGGAGTGAAAACGGTTGAAGATCGTATTTGATGGACAGCCGCTTCTCGGGCAGAATAAAACGGGAATCGCCTATAATGAGGATGGGTTGTTAAGAGGGCTTTTGAAACAATATGGTCAGGATCAGTATGCTGTGGATATTTTTTCGTTTAAGCATGCAAAAGAGAAACGTGAGGCCGTATCTCATTATTCTGCAGATTTGGAGATTCATGAATGTAGGTGGTTTTCAGGAACTTTGTTTCGCTTGTTCGCTTTGATTTTCCCAATTCCGTATTGCTGGTTTTTTAGTCAGAGAAGAGAGATTACTCATTTTTGCAATTATGTTATCCCATTTGGTGTAAAGGGAAAAAAAGTAGTAACCATCCACGATATGGCATTTCGAGAGTATCCAGAGACCGTGCGGGCCCGGACGATGCTTATGCTTAAGAGAAATGTCAGGAGTTCCATAAAAAGGGCAGACGCTATTGTGGCAGATTCAGAGTTTACAAAACAGGAAATCATGAAATATTACAGAGTTGAGCCGGAGAAAATTTGTGTAGTGCCATGCGGTGTGGATACAACTCAATATCATGGGAAATATAGTACAAAACAAATTGAGTGTGCGAAGGAGAAGTATAATATCGAAGGAAAATATTTTTTGTATCTGGGTACGTTAGAGCCACGAAAAAATCTGTGCGGACTGCTTCGGGCATATAAGAGTTTCTATGATAAAAGGAAGAGAGCTGGAGGAGATATCCCTAAACTCGTGCTTGCGGGTGGGGAGGGCTGGATGTACCATGAGATTTTTCGTACTGCAGAGGAGATTTGTTTAGAGGAATATGTAATATTTACCGGTTATGTCGACGAAGAAGACAAAGCGCCATTGATGAGCGGAGCTTCTGTATTTTGCTTTCCATCTCTTTATGAGGGATTTGGAATGCCGCCACTGGAAGCAATGGCATGTGGAACGCCAGTGTTAACTTCGAATAATTCTTCTCTGGCAGAAGTTAGCGAGGGGGCAGCAGTCCAGGTGGCTCCAGACGATGTGGAGGAAATGGCAAAAGCAATGGAACAGCTTTGGACGGATGAGAAACTGTGTATGGAACTTAGGGAAAAAGGATTCGAAAGAGTACGAAAGTATTCTTGGGAAAATGCGGTGAACGTGTTGCATCAGATGTATAAAAGTATAATGGATTCGAGGAAATAGGGATGAATGCTTTGAAAGAAATATATGAATATCGGACAATGATTGGTAGTTTGATCCGAAGGGATTTGCGCGGTAGATACAAAGGTTCCGTGCTCGGATTTGCGTGGACTTTTTTAAATCCACTATTGCAGCTCGGTGTGTATACGGTAGTTTTTTCTCTGATTATGCGTGCCGGGATCAAAGATTATTATCTGTTTCTTTTTGTGGCCTTGATTCCATGGTTATTTTTTAGTACTTCGGTGTCAGCGGGAGCCAGTTGCGTGATGACGCAAAAGGAAATGGTTAAGAAGATTTATTTTCCGAGAGAGGTATTGCCGATTGCGCATGTTACCAGTCAGTTGATCAATATGCTTTTTAGTTTTATCGTTGTTTTTGCAGTGCTGTGTATATCCGGGAAAGGACTGAGTGCATATGTACTTTTGTATCTTCCTGTTATAATAATTGCAGAGTATCTGCTGGCACTGAGTATCACAATGATTGTTTCGGCGGTCACAGTATACTTGCGGGATTTAGAACATGTGCTTGTGATTTTTACTATGGCGTGGCAGTTTTTGACTCCGGTTATGTATTCGATAGATATGGTGCCAGATGAGATGAGATCAATATTTAATATGAATCCTATGACACCAATTATTGTTGCATACCGAGATGTTTTATATTATAAGAAGGCTCCGGAGATGGGAACTTTAGTATACGGATTTGTTATCAGTGCTGTTTTACTGGTGGTTGGATGGTTTGTTTTTGGGAAGTTGAAAAAACACTTCGCGGAGGAAATGTAATGAAACCGGAAAATGCGATTGAAGTAAAGAATGTGACCAAAAGCTTTAAAGTATACTTGGATAAAGGAAATACCCTGAAGGAAAAAGCCCTTTTTAAAAAGAGAAGACGGTACGAGGAAAGAAATGTATTAAAAAATATTAGTTTTGAGGTTGAGAAGGGACAGGCAGTAGGACTGATTGGCCACAATGGCTGCGGTAAAAGCACGACATTGAAACTGCTTACCAGAATTATGTATCCAGACAGTGGAAGTATTGCCATGAGAGGGCGCGTGTCAAGTCTGATTGAGCTTGGTGCAGGATTTCATGAGGACATGAGTGGCAGGGAAAATATTTATATCAATGCCTCCATTTTTGGTCTGAACCGTAGTGAAATTGATAAGAGGCTGGAAGAAATCATTGCTTTTTCTGAATTAGAAGAGTTTATTGATAATCCGGTTCGAACCTATTCATCTGGTATGTATATGAGACTGGCTTTTTCGATTGCAATAAATGTAGATGCGGATATTCTTCTGATAGATGAAATTCTGACAGTGGGAGATTTCAATTTTCAGGCCAAGTGTTTTAATCGGCTTCGAGAGGTAAAAGCAGCGGGAACTACGATTGTTATCGTATCCCATTCCATGGAACAGATTGAGCAGATATGTGACCGATCGATATGGATACATGATGGGACGATCAGGCAGGAGGGAAGACCGAGAGATGTACATCCGGAGTATGTGGATTTCATGGGGGAAAAACGCCAGGAACTGGCATGGAGAGAGACTGAGGATACTATAGAAGAAATAAACGAAGAAAATGAAGAGGCGCATAGCGAAGACGATATTGAGGATAGCAGTGAGGAACGTGATGAAACTGGGGAGACGAAGAAGCGTTGGGGAAATGGAGATGCCAGAATAAAAAAGATTGCACTTTTGGACGAACAGGGGAAAGAGAAGTTGGTATTCAAGACCGGGCAGGCTGTTACCATTCAAATTAGTTATGAGGTGAAAAAGGAAGTGGAAGATGCCGTTTTTGGAATTGGCATTTTTCGCAGTGATGGCATTCAGTGTTATGGTACCAACACTTGGATTGATAAACAGGACAAATTTAATCTGAAAGAAGATGGAATAGCAGAGATAAGTATACCTGATATGAACTTGATTTCAGGGGAATATTTGTTGGATGTGGCGATTCAGGCTAAAAAGTATATAGCGGTTGATTATTACAGAGAGGCATATCGGTTTGAAGTTTTCTCTGATATCAATGATGTTGGAATTGCAAGAATTGAACACGAGTGGAAGATTAACAATAATTGTATTGATTAAGGAGAGCAGGATATGAACTTAGATGAAAGAGTTGCGCAAAAGCGAGGTGAAGTTTTTGCAAAACAGTCTTTAGATGTAGAGTGGTTTGATGATTCTGTCAGTATATATACGATTTACTCAGCGATAGAAAAAGAGGCAAAAACATTAAATACTGCAGGAGGAAGATACAAAACGGACCAATCTGCAGATGCCCTTGAAAGAATGAGAGGGATCGATGAACGCTTAAAAAAAATCTGGTTTTATCGTGTATGTGTCAGGGGGATTTTGAAAAAAATGTATGAAAAAAGAAAGAAAGCAGAGTTTCAGGATTCAGAGGATGGAGTAAGGTTTCAGAGGGAATTTGTCAGACGATTTACGAAAGATTTCAGAATTCCGATTTTAGGTAGGATTTTCAGAGGAATCAATAATTTTTTTCATGTGAACCGTAATATAACCGGACTAATCGGATGGAATCAGGAGCTTGAAAACCGGGTTAAAAACATGGAAGATCAAGCTGAAAACATGAGAAACCGAGTTAAAAACATGGAAGATCAAGCTGAAAACATGAGAAACCGAGTTAAAAACATGGAAGATCAAGCTGAAGATATGAGAAACCGAGTTAAAAATATGGAAGATCGAGCTGAAAACATGGAAGACCGGATTGAGGATATAGAGAATAGAATTGAAGAGATCCATGCATGGCGGTTATCAGAGCGTGCTGATTTGATGGAAAGGAATCTACAGGATCATAATAATTTAATTGACAAGCATGAAAAGATACTTGGCACGGAATTGAAAGAGGTACAGGAACTTATTCAGACAGTGGTTGTAGAGCTGAGCAATATGAAAGCAGAGTTTACCAGTATGCACCAAGTGCCTGAACGGAGTATTCAGAGACAAGAGATGAAAGAAATTTCGTCTATTGTTTCTGAAGTTCAATCGAATGATTACCTGTCGATTGATTATTTTGACTTTGAGAATCGATTCCGGGGAAGCCGGAAAGATATAAAGAATTCACAGAGGATTTATGTGCCCTATTTTGAGAATCGGAATAATGTGGTGGATCTGGGATGTGGACGTGGTGAGTTCGTAGAACTTATGATGGAGCATGGGGTTGGAGTGAGAGGGATTGACTTGTATGCGCCGTTTGTTGAGTATTGTAAAATGCTTCACCTTCCTGTGGAACAGCAGGACATGATACAATTTTTGAGACAACAGGATTCTGTGGATGGTATTTTTTTGGGACAGGTGGTAGAACACATTACCATAGAACAGATCATTGAATTGTGTATGCTGGCATATGAGAAATTGCAACCAGGGTGCTACTTAATTATGGAAACACAAAATCCCAGATCGTTGGCGATTTATACGAATGCTTTTTGGATAGATCCATCCCACAAAAAGCCAGTTCATCCACTGACCTTGCAGTATATTGCTGAGAAGCAGGGATTCTCGGATGTACAGATATTATATACGGAAAGTAGCCGTCTCCCCGATGAGATTCCCAGACTCTCAGATAAGGAGGAGGGCAGGGAACATGAATTTGATGTTGCGATGCAGCAAGTTTCTAACTTGTTATATGGTAGTCAGGACTATGCGTTGATTGCGAGAAAGTAAAGAGGAAAAAGAATGATGGACGTGACAGGGAAGTGGAAACAAAAACAACCGGATGAGAGGATTTTGAAAGAACTAATTGAAAACCGGATGATTAATCTTTTGTTTGCAGGGAGAATGCAAACGGAACAGGACTGTCGTTTTTTATTAGAGGTTTTGAGGACTTTTCGGCTTAATTATGAGGAGAGGATCAAGTTGAGAGTTGTCACAGATTTGACGGAGGGGCTGACTGCACAAGAAGATTTATTGAAAAAAATGATAAACGAATATGATTTAAAAGACTGTATTGAGTTTATTAATAAGCCCGGTGATTCCGCACTTATGTCCTATTATCTGGGAAGTGATATGATGTTGTATGCGGGTGGTGCAGGGGAAATGGGTGTCCCTGTTACGGAAGCAAAGTTTTTTTCTCTTCCCATTCTGGCGTGTGGAGAAGAGAGAAGTCCCGACAAAACAGAACACGATCATCTTGTATTGGAGAAGCGGCCGGAACTATTTGCGGCTGCCATCCATGTACTGATGGAAAATCGGGAGTATGTGGAGTACTTATTAAGCCAGAAGAAAAGAAATGTGTATGTATGAAAGGAGTACAGGAATGAGAATTGCGATTGCGACGGTACAGGTTCCGTTTGTCACAGGCGGTGCAGAAATACTTACTGAAATGCTGAAAGAGGAATTGAAAAAAAGGGGACATCAGGTAGAGATTGTCACGATTCCTTTTAAATGGTATCCAAATGAATCCTTGTTAAATTCCATGATGATGGGACGTATGCTCGATTTAACCGAGGCGGATGGTGAAAAAATTGACCGTGTTATCGCAATGAAATTTCCCGCTATCTATATAAAACACGATCATAAGGTACTCTGGCTTATGCACCAGCATCGTTCGGCATATGATTTGTGGGGGGCAGAATATGGGGATTTGCATTTGACACCAGATGGGGAAAAGGTCAGGGATTTTATTTATGAGTGTGACAAGAGGTATATTACAGAGTCAGAGAAGATTTTTACAATAGCAAAAAATACATCAAACCGCTTGAAGAAATATTGTGATATCGATTCAGTGGTATTATATCATCCCCCGCTCAATTATGAGAAGCTGCATTGTGAGGACTATAAGGATTTTATATTTTATCCGAGTAGAATCAGTCGGATCAAACGACAGCGTCTGTTGGTAGAGGCCGCAAGATATGTCAGAACAGATGTAAAGATTGTGTTAGCGGGTTCCGGCAGCAAGTCAGAACTGGGGTATCTTCAAAATATCATAAAGGAGAACCATCTGCAGAAACGGGTAAAACTGGCGGGATTTATTTCGGAAGAGGAAAAGATACAGTACTATGCCAACTGTTTGGGAGTTTATTTTGGAGCGTATGATGAAGATTATGGTTATATTACGCTGGAGGCTTTCTTTTCAGAAAAGCCAGTTATCGTGCATCATGATGCGGGAGGACCGCTTGAGTTTGTCGAGGATGGGACAAACGGATTTGTCGTGGAGACAGAGGCCAGAAAAATTGCGGAAAAGATGGATTATCTGTATGAGAATCGCGATAAGGCGGCAGATATGGGAAGGGCAGGAAAGCAATCCCTGACTGGCAAACGCATGGATTGGGACTATGTGATCGACCAATTACTAAAGTGAGGAGATGACAGATGAAGAAGCTATCGCTATTATATGTAAGCCCATTTGCACCTGTAAAGAGTGGAATATCTAATTATTCTGAAATTTTGATTTATGCGTTGAAAAATGAGTTTGACATAACGCTGCTGATTGATGATTATCAGTTGGAAAATAGAGATTTGTATGAGGATTTTGGTGTTCTTGTGTACGGAAAGGATACCGTTTGTTTTGAACAATATGACTATATTATTTATAACATAGGAAATCATCTGGATTTTCACTGTTATATTTATAAATTATGCCTTGAGCATCCGGGAATGGTGATTTTGCATGATTGTGTGATATATTGTCTGGTGTACGGATACTATGAGAAAAAGGGAAATGTGTATTCAAAAATTTATGAAATCGGTGGAAGTGAGGCGATTTCTAAGGTAAAATATGCGCTCAGGGAAATTGGGAGAAATCCGGTGGAATATTGTAAAATCATTTCTGAGCTGCCTCTCAATAAAGAACTAGCAGAATCTGGAAATAAAATCATGGTTCACTCCCAGTATGCGTATGATTTGTTGAGAAGGTATACAACACGTGTGAAACAAATCAATATGATTCAGCAGGTGTCAGAGGAGTTTCAGGAAGTAGAGAAAGATAAATTGTTGGAGAGGTATTCCATTCCCCAAGACGCTTTTTTGATTTCATCGTTTGGGGGAATAGTGGAAACGAAATTAAATTATCTTGTATGCGAAGTGGTTTCTGAAATAAAGGAAAGTCTGGACAAGCCCATATGTTATGTGATGGTGGGTGATGGAGATTATGCCGACAAATTTGTTGACCATCGTCACATCTTTAAAACCGGATATGTAGATATGGATGAGTTTGATAGCTTTATCGTGCATTCGGATTTGGTTCTCAATCTGCGATATCCGTCAA
Organism: uncultured Eubacterium sp.; assembly: GCA_964579975.1. Classification (GTDB taxonomy): domain Bacteria; phylum Bacillota; class Clostridia; order Lachnospirales; family Lachnospiraceae; genus Eubacterium_F. The sequence continues at coordinate 3,141 of CAZOIF010000003.1, read as the reverse complement.
TGGGAGAAACCTCTGCTGCCCTTTTGAAAATATTGCAGATGGGGAAAGCGTGTATCATCAATGAGGGGGGATGGTTTTCGGAGATTCCCGATGAATGTGTGATCAAGGTATCGAAAGAGACTATGAAAAGTGATTTAAAGGATGCTATTATGCACTATCTTCAGGATCAGGAAGAACGGAGAAAAGTGGGAAAGCGTGCAAAAAGCTATATTGAAAAAGAGTATAATACGTCTGTGATCGTACAAAACATCACACAATTTTTAAAAGAGTGAAAGGAAGTCAGAGGATGAATAAGGAAAAAATCGCGAGATGGGGATTTCTCATATTTATCATTATTCCGGTACTGATTTATATACCATACTATTTAAAAGGAGAAATACCTGGGAATGCGGATCTGGTTCAGTATTTTTCGAATAAAGTATGGTTTGCAGAGCAATTATTAAAGGGCGAGTTTGTAGAGTGGAACCGCTATCTTGTCGGTGGAATGCCACAGAATTCCGGGTTGGGATATTTGCCGGTTATGTTACTTTCGTTATTTCCGCTGAGAGAATATATCTATTTGTGTTTCATTTTTCATTTGTTTATAGGCAGTTTCTTCTTTTATCTGTATTTAAGGGAAAATCATTGTTCCTATCTGGTATCTATGGTGATGGGAGTGATATACGAGTGTTCAATCCAGATTAATGGTTTGAGAAAGAGTCATCCAAGCGTTATCATATCGATATGTCTTTTTCCGGTTATCATGTATCTGCTAAAAAAATTTTTTAATACAAGACAACCCAGGTGGTTATATGTATCTGCTATTATTGCTGCCGTACAGGCAACGGCTATGCAGCAATATAGTATCTATGCGGATCTTGTACTGGTGATTTATATTGTGGCTTTTTGTATCCATGGAAAATTTAAGGTGTCAGATATTATAAAAAAGGGTGTCGCATGGGTTATGATATATGTAGGGATATTTGCATATGTTCTATTTCCTACTCTTAGCTTGATCAGTGAGTATACGAAATATGGGTCCTCTGCAATCTCATATGAGACATTCAGCAGTTATTCTGTGCATCCCATAAAAATAATTCAGATGATTATTCCAAAATTTTTTGGAGATGTTTATCAGAGTATGGGGCGTTATTATTCATCAGAGATGGATATTGAGATGTATTTAGGGATTTTTGTTCTGTTGCTTGTGATATCTGTAATGATAAAGTGTAGAAACAAGGTGGAAATAAGAATTGAGTTTTTGTGTGCTATATTTGCATTTTTATATGCGGCCATCGCTCACATTCCTGTTTTGAATCACATCATCCATCGTCTGCCTGTGCTGGGAGGGTTCCGATGTGCTGGAAGAATGTTGTATATTTTTTACTTCTTTATGTTATCCCTGGCAGGAAGAGGATTGGAGAATCTGACAGGGGGTGTATCTGGTGAGGAACAGGGTGTGCTTATAAAAAAGATGGCAAAAGCATTGTTTGTGGGAGTTGTGTGTCTTTCGATCGTGGGGACCTTTGCAATCTTTCTTTTGGCGTCAGGAGAACAGAGCCAGTACTGCTATAAATTGAAAGACGCATTGCTTGCACCGCTAGTTTATTCGGGCATTATTGCAGTGATTTTATGGTTCATTTTATTAAAAAAGAACTATAAATGGGGATTTATATCAAAGTGGAAACCATATTTAATGTGTGTGTTTGTTCTGGTTGTTACTCTGGCAGAGGTATTGCCGTACAGTCTGGTCACACAACCGCTAGATGTGACTGAGCTTTATAGTACGGATGAGGCTTTGATAAAAATGAAGGAAAGCGCTGGGGATTATAAAGTATGGGATGCCTTTAATAGTGTGGATTGTTCACATAATAGTATTATTTCCCAGAATAAAAATCAGATAAGGGAAATTCCTGCGATTAATGCGTATACGGTTTATAATAACCCATTAGTCGTCAGGTATTTTAAAAATTTGAGTTCTGGTAACACACCGTTTAATTATTCCGGTTTGCTTACTGGTTCATGCAATGCCTATAATAATCTTATATTTCAAAATGACCTCTTGTCCATGATGGGAGTGAAGTATTTAATTGATTCAAGCGGTATTATAGAAAACACTGGTGGGATTACCTATAATTCGGATTGTGAGACAAATCAGATTTTTTTGAAGGAGAATGTGAATCTGACATTTGATGCGAGTGGAGTGGGTGTGAGCGAGATTATGTCAGGGATTCAAGGGAATACCTGTTATAAAGTTACGTTTACGGTAGATGAAGAAGATAATAAGCAGTTATCGTTTTTGGCAGCCGATTTGTATGGTGGAGAGAGTTATGATTTGGCATCGCAGGAGAAGCAGTTTTTTATCGCACAGGATGGGAATGAGTATGTAGCCTATTTATTTTCGGATTATGCGGAACAAGCGACGCAGGATATATGCATCCGGATCCTTGCGAAGTCTGCTACTGGAAAAGTTCAGATTGACAGGTGCGAAATCGCAGTAGTTTCTCCTCTTAGTGGTTATACATACTGGGGAAGCGATGCGGCAGGAACGAAAATATATGAAAATGTAAATGCAAAAGATATTTTATATTTTCCAAGCCGGGTGACTCAGAAAAAGAATTTTGATGATATGTATGATAATTATGAAAAGTATGATCTGGCACAGATTGCTTACGTGGACAGGGAGAGTAGAGAGTATCAGGATGTTCAGTCCAATGTGAATGTTTTATCCTATGAAAACAATTCAATAACTGCTGAGGTGACATCGGATGCGGATACGTATTTGTGTTTTTCACAAAATTACTCCCCGCACTGGTCGGTGGAAGTAGATGGTAGTGAGCAAGAGGTCGATATGGTAAATGGCTTGATTATGGGAACGAATATCCCCAAAGGAGCCCACATGGTAGTGTTTAAGTATCATAATAATGCTCATGTGATTGGTTGTTTGATCACAGGGATAACAATTATTACGCTGATTTTGTGTTATATTGTGGGCAGGCAAGGGCAAAAAAATCAGATATGTAAGAAATCTGCATAAATTCAACAAAGAACAGATAAAGATTCCGTATCAATCCGAAAAGAGATATATAATAAATGCAAGTTGTTTTTTAAGATGGAGTAAAGATTTAGACAGTTAATAAAAAAATTAAAAGAGTATTGGTT
>CAZOIF010000002.1:47688-119224 GCA_964579975.1 uncultured Eubacterium sp. | reverse complement strand
TTGTCGCTGTGACGGGAGGAACAGCTTTTATTGATGGAGATGAAGGGGTGTTCCGCCAGGATCTGGATTCATCGGAGAAAGTAATAGTCACAGAGAGGAGCTTTGCTGAAGATATGGCAGTGACGGAGAAGGATATGTTTTATCTGGAATATCAGGAAGAGTCCGGGGACAGAGATACCGAGGAGTATTCCTGTAATATCTGTCAGTATCATCTGGAGGATGGCAGCAAGAAAGAAATCATTACGGAAGAACAGATTCAGAGAGTTTTAAAAGAGGGAGGTTTCTGGGAGGTTTCCGGGAAGATGGGCTCTAAATCTTCGAACGAGTGGTATTTAGACTACCTTTTTGTTTCAGAAGACCGCCTGTATGTGCAGATCAGTCTGGAGTGGAAGGAAAACGGTGTAACCGTGTCAAAGAAGGTGGTTCTGAGCCAGAAGATCGAAAGCAAAAATGAGCTTCGTTATGAAAAGGGACTTACGGAGTGTCTGGCAAATCCGAAGAACAACCAGAAAAAATTTGAGAAAATATACGATGACGAAGAAGATAAGGGAGAGATGTCTTTATTCTTAAGCCGTGGGACCTGCCTGTACATGTCCGGGAAAAAGTGTTTTATGGAACTCTATGATCCGGAACAGGATAAGAACCGGGTGGCATGCTATGATCTTTCGTCTGGCAGTATGAAGTTTCTGACGAAGAAAGACCCGGATTGGTATGTGCCCTTTTATGACTGGGTATCCATTTGGTGGACGGATGTATACTTAAATATCAATGTTGATATGCCAAATAACAAAAAGGTGGACTGGCCTTACTGGTAAAGTGCATATGATTTTAAGGAAAGGATAGGGATTGTTATGAGAAAAAAATGGTTAGCGTTGTTTTTAACAGGGGTGATGGCAGTGATGTCTACCGGTTGCGGCGGGGAGTATGCCGGGAAAACAGAAGGGAATGCGGTATCCGGTGGAGCGGTATCAGGACAGGCGGTGTCTGGCAGCGCTGTGTCTGATCCTGTGGTAAGCGGGCCGGCACTGCAGGACGAGGGGACAGAAAACTTCGTGTCTGGCAAAAAGAGCTCAAAATACCGGTTCTGTAATGACAGCCATCTGTATTATATGGAGGACGGATTTCAACCGATCATCGAATACGACCTGTCGGATGGTTCCCGCCGGGAGATTAAATTCGGGAAAGAGGATCGTATCGCAGCGATCTGTTATGTGGATGACGACTCGGTCTGGTATATGAAGGAAATTGAAACGGAATCGTATCCTTTCCATCAGAGAGAACTCTGGAAGGCCCCGGTCGAGAACGAAAAACTGAATGTCAAAAAAGAGGAGTTTGTATTTTCTGATCCGCTCATTATGAGTGAAAAGCAGTTTTACTGTGATGGAAGATATCTGCTTTATACAACGGATGCAGACTTGTCCTCCTATTACCGGAAATACGATCTGAAAGAGAAGAAATATGTCTATAATGCTACGCCGAATGAGGACGAGGATGAAGTTGATATGATTGTCGCTGTGACGGGAGGAGCAGCTTTTATCGAGGGATATGACGGGTTGTTCCGCCAGAACATAGATTCATCGGAGAAAGTAACGATCACGGAGGAGATTATTGATCAAAAGGTAGCAGTAACTGAGGAGGATCTGTTTTATCTGGAAGAGTCCGGGGACGAAGATACGGAGGAGTATTACAATAATATCTGGCAGTATCATCTGGAGGATGGCAGTAAGAAAGAAATCATTACGGAAGAACAGATACAGAAAGTTTTAAAAGCGCAGGGGCTTTTGAAATCTGCCAAAAGGCCGGAGATGGCAGAGTACATTTTTATCTCAGGAGACCGTTTGTATGTGCAGGTTAGCCTGGATTGGAAGGAAAACGGAGTGCTCATGTCAGAGAAGGTAGTTCTGAGCCAGAAGATTGGAAGTAAAAATGAACTTCGTTATGAAAAAGGACTTACGGAGTGTCTGGCAAATCCGGAGAAAAACCAGAAAAAATTTGAGAAAATATATGATGATGAAGATGATGAGGGTGAAATGTCCCTGTTCTTAAGTCGTGGAACCTGCCTGTACATGTCTGGGAAAAAGTGTTTTCTCTATCTCTATGATCCGGAACAGGATAAGAACCGGGTGGCGTGCTACGATCTTTCGTCTGGCAGTATGAAGTTTCTGACGAAGAAAGATCCGGACTGGTATCTGCCCTTTTATGACGGGGCATTACCGGACTGGGCGGAGACAATGTATTCAGACGATATCAGTTATGATATGCCAAATAACAAAGAGGTAGACTGGCCTTATTGGTAAAGAGCATATGATTTTAAGGAAGGAACGGGATTGTTGTGAGAAAAAAATGGTTAGCGTTGTTTTTAACAGGGGTGATGGCAGTGATGTCCACCGGCTGCGGCGGGGAGTATACCGGGAAAACGGAAGGAGATGCCGTGTCCGGTGGCGCAGTATCGGGGCAGTCGGTGTCCGGCGGTGCTGTATCTGATCCCGTGGTAAGCGGACCGGCACTGCAGGATGAGGGGACGGAGAACTTTGTGTCTGATAAAAAGAAATCGAAATACCGGTTTTGCAATGACAGCCATTTATATTATATGGAGGATGGAGTTGAACCGGTCATCGAATACGATCTGTCGGACGGTTCCAGCCGGGAGATCAAATTTAAGAAAGGGGAACGTGAGGAGAGGATCGGAGCAATCTGTTATGTAGATAATGACTGGGTCTGGTATGTGAAGGAATTTGACCCGAATGAGATTGACGCAACCAGGTATCAGCCAGCACTCTGGCAGTATCAGACAGAACTCTGGCGGGCTCCGGTCGAGAACGGAAAATTAAATGCCAAAAAAGAAGAGTTTGTATTTTCTGATTCGCGTGTTATGAATAAAAGTCAGATTTATTGTGATGGCAGATATCTTCTTTATACAACATGTAAAGAAGACTTGCCCTACTATTACCGAAAGTATGATCTGAAAGAAAAGAAATACATCTATAATGTTATGCCGGATGAGGATGAGGACGAGGATGTATATGATGAGCTTATCGCTGTGACGGGAGGGGTTGCTTTTATCGATGCGGATGAAGGGGTGTTCCGTCAGGAGCTGGATTCTTCGGAGAAGGTAATGGTCACAGAGAGGAACATTGCCCAAAGGGTAGCAGTGACGGAGAAGGATCTGTTTTATCTGGAAGAGTCCGGGAACGAAGATACCAAGGAGGACTACGATAATATCTGGCAGTATCATCTGGAGGATGGCAGTAAGGAAGAAATCATAACGAATGAACAGGTCTGGAAAGTTTTGAAAGCACAGGGTTTTTTGAAATCTTCCAAAAGGCCGGACATGATGGAAGACCTTTTTGTCACAGGAGACCGTCTGTATGTGCAGGTCAGCCTGGATTGGAAAGAAAACGGTGTGTTCATGTCAAAGAAAGTCGTTCTGAGCCAGAAGATTGGAAGTAAAGACGGGCTTCGTTATGAAAAAGGGCTTACGGAATGTCTGGCAAATCCGGAGAAAAACCAGAAAAAATTTGTGAAAATATACGATGATGAGGAAGAGAATGGCGAGGTGGAGTCCCTGTTCTTAAGCCGTGGAACGTGCCTGTATATGGCTGAAAATAAGTGTTTTATGGAACTCTATGATCCGGAACAGGATAAGAACCGGGTGGCATGTTATGATCTTTCGTCCGGCAGCATGAAGTTTCTCACGAAGAAAGATCCGGATTGGTATGTGCCCTTTTATGACAGGGTACAGCCGAGTTGGAATGATCTATATCTGGAAGAAATCAGTTGGGATATGCCAAATAACAAAAAAGTGGATTGGCCGTACGGTTGTGAAGATTCGGAATGGTAGTTTGATGACGCTGCCTGACTGCACGAATATGATCTGAGGGAGGAAACGATTTTATGAGAAAAAAATGGTTTGCATTGTTTTTAACAGGGGTGATGGCTGTGATGGCCACCGGCTGTGGCGGAGAGTATGCCGGTAGGACAGAAGGGGATGCCGTGTCTGGCGGTGCCGTGAGCGGACTGGCGGTAAGCGGTGGTGCGGTGTCGGATCCCGTGGTAAGCGGGCCGGCAGTATCTGAAAAAGAAACCGATGCGGATAAATATTCTACAGATGAAGAATATCGTTTCTGTACAGATACCAACCTGTACCGGAAGTTGAGTGGTAAAAATAGTGATTGCATCCTTCAGACCAGATTGGATGGAAGTCACAAGAAAAAGATAAAGATTGCGGAAGAGTTTTCGACTTTTATCTGTGTGAAGGATGGGTATCTGTATTATGAAACGGATGATATTGCGGAGAAAACGGATGGGGATATGACAATTTCAAGCAGTTCCGGCTCCACAATCTGGTCTGTGCCGATCACAAAAGATAAAGATGGGTATGACGTCGTAAAGATGGAACAGAAGAAAAAAATCCTATCAGACGAAGAGATGGATCTGGATCAGGTTTATATGAATGACCGGTATATTTTTTACAAAGCAAATTTTGAAACATCCTTTGTCAAATATGACAGGAAGAGTAAGAAAAAGCTTCCCGTAGATGATCTTTCGCTGGATGGTTCCTGTGAAGAGATTACGGGCTGTGGAGATACGGTCGTCCTTTTTGCAGATAAGGGTGCCTATATCCATAAGCTTAGTGAGACGGGATGGAAACAGGTTGCTTCTGCCGGCATTAGCTGGGAGAGTCTGAGAGCATGGGGAAAAACATCGTTGTTTTTTTCGGGAGATGTATATGAAATAATGTCAGATATCGGGATGCCGGATTATGTCCGCCGGTGTGATCTTACAAGCGGAGAGTGTAAGGAGATTGTATCCAGGGAGCAACTAAGACAGGCTGTGAGTGAGGCAGAAGGCCTGGCGAATACGGACATGCTGGATGTCTGCCTGATAACAGACTTGTTCTATCAGGGAGACCGGTGCTATATTCAGGTTCAGGCAAACTGGACGGATGGAGAGAATTACCGTATGGAGTATCTGATTTTAAGCTGCGCCGAGGAAGAGGATTCTCCTGAACTTTGTTATGAAAAAGAACTGACGGAGTGTCTGCGGACCTATGGAACAGCCCAGGAGGGAAAAGTGGTTGACACTGTCTCCATATGGGAGGACGGTGAGGATGAGGTCATAAAAGAACATGCCATAGCCGCAGATTCCCATTGTTACTATATGACTCGAGGAAAAGCATTTTTTAATCTTTTTGATTATAAAAAGAACCGGGGAGGCGTCGGATGTTTTGATCTTGCCGAAAAGAAATTTCGTTGGCTGACAGAAAAAGAGGCGGAGTTTTATGAACCATGTTACGGAACGTGGGGAGATGAACAAGAGGATACGCTTTCAAATTATGAACCGCCAACAGCTTCCCTGTCAAAGCGCTCCGCTGTTATGTGCTATGGAGTGTCAGATGATCTCGAAATGGAGTTTGGTAAGTTTGTCCGGAAGTAGGTGGCTGCGTCACAAGTGAAAATGAATAGGCATGGAAAAGAGGTAAGATATGAAAAAGAAGATTTGTTTACTGGTATGCGTCGGACTGTCGGCGGCATTGTTGTCCGGCTGTGGCGATGAGTTTGCCGGGGGGACAGAAGGGAATGCGGTGTCCGGCAGTGCCGTGAGTGGAGGTGCTGTGAGCGGACAGGCGGTATCCGAAAAAGAAAAGACGACAAGCGTAGAAAAAGATTGGCTGTTTCGGACGGATACGAATCTATATGTAGAGGAGAGTCATACGATCATTCAGCGGAGACTGGATGGTTCCCAAAAGAAAGAGATCAAGATCCCGGGATGTACGAGATTCCTCGGTATTGTGGGAAATCATCTGTATTATGTCAGGACGGATTGGTGTGACTGTGTCTGCGCTCTGCCGATCGAAAAGGATTCGGATGGCTTTGATGTACTCCGCACCGATAAGCCGGAGGAACTGACCACTGCTGGGGAAGAAGGTCATATTGATGAATATTATCTCGACCCGGAGTATCTGATCTATACGGATCGCAAAGTCGGGGAGTATGGTTATGTAGGAACGGTGATCAAATATGATATAAAAACGAAAAAGAAGCTGAGTGAGACTAGTTGGAACCACATGATCACATTTACCCGGTGCGGCGATTATTTTGTGGCATATGATGGGGAGAATGAGGAACTTCGTTACCAGAAGTGTGAGGACACAAAGGGGAAGTGGCTGTTACTATCAAAGGAAGGGGGAGATGACGGATTTTATGCAGGGTTGATGGCCAGTGGCAAAAATCTGTTTTTCTGTGAGGGATGTTCGGAGTCCGGAGAAAAAGGGCTTTGCATATATGATCTTGAGAAAAGGGAAAACACCTGGTTTGTTGCGGATAAAGAACTTTTGGCTGCGGCGTCAGAAACGGTGGGACAGAAGTTGGATCTGAAAAAGGGAGGTTGCGCTGTGACAAATCTTTGGTATGAGAGGGAGCGGCTTTATGTGCAGGCAGGGTTGTGTGATACCCGTGATGGTACTTACTATATGCAATATCTTTTATTTAGCTGGGCTCCGGGGGAGACGGGGTTGCAGTATGAGAGAGAAATGACAGAATGCATGCAGTCCCATGGGACGGTGCAGAAGGGAAAATGGCTGGCTGCGAAGGATTCTAAATCGGAGAAAAAACGGGTCGCCATAGAGCATGCACAGGTCAATGACGCCCAGTGTTACCGCATCGTAAATGGAAAGGCTTTTTTTAGTATTCGTGACGGCAAAAAGAAAAAAAGACGTGTGGGATGTTATGAGCTGGAAAGCGGGGATTTTAAATGGCTTACGAAAAAAGACAGGGAATACTACGAACCGTGCTATGAACCACAAAATACCCTGTACTATTATGGGATGTATGAAGAATACGGGGTAGCGGATCAGGATGCGGAAGATGTAGATTTTTCCTATCAGCCGTTTTTGAGGTCATATAAAGGAGAGGAGGACTGGGAAATTGAAAGTGCGAGTTGGTTTGTGCAAGAAAAATAGATTGTCAGGCATGCTTGGTCCTGTCGTTGCCGGTATGCTTGTTATGGCATGTCTGTCCGGCTGTGGCGGTGAGTATGCCGGGAAGCAGGGAGATGGTGCGGTGAGTGGAGATGCCGTGAGTGGACAGGCGGTATCCGGTAGCGCGGTGTCGGATCCTGTGGTATCTGAAAAAGAAAAGACGACACGTGTAGAAAGAGTTTGGCTGTTCCGGACGGACACGAATCTATATGTAGAGAAGGATGATGACGATGCGGAGACGATCATCCAGCGGAGGCTGGACGGTTCCCACAAGAAAGAGATCGAGATTCCGGGATGTACGAGATTCCTTGGTATTGTGGGAAATCATCTGTATTATGTCAGGACGGATGAGGATAAAAAGGGTGATTGGTTTGACTGTGTCTGCGCTCTGCCGATCGAAAAGGATCCGGATGGCTTTGATGTACTTCATACCGATAAGTCGGAGGAAGTGACATCCGTCAGGGAAAGACGTGGTATTGATGAATATTACCTCGACACGGAGTATCTGATCTGTACGGATGCCACAAACGGAACGGTGATCAAATATGATATAAGAACGAAAAAGAAGCTGAGTGAGATCAGTTGGAACCACACGATCCAATATACCCGGTGTGGCGATTATTTTGTCGCATATGATGGGTGGAATGAGGAACTTCGTTACCAGAAGTGTGAGGACACAGGGGGAGAGTGGACGTTACTCGCAGCGGAAGGGGATTATGACGGGTTTAATGAAGAACTGGTGGCCAGTGGCAAAAATCTGTTTTTCTTTGAGGGACGCTCGGAGTCCGGAGAAGAAGAGGGGATTTATAAATATGATCTTGAGAAAGGGGAAAACACCTGCTTTATTACGGATAAAGAACTTTTGGCTGCGGCGTCCGAAGTAGTGGGACAGGAGTTAAACCTGGAAAAGGGCTGCTGTGCTGTCATAAATCTTTGGTATGAGGGGGAGCGGGTGTATGTGCAGGCAGAACTGTGTGATACCCGTGACGGTATTTACTATATGCAACATCTTTTGTTTAGTAAGGCTCTGGGAGAGAGCGCATTAAAGTATGAGAGGGAAATGACAGAATGCATGCAGTCGCATGGGACGGTGCAGAAGGGAAAATGGCTGGCTGCTGAGGATTATAAATCGAAGAAAAAACGGGTCGCCATAGAGCATGCGGTGCTCAATGACTCCCAGTGCTACCGCATCATAAATGGAAAAGCCTTTTTCAGTGTTTATGACAGCAAAAAGGAAAAAAGACGTGTGGGATGTTATGAGCTGCAAAGCGGGGAATTTAAATGGCTTACGAAAAAAGACAGCGAATACTACGAACCGTGCTATGAACCAGAGAATACCCTGAACTATCTGGGGATGTCCGGAGAATACGGAGCAGCGGATCAGGATACGGAATATACAGATTTTTACTATCGGCCGTTTTTAATACCATATGGAGAGGAGGACTGGGAAATTGCGAGTTGGTTTGTGGAAGAAAAATAGGTTGTCCGGCATGCCCTGGCTTGCCATTGCCGGTATGCTTATCGTGGCATGTCTGTCCGGTTGTGGCGGTGAGTTTGCCGGGAAGCAGGGAGACGGTGTCGTGTCCGGGAGTGCCGTGAGTGGACAGGCAGTATCCGGGGCAGCAGTAAATGAAAGCGCCGTAAAGGAGCAGAAGTTATCCGGACATACCGGCAATTATACCTATTGCAATGACCGGTATCTGTATTATGACGGGTTATTTGATGAATTGATTGTGCGAAATATCGATACCGGCAAAGAGAGTGCAGTCAAAATAAAAAATATGAAATCTGTGTGTTACGCAGATAACGACTGGGTGTATTACACGAAAGAACCTCGAAATGACAAGATCTGGGAGGAAGTCTGGCGGGTGCCGGTGAAAAAAGGTGAGGAGTGGGAACTGGACGAACAAGGCGAAGAACTCCTGTTGCAGGAAAAAGAGGGATTTGATAGTCCGGAAGGAGTGCTTTGTGATGGCAGATACATCGTATATATGACCGGAGAGACCTATCGGTACCGTCAGTATAACATCGAAACGAAAGCATATGAGAGTTGTAAATCTCTGGAAGAGCGGGACGATTATATGGGGACTATGTTCTTCCTGTGGAACGGAGCCGTGTTTATTGATTATCAGGACTTGGGACTGATTCGTAAAAGACTGGATCATGATGGGGTGGAAAAGATCACATCAGCGGAATATGAGAATATTCCGGGATCTGTGACAGCGTCGGAGACAGAATTGTTCTATCGGAGCGACACATCGAAAGAATCTTCGAAAGAAACTTCTTATGAAGAGGAACAGAGTATCTGGCAGTACACCCACCATAGTCCTACGGAAGGGGAACTACATAAGTTCATAGACATGTCAGAGATTGAGACGGTTCTTAAGGAGGAGGGGCTTCTTTTCTGTCCTGTCTTACAAAAACATAAACACACATTTAGGGAATATGGAATGTTTGTGAGTGGAAACCGTTTTTATATCCAGATTTTCATCGGCAGTATTGGTGATAACGATGGCCTGGATTGCCAAAATATGATCGTACTTAGTAAGGAGACTGGGCATCCGTCCGGTAAACTCCGCTATGAAAAACAGTTGTCCGCATGCCTGGAAAATCCGGAGGGAACCCAAAAGGCAGTCACGAAGTTCAGGCCGGGGAGCGGCGTCGCATATTATGAAAAGGAAGTGTTTTACCAGAGCCGGGGACTTATCGTAATGATGCTTGAAAGCAAGTGCCTGATGTATGTTGAGGATGCGGAGAAAAAGAAAAACCGATGGGCGTGCTATGATCTGGATACCGGGGAATTTAAGTATATTACAAAAAAGGACAGGGAATGGTATATGAGATATTATGACTGTCATAATAATGTGCTGCAGGGAAGGATGCAGGATGATCCGGTTGATATGTATGCGAATGATTACCAGGCGATATTATATATGATGCCCAATAATTATGATTTTTGAGTAAAGGATAGATTCAGTATGAGAAAAGTGAGAGAGCTTCTCGAAGAAAATTTAAACGAAAACACTGTCCGTGCCGTAGTGAGTAACCGACGGAGAAAACAGGCGGCAAAAAAGATCGTATTTCGTCCGTTTTTGGAGAGGGGCCAGCTGAAATTCCAGAAAGAAGAGTACAGGAACGATCAGGTGTTTCATGAAAATATGGAAGCAACTACTGCTGTAGAATATATTTGCACACTGCTACAGGAGGATCATAAGCAACTCGATCTGCAGTGCGGGGAACGTTCTTTCAGTGTACTTGTGAGTAAAAAGGGCGTGTCCTCGATCCGGGAACACCGGGAAGAGAACATAAAAAAGCTCGAACTTTCCCATAACCGCAAAAAGAATTATATTCTCGATGCGGGGGAGCCGGTCCCCTTTCTTGTGGATCTTGGCGTCCAGACGAAAGAGGGAAAGATCGTTGATAAAAAATATAAAAAGTTCCGTCAGATCAACCGCTTTCTCGAATTTATCCGCGATGTACTTCCGGAACTGAAGAAGATCCGGGAAGAGGGACGTCCTTTGCGGATCATTGACTTTGGGTGCGGTAAGTCGTATCTCACCTTTGCGGTGTACCATTACCTTACTGTTATGAATGGATGGGAGGTTGAGATGACCGGGCTCGATCTGAAAAAAGATGTGATCAGGCATTGCAGCCTTCTCGCTGAAAAGTATGGTTATGAGAACCTTCATTTTTCCCAGGGAGATATCCAGTCCTATGAGGGAGAAGAACGTGTGGATATGGTCATTACGCTCCACGCCTGTGATACGGCGACCGACTATGCCCTTGATCAGGCGGTGCGCTGGGGAGCGAAGGTTATTTTATCCGTACCGTGCTGTCAGCATGAGTTAAACCGGCAGATCCGGAATGAGCAGTTGGAGCCGTTACTTAAATATGGGATTTTAAAAGAGCGTTTTTCTGCGCTTCTTACCGATGCTCTCCGGGGAAATATACTGGAACAGATGGGATACGACGTTCAGATCCTTGAATTTATCGATCTGGAACATACGCCCAAAAATCTTTTGATCCGTGCGGTAAAGACATCCGGGAAAAATTCTGCGGATGAAAAAGAAAAACAGAGATATCAAGAGCTTTGTCATGAAATGAACAGTTACATCACACTGGAAAAACTTATTTCCGGTATGGATTAACTTTTTGTTTGTGACAGCCGATAAATATTATAACAGGAAACCTTTTAACAATGTATTTGCAAAAGAAGGCACAAACCGCCCGTTTGGAACCTTTGGAATAAGCTCAAGGAGGAGATCAAAGCAAACACAATTCAAAAGGTAATGGGAACCCAGGTAGTTCGTCCGGTGAGACATGTAGCAAAAATCCGGCGTGATAGAAACGAGGCACAGGATGGCGGAGGAAATTTCTATCAGGTATTGGAGAAGGCAAGAAGTAAGAGCGAAAGCAAACCCGGTCGTGCGAACAGAGAGTCAGGCAGTGCGCTTGAGATGATGGGCGGGATGAATCAGTACGACAGGAATGCAAGAGAAATATTTTTTGCCCTGAGTTCCAATGCAGATTATAAATGCTAATAAGCCAGCCCGATGAGATTTCGGGGGGCATGTCGGGCAACTGCTTACAGGGAGGCCGTCATACAGAGTGAGTGTGTGGCGGTCTTTTTGTGTTGTGACAGGATTATGAGGTTTTTTTGTTTAATCCATTGTTTTTTCGTCCAAATTCAATTATAATTGGACATAATAACAAATATTGGACGAAAGGAGACTTTATGAGGAAATTTGATTACAGCAAATTAGCTGAACGAACGTGGGATACAGATATACTGAACCTTGTTGCTAAAATCCACGAATGTAAAGGAAGGCAGGATCTTTTTATAAGGCAGAAACCGGTAAAATTGGATCGTCTTGTGGAAATCGCAAAGATTCAGAGTACGGAAGCTTCTAACAAAATAGAGGGTATTGTTACCACATCTGCTCGAATGAAACAGCTTTTCAAGGAAAAGACAACTCCCCACAATAGAGATGAGGATGAAATCATGGGTTACAGAGATGTACTGAATACAATCCATGAGAGTCACGAATATATTCCTGTCAAGTCAACATATATTTTGCAGCTTCACAGGGATTTGTTAAGAAGAGCCAGTTTCTCTTATGGAGGGCAGTTTAAGAATATACAGAACTATATTAATGAAACAAAGCCGGATGGAACGGTAGTCACGAGATTTACACCGGTTGCTCCATACGATACACCGGATGCTGTCGAGAATCTTTGCAATGCGTATGAGCAGGCAATGGCAAGTGAAAAAGTGGATGCTCTTATTTTGATTCCTGTATTTATCTGCGACTTCCTCTGTATCCATCCTTTCAATGATGGGAACGGAAGGATGAGCAGACTTCTGACATTGCTGTTGCTATATAAAAATGGATATAGTATTGGAAAATACATCAGTATCGAAAAGCAGATAGAGAAAACAAAAGACAGATATTATGATACACTTGAAATATCAGATATAGGCTGGCATGAGGAAGAAAATGATCCGACCCCGTTTATTCGCTATATGCTTACGGTTGTGCTTGCCTGTTATACAGAATTTGAGGATAGGGTCGGTATGCTTTCGGATAATCACAAAGGGAGTTCAGCCTATGATATTGTTAAAAAATATATCGAAGAGAAAGTCGGTAAATTTACGAGCGCAGATGTCGTCGTTCATTGTCCAAGTATAGGAAGGTCTTCTGTACTTGCATCCCTAAAAAAACTTACAGAAGAAGGCCTGGTTGTAAAGTATGGATCAGGACGGAGCACGTATTATGTTAGGGGAGACAGCAAATGAAAAATATTGGTGGAAAGTATAGATTTTGATAAATTCTGATGGTAAAATCGCGTGAATTACTGTATAATGTGATATTTCCGTTTATTTTGCGGCCGGGGGTTGACAGGGAGAGGGAAATGGGGTATACTCTGTAAAGTGATTTGCTTTACAGAGTGCAGACAAAGTAGAAATGGGGATTTTTATGGCAGGGCAAAGTAGTTCGCTGACAGATCTTGATGAAGTGGTCAGATTGTCCTATTTGTATGATTTCTACGGCCCTCTTTTAAAAGAGAGGCACAGGGAAATCTTTGAGGAATATGTGCTGAATGATCTTTCCCTCGGTGAGATCGCAGGGGAGTATGGGATCACGAGGCAGGGTGTATATGACATTGTAAAGAGATGCAGTAAGAAGTTGGAAGAATATGAGGAAAAGCTGAACTTATTTGGCAGGTTCCAGCAGGCCAAAGAGCATCTTGGGCAGGTGGAAGAACTGGTGAAGGCCGGCCCGGGGATGGAAAAGGAACAGATCCTTGAACTGACCCGCAAGATTTATGAGATTTTGTGAAAGATTGAGACATAAAAGCGACAGGAGGTGTGCATCATGGCATTTGACAGCCTGAGTGAAAAACTGCAAAATGTTTTTAAAGGGCTCCGGAGTAAGGGGAGACTGACCGAGGCGGACGTCAAGGCCGCTCTCAAAGAGGTAAAGATGGCGCTCCTGGAAGCGGATGTAAACTTTAAGGTCGTAAAAAGTTTTGTGAAATCGGTGCAGGAGAGATCGACCGGGGAAGAGGTGTTAAACAGCCTCACACCAGGGCAGACCGTGATCAAATATGTAAATGAAGAACTTGTGAAGATGATGGGAGAGACTACGACGGAGGTTTCCCTTCTTCCGGGAGATGAGATCACTGTCATTATGATGTGCGGCCTTCAGGGAGCCGGAAAGACGACGACAGCCGCCAAGCTTGCTGCGAAATTTAAAGAGAAGGGAAAGCGGCCTCTTCTTGTGGCATGTGATGTGTACCGTCCGGCAGCTATTGAACAGCTCCAGACCAATGGGGAAAAGGTGGGTGTACCTGTCTTTTCCATGGGCACCGGGCATGATCCGGTCGACATTGCAAAGGCCGCCTATGAGCATGCAAAGGCAAACCAGAATAATCTGGTGTTTTTAGATACCGCAGGACGTCTTCATATTGATGAAGAACTCATGCAGGAATTAAAAAATATCAAATCAGAGGTTGGAGTACACCAGACGGTCTTGACGGTCGATTCCATGACCGGGCAGGATGCGGTGAATGTAGCTTCTACATTTGATGAGGCACTGAATATCGACGGAGTCATCCTGACGAAGTTAGATAGTGATACAAGAGGTGGTGCGGCGCTTTCGATCCGTGCCATAACCGGAAAGCCGATCTATTATGTCGGTATGGGTGAGAAGCTTTCGGATCTGGAGCAGTTTTATCCGGACCGGATGGCGTCCCGCATACTTGGCATGGGAGATGTGATGACGCTCATCGAAAAAGCAGAGGCCCAGATCGACGAAAAAAAGGCGGCAGAACTTGGCCGGAAATTTAAAAATAACGAATTTGATTTTAACGATTTTCTCGATCAGATGCAGCAGATGAAAAAGATGGGCGGGCTCTCCAGTATCCTCAGCATGATGCCGGGGATGGGACTTCCGGCGGATCTGGATATCGATGATGATGCGCTGAAGGGGACAGAGGCCATCATATACTCGATGACGATCGAGGAGAGGACAAAGCCATCGATCATAAATCCTTCCAGAAAACGGCGGATCGCAGAGGGAGCCGGTGTAGATATCAGCGAGGTAAACCGGCTGATCAAACAGTTTGAGCAGAGCCGGAAGATGATGAAACAAATGTCTGGCATGATGTCAGGAAAGCGGATGAAACGCGGAAAATTCAATTTCCCGTTTGGAGGATTTTAAAGAACAGGATTCAAATAGTTTTTACTTTTTGAATAGATAAAAGTAGCACGTAAAGGAGGTGAAAGACGTGGCAGTAAAGATCCGGTTAAAAAGATTAGGTCAGAAAAAAGCTCCTTTTTATAGAATCGTAGTAGCTGATGAAAGGTCTCCAAGAGATGGAAGAAACATCGATGAGATCGGTACGTATGACCCAAATCAGGAGCCTGCAGCAGTAAAAGTAGATGAAGAGGCAGCAAAGAAGTGGATTGCAAATGGTGCAAAGCCTACAGATGTAGTAGCTCGTTTGTTCAAACAGGCAGGGATTATAAAATAATCCGTCCTGAGGCATCCACAAACTTGATTATGCGCGCAAAGCAGCGCAGAAGCGAGGGTAAGTATGAAAGAATTAGTTGAAGTAATTGCTAGTGCATTAGTGGACAATCCCGACGAAGTAGTCGTAACAGAGACAGAAAACGAAAAGGAGATTGTCTTAAGTTTGAAAGTTGCTCCTGACGATATGGGAAAAGTGATTGGTAAGCAGGGCAAGATCGCAAAAGCGATCCGTACCGTGGTGCGTGCTTCTGCGTCTAAGAGCGACAAAAAAATACTGGTTGATATTCAATAAGAGCGAACGTACTTTAAGCGCTTGACGTGCCTGCGATGTAGTAAGACTACCGCAGGCATCTTTCGTATGGTGCAAAACATGTGCAAATGGAGGAAAAAATGGAAGATTTATTGAGGATTGGTGTGATCACATCGACGCATGGGCTCCGTGGGGAAGTAAAAGTATTTCCCACGACGGATGATGCGAAGCGTTTCGGGGACTGTGATGAAGTCATACTCGATACAAAAAAAGAAAAAATGACGATCCATGTGGAAAAAGTCCGGTATTTTAAAAATATGGTCATTGTTAAATTCCGGGAGTTTAACGATATTAATGAAGTGGAAACTTTCCGCAAATGTGATATTCTGGTAACGAGGGAAAATGCAGTCCCGCTTGAAGAGGGAGAATTTTTTATCTGCGATATCATCGGGGCAGAGGTGCTTGAAGAGGATGGGACGTCAATCGGAACGGTAAAGGACGTTATGGAGACAGGGGCAAATAATGTGTTTGTGATCACGACGCCGGAAGGAAAAGAAGTTTTGTTTCCATCTATCCCGGAGTGTATCAAAAAAGTAGATGTGGAAAACAAGCAGGTCGTAGCGCATATTATGCCGGGGCTCATGGATCTGTAAAAACAGATAGAGGAAAAACGATGAAATATTATATCATGACACTATTTCCGGAGATGTTTCCGGGGATTATGGATGCCAGTATACTTGGCAGGGGAAGTGAAAAGGGACTGATCGAATGGGAGACATTTAATATCCGGGATTATACGCTTGATAAGCACAGTAAGGTAGATGATTATCCGTATGGCGGCGGGGCCGGGATGGTCATGCAGGCAGAGCCGGTGTACCGTTGTTATCAGGAGATCAGGAAAAGGACGTTACCGGGGGCACTGCCCCAAAATGGGACACTGCCCCAAAATGGGGCAGGGAAAAAACGGGTCATTTATATGACCCCGCAGGGGCGTGTCTTTGATCAGAAAATGGCAGAAGAGTTTGCGAAGGAAGAGGAACTGATTTTTTTATGCGGGCACTATGAGGGTGTGGACGAGAGGGTGCTCGAGGAAATCGTCACGGATCATGTGTCAGTGGGCGACTATGTGCTGACTGGTGGAGAACTGCCGGCGATGGTCGTGATGGATGCTGTTTCCAGACTGGTTCCCGGTGTGCTTGGAAATGAAGGATCTGCAGATACGGAGAGCTTTTCGGAAGGATTGCTTGAGTATCCCCAATATACGAGGCCGGTCGAAATACTCGGCAGAAGAGTTCCGGATGTACTCATGTCGGGGCATCACGGAAATGTTGAGAAGTGGCGGCGGGAAAAGTCGTTGGAAAGGACGAAGCAGTTCCGCCCGGATCTGTATGAGAAGTGGAAAGAAAAACAGGAATAGAACTTGCATTTTTTGTAAGACCGTGGTAGAATAATAAGATAAAAGATGGCTTATTATGCCATCATGACAGGAGGAGTGTATCGTGGAACGATATGCTGAGTGTGAACGCTGTACCAGAGAGACCGACATAAAGATCGGGCTGAACATCGATGGGACAGGAAAGTATGAGATTGATACAGGGATCGGATTTTTTGATCATATGCTGGAGGGATTTGCCAGGCATGGTTTTTTTGACCTGACGGTAAAAGTAAAGGGAGACACCCAGGTCGATGCACATCACACCGTTGAAGATACCGGTATCGTGCTTGGTCAGGCATTTTCAAAAGCATTGGGAGATAAAGAAGGAATCGCCCGGTTTGGCTTTTTCATCCTACCGATGGACGATGCGCTTGTTTTAGCTTCCCTTGATATATCCGGGCGTGCTTACCTTGCTTTTGAGGCAGAGCTTGAGGCGGAAAAGCTTGGGACGATGGAGACGGAGACGGTGCGTGAGTTCTTTATGGGATTTGCCTCCGGCGCAGGGATGAACCTTCATATCCGGCAGATGGCCGGGACCAATACGCACCACATCACAGAGGCGATGTTTAAAGCCGTGGCTAAGGCGATGGATCTGGCTGTGAAGAGGGATGAACGGATCGAAGGAGTATTGTCCACAAAAGGAGTTTTATAGATCGCTCTGGCAAAAGCAGATATCCCGGGCGGGATGGCTGTCAGAGACAGAGGAGGAACTGGTTTGGGTTACAAAAAGATTATTCCGTACATAAATGGGGAGAATGAGCTCCCGGCAAATGTTGTCATGCAGGCAGAACAGTATTGCTTTGCTGGTGCAGATGCCCTGTTTATCTATAATTATTCAAAGATTGAAAAGGAGCGTGAGGAATTTCTTTCCACGCTCAAAGCGATAAAAGAAAAGATTGATATCCCGTTTGTTACCGGTATGTATATCGGGCGTTTTGAGGATGCCAAAAAGGCATTTTATGCGGGAGCCGGACGGCTTGTCATCAAGTATGAGATCTGCCCCGATGAGGCGATTTTCAAAGAAGTGTCAGGACGGTTTGGCGCAGATAAGATCATAGTAGAGATCGATGGGGACATTGATTTTGAAAAAGTTCATTTTCCGGCAGATACGTTATTGGTAAAGCATGTGGATATGGGGGCAGGCCTTGAGCGCAAGTGTACGCTTGCCGGAAAGAAGATCATCATACGTGACAGCCTGCTCAGAAATGATCTGGAGAGTCTTTTGAAACTTCCAAACGTAGAGGGGGTTTCCACCAATCATTTTCTGGGAAAAGAACTTTTGAAGATAAAATTGAATATGAAGGCGGCGGGGATTGAGATGAATACGTTCGAGTCCTCGATGGAGTTTTCGGAGTTTAAGACCGATGAAAATGGACTGATCCCATGTATCACACAGGATTATAAGACGGGAGAGGTACTCCAGCTTGCCTATATGAATCAAGAGTCTTATGAAGCTACCTGTGCGACAGGGAAGATGACATATTTTAGCAGGAGCAGACAGGAGTTGTGGTGTAAGGGAGAGACTTCTGGTCATTACCAGTATGTGAAGGAACTGCGTCTGGACTGTGATCATGATACGGTGCTTGCGAAAGTGCACCAGGTAGGAGCGGCGTGCCATACGGGTGCGAGAAGCTGCTTTTTTAATGAACTTGCCAAAAAGGATTATGATAATACAAATCCACTTACCATTCTGAATGAAGTGTTTGCCACGATCGAAGGTCGTAAAAAACAGCCGAAAGAGGGATCGTATACGAATTATCTTTTTGATAAGGGGATTGATAAGATTCTAAAAAAATGTGGGGAAGAGGCGACGGAGATCGTCATTGCGGCGAAGAATCCGGACGCAGAAGAATTAAAATATGAGATTGCAGATTTTCTGTATCATATGATGGTTCTTATGGTGCAGTGTGGCCTGACATGGGACGATGTTGTGGAAGAACTCGCAAACAGGCACTAAAATCTTACTAAGATAAATTTTTTGTCAGGCCTTCTGTGTCTGGCAGATTGGAGGTCATATATGGGATTAGGAGAAGCATTTCTTACTTATGGAGTAAAGCTGATCGTGTATTCGGTGGTAGCCGGGGTCGGTATCTGGGCAGGGATTAAAATACGAAAATCCAAAAATGCGAAATCAACAGATGGGAAATAAGGTGATGTGTTATGGTTGGAAGTAGTCGTAAGAGAATAGGCGATATGCTGGTAGATGCCAATGTTATCACGTCAGATCAGTTGATGGAGGCACTGGCAAAGCAAAAAGAATTAGGGAAAAAACTGGGTGAGGTGCTGATCGATCTTAAGTTTACAGATGAGAATGAGATCGCAGAGGCGATCAGCCAGCAGATGAAGATTCCGGTTGCTAAGATCAGGGAAGCAAAACTGACGCCTGAGGTGATTGAACTTCTTCCGGAAAATGTCGTCCGGAAACATAATTTGATACCATTTGAGGTGGATGAGAATAATCCGAACATACTCCGGGTAGCGATGTCAGATCCGCTGGATATCATCGCTGTGGATGATGTTTCGATCATTACGAACATGCAGATCGAGATCATGGTAGCGACGACTTCGGATATGGAATATGCCATAGAGAAATATTATGGAAATGAGCAGTCGGCGAAACTGGCAGAGACATTCTCCCAGGAACGGCAGGAAAAAGATAAAAAGCTTAAGGGAGATAAAAAGGAAGAAGGAAATGAAGAGGTCGACAATTCCCCGATCGTACTTCTTGTAAATAAGATCATTGAGCAGGCGGTCAATGAGCGTGCCAGTGATATCCATATCGAGGCGCTGGAGGATCAGGTGCGTGTCAGGTATCGTATCGACGGTGCGATGCAGGAGGTTATGAGATATCCGAAAGATCTCCAGAGTGCGATCGTAGCCCGTATTAAGATCGTCAGCGGGATGAACATTTCTGAAAAGCGTGCGCCGCAGGACGGACGTATGACACTTATTTTTAACCGGGTGGAGTACGATCTCCGTGTATCGTCCCTTCCGACGACATTTGGGGAGAAGGTCGTAATGCGTATCGCTTCCAAATCCGGCTTGAACAAAGAAAAGAGCGAGCTTGGATTCCAGGAAGAAGAGTTGAAACGGTTTGACGGTATATTAAAAAATCCACACGGGATCATTCTTGTTACGGGACCGACGGGTAGTGGTAAGTCTACGACCCTTTATACGGTACTCAATGAATTGAACGGTGGAGATGTAAATATTATCACAGTAGAAGATCCGGTCGAGGCAGACGTGGATGGGATCAATCAGGTTCAGGTAAATGAAAAAGCAGGACTTACTTTTGCTTCTGCACTTCGTTCGATCCTGCGTCAGGACCCGGATATCATCATGATCGGAGAGATCCGAGATGAGGAGACAGCGACGATCGCTGTAAAGGCGGCGATCACAGGACATCTCGTGGTTAGTACTCTGCATACGAACAGTGCGGCGAGTACGGTCACGCGTCTTGAGGATATGGGCATCGAACCTTATATGGTGGCTGACTCAGTCGTTGGAATCATTGCACAGCGTCTGGTAAGAAGAATCTGTCCAAAGTGTCATGTGCAGAAACAGATGTCCGATACGGATAAATTCAGGCTTCGTCTGAGAGGAGATTCAAACCCTATCATTTATGAGCCGTCAGAGGATGGGTGTGCATATTGCAATAACTCCGGATACCGCGGGCGAATCGGTGTGTACGAAATCATGCCGATCACACCGGCCCTCAGGGAAGTAATCAGCCGGGGAGGCGGTGCCGAAGAAATCCAGAAGGTGGCGTTGAAAGAGGGGCTTACTACGCTGCGTCTGGGGGCGGCAAAACTTGTGCTCAAGGGAGTTACATCTATTTCCGAGGTGGAGAGGATTGCCGCGGAATAAAATTGGTTCTGGCGAACCTGTTGCAACTTGCTTTGCAATATTATGATATGCAAAAATATATACAGAAAAAATGATAAAACAACATAAGGAGGAGAAGGGAATATGACACTGGATGACATACTAATACAGGCGCGTAGGGTCGGTGCATCAGATGTCCATGTTTCAGTAGGGATACCGATCAAGTGCAGGATACACGGGACATTGCAAGAATTGTCGGCAGCGCCTCTGACAGGGGCAGACACAAAAGCGCTCGTGGAGCAGATGATACCCAAACGGCTGATTGCAGAATTTAATGAAACCGGTGAGGCGGATTTTTCATATGCGATCCCGGGAGAAGGACGATTCCGTGTGAATGTATTTAAGCAGAAAGGTTCGATGGCATTTGTTATCCGACTGATCAATACGGATATTCCGGAACCGGAAAGCCTTGGACTGACCCCGTCGGTCATTGAGCTTGTAAAGAAGAAAAGAGGACTCGTGCTTGTTACGGGGCCGACGGGTAGCGGTAAGTCTACGACGCTTGCTTCGTTGATCAACCGGATCAATGAAAATTATAGTCATCATATCATTACACTGGAGGATCCGATCGAGTATCTTCATGTACATAAAAAATCAATTGTAAACCAGAGAGAGATCGGAATGGACACAGATAATTATGCAAATGCACTGAGGGCGGCGCTTCGTGAGGATCCGGATGTCATCCTCGTCGGAGAGATGCGTGACCTGGATACGATCGCCACAGCGGTAACGGCGGCCGAGACCGGGCATCTCGTGTTCTCCACACTGCATACGATCGGTGCGGCGGCGACGATCGACCGTATTATCGACGTATTTCCGCCACATCAGCAGCCGCAGATCCGTCTGCAGCTGGCGACGCTTCTGGAATCAATCATTTCCCAGCAGCTGATGAAGACAGCGGATGGAAAAGGACGTGTCGCAGCATTTGAGATCCTTC
Organism: uncultured Eubacterium sp.; assembly: GCA_964579975.1. Lineage (GTDB taxonomy): Bacteria > Bacillota > Clostridia > Lachnospirales > Lachnospiraceae > Eubacterium_F. The sequence continues at coordinate 97,702 of CAZOIF010000002.1, read as the reverse complement.
ATGCAAACAGCGCTATACGCGCCCTGATCCGTGAAGGAAAGAGCCATCAGATTCCATCGTCGATCCAGACGTCCAGAAAAGAGGGAATGATCACGATGGATGATTCAATCTTTGAACTGTATACTGCGGGCAGGGTCACAAGGGAAGAGGCAATCACCTTTGCCCAGGATAAAGTAGCGTTGAATAAACGAATTTACTAGAAAGGAGGAGATAGGAATGGCAACATTTAAGTACAGGATAACCGATAAATATGGAAAAGATAAAAAAGGTACGGTAGAGGCGAATTCAGAAGAAGCAGCTACCGCCAAACTCAAAGGTGAAGGCGCCATCGTCCATTCGATCAAAGAGACGACGAGTGTCGATGATGCGGCGTGGAACATATCGATCGGTAATCCCGTTAAATTAAAGGATATCACATTGTTCTGCCGTCAGTTTTACAGTATACTGAATGCTGGAGTTACAGTTGTGGAAGGACTTAAGATGCTGGAGGACTCGACGGAGAATAAAGTGCTTCGTAAGTCGATCTACAACGTGCAGATAAATGTGGAAAAAGGTGAGACGCTGGCCAATGCGATGGCCTTGGAAGGAAAGGTGTTTCCGGATCTTCTGATCAACATGGTGGCGGCCGGTGAGGCGACTGGTAATCTGAGTGTGGCATTTGAACGAATCTGTACTCAGTTTGAAAAAGATCAGAAACTCCGCTCGATGCTGATCGGTGCCATGATCTATCCGGTCGTGGTTCTTGTTGTAGCAGTTGTCGTCGTAATCATACTGATGGTCGTCGTGATTCCGAATTTCCAGGCTGTTTTTGCAGAGATGGGAGAGACACTCCCGTTGCCGACGCGTATTGTAATCGCTGTCAGCGATTTCATGGTGGCCAATCTCGTCTGGGTGATCGGCGGTATCATTGCACTTATTGCAGCTATTATTTCGGCGAAAAATACGGAGGCCGGAAAGCAGTTTACGAGCCGGATGTGTTTGAAAATTCCGTTGGTCAAAGACTTTTCTGTTAAAAATGCAGCGGCAAAATTCAGTATGACGATGTCCACTCTTGTTGTGTCCGGTGTACCGCTTGTGGAAGCGCTTGGTATCGTAGCCAATGTCGTAGAGAACAGGGTTATAAGAAAGGTGCTGAATGACGCAAGAGAAGAGGTTATGCAGGGTGTTCCGATGTCAGAGCCGATCGAGGCCTCAGAGGTATTTCCGCAGATGGTCCATCATATGCTCCGGATCGGTGAGGAAACCGGTAACACAGAGGCGATGTTAGACAAAGTAGCAGAGTACTATGAGCAGGAAGTAGAGACTGCCACGAAGAACCTGACGACAGCGATGGAACCGGCGGTCATTATCCTTCTGGCTGTTGTGTGCGGAGGCGTAGTTGGTGCGATCGTCATGCCGATGATGCAGATTTACACGATGGCAGGATAACAGGTGATACGGAAAAAATAAAAGAATGATCAATAGAGGACCCGGTTAAAAAGCCGGGCCCTGTTTTATCTGGCAAAGTTTTCTGTTAGCTCAACGGCATGCAACCTTAGTAGTTGCACCTTATTTCAATTGATATATCTCATAAACTCCGGTAAAACCGTTCTCTTTTGTGACGAATTTACACATTGTTGCAAACTTTGCAGAGGATAGATTGTCCAGGATATCAGACATGCCAAAACCAAAAGCAAGATATTCGTTTACAGGTTTCATATTATCGGGAATGTTCGTATTTTCTTCAGAAACCTCTTCCGTAATCTCTTCATAGTCTTTGGGGCGTAGAAAGGTTTGTTCCACGAGAAGATATACCGGGGAGTCGGATGGATCCTCCAGTTTGTTTATTGAATCGAGCACATCCATGCAGTTGCCGGTGTTTACCGCATAAAAATTCCGGCAGTCCTTTAACAGGGTACTGTAGCATACCAGATGCCAGTTGTTTAAAGTCACAATGATCACGTTAGCGTCTTTTGTGATCGTTTCGATGTTTGGCCGGTTCCCATTATTCCGGGGGAAAAAGTAGTGGCATGGAAAATAAACATAGTTAATGATCAGGCCGGTCAGTGTAAATGCGATGAGCAGACTGGTCCGGGATGTGACAGAGAATTTTTTAAATACCACACGGAGCAGTTTTATTCCCACGCCGATAAATAGTGCGGTGGTGATCGGCATCAGGAAGAAGAAATAGCGGTCAAAATGAATCCCCATCAGATAGATGTTACTTATTTTAGCGATGATGATCAGTGTGGCAAGGCAGCTGATCCCCAGTAAAAAATATTTTTTGTTCATGCGTTTTATCGTTGCCGGAAGAGACCGGAACGTATGCTTTATTTTGTGGAGCAGTTTCCGGATGCCGGAACGGAACCATGGTTCGTTTCGGAAAAGAACCGATAACCCGGCTGCTATGATCAAAAGGAAGATAAGGCTTACGTTGAAGATCGCAACCTGATAGGCGTTCAGATAATAGACAAGAAACCCGCAGGATTCCCCGACCAGAAACTGAAAACAGGTTTTGATCTCCCACCATAAAGGCATGTGTCGGCTGTACAGATCAGAGGCACCACGGGTGAGCAGGTCGATCGTATAAGGCCAGATGAGGAAAACGATGCCGACGGACACTGCCATGGTTAACGTATACAGACCGGCAGCTTTAAAATGTTTTGTGACCATCTGGTAGATGAAAAAAACGACAGCGAAGCAGAAGGCAAATGCCAGAAAATAGTAGTGCCCCAGTCCGCCGATGATATTCAGGACAAAGATGCCGGCAAGACAGGAAAGGGGCTTTTGGAAATTTTTATTATATAGCCGGCAGTGAAAATAAGCATACAGGACCGCGAGCGCTGTCAGCAGCGCATAGGTGCGCAGATAAACAAAGGTATTCAGGGCGCCGGAAAGTATCCCATAATAAAAGCAGATGAACAAGGCGGTTTTTTTGGAATGGGTTAATTCCCTGCCAAGGAAGTAGAGGGCGATCATAGCAACGATAAATGAAATAAAGTTAATAATGTAGGCATACCACCAGGAAAAGCTGTCCGGAAAGAATGAGCAGATCGTATGTAACAGTACGCTGTGCAAAGGCGGGTTAAAGTCTGCCGACATATTATGTGCAACGGAGCCATAGGAAAACTGTTGTCCTTCCTGGACTTCAACATAGTTTCGGAAAACATCGCTGGACGTCCATGTATTAAAATTAACAGGGTTTTCATCCTCGTCGCAGTATAGCTGGGATTGGTAATAGGCATTTGCATAGCCGTAACTCCAGTTTTCATCGGAGTGGAACCCTTCCCGCTGCCAGCCGAATGTGTAGGTGATATACGCCAGCTGGATCAGGATCATGGCCGAGAGTATAAAAATGATTTTTTTACGTGTAAGTTTGGAATGTTTCATATTTTAATTCCTTTCTTCCTGATTGTTCATTGATAAAACCTTTTCTAGTTTATCATGAAAAGGCAGTAGTATCAAGTTTGTTTTGCCCCTGAATCGTCTAAATAATAGAAAAAAGATTGCAAAAGTATTAAATTTGTATAAAAATGTGTAAAAAAGAGGAAAAATTTATTGAAAAGTTTCTAAATGTATGATATGATGTGTAGAGTAAATTATAAATGTTCAAGCTTGGCTTGAAATAAAAAAAAGGAGAATGAGAGTATGAAAAAAAGAATTCAGAAGTATCTAAGTGGTTCTAACGAAGGTTTTTCTCTGGTAGAGTTGATCATCGTTATCGCAATCATGGCTATCCTCGTTGGAGTAGTAGCTTTAGCAGTTATCCCATATCTTGAGAAGAGCCGTGAGTCAAAAGACCTGCAGGCACTCGATACGATTGCCAGCGCACTTACAACAGCAGTAGCAGACGTTAAGGCAACAGGTACAGATACGTTCTCTATCGATGCATCAGGTGTAATCGGTTCTGGTACAAACTCAAAAGTTGCACAGAACATGGCTAGCACACTGGGTGATTCTACTCTTACTTTGGGTTCGAATGGTGGTGCAGGCAAAGCAATCAAGTGCTACTATAACACAACGAACAACAAAGTAGTTGTATATGTTGATATGGACGCATCTACAGAGCCTAGTGGTGTAGCAACAACGAATGCATATTCGGGCGGACCTGCTGTACAGCACTGCAGATACAATGACAATGCTCCGCTTATGGTTTCTAACTAATTAAGGTTCGAGACGACGGAAGCATAATAGTACATTAAGGAGAATCTACCGTGGCATCACTGACTGCATTGCTTTACATATTTATTTTCGTATATGGCATTGTGATTGGAAGCTTTCTGAATGTGTGTATCTATCGGATTCCAAAGAAGGAAAGCATTGTCACGGTAAGTTCTCATTGTATGACTTGCAATCACAGACTTACATGGTATGACTTGTTCCCGCTTTTCAGCTTTCTCTTTTTGAAGGGGAGATGCAGATATTGCGGGATAAAGTTGTCCTTACAGTATCCGGCAGTGGAGTTTTTAAATGGGATATTGTATATCATCGTTTTTTGGGTAAATGGCATGAATGTGGAGAGTGGTCTGTATTGTCTTCTGGTGTCGGCGTTGTTAGTGCTCAGTGTCATTGATTACCAGACGATGGAGATACCGGTTAGTGTGAACGCAGTGATCCTTGGTATTGGAATTCTGCATATGGTGCTTGACATGGATCATTGGATGCGTTATGTCATTGGCTTTTTTGCGGCGAGTCTTTTCCTGCTCTTATGTCTCATTGTGACAAGAGGAAGAGGGATCGGTGGTGGAGACATCAAACTGATGGCGGTGGCCGGGCTTTGTCTTGGATGGGACAATATTCTGCTTGCGTTGGTGTTTGGATGTATCATCGGTTCGGTGATCCAGTGTATTGTGATTGCTTATACAAAGAAGAAAACTAAATTTGCAATGGGACCTTACCTTTCGGTAGGGATATTTGTCGCTATGCTCTGGGGCGGGCGGTTTTTGGAATGGTATATTGGGCTGAGCGGTGTATAGGGTTTGTGTTGGCTTTGGTATGTTATTTTGTGGATTTTAGTGCTTTTTCTTTTTTTTACCTTTTACATTCTGCTTGTGTAGTAACTACACGGATAGAAAAGGCAGTAAAATCCATAAAATTGAGAATTGAGGAGGGTAAATGTGCGCAGAAGATAATGTGCCGGCTGTCTGGCTGGTATGCGCATTACAAAGGAGGTTATTATGGCTAAAAAAGTGATAGTAGTACGTGTTGGGGCAAAGACAATAAGAATTGTACATATGGACAACAGTCCGGTGAATCCTACCGTATATGGCTGTGTACGTGTGCCGACGCCTCAGGGTGCGGTCGTAGACGGAGAGGTAAAAAATATTATAGATGTCAGCCGGAGGATTAAACAGGCATGCCAGGAAAAAGGCATTGCGACGAAAGACGTCATTTTTTCACTCACATCTTCTAAGATCGCAAACCGTGAGACTACGATTCCGTTTGTAAAGGATAATAAAATACAGGGCATCGTGGATGTCAAAGTTGGCGACATGTTCCCGGTCGATAAGGAAAAGTATATCTTCTCCTATGTAAAGCAGGGAGAGGGAAGAGATATCGAAGAGAACGAGGAAGTGACAGATGGCAGCGAGAAGAAAAATGAAGAGGAAGAAGTAACCGATGATACCAAAAAGAAGAAAAAGGGTCTTAGCCTTTCAGGCGGTAATAAGAAAAAGGAAAAAGAAGTTGAGAGAGTAATCGACCTTTTGGTATATGCGGCACCGATCGATCTGGTTCGTTCCTACTATGCGCTGGCAGAGGGCTGCGATTTTAATGTGGTAGGTATCGAGGTAGATGGAAATGGTATTTTCCAGATTATGAGACGTCAGGTAGCGGAAGGTGTGGAGATGGCAGTCCAGATCAACCGTGAGAATACCCTGATCAACATCATGAGTAAAGAGAAACTCCTTCTTCAGAGGGTAATCCCTTATGGAGCTACGAGTATCATAGAGGCAGCGATGGCAGAGCCGGCATTTCAGGTTCCGGAGTATGATAAGGCTGTGAGGCTTTTGGCTTCCCAGAGGGTGTTGCTTCACACGCTGAATGCATCAAACCCGCAGGGGGATGTGTCCATGCAGAAGCGGATCGAGCTTACACAGAGCGCTTCTTCGCTGATTGGAAATATTTACCGTGTTATGGAGTATTATAATTCGAGATACCGCGAGGAGCCGATCCGGTCTATTATCGTGACTGGAAATGGAGCGAGCATAGCAGGAATCCATGAACTGATGAATAATGAACTCGGTATCCCCGCCAGCACACCGAATGAACTTACGGGTGTGTCTTTCAACCGGCAGATTGAGGTGAATGCGAACATCCTCCAGTATGTAGGATGCTTTGGTGCTGTTTACAGTCCGGTAAACTTTATTCCGGATGACATAAAAAATAAAGTAGCTACAAAGGATTCTGTTATGAGCATTGCGGTGGTATTTGTAGCGGCAATCGTACTTTGTGTTGCAGTGTCGGTATTTTCCTTTATCCAGCTTGGCTCCGCAGAGGATACTTATGATGCGGCGAAGGCAAAGGAACTTAGTCTGGCGCCGATCGAACAGCGTTATAATGAACTTCAGCAGACAAGAGCCCAGGTCGGGGTTTACCGCTTGATTGAAAATACGGTTAATACGAATAATAACAGACTGCATCAGGTGTTGGAGGATATAAGGCAGGGATGTCCGGATTCTTTTAGTATCAACTCGGTTGCTACGACGGAAGATGGAGGTACAATCAATTGTGTTTCTACGGATAAATTGTCTTCGGTAGCGGCTCTTGTGATCCGGTTGAATCTGATCCGGGATATTAAAAATGTTACGATAGCCAGTTCGATCTCCAAGGGAGAGGATATGGTGACGAAGAAGAGACAGTATATTTATACGATTTCTTTTGACTATATAACGAATGTAGAGCAAATGGATTCGGTTGAACTGGAATATCTGGGTGATATATTACAGGTAGAGAAGGAGGCGCAGTAAATTATGAAGGGAAAACTTACACTGACGCAGATACGGGTTATACTTATACTTGTAGCAATTTTGTTTATTGTTCTCACCTATTTTTTCATATATCAGACGAATATGGACAAAGTTTCGGATTATGAGAAAAAAACAGCAGAGGTAAATGAACGGATCACTTATCTGGAAAGCCTGCAGCCACTGGTGACAGACTTAGAGATATTCACCTCACTGTATGTGGATGACATTGATGACTTTATCCAGTCATTTCCGGTGAAGATTACGGAGCAGAAGTCCCTTTATCTGCTTTACCGCCTGATCATCAATACGGGAATTGACGTGGAGAGTATTACGAAAGGAACACCGGCTCCATTTTATTACAAAGGGCAGGTTCTTACCAATGGAATGCAGGTGCCGCAGGAAGAGATAGATGCGGAGCCGATCGCAGAGATTTCGGTGGTAGATATGGATCAGATGATTGGTTCTTCGGCTACCTACACGATAAACTTTTCCGGAACGGTAAAACAGGTTTATAAGGCACTGGATTGGGTAACGAAGAGCAAGGAGAAGCTTTCGGTTGGAATTGTGAGCCTCCAGTTTGATTCCAGCACAGGTAAGTTATCCGGAAGCATGGGAATCAATTTCTATTGTATGCTTGGAAATGGTGTGCCATACAAAGATCCGGATATGTCAGAGTTTAATTATGGCCGGGATAATATCTTTGGTACATTTGAGAAGAAATGATTGTAGAAAGGCGGTGTGAGCATGCGTTTTAAGGAATCTTTAAAGGATAATAGCGGTTTTTCTTTGATAGAAGTCATGCTGGCAGTTGCTATACTGGCGCTTATCACGCTGCCAATCATAAATTATTACACCTATTCTTCCGTGCAGACGATCAATGGGCGTGAGCGGCAGACAGCCACGATGGTTGCGGAGGATGCGGCAGACGAATTAAAAGCGTATTCAAATTTTGATCAGATCAGTAACATTTTATCGACCTCGACACCGGCGCCTACCTCGACACCAGTATCAGCGACCGATACTTATAATGTGCGTGTGTATAACAAGTATTCGTATACTGTGCCGACAGGCGTGACGGTGACGCAGTCTGATATCAAAGCGGGGCTGAGCCGTGTTGTATGTATGCATGTAGAAAATGGAACCGGGGGACTGTCGTCACCGACACCGGTGACGCCTGCGCCGACATCTCCGACGCCTACGCCGGTCATTGAAGACGGGCCATGGGAAGTTGATACGGCTCCCCTTTCAGAATATCCGGTGAACCCATCTGCTTCTCCGGAGCCGATGAATCTAAAGAAAAAGATAAAAGTAAACGGATTTGACTATCTGGCCAAAGTACATATGGATTTTGACACATATGACAGTGATACACAGACGATCACCGGGGCAGATATTGATTCCCAATATAATGATTATTATATCCCGAGACCGGAAGAGGTTTATGCCGATACCAATATCGTAGCGGCGGAGGATGATGAAATTGATGTGGCAGTCAGTGAGATTTACACGGATGTGATGTCAGATGGATTTACGGGAGGGACGGTAACAAAAGAAGTTACGGTTGAGATGACGGAGATCCGGAAAGATAAACTGAAAAATATTTTTGTGTTCTACAAGCCGGCATGGGATGCGGCGAGGACAGAACATTTTCAGATTACTTTTGGCGCCGGGATTTCCCAGGCAGAGATGGGACGGATGAACTTTTATCTGACCTATCAGAATGTCACAGGGGTCACAGCACCGGATGCGTCAAATATTGGTACATATAAGTTGAAAATGGTGAATAGTCCTTCTGTGGGTTATACAAAGGTTTATTCGAATCTGAACAGGCCGAATCATCCGGATAACAGTATTGCCGTGGAGGGATTTACCTTACAGACAAACAGCAGCGGAAAATATGATTCCTATGTAAAGAAAGAGAAGACCAGGCGGATCGGTAAGATTTATGTAGATGTCTTTGACTATAACGAGACTACTTTTAATGCAGATACAGCGATCGCTCATGTAGAATCAACCTTTGCAGAGTAAGTCAGAATCCAGATGTTTTTGGGGAGGATGAATGGAGGTTTTTCAGATGTGGAAAAAAATTAGGATGAAACTGAAAGAAAAACTGGATAAAATTAACGAAGATGACAGAGGATCTGCTTTTGTATTTGTGATCATTGGTGTCATGTTTGTATCTATTGTGGGCGCCACTGTTTTATCACTTGCGACAAATTATGTGACGGCCGTTATCGTAGACCATTACTCGACGGATAATTTTTATCAGACAGAGGGATATCTCTCTGAGGTCAGAAGCGGTATTGAAGAACTGGCGGGAGAGGTAAACGAAAACGCATATCTTGAGGTGATGGAGAATTATACTTCGACGGTTGCTGCTACACCGGCTCCTGGGGCGACGGCATCCCCGGCGTCTCTGACAGGGAAGAAATATGAATATGGGAAGAAATATCTGGCCGGTATCGTGAGGGAACTGAATGACGATCCCGTTAACCCGCAGATTTCCGGTGTAAATGATGTATTTAAAAATATTCAGACGGATAAAGTGACGCCATGGGCGACTGTGAAGATTGATAAAATAAAAGGGATGACGACAAATCCGACGGCGTTGAGTTCCACTTACTCCGATCCGAATTATCTTCAGTATCGGTTTAATTATGATCCGGATAGTAAGAAATTATCCCTGACGATACGGGGACTTTTGATCAAGTATACGGACGATGCGGATTACCATACGAATATCCAGACGGATATCAACATCGGTGTACCGGACTATGCGTTCGAGGGAAATAGTACGTTTGATCAGCTGAAACATTTTATCTCGATCAGCGATGATATTTTTTCTGTGGGAAGCGGAAGCGTGATAGATGCCGGTGTTTCCGGAAGTGTGTATTCAGGTACTGCAAAACAGCCGTTTAGTCCGCAAAATGGGGATGATAATGATTCCGGAATTGAAATTTTACCAAATGCTAAGGTTTCTTTTAACAGCAAACAGATCATCAGCAGGGGGAATCTGAATATATTCACTGGTTCTAAAGTGACGATGAGGGGATTAACCGGACTCAGCAGTCTGGGAGATCTCTGGTTGAAGAATATCGTACTCCGCCAGCCGATGGGAGGTACGAATCTGCATTCTGAAGTAGATATCCGTGATAATGCGTATATCCTGGATGATACCAGCATTGAAGATGATAACTCGATACTGAAAATCGGTGGAAATTATTATGGCTACAGTTACAATGAGCAAAATGATAGTACGTCAGGATCCATGCGTTCGGATTATAGCAGTGCGATCCTGATCAATGGAAAAAATACGACGCTTAAGAGTGAGGATCTCACGAAACTTGTTCTGGCGGGACGTACTTTCGTTCAGAGAAATGAGTCGACGCCGGGAGCAGATGGAACCTATCCGGATGCAGCGGATGATATCATGATGGGTGAATCTCTGGCTGTAAAGAGTAATCAGATCGCTTATCTGGTTCCGGAAAAGTATATCGTCGGTGAGCACAATCCGCTTGCGAGGGATGAGGTCGATGCGGACCATATTATGGCATCGATCAAGTTAGAACAGCTAAAAAATGACACCAACATATGGCGTTATGTGGATCAGCATACGGATGCATCCGGAAATTATGATAAGCTGATTACGGCAAACTTTAGTAATACAGGAAATTATGTATATCTTTATCTGAATTTTGCAAGCGAATCAAAAGCAAATGAGTATTTTTCAAATTACTATAGCGGAATGGATGAAACCGGAGAGGCCAATAAGACCAATCTGGATGATAAGGCGACGACATATATTTCGGCGGCAGATAGTGATGGAATGAAGATTTCACCGGCGCTTTACCTGATTGCCGGAAATATTATACATAATTATTATGCGGTGGGAGGTTCCAAACAGCAGTCCCAAAATTATTATTATCAGGACAATGCTGGAAATTGGCATGTGAATCTGGCTCTTTTGGAAGACGGAAAGTCGAAGATGAAAAATTATCTGGGACTTCAGAAAACTCTCCTTCCTTCCGGAAGTGATGGTATCAGTGATATCCGGGGAGAACTCAATTCTCCTTCGAGTGAACTTGTCTGTGATGTGATCCTGAATATTGATACAGGCGGAACGGATACGTCAGATGATAATCGGTTTATGAGAGGCAGCGAAATACTTTCGGATGTGGATACGACGGTTCCGGGACACAGTGACTGGAAGATGCATTTCCATAATGGAAGTTATAATATTCCAACGGGGGTAAATAAGGGACTCATTCTCTGTGCAAAGGATGTTACCGTGACAAGTGACTTTGAAGGACTTATCATCGCCGGAGGAAGGGTTTCGATCGAGGCCGGTGGAAGCTATAAAGCGAATCCTGCGATGATCGGGGAGATTCTGGAAATGATCCGGAGTAACAGAGAGAATGATTGGTGGAAGTATTTCCGCTGTCTGGATGATGAAGAGAAATCATCTGTAAATGTAGCGGACTGCATCAGTTATGAGAACTGGGAAAGAAATTCAAATTAATTTGGATGAAAAGTAGGTGATGAGGATGAAAAAATTAGGAAATTCGGGATTTTCACTGATTGAGCTGATTATTATTATTGCGATCATTGCGCTTATGTCTGTGGGTGGAATTTCGGCTTTTGGATACCTGAAGCTTGCCAATGCATCAAAATGTGCAGCTGAGATTGATAATGGGCTGACTTCTTTAAAGTCCCGTAATATGTCAAAGACCTCATCGACATATATGCATCTTTATTATTATGACCATGATTACTATATATTATTTAATGGCTCATCTTCCTTTACTCCATCTGCTACGAATTACTCAGATGGAGAAAAGGTAGGAAATCGTGATTTAAAGATATTTTTTGATACGCAGGATATCTCTACGCTGTCGAATAAGTGTGTGACGATCGGTGTACGACGGAAAGATGGTGCATTTCTGAATACAGCGTCGCCTACAAGTAAAATTAAGGTAATAAAGTCATCGGGTGATTCTGCGCATGAGATCACATTGGTTACAAGTACAGGAAAACATTTTATTGATTAACCAAAGGAGGGAAGTGTGGGATGAGGATGAAATTGAATAACAAAGGTTTTTCCCTTGTCGAATTGATGTTAGCAATCGTAATTTCTACGATTGTTTTTGGTGCTGTTACAGCTCTTATTGCATTTTCCTCAAAGAGTATGAGAGACACTGAGGCAAGAATTGCAGTACAGAATCAGGCAAAAGATGCCATGAATCATATGGAGAGTTATATTTTGGAATCTGAGCGGGCTTATTGGGATGACAGTGAGAAGCTTTTGATTCTTTTTACGAATGAAAAACAGGCAAAAGAGATGATCAAGGGATTGGAAGATGGTAGCAAAACGCTTGCGGACATTAAGGATATGACATCCGACTCTTATGCGTACTGGTTTAAGGACACCGGGGCAGCATCGCCTGGCGGCGAGCAATGTGTCTATTTTGGAAAGTGTTCCAGCGAGTCCTCACCGGGACCAACGTCGCCACCTGTAGTTTCCCTGCCGCCGGGAGCGACTTCGACACCGGCGCCTTCGATGAATCCGATTGTGCAGATTGTGGATGTATCGACTCTTTCTACGTTGGATGCGAGTGATTTGAGAAATTATCTTCTGGCTGAAGATGTTATAACGTTTGGGTGTAAAGTGATGCAGAACGAGGATTCAAAAAAATATCTGGTAGATATTGATATGAAACTGGACGATGGTGTGGCACCGGAGTACAGTTGCGGAAAAAAGGTTTATCTCAGAAATCAGTAGAAAGGAGAAGGCTATGAAGGGGAAGAAAATGGTAACTGTAAAAAATAAACGATTCCGGATCATAAAGTATAGTGCTTTTACAGTGCTGCTTACCTGTGTCATTGTAGCAGGATATTATCTGGTGTCCAATGGGGTTATTTTTGGTAAATATTTTTCAAAAAGTCCGTATATCCAAGAGGAGTATATCAATAATCCAAATCTTGCGCAGACAGAGTCAGAGGCGAATCCGGATCTTACGGTGACGGCCAAAAATTCGTTTGGTTTTTATATGACTCTGGCAAAAAATGGAGAAGGGGAGGTATATGAATATCTTGGATTCCAAGAGAGAGAGAGCTATACGGGGGCGACACAGTTTTCAGGGAAAAGAGAGATTTATTTTAATCTGGGGAATTATCTGAAGCGGGATTTGTATACGACGATTGAGATGGCGTCCGTGAATTCAGATGCACAGCTTACATTGTTTTCAGCAGAATTTGTAAAAGGGGTCGGAGATGACAGTGGAAAACGTCCGGTTAGTATTTTTTCTGCTAATGAGACGTCGGCTACAAAGGATAAGGAGAGCAGCCGGACAGGTGTATCATGGAATTCGGATGGAAGTGTTTCTTTTGTTACAAAAAATGGCGGAATGCGTTTTTATATCGACGGGGCTAAAAAAGAGCCGCTTGATCTGAAGGAGTATGGATATTTAAAACTCGTTGTAGATTCGCAGTCCGAGGTGATGGTCAGTGGCTATAAATCGCTTCCGGAAGTGCCGCATACGGATGGTACTGTTCAGAAGGGAACAAAGGGAAATCCGCTGATCATTCTGGAGATCGTGCCGGAGATGGCACAGCAGTCTCTGGGATTTCTGGTGTCATCCCAGGAAGAGGGATTGCCAATTGATCCGCTTGAATTTACTTATGAAGTGAGCAGGAAAAATTCTACTGTAAAATTCTACCAGTCAAACCCACAGAATATGGGGGACAATCGTTATGCGTTTAATGATCAGGTCATTACAGGAAATGACGTTAAGTCATGGGATCCGACAAACTTACAACAGTTAGGAGGATGGCTTGATAATAATAACGGTGGTTATGAAATCTATAATCCGAATGGTACGGTAGTAGGAGCATCACGGGCGACGAAAAATGAAGACGATCGTGTGAATGCGTCTTTGTATTATTTGGATACGTATCGTACGGTAGAGATCAGACAGGATAAAAGTTTCGTTTCTGAGATAGTGAACGGACAGAGCAAAAAGTCGATTGCGGAGATTCAGGCGGCCCATCCGGATTTGTTTGTAGATAAAGATGGAAAGCAGATCGATAGTAAATTTCTTAAGAACGACAAACAGTGGGCATGGAGTTATGAGAAAGATAAGGAAGATAATAACGAATATACTGTAAATGTGACAGGAGATGAAAGTTTTGCACAGGATCTCCAACGATATAAGAATAAGGAGATTACCTTTACACAGCTTGCTGCCAGTCATCCGGATTTCTTTAAAAAGACATCCGATGATAAGGATATTTTAGAGAAAGAGCTCCAGAGGGCAGACTGCTGGAATCTTGAAAAGGAAGAGAGTCAGGTTGAAGGATATTATGTATATGTGGGTCCGGGAAAGGGAGATTTTAAAGTGTATAATCAATGGTATATTGGTGGATATAATCAATGGGATCCTTCCCAAAACAGCTGGAAGTATTACGAGAGTAAAGAGAGCATACCGGAGGAGTATGCGTATAATAATATCTGGCCGGAGGGAACGCCGGCCCCCCAAGGTGCTATAGCCGAGCCTTCCGTAGGTGATGGTTTCCCGGCTTCCCGTATGTCTTCGTTTACGACCCATCCGGTGACGGGCAAGCCTCTGAAAGTAACATCCGTTGTAACGTTCCGTTATAAATACGAGGGATATATTTTCCGGTTTGAGCTGATCGGAGTTAAGTTTAATGATATTCTGAAACGGATGCTGTTCTATTATGAGGATGAGAAGGACACAGATGGAAAGGTGATCATGACAGCAGATGAGAAGTATGCTGAAACTTATGTCAAGGTCATTACGCTTACCCCAGCCATGATCAACCAGATGGATGCAGGTGATACGACGGATACGCTTGATTATATTGAAAGAGCGGATATGTTTTATGTCAGCAGTTACCGCTCCGGAGATAACAGCGTTGATGCGATGAAGTCCTTGTATGATAACTATGTGGATCTGGCAAGAGATAAAAATTCAACACAAACCAAGAAATCGGATGGAGAACTTGCTTCTTTCCATGAAAATGATCTGGAGTGGGTTGATTGCATGAAGATCATAAAGCGTTTAAGTGGGGATTCTTCGTTGCCAATGTTTTTCTCCAGCACGATTGGTACTTTATTAGATGAAGGTGTCACCCGTGACAAGGATAAAAATACGCATATGTATGTTGACAGCGGGTTGAAATGTACGAAGAGACCGGGTAGTTTAAATAATATATCAAAACTGTACCTGATATGTACACAATTTGAACTGTCGGCATCCAAAGATAAGCCGAATAATGCGGTTGAATATGTCAGCACTTTTATGGATGATATATATGACAATATAAGGCAGGTTCCGCTCCAGAAGGATGATGAGAGTGTTCCAAACACCGCAAAATACACAGGATATTATCAACGCCCGAATTTGTGTGATTGTACATCGATAAGTGAGACCGAAAAACAAAAAGCATATTATTTATGGAATCTCTTTACGTTTTGGCCGGATGTTCCTGTATCTCCGGAAGAAGATGCGTTATTTGACTCCGGACACAATCATCTGCAGGTAGATAATTTGTGGAAATATGGATTTTTGAAATCAACTTTTTCAGATGGCTTAGGCGGTATGGATACATATACGAATGCCTATAATAAAGGTGGCTCATCTGCAATGGGAGTAGTAGCAGGAACTACGGATCCTGACATGGATTTCCAGAATGTTGTTGTTGGCCAGGAAGAGGGAACACGTGTTAATAATAACTTTACACCTTTTGGAAATGGAGTGTTTAACCGTCTGGGAAAAATTTTCTATAAGATCCTGAACAATGGTACACCGCTTACACCGAAGATGACGTTTGGAGTTTTGAATACGAAGGAATCCAGAAAGTATTATCAGAAGATTTCAAATGATTCGGTTCTGATCGATTATGATCAGAGTGCGCAGTATCAAAATGACCGGACCTTGTATTTGCACTGTAATCTAAGCAATGCAGATAATGAGGAGACTTCGATCATTACTTCAATTTCATTTATTAATCCGGATACAGGTGAGAAGCAAGTAGTCTTACCGCAGAAACTGGATGGTACACCGTTAGAGAAAAAGGCAGTGGACTTTAGTCAGTACCAGAATGTGTACGCTAAGATAACCGGTTATGAAGTGTCTAAAAAGGACAGCTTGAAATTTGCACTGCCATTTAGTATGAAGAAATGGCAGACCGGGTATACGACCTTGCGGGTTGAATGGGTGGCAAGGACTTCTAAGATGAAGGGAACCACATTTGCCCCGTATCAGAATCCAACTGATCCGACGAAAGCCGAGCAGGTGGAAAATTCGAAACAATATGCAGAAGTTGATATTGGTCAGAGAGGATTATTTGCTCTTCAATAATATACGGAGAAAGATAACCTGCATTCAGTGATGAGTGCAGGTATCTTTCTGCCATATTTTATTTTTACATAGCGAGGCGTATTATGACAAGAAAAATTGCGGATATAAAACGTGAGTTTGAACAGAGTAGCATGGAGGAATGGGATCGGCTTTTTCAGCTTTATGAGGAGGATGAAAGAGCTGGAGTCATCCGGCTGACAGCGTCTTTTCGGAGAAAAAAAGAAGCCTTGGAGAAGGAGAAAAAGAGACTGGAAGGGATGCGGGAATTTGAGCGTAAATACGGAGATGAATTTTCATGCATCTGCGGGATTGATGAGGCGGGGAGAGGACCGTTGGCGGGACCGGTTGTTGCGGGGGCGGTTGTTCTTCCCAAAGATTGTGAGATATTGTATCTGAATGATTCCAAAAAGCTGAGTGCAAAACGCCGTGAGGAGCTTTTTGATGAAATCAAAGAGAAAGCAGTGTCTTACGGAATTGGCATGAGTTCGCCGGCCCGGATCGATGAAATCAATATATTGCAGGCGACTTACGAGGCAATGGTTCATGCCGTAGAGGATCTGGGGGTAGTCCCGGATCTGCTCTTAAACGATGCAGTCACGATCCCACAGCTGCCGATCCGGCAGGTTGGGATCATCAAAGGTGACGCGAAAAGTGTTTCGATCGCAGCGGCCAGTATTATGGCAAAAGTGACAAGGGACAGACTGATGACAGAATATGCAGAGATGTATCCAGATTATGGTTTTGAGAAACATAAGGGCTACGGATCCGCTGCGCATATCGAAGCGATCAAAAAGTTTGGTCCATGTCCGATCCATAGAAACTCATTTATTAAAAATTTTGTGACTCAGGGCTTGTGACATTTTTTTTATGATTTATTGAAAAAAATACTTGCAATTTTTAGAAGTGTGTGTTAGACTTTCTTTAAGCAAGTAAACTATCTGATATATATTTCTTTAACTGAATTCTATATTTCAACATTCTTGCTTATCAATCCAGATAATGTAAGCAGGAATGATCAAAATATTGGATGCATTCCTGCTCTAAAAATGAATATGAGGGGGGATGCAGATGAGACAGGATCTGGCAACAAAAAGTCTGGAGGAGTATCCGGATGTATTTGCAGACATTATGAATGTAAATCTGTATGGGGGAAAGCAGATTATTTTCCCAGAAAATCTGGAAAAGCTTCCGTCAAAGATGATTTATCGGAGTCCGGAAGGGGACATGAGAGAGTTAGATTCAGATATACGTATGAAGATTCGGCGCTCTGACCGGGAAATTGCCATAGTCTGTATTGAAAACCAGTCAGGCATATGCAATACAATGCCAGTGCGTGATATGGGATATGTTTTTGCTGGTTACAATGAGCAAATTCGGGAGATAAAAGAAGAGAATCGAAAAAGAGGAAGGCATTGTTATACAAAAGAAATCGGAGATGATCAGAAACTGATTCCTGTTGTCTCATTAGTCTTATATTTTGGCGAGGAGGAGTGGAAGGAGCCATTGTCCCTGACCGGAATACTTGATATACAAGAAGAGGAGAGGGAACTCGTGTTGCCCCTGCTACAGGAGAGATGTTTGAGAGTAATCGATCTTAGGAGACAGGATGAAGAAACCCGGAACAAATATTGTTCTGATTTTCGACACGTGGTGGATTATCTTGCCTGTAGAAAAGATAAACAAAAGTTGAAATGGTTTATGAAAGATACTAAAAGAAATTTATCACACCCGGAGGAATTTTTGGATGTGATCGGGGCAGTTGGCAGAGATGCACGGTATCGGAACATAAAAGAAACGATCCGGAGTCGCATGAGGAAAGGAGGAAAAGTCAGTATGTGTATCATAGCAGAAGAATTGGAAAATACAGGGATTCAAAAAGGCATGGAAAAAGGGAATATGCTTTGTTTAATCCGCCAGACATTGAAAAAGCAGGAAAAGGGACTTTCAGTTTCTGATATAGCAGATATGCTGGAAGAAGAGGAAGTGAGGATCCATCAGATACTTTTTGCTGCAGCAGAGGCCGGAACAGAGAATGAAGAAAGGGTTTATGAGTGCCTTTGAGACTGAATTCAAATGGAGGAGAATTTCATGGCAGAATTTGATAAAAATAAAACAGCGATTGCACTTGAATATGAACCGGGTGAGCAGGCACCGAAAGTTGTGGCGACAGGAAAGGGGCATTTAGCTGATCGGATCATTGACACAGCACAAGAGGCGAGTGTCCCGGTCCATAAGGATGAAAAACTGGCAAAAAGTCTGTCGATTCTGGACGTGGGAGAATATATTCCCCCGGAACTTTATGGAATCGTGGCAGAAGTTCTTGTTTTTGTGGATGGCATGGAGAAGATACAGAGGAAGATGGACCGAAAGTGAACGATTGACAGAACATATAAATTATGATATGATTTTAGCAGATTGAGGATATCTCATGAAGGGGTACACCACCACGGGTGTAGTTTTCATGTGATATCCTTTTTATTTTGTAGAAAAGTTCGACTTTTGTAGAAACGAGGTGAAAGAATGCTTACAGTGAATGGAGAACAAAAGGATAGCTTTGATGGAATGCTTCTCACAGAACTTCTGGAGAGGGAAGGATATGAAATCAGTCGTGTGGCAGTCGAGATAAATGATGAAATCATACCGAGAGCGCATTTGGATGAAATCTCTGTGAAAGAGGGCGATTGCATTGAGGTTGTGAGCTTTGTAGGTGGAGGTTGATAAGGCCCGGCTGAAAGGCGCGGGCCTCTCGAGAATTGCCAATGGCAATTCTCACTCTGCATGAGCGGATTTTTTTATTTGTCGATGGAAAGGAGAAAAGAGAAATGAACGATGATAAACTGATACTGGGAGGGCATGAATTTTCATCCCGATTTATACTTGGTTCCGGTAAATATTCTTTGGAGTTGATTCAGGCGGCGGTGGAAAACGCAGGGGCGGAAATCGTTACACTTGCGCTCCGACGGGCAAATGCAGGAGGGACGGCAAACATACTTGATTACATACCAGAGGATGTGACGATACTGCCAAATACATCCGGGGCCCGGAATGCTGAGGAAGCAGTCCGGATCGCCAGATTGTCCAGAGAGGCAGGATGTGGTGATTTTGTAAAAATAGAGATTATGAGAGATAGTAAATATCTGCTCCCGGATAATGAGGAGACAGTAAAAGCCACAGAGATACTTGTGAAAGAAGGATTTATCGTAATGCCATATATGTATCCGGACCTGAATACGGCAAGAGATCTGTGTCAGGCAGGGGCTGCTTCTGTTATGCCTCTTGCTGCGCCGATCGGTTCGAATAAGGGGTTGTGCACGAAGGAATTTATTCAGATCCTGATCGATGAGATCGATCTGCCAATCATTGTGGATGCAGGAATCGGATGCCCATCCCAGGCCTGTGAGGCAATGGAAATGGGAGCCGCTGCGGTTATGGCCAATACGGGAATTGCGACAGCAGGGGATATTCCGATGATGGCCGGAGCGTTTCGAAAGGCGATCGAGGCAGGAAGAGAAGCATATCTTGCAGGGACAGGACGGGTATTGGAAAAGGGGGGAAGTGCATCTTCGCCGCTCACTGGGTACATCCGTGATACAAAATGAGATAGGAGGATTGCAGCATGAGTGCAATTATGACTGGGAAAGATGCCGGGGATGAAAAAATAAATCAAAGTATCCTGAGTGATGAGATCAGGGAGCATCTTAGAGAGAACCGGATCGATCATATGAAATATATGGACGGAATGGAGGTCCTGGATTCGGAGATCGACCGGCTTGTCGTGGAAGCGGCAAAAAAATATGATTATGATAAATATAATGCGGAGGATGTGAAACGGGCGCTTAGTCATACAAACAGGGGACCGGAGGATTTTGCAGCCCTTCTCTCACCGGCGGCAGAGCCGTTTTTGGAGGAAATTGCATGTGCAGCACAGGTTGAGACAAGAAAACATTTTGGCAATTCAATTTATATGTTTACGCCGCTGTATATTGCAAATTACTGTGAAAATTATTGTATTTACTGCGGATTTAACTGTCACAATAAGATACGCCGTGCTAAACTGAACCGGGAGGAGATAGAAAAGGAAATGCAGCAGATCGCAGCGACCGGTTTGCAGGAGGTGCTTATTTTGACAGGGGAAAGTCCTTCGATGTCAGATGTCAGATATATTGGGGAAGCGTGCCGGATTGCCAGAAACTATTTTCATGTGGTAGGACTTGAAATATATCCGGTAAATTCAGAGGATTATGCATATTTGCATGAGTGTGGGGCAGATTATATCACAGTATTTCAGGAGACATACCATGCGAAAAAGTATGAGACGCTTCATCTGGCAGGGAGAAAACGGATTTTTCCCTATCGGCTGAATGCGCAGGAGCGTGCAATAAAAGGGGGAATGAGAGGAGTTGGGTTTGCTGCGCTGCTTGGTCTGGATGATTTTCGTCGGGACGCTTTTGCGACAGGAATGCACGCATGGTATATCCAGCGAAAATATCCCCATGCAGAGATTGCTTTTTCCTGTCCGCGTCTTAGACCGATTATCAATAATGACCGGATCGATCCGATGGATGTGCACGAGGCGCAGTTACTTCAGGTGGTTTGTGCTTACCGGCTGTTTATGCCATTTTCGAATATTACCATTTCGACCAGAGAGTGTGAGAGGGTGCGCAATAATATGATCAAAATAGCGGCGACAAAGATTTCAGCAGGGGTTAATGTAGGGATTGGAGGCCATAGCGGGGTGGAAAAGGGAGATGAACAGTTTGAGATCGATGATACACGAAATGTGCAAGAGGTGTATCAGGCGATTTTGGAAAATGGTCTGCAGCCAGTCATGAGCGATTATATATACGTATAGCCTTGAGTCATCTAAGTCGCTGTCAGACAGGAAAAAACGATTCAGGAGGAGATAGAGACAACATGCTGTTATCAGACAATGGAGAAAAAATCCCATGTATCTGTGTTACAAACCGTAAGCTTTGTGAGGGTGACTTTTTTGAGCGGATAAAACAAATTGGCAAAGATGGGAACGCAGATGCACTGATTCTTCGAGAAAAGGATTTGGAGGAGGAAGAGTATTTTAATATGGCAAAGAACGTGCTGGCAGCATGTGAAGGGTCAGGGATAGAGTGTATTTTGCATACATGGTACCGGGTAGCTGACAGGCTTGGGTGTGGAAAAATCCATCTTCCTTTTACGATTTTGTCATCTGTGGAACCGAAATATTTACAGAAATTTGAACGAATCGGAACTTCGGTACATTCCGTGGAACAGGCAGTGGAGGCAGAAAAGCTGGGCGCACATTATGTGACGGCAGGACATGTGTTTGAAACGGATTGTAAAAAGGGAGTTCCCGGCAGAGGAACCGGTTTTGTGAGTAAAGTCTGTCAGGAGATCCGTATTCCTGTGTATGGGATTGGCGGGATCACAAAGGAGAACGCGGGGGATGTCATGCAGGCAGGGGCAGAGGGAGTATGTATCATGTCAGGATTTATGAGAGAGTCCGAATCGATTTTTTACTGAATCAGACAGACGGCACCGATTTAACAAACAGGGTTTCAATCGGTGCCGTCTGGTCAGACTACTTTATCAATATCGTATGGTGTGCTTTGGTATACATAATAATTCAGCCAGTTTGAGAAAATGAGCTGTCCGGTAGAACGCCAGCAGACGACGGGTTTTTGTTTCGGATCATCATCTGGGAAATAGTTATATGGAATTTGGGGATTCATTCCTTTCTCAAGATCTCGGTAATATTCTTTAGCCAGTGTATCCGCATCGTACTCCGGATGACATGTCATAAAGAAATGTCTGTTATCCGTAGTTTTTACGATCGTTACTCCGGCTTTTTCCGAAACGGCCATAAGTTCGAGATCCTTCACCGCACGGATATCCTCCTCCCTGACACTGGTAGCTCTCGACTGGGGAGCATAAAAGATGTCATCGAATCCCCGGAAGAGAGGAGAGTTTTTTCGTACTACCGTGTGTTCATAGACACCGGATAATTTTTCCGGAAGGTCGTATTTATCAATGCCATAATAATGGTACAGACCGGCATAAGCGGCCCAGCAAAGATGCATCGTGCAGTGTACATGTGTCTTGCACCAGTCCATGATCTCACAGATTTCCTCCCAGTAGGCCACTTCCTCAAGGCGGATATAGTCTAACGGAGCTCCGGTAATGATCATTCCGTCAAATTTGCGGTTTTTGATTTCATCAAAAGTAGTGTAAAAGGTGTCAAGATGAGTGGGATCCGTATGCTGTGGAATATAACTCGCTGTTTTTAAAAATTCAACTTTGATCTGAATCGGAGTATTGGAAAGCTTTCGCAGCAACTGGGTCTCCGTGACGATTTTCGTCGGCATAAGATTTAATATAAGTACATTTAACGGGCGGATGTCCTGTTGGATCGCACGTGTTTCTGTCATAACAAATATATTTTCCTGTTCGAGTATTTCTGTCGCCGGAAGTGAGTTCGGAATTTTGATCGGCACAGAAAATCAACTCCTTTCCTATCAGTTTCAAAAGTATCGTAACGATGCCTTAGTGTGTAGTTTAACACAAAAGGAATATCGTTTCAAGCGTAAAACGCCAGCGTCTCTCCAATCGGAGCGTTGATCTCCAGATCAGCATGGGCATTTCTGCTTGTCTTTGATTTGTTGATCAGGACGAGTTTATTTCCGTTGTAATAGTCGATGAGACCTGCCGCCGGGTAAACAGCGAGCGAGGTTCCGCCGATGATAAGGACATCGGCATTTCTTATGTAGGAGATAGATTTTTCAAGGATATAAGAATCCAGTCCCTCCTCGTACAGTACGACGTCCGGTTTGATCGTTCCCCCGCAGCTGCAGGCGGGGATTCCCTCCTGGGAGAGGATATCTGCCAGCCCGTAAAATTTTCCACAGTCCATGCAGTGATTGCGAAGCACAGAACCGTGAAGTTCCAGAACTTCCTTACTGCCTGCTTTCTGATGCAGACCGTCGATGTTCTGTGTGATAACGGCTTTTAACTTCCCCATTTTTTCGAGATTGGCAAGAGCCTTATGGGCATTGTTCGGCATGGCATCCTGAAACAGCATCTTGTTCCGGTAAAACCGGAAAAATTCACCGGGATTGCGCATGAAAAAAGTGTGGCTCAGTATCGTTTCGGGGGGATAGTCATATTCCTGATTATACAGACCGTCTACACTTCTAAAATCCGGGATGTTACTTTCCGTGGAAACACCAGCGCCCCCAAAGAATACAATATTGTCACTGCCATCGATCCATTCTTTTAATTGTTCTGTCTCATTCATAGCTTGCCTCTCCATTTCGTGATATGAATTTCGCATTTTGCCGAACCACCGGGGCAATAATGCTGATTTACCAGATATTATAAAATGATTATACCATAAAAATACATGCACCGCAGTATGTTTTTTACATATATTTTTTAAAAAAGAATAGGAGTAAGGGCAGCAATTGCGCTGACCTATGGGAAAGATGAAAAAGTTAACTGCGATGATACTCGTATTTTCACTTGTGATATTCCAGCTTTGCGGCTGTGGGAAATCGACATCGGAAGAGGAAATGGTGAGTGTGACGTTAAATGAGGTGGCACATTCTATTTTTTATGCACCACAGTATGTAGCGATTGAGAACGGATATTTTAAGGAGGAAGGAATTGATATAAAACTGGTAAACGGAGCGGGGGCCGATAATGTGATGACCGCTGTTTTATCAGGAGAGGCAGATATCGGTTTTATGGGTTCGGAGGCATCGATCTATGTGTATAATGAGGGGGCCGGAGAGAAGATCATCAACTTTGCCCAGCTTACGCAGAGAGCCGGAAATTTTCTTGTGGCGAGAGAAGAAGATAAGGAATTTACCTGGGATAAACTGAAAGGAAAGACGGTTTTGGCGGGAAGAAAAGGTGGAATGCCGCAGATGGTATTTGAATACATACTAAAGAAAAATAAGATCGATCCCCAGAAAGATCTGAAGATGATCCAGAATATTGATTTTGGACTGACAGCAGAAGCATTTGCATCCGGACAGGGAGATTATTCCGTTGAGTTCGAGCCGTTTGCAGCATCTCTGGAAAAGGAGAAAAAGGGAGTTGTCGTGGCATCTCTGGGAGTAGATAGTGGCATGGTTCCTTATACGGCATATTCGGCCAAGGAAAGTTATATCAAGAAAAATGGCGACGTCATCCAGAAGTTTACAAATGCACTCCAGAAGGGAATGGATTATGTGCAAAAACATACGCCGGAAGAAATTGCAAACGTGATAAAACCTCAGTTTGCGGAGACGGATCTTGATGTGTTGACTACTATAGTAGAACGTTATTATGAACAGTATACATGGAAAGATAATCTCGTATTTGAGAAAGACAGTTTTGAGCTTCTTCAGGATATTCTGGAGTCAAGTGGTGAACTTACGGAGCGGGTTCCGTATGAGGACCTGGTAAATACAGAATTTGCACAAAAAGTGCCTCAGACTAAATAATCTGTCCGATGTGCCGATATACATTATAAGAACATTTACATGGGTAAATGGATTTGCCCGCCGGTGAGAAGCACCGGGATGTTTCAGACAAGGATGTGATAGAAATGTATATTGCAAAATCGGCAGGCTATAAACCTGTGCAAAATGCACGTTCTCTGAGTCAAAATAATCTTTCTGTGGAAAGTGCAGATAGAAACGGAGGCTCCGGAACGCAGCCAGTACAGATGGCAAAAGGAAACGAAGAGAAGGCTGTGTCGCTCGAATTGTCGGAAGAAGGCAAGGAGCTTTCCGGAAAGAGAGCGGAACGAGAGGAAGCGGAGAAACTAAGAGCCGCCTGGGAAGCTTTTCGTGAGAAGAAAAAGAAGGAGCAGTCTCCCCTTAACAGGATGTTATCCAAGAGCCAGAGTGCAGGACAAAAAAAGAAAAAATTCAGTAATAATGCGCTGTCAAAAGCGCTTACGATCGCCAGACGGATCATGCGCGGAGATAAAGTACCACCAAAAGATGAGAGTTTTTTGTTCCGCTACAACAGTGACCTGTATCTGAAGGCAAAGATGATGGCGATACAAAATAAGGAGGCGGAGAAGCACAAAAGCCTCTTAGAAGACGAAGAAGAGGGAGGCGGAAGTATGTCCGGTGGCTCGTCACCAGCACCTTCCGGAGAAGTTTCCTCTGGTGGAGAGTCTTCTTCCGGGGGAGAAGAAGGTTCGGATGAAGGCTCAGAAGGAGAATGATTGAAAAATACCAGTCACACCGTGTTTTGGGTGGGCTGGTATTTTTTGTCTTATTTTAGTTGTAGGCGGAGCAGGGAGGCTTTACTTTTTTGAGTGGAGGAACGGTATCCATACAAACGGATGGTATAAGTTCCTTTTTTTAAGGTAAGTGTTGCTTTTGTGCCAGATAAAAGCCGGTTCTTTTTTCCATTGATCCCCAGTAATGTTTTTTTCGTGTTGTTTCCCTTTTTCCAGGAAAGTATAATTTTATAGCTTCCATTTGATTTGCGTTTCTTTTTGATTTTTATATTTTTTGGTTTCTGAGGGCGTGCAGAACGGTTTGTTTTGAGGGCAATATTTTTTGTATTACCGTCTGATTGCGGAGGAATGGAAAGGGTGGTGGAGGCCGGCTCTGTGGAACTACTTTGTATGTGTGGGGGTTCTGGTTTTGACGGAGATGCCGGTTCCTCCGTTTCTGCTGGGGGCGGTGTCACGATATCGTTCTGGGAAAAGCCCTCTGCCACAGCAAAAAAAGTTCCGGAATCGTTGGAATAATACAGTGTCCCATTGGTATCTGCAGCCACGCTTGCCATACAAAACTGAGGATTGTTTTTTGGTTCATATAAAGTCTGGATCTCAGCCGACGTCGCCCGGGAGTTGTCTTCTATGTAATAAATGCCACCCGGGGCTGCGTTTTGTGTAAAATAAACGTACACTTTCTGGTTATTTTCCTCGTTCGCATAGCCGGTAGATACAAGCGGAGAGGATTTGATGTCGTGTAAGCCGGGGGCGGTAGTAGAATAAATGCGTTTCATAGAAGCCGCATCGATAACACTGATGAGTCCGGAGGTATTGTAATAGCTGCACACATATATTCTACCATTGTAGATCGTCGGTGTGCTGGTGCAGTTGACCAGATCCGATGGCGTATCGCCAAGAAATACCGGAACCACACAATCGAAGTGGCCATCGTCAGTCATTGTTATTTTATATAAATATCCGTTGGTGGACGTGGTATACCAGGCATTTGTTTCCGGATCCCAGGTGATGCCGGCACGGATCTTTCCCTTTGAGCCGGTGAGTTCAGACAAATCAAATACATCATACACCATATCTTCTGTCAGACTGTGGGAGAGGAGTAATCCATTGTCCCCGCCAAACAGAAGGCATTTGACGGAGTTCTGGGTATTTGCGGGTATCGCACCACTCCAGTAATAGCCACAGGGGGATTCTTCATTTTTATATTTCCATACAGTTTCACCGTCCGTCTCCCGGAGACAGTAATAGAAACCATCGGTACCGCCTGCATTTGTCGTGCCCGCATAGAGATAACCATCGTAAAAGCATACGGTAGTCAGAGACTGGAATCCAAAGGATTCGCTTGTCCATATGGAAGTCATCGTATTTGTGTTGACACACTGGATCATTCCGCCACCCAATGGGATAAAAAGCTTATTTTCATGCAGCGCCATATGACAGATTGAATTCATCGATGCCTCCAGTGAAAGAGTGGAGATAATGTTCCCTTCCTTATCGAGTTTAAATAATGTTTTTTCACATACGATAAAAATAGTTTCGTCGGTCAGGATGGGTGAGGAATTGCATACGGCTTTTGTGCTGTCACTGAACTTGATTCGCCATTTCGGGCCGCTGGTGTCAGTATTTATCGGAGTTCTGGCAGATGTTGTGTTTGCCTGGGAAAGTCCGGTTTCATCCCGGAACGAATGCCAGGCATCTGCTCTTGTATATGGGATAAGGATCAATGTGGTGATCAGTAAAAGGCTAAATAATTTTTTCATGACGTCTCCTTATAAAGAACCGGGTACCTGACACACCCGGTTGTAAAAACAGGTTATTTTACTTTGACTGAAATGGTCTTACTGTATTTACTATAGACCTTTTTTCCATCTACGATTTTATAACTGCGGATTTTTATAAAATAATTTCCTTTTTTCAGCTTTTTTGTGATGGTCGTCTTTTTTGTGGAAGCAAATTTTTTAAAGTTCTTTTTATTCTTTTTTGACAGGGAAATGACATATCCCTTTGCGTCTTTTACCTTTTTCCACGACAACGTCATCTGTTTCTTTTTTACCGAAAGCTTTATCTTCTTTGGAGCGTCCGGTTTGTTCACTGTGGAATTGGTTGTCTGTGGGGCAGGAGACGGTGTTACCTGTAACGAACCTGCGGGTGTGGCAGTCGGAAGGACAGGAGCCGTCTGGGTAGGAGAATCCGGAACAGGAGTACCCGGAGATGCATTGCTCACCGTGACAGTTGCATAAGCACGGGAGTTTACGCAGAATCCTTCTTCGGTATAGCGTTCGGATGTGATCGTATAGGTGCCTGCCTGATCAAAGGAAAGACGGGCAGTTCCGCTTTCATCCGTCGTAACTGTCTTTATGACGGAACCGTTCAGAGACACGGAAATTGTCTCACCAGCAGCTCCAGCGATGAGAGTCTGGTAATTTTCATCGTAACCATCTTCTTTTTTTAATGTGACAGTCATGTCGTTTCCTACGGTAGTCTCATAAGAATCCTGATCAAAAAAGCTGTAATTTGTGTACAGTCCATATCCAACAGAAGGGTCGTACAGCTCGGAATAGAAAAGGACGATGTTGTCACCATTTTTTATCTGGTAGCGATCCATACTGCCTTCTGCCGGATAGGCATCATTGACGCGGTAGCTCCATGCATAGTCGCTTGGTGTTTTCTCGCCTTTGATATGGGCGACATTATGGGAGCCATCATAATAAGAGGTGTTAAAGGCCAGATCCTCTGTCGGGTTCTGTGACGTATGTATCATATAGGATGCGATCACATGGGCCGCTGTGGCATGATCTGGCAGAAGTGGGATACTATTAAAAGTTCCACTTTCTACAGAACCGGTCTCTACAGTATAGGTCTGATTTACCTCTTCAATATCTTCGGGGGTTATTGTGATCTGAGTCGATGGGAGCAGCGTCTTGCCGCTGTCTTCGATCCGGAGCGTTACCGTGATCGTATCGGTTACGGTATCTGTTGTTTTGGCTGCTGTTTTTCCCTCATTTGCCGTAAAAATACCAAGTGAAAGGGCAAATACGAGAAAACAAGCAAACAATTTTTTGGTTGCAAAAAGTTTTTTTGTCGTTTTCATTTTTTCATCCTCATTTCTGCGCATACTGCGCGGTATTCTTTTGGATTGAAAGTAAATCTGACCACTTGAATCGTATCAGATCCTGAAATTAAAAATCCCCTTATTTCCTAAAAAAGGGCATAAGGGGACTGTAATGACAAATGGAATAAGTTGTCAAAACATTCCCTCTCCCTCCGAAAGGTAGTATTTCAAACTGTATGGCAGGTCTTCCGACTTATGCATCAACTGCGGATAACGCCTTCCCGGAGATTGATACGCTCCAGTGACTGACCTGAATGTCAGGTAATTCTGAGTGTCAGAATAAAACAGGTCGTGTTATCGGCATCCTCAAATACGGCAGCGGGGGCTGTGCCGGACTCGGACCGGCTTCCCTATTAATTCTGCTCACATGCCAGCGCATGCAAATGGGATGGATGATTTCACATCCCATATACAGAAACCAATACAGCTACTTATATTAAATCCAGTTCATCATTATAGCAGAGAAGGGGGGAAGTGTCAAAGGTGGGGGGATTTATGGGATCCGTATTTCGGGCACAACGGTTTCTAACGCATGGGCGCTCCCGCTTAATAAAAGCGTAGCAGTAAGGGCATGGGAACGTGCAAGGTATGCACGTTCCCGTGCCTCTTACTGACGCTTTTATAACCCATGCTTTTAGAAACCATTGTGCCCGAAATACTGCAACACCATAAAATTGCGGGGTGGTGCTGATGGAGGAGTAGGGTTGATCGATAGAAGACCGGAAGGTTCTCACTTGCGGGGCAACCCTTTTTATACAGGTCTATTTTACACAGAGTTGTAGTATTTTATGAGAACGGGCCTTTTAGGCATGGGTTATAAATACGCCGGTATGAGATGCATGTTTTTGCACTTTAAACATGCGTCCATACCGCTGCGCATTTATTGAGCGAGAGCGCCCATGCGAAAAGGCCCGTTCTCATAAAATACGGAACCTGCAAAACTCCGATTTGACAGATTCCCCATAAAAATGTTATGATTCTTAAAAATTAACATCGGAGATAAAAAATGAATGCAAATAAAAGAGCAATAACAATTTGTGTGGTAGTTCTTTTTCTGATTTGTGCCATTCTTTTTGTAAAAAGTATTTGGGCTGGACCAGAAGGAAATTCTACAGAAGTAGTTGAATGTGTGGAGCAGGGACAAAATGTGACGGGAGAAAGCGTGACAGGAGCATCGTCCACAGTGACAGTTTCGGATCAGGAAACGCAGACAGAGCAGGGGGAGAAACAAGACCTTGCCGGGAAAGGGAAAAAAGATGAGAAAGAAAAAAATGAGGAAAAATCGAAATCAGAGGCTGATGCTAAAAAGGATCCGTCAGATCCGGAAAATACTACAGCTGTCGAAAACACTTCAAAGGGCAGTTCGAAGACAAAGGATAAAAAACAAAAGACTGCTGGAAAAAAGAGCAGTAGTAAAAAGAGTGGGGAGAAAGCAGACAGCACTGCAGAGAAAAAGGATGGGAAATCTTCGGCCAGTGCGGAGCCTGGCAGCGGCAATGACCCGTCGGAGGCCAGTCCGGAACCTACAGGAGTCCCACAGGAGGATAATAAGAAAAATGAGTGCTCACTGACGGTGACGTGTGCTGAGGTGTTTTCGCATATGGATCAGTTGAGTGAGAGCGCCAAAAAAGTCATCCCGGCGGATGGTATGATTGTGCAGGGAACTTATGAGTTTACGCAGGGAGACACGGCATTTGATGTATTAAAGCGGGTATGTGGGGAAAAGAAAATACATCTGGATTATGTATTTACTCCGTTGTATGGCTCCTATTATATCAAGGGGATCCATAATCTGTACGAATTTGACTGCGGGGACGAGAGCGGTTGGATGTATTTAGTAAATGGGGCAGATCCGGGCTGCGGGTGCAGTCAGTACAAGCTTTCAAAGGGAGACCAGATACGATTTTATTATACATGCGAATATTAGGAGAAGCGAATGAATTATTTTAGAAACTTTCATCCGGCTGTGATGTTTGTCTATTTCATAGCAGTGCTTGTGTTAAATATGACGGTTTTTGATCCGGTTTTGTTTCTGATCTCTCTTTTGGGGCAGCTTATTTTCTATCTGTATTTAAAAGGCATCTGTGAAGGATGGGGATTTGTCTGGAAATGCCTGATCCTTGTGCCTATATGTGGCGGGATCAATATGTTCATCAATCACAGGGGAGTGAGTGTGCTTTTTTATATGGCAGACCTTCCGGTAACGAAAGAGTGTTTATTTTACGGCTGTATGACAGGGGGGCTGCTTGCCCTTTCCCTTCTTTTATTTGGGTGTTATAACCACCTTATGACGTCCGATCAACTTATGTGTCTTTTTGGAAACCGCTTTCCACAGGTTTCTCTTATCTTTTCGATGGCATTGCGGCTGGTTCCTAAAATAAAGAGAGATTACAGGAAGATAAGGGAAACGCATAAACTCCAGACGGGGATATTAACGACACTGATCGGTCTGTCTTTGGAGGATTCCCTTGAGACGGGGATTGTTATGGGATACCGGGGATACGGAAGAAATGTGCCGACAGGGGGAACGGATAAAAAGTCAGTCAGAAGGACAAGCATACGGAGTAAAAAAATGGGAAAACGGGAGTATCTGTTTTTGGGATCGTTTTTCTTTCTCTTTTTATGTGGGGTGGGACTATATGCTGTTTCCGGGACGGAACTTTTCGTGTTTCCGTATATCGAATATTCGGTTAATGGGAGAGGGATAGCGGCTTATTTTTTATTCGGGATATTGATCAATGCGCCGATGCTCATAAATATCAGGGAGGAACTGAGATGGAAACGTATCATTTCGAGAATATAAATTATACATATCCGGGCCATGACAAAAAAGTGCTTACCAATGTTTCTTTTTTTGTGGAGCAGGGTGATTTTGTCGTTGTCTGTGGTGCATCTGGTTCGGGAAAATCTACACTTCTTAAATGCCTGAAGGAAAAGAATCCGGACTTTGGATATGTGCTGCAGAATCCTTCGACGCAGATCGTCACGGATAAAGTATATCATGAACTGGCATTTGGCATGGAAAATCAAGGGATCCCGCCGGAGAAGATGCGAAATGCCATTGCGGAGACAGCGACTTATTTTGGAATGGACGGGTGGCTTGAGAGAGAGACCTGTCTGTTGTCAGGTGGGGAAAAGCAGTTGTTGAATCTGGCGTCAATACTTGTTATGGATCCGGCGGTGCTTTTGCTGGACGAGCCAACTTCGCAGTTAGATCCGATGGCAGCTACGGCGTTTATCGATCTGTTAAAACGTCTGAACACGCAGTTTGGCATTACGGTCATCCTCGTGGAGCAGAGGCTGGAAGAGGTACTTTCCGTCTGTGACCGGATGCTTGTGCTCCATGAGGGAACAGTAGTGGCATATGACAGTGTGCAGCAGGTGTTTTCCCGCATATGCGAATCCGGGCTCTCGGCAGAATATCTTTCTTATATGCCTTCCTATGTAAGGCTTTATCATCGTTTTACAAGAGATAAGAGCAGTTGTCCGAGAAATGTAAAAGAGTGCAGGAGATGGTTTTTGGAGGAGAAGCCGGAGTGCAAACTCATCAAGCAAAATTTGAGGATTGAAAATCTTGGAGAGGAGAACCGGTCCTGTACCGTATCCTGTAAAAATATTTTTTTCCGCTATGAGAAAAAGGGAAGGGACATTTTAAAGGATGTTCAGTATGAGGCATATGCAGGGGGGATTTATGGGATCGTCGGGGGAAATGGAAGTGGGAAATCTACTTTTCTAAAAGTATTGAGTGGAGCGGAACATGGTTATCATGGAAAAATAAATTGCACAGAAAAGATTGCGTACCTTCCACAGGAACCAAAATATATGTTTATCGGAGACCGGATACGTGATATAATAAAAAGTGACAATGCAGTCCGGAAGTTTGGGCTGTCGGAAATTTTGGACAGGCATCCCTATGATGTGAGTGGGGGACAGATGCAGAGAGTGGCAATGGCATACCTGTATGAGATGGATGCCGGGATTTATCTGTTTGATGAACCGACGAAGGGAATGGATCCATATTGGAAGAAACAGTTTGCGGGCTGGCTCTCCGAGATTTCTCTGGTTGGAAAGACGGTAATCATCGTGTCCCATGATGTGGAATTTGCGGCAAATGCCTGTGAGTATATGTCAATGTGTTTTCATGCGGAAATATCAGAACCTGTGAGGACGGAAGAGTTTTTCAGAGATCATCATTTTTATACGACGGCAGTTCACCGGATCGTCAGGGACAGGTATCCGGATATCGTTTCGGAAAGGTTTCTATAATGAAGAGTAAGAGAGAAATTTTATATGCAGTTTTATTCCTGTTTTGTATATTTATTTTGGCATATAGCCTGCTTGGATTAAAGGGAAAGGAATATTATTATATCAGTCTGGCAATCATTTTATCAGGGGTTATCGTATTCCTTCTGGGGTTTGAGGGCAGAAAGCCGGAAGTAAAAGAACTTACGATCATTGCGGTCATGTGTGCGGTCGCTGTGGTGTCAAGGGTTTCCTTTTTCTTTCTCCCACAGATCAAACCGATGGCAGCGATCGTGATCATTACGGGGATTTCCCTTGGGGCCGAGACTGGTTTTCTAACAGGGGCAGTGAGTGCCTTTGTATCAAATTTTTATTTTGCCCAGGGGTCATTTACCCCGTTTCAGATGTTTGCACTTGGGCTGGTTGGCTTTTTTGCCGGAATTTTGTTTCGGAAAATACCAGTCAATAAAGTTACGCTTTCTCTCTATGGGATGCTTTCGATCGTCATTTTATACGGTGGGATCGTGGATATTGATACGCTTTATTTTTCCATGGGAGAGAATACATGGAATTCGATATTATGGGTATATGGAAAGGGACTTCCCTTTAATCTTATGTATGGCCTGTCTACGAGTATTTTTCTTGTCCTGCTTCACAAACCGGTTCTTAGCAGACTGACAAGGGTAAAAATAAAATATGACCTCATTGAGAGAGGAAATGGAGGAGCTTATGAGTAAGGTAAAGATCATTACTGACAGTAATAGCGGAATTACACAGAGTCAGGGAAAACAACTGGGGATTGAAGTGGTTCCGATGCCGTTTTTTATCGGTGAAACACAGTTTTTTGAAGATATCAGCATGACGCAGGAGGATTTTTATAAAGCGCTTCTGGAGGATAAGGATGTGTCCACTTCCCAGCCATCGCCGGAGATGATCATGGATTTGTGGAGAGAGGGACTGAAGGAATATGACGAGATCGTACATATCCCGATGTCCAGTGGGATCAGTAGTTCTTGTTCGACCGCAATGATGCTTGCCAGGGAGGATGAGTTTGAGGGTAAAGTATTTGTCGTAGACAACCAGAGAATTTCCGTGACTCAGAGACGTTCTGCCATTCAGGCAAAGTCACTTGCAGATCAGGGATTTTCCGGGAAAGAGATCCATGATATTTTATTTCGCGATAAGTTTAAGAGCAGTATTTATATTATGGTGGATACGTTGAAATATTTGAAAAAGGGTGGCAGGCTGACTCCGGCTGTCGCAGCGATCGGCACGGTGCTAAGGATTAAACCGGTCCTGCAGATCCAGGGGGAGAAACTTGATTCCTATGCGAAGGTTAAGACACTTAAGCAGGCAAAGCAGGTAATGATAAAAGCCATCCAGAGCGATCTGGAAAATCGTTTTGCGGATGACGGGGAGATGTATATTGATATTGCCCACACACAGAATCAGAAAGAAGCAGAGATTTTCCGGGATGAGTTAAATGAAATATTCCCGGGGCATGATATTTATATCGACCATCTATCTCTGAGTGTATCCTGCCATATCGGGCCGGGAGCGTTGGCCGTAACTCTTTCCAATAAACCAAAAGAGGACGCCAGCTAGGCATCCTCTGGTCAGTATAACGAATAGCAATAAACCGGGTATGCAGACAGGCTGTTTTCAGCCCATGCATACCCGGTTTCGTAGAAAAAGAGGAAAACAAAACTTTGGTGTATATGCTTTATTTAGCGGATGACGGTTTCACATAGACATCTACATCCTCGTCGTCATCATCAAAATCGTCATCAAACTCGTCGTAGTCAAAATCCCCATCGAAATCATCCAGATAGCGGGGAGTCACATGACGGTATACCGCATAGGCAATCGCTGCGACAGAAGCAACGACACCAATAATTGCGAGAATCCATAAAATGCAGCTTTTCGTTTCTTCCTCTGCATTTTTCTTGTTCAATAACTGGTTCAGTTTTGCATTGTTCATAAGGTCATCAAATTTTCCGCACATATATCTCTACCATCCTTTCAAAATATAATCAGTATTCATTCACTCTGTTAATAGTATATCATATCTGCTTGAAATATACTAGACAAAATTTTAAATTTTCGTAAGTTTTGCAAAAGAACTCCGTAGCTTTCTCTGCCCAAAATCAGGGAACTCCACAACTACCTCATAGTCTGTGTTCAGTTTCTTTAAAGATAAGACCGTTCCCGTGCCAAACTTGATGTGGTACACGGTATCTCCCTCACGATAATCCGGAGTTTCTTTGGAGGCGGAGAGGGCACCGGCCCCTTTTGTGATATAGGGATTATCCGCAAATGGATTTTTGGAGTTCTTATTATATTTTTTGGCAGGAGAGAAGATATCGTCTAAACCGGCGGGCTCCACATAGTAAGACGGCTTTGGCCTGGAGGCATGTGACACTTCGCCACCGGCCTGCTGGATGAGATAACGCGGGATCTCACTGATGAAACGGGAAGGGAAATTAAAATTTGGTTCTCCGTTTCGCATGCGCTGTCTCGCACAGGTGAGGGTAAGATTTTTCATTGCCCGTGTGATCCCTACATAACAGAGACGTCGTTCTTCCTCCATCTCATCGTCCGATGGATCGTAAACAGCCATTGAGCCGGGAAATACATTTTCTTCCATTCCGCATATGTATACATTTGGGAACTCGAGTCCTTTGGCGCTGTGAAGCGTCATCAAAAGAACCTGTTCAGTTTCATTATCTACGGTATCAATATCTGCCACGAGGGCAATGTTTTCAAGAAGGGCGTCTAACGTAGGCGGGTCTCCTTCAGGGTCTGCCGAGGCATCCGTCTCAAACTGGACGATTTTATTTAACAGGGAATCAATGTTTTCCAATCGGGCATTTGCTTCCACGGTATCCTCGATTTCAAGTTCCTTTACATATCCGGTGCATTCGATGATTTCATCGATAAGTCCCTTCAGACTGAAATCGGGAGCGTCTAACGATGCGGCCAGCCGGTCGATCAGGTTCACAAACGAGTGGATCCGTGAGGCGGCACGGGCACAGCCATCGATGTAATCAGCCTCCCGGAGTGCCTCAAAAAAGCTGATGCCCCGGTCGATGCCATACTCAGTCACACGCCCGATCGTGGTAGCGCCGATCCCCCGTCTCGGAATATTGATAATGCGCTTTACCGCAATGTCGTCATTTGGGTTATTGATGGTTTTTAAATAGCATAAGAGGTCTTTGATCTCTTTTCTTGCATAAAAGTTGATCGCACCTACGATACGGTACGGAATGCTTTCCTGTACGAGTTTTTCCTCAAAGATACGGGACTGGGCGTTTGTCCGGTAGAGAACAGCAAAGTCAGAGTAACGGCATCCGCCTGTGTGGACAAGGTGGCTGATGTCGCCCGCAATGCCTGCGGCCTCTTCGTATTCATTGGCATACTGTACATAGCGGATCGGTTCCCCGTCTCCGGCGTCTGTCCAGAGCGACTTTGATTTTCTGGCCGTGTTGTGTTTGATGACTTCGTTGGCGGCATCCAGGATCCGTTTTGTGGAGCGGTAGTTCTGTTCCAGCCGGATCGTCTTTGTCTCCGTAAATATTTTTTCAAAATTTAAGATATTATAAATATTGGCGCCGCGGAATTTATAGATGGACTGGTCGTCATCTCCCACGACACATAAGTTTCTGTATTTGGAAGCTAAAAGGCTTAACAGCATAAACTGCGCGGTATTCGTATCCTGATACTCGTCCACCAGGATAAAACGGAAGCGGTCCTGATAGCGCTCAAGAACCTCTGGTTCTGCCCGGAACAACTCAACCGTTTTCATAATGAGGTCGTCAAAATCAAGGGCATTGTTTTGTTTTAACCGCTTCTGGTATTCTTTGTATACGTCGCCGAAAATCTTGCGGTTGTATTCTTTTGCCACTTCATCCGCATACTGTTCCGGCGTTTTTAATTCATTTTTTGCATTGGAGATCGCATTTAAAAATGTCTTTTCCCGGTACTTTTTCGGGTCGATGTTTTTGCGCTTGCAAATATCTTTCATGAGGCTTTTCTGGTCGTCAGCATCGTAGATCGTAAAGCTCCTGTCATAACCGATGAGGTCGATGTAGCGGCGGAGTATGCGGACGCATGTAGAGTGAAATGTGCTGACCCAGATGCTCTCTGCGCCGTAGGAGACGATCTTGTCCACCCGCTCTCTCATTTCGCTGGCGGCTTTATTTGTAAAGGTAAGGGCGAGGATCTGATACGGATTTACCTGATGTTCCTCAATGAGCCAGGCGATCCGGTGCGTAAGGACTCTGGTTTTTCCGGAACCTGCCCCGGCCAGTATGAGAAGCGGTCCCTCGAAATGAAGAACAGCCTCTTTTTGCATATCGTTTAATTGGTATAAGATATCTGACATTTTTTCCTCCATCTAAAAATAAAGACTAACAAACATGTGTTCATTATAACACAGTGGAAATGGAATGACAACTATGAAATTCATTGTTGTGACAGTCTGATACAAAAATCTTTATTATTAAAGATTTTTGTGCTACAATGAAAAAAAAAGAAATGAGGACAAGCATTATGTCAGAGCAGACAAGATTAAGAAGGTAAATGCAATGATAGATTGAATAATTATAAGCTATCACAAGGAGGCTTAGAAGTGATTTCTTTTGAATTTGTTTTGCTTAGTTTCCCTTTATTGTTGGACTGGATTTATGCTGAGAAAGATGAATTTAGGGACAAAAGAGCTTATCTTATTACTGTAAGAGAAAAGCTTTTGGAAGCTGTCTGTAAACAGAATGATTACAAGGAAATACCTGAGATTGTAGAGTGGCTTAACAAAATTGACGAGTATAATATTGAGCAAATAACTGCCAAGTTGCTTTATGAACTAACTAGAAACACTGGTTTTGTGGTTGATAAAAGTAATCTGGGTGTCTGCTGGAAAGTTGACTGTTGCGCTTACGAAGAACGGAAAAATAATGATGAGTGCGGCTTAGATAACAGCAGACGATCACTTGTGGAAAAGATGCATGCAATCATGAACGAAAGCTTTTTAAAGAAGGAATTTAAAAGAATAGGATTGGAGACCGTGTTATGATTACGATATATAAAAATAAGGCTTATATTCCAAAGGATGTGGAACTGGTTGAATGGAACGATTTGTTTTTTAATCAGAATATTATAGAGCGTCTTGATATGAGGGCAGAGGACATTATAAGAAAAATTGATGGTGCAGTTCTTAGGGAAGATTATAAAATCATATCTGGTATCAATGGCGAATTGCTTAATATAGATAAGCTGTCAACGGGATGCAAAACCGCTTTGAATATATATTATTTTCCGGAAAAGGTATTTTCATTGAAAGAGTGTGGTGACAATGCTTTGGATGAAATTTATGCTTATCAGACGGGACAGGTTTATTCTGAATACCCGGTAATAGCATTATTCATGGAATGTGTGCAGATATATGACCAGGATGGAAAAAGAGTTATAAGTGATTATGAAGAACTGAAGGGTTGGTGGCAAAATGTATAGTAAGCCGGTTGTTATGGAGAACTTGAAAGCAAGGCACACAACATTTTCAGTAGAGTTTCACTTTACCAATAATATTACGTTACTAATGGGTGATTCGGGCATGGGAAAAACCTTGGTTTTTGGTATCTTACAGGAATTGTCTGCGACAGATAAGAGAATCGTATGTATAAATTATTTGGATATTAACAAAGAAATAAAAGATGAGATAGAGAAAGTCTCTGGCAAACTGATCATCATAGATAATGGGGATGCAATACTTAATGATGATATGCGAAAGGCGATTGCAGTTGACAGAGAGAATCAATATTTGATCATTGGTAGAAATCCAAAGAATTTGTTGACTACAAGGGAGAATCTTTTTGGATTAAATCAAGAAAAGAAAGGGAATGTGACCGTTTATTCGCTAAAAGCGTATTTGTAAGTATTAGGAAAAGGTGTGTCATTTGATGCAAATCGTTGGAGCTATTTTGATAAAAATAATCCCTGTAGGGAGCTAGCTCGACGGCGCCGTCGAGCTATAGCGAAAACCGTAACCAGGATTCCAGCAGATTGTCCTCCATCAGATTATAGCTTTGTCCTTGAAATTCGGAAATCGTGCATGTCTGCCAGAAAATACAGTCGGCATCCTGTGTAAATGACACGAGTTCCTTTCCTTCTGTGTTCCACTGGTATGTGTCAGGATCGGAATCCTGAAAAATGCAGTAAATCTTTTTTGTTTTGTTTTCAATAATGACCTCAATCGTCTGGTCTTCATCTAAGTCCGTGGCGGCATAGCGGATGTGATCGCTTGGATCTCCGATTTCTTCTACATATTCGCCCATTGAGATTGCAAGAGAAACAAACTGGTGCCGGATATCTTTTGTCAGTTCTTTTTCCTTTTCGCACCGGTAATCGTCACGAAGGATAAAACGATC
This sequence comes from uncultured Eubacterium sp., assembly GCA_964579975.1. Classification (GTDB taxonomy): domain Bacteria; phylum Bacillota; class Clostridia; order Lachnospirales; family Lachnospiraceae; genus Eubacterium_F. Next base: position 58,367 of record CAZOIF010000002.1, on the reverse strand, counting down.
CCACAGACTCTCAGCTATGTCCTCTGCGGTCAGGGTTTCTACCTCTTCTTTGGAAATGGCCATGTCAGCATAATACATCGTTTTTTTCGTCATCGGTAAATAATATTTTGTGAGTTCGCCTTCCGTACATTTTTTTCCTCTGGAATCATAATAATGAAATTCGCCGTCTTTGCTGGCGTCGAATGTGTATTTCCCGATTTTTTTAAATATGATATGGTCATCTGACGGAGTCATTGCAAGATAGGACACGTCTGCAGTGCTCTGGTCCAAAAGCAGGTTATCCATCACGATATAATAATATTTGTTTTGGGAGGAGTCATAAAAACAATCAACTTTGCTGGTCATATCAAAAATGCAACTATCCTCTGCCTGTGGAATATCGCCTTTTATCACCCAGCGTTTCAGACATTTATCCATGGTTACTTCGTAAAAGGAAGGATAGGGGCGGCCAATCTCATTGTAGGCGATCAGTTCGAGATAACCGTCCTGATCGAGATCCATCAGGGAATAATACGGCCCATCTGCGTAAGGCTTATCGTCAACCGCATTGAGCTCCATACGAACTTCTTCCTTTAACCAGACATCCTTATGTGACAGGATGACATTGATCTGTTCGGTGATGGGGATCAATGCAGCGTCTGTATCTGACCTCTCTGCCTCTGATGTGCTGGGATCATTTGCGGTAAAGGGATCATAGATCGGATAGTCGTCGCTGATAAATACAGCCAGAATAACTCCGATGAGGCAGATTATGGAGAGTAGCTCTCTCTTTTTTTTATATATATTCTTCATAAAGAAGCCTCCCTGTTCGTACACTTGTTATCGTTGGAAATATAACATTTTTATAAGACTTATTGTAGCATAGCTGGTGGGATTTGACCAGAAATTTTGTGCCGGACGTTAGCTATATTTTTTAGCATTTTAAGTTGCTTTTCAACAAAAATTATGATAAACTCATAATTGTTCTAAATAGAAATGTTCTAATAGGATTTGAGGTGATCGATTGGAAACAAAAGGCGGATTTTATATCACGCAGATAAAACAGCTTCAAGACAGGATTTTTGAACGGTTATTACTTGAAAATGGTATTGAAATAAGCGGTGGACAGGGAAGGATTTTGTTTATCTTATGGAAAACGGATAAGCTTACGATCAGCGAAATAAGTGAGAAAACTTCTCTTGCCAAAAACACGGTATCTGTCGTAATAAACGGAATGGTTAACAAAGGGATCGTGAAAAGAAACATTAATCCGGAGAATCGCCGCCAAACCATTGTATCACTTACCGAATATGCAAAATCCCTTCAGGAAAAATACGAGATGGTATCCCAGCAAATGAACACATTATTTTATGAAGGATTTTCAGAGGAGGAGCAGAAGCAGTTTGAACAATATCTTGCCCGGATCCTTGATACACTGATCGAAAATCTGCATACAGACAAATAATTTGAAAAAGGAGGATTTCCAATGAAAACTAGAGAACACATTATGGAGTTTATCCAAAAACAAAAAGTAGCTTTTATTGCTTCTGTAGACGAAGAGGGCTTTCCCAATATGAAAGCAATGTTTGTGCCACGTAAAATAGAGGGAGATTGTTTTTACTTTACAACGAATACATCTTCTATGCGTTCACAGCAGTTTATGAAAAATCCGAAGGCAAGCATTTATTTTTATAATAAAGGGCGTTTTAAGTATGAAGGTATTATGTTGACAGGGACAATGGAAGTTTTGCAGGACGATGAAATAAAAAAGGAAATCTGGCAGCCTGGAGATACGATGTACTATAAGAAAGGAGTAACTGACCCGGATTATTGTGTGTTGAAATTTACAGCAAGAAAGGGCAGACATTATTGTGATCTGAAAACGGAAAGTTTTAAGATCGAGGATTTAGAGTGATAGATGGCTTTGTAAGTGAAGAACTAAAAAAGGACGGAAAAGAGAATGAGAGATATTTATAAACTGGATCTGCATACACATACATATGCCAGTGGACATGCATACAATACAATGAATGAAATGGCGCTTGCGGCGAAAAATAAAGGTCTTGCGTTACTGGGGATCACAGATCACGCACCGGCGATGACGGGATCCGCCAGCGTATTGCATTTTTTGAACCTGAAAGTGGCAAGGCGGGAAAAATACGGTCTGCCGCTGATGCTTGGCACGGAGGTCAATATAGTAGATTATGAGGGGAAACTGGATCTGCCGGATACGATTCTGGCAGAAATGGATGTCGTCATCGCCAGTCTGCATATCCGCTGCATAAAGCCGGGGACGATAGAAGAAAATACGAATGCTTATCTTGGGGCGATCCACAATCCGCATGTGGATATCATTGGGCATCCGGATGATGTCCGTTATCCGGTCGATTATGAGAAGGTGATAAAGGCGGCAAAAGAGCAGGGGGTTCTTGTCGAGCTGAATAATTCGTCACTGTCACCGAAGAGTTTCCGGAAAAATGCCAGAGAGGCGGATGTCACGATTCTGGATCTTTGCCGGAAATACGGTGTCCCGATTGTTGTCGGGAGCGATGCGCACACGGAAGAGGATATCCTCAATTTTGAATATGCGGATGCGCTTTTGGAAGAAGTGGATTTTCCGGTGGAACTGATCGCCAATACATCGGTGGAGAAGATGCAGGGGATGCTTAGGAGGAGAAAATCGTAAGATATTCTTGTAGAAATGATAAGATAATTGAAATAAAAAATTAAAAATCGTGTGTTTTTTATTTGATAAGATGAGCTCTGTTAAAGAAAATACCGGCCGGCAGTGCCTGAGAATGGAGGAAAAAATGGATATAAAACACACGGTTTCAAAAATGAGAAAACAGATTGCCATACTCTTTGGAGGTTGTTCCCCGGAGTACGAAGTATCTCTTCAGTCTGCATATTCCGTTATAAATCACCTAAATCCCATAAAATACAAACCAGTACCGATCGGGATCTCACCGGATGGAGACTGGTATCTGTTTCAGGGAAGTGTTGAAAAAATAGCATCCGATACATGGCAGGATCCGAAGGAGTGTGTTCCGGTGGCAGTGATTCCGAACCGGACGGAGCATGCGTTCCTTTTGTATGGGAAAGATGGAATGGAAAAAATTGACATTGATGCCGCCTTTCCTGTCCTGCATGGAAAAAATGGAGAGGATGGAACGGTGCAGGGGCTTTTGGAACTTGCGGGGATTCCAATCGTTGGATGCGGGACACTTTGTTCTGCGTTATGTATGGATAAGGACAGAGCGCATAAGATGGTGTCTGCTGCGGGAATCCGGGTTCCGGCATCTTTCACTGCCGGAGCGGGAATGAAGAGAGCGGATATCGATAAAAAGGCAGAGGAACTCGGCTATCCCTTGTTTGTTAAGCCAGTGAAGGCAGGTTCCTCGTATGGCGTAGCAAAGGTATCCAGCCGCAAATGGCTTTCCGATGCAGTGGAAACTGCATTTCGTTATGATAAGACGATCATTGTTGAGGAGTGTATATCCGGCTTTGAGGTAGGCTGTGCCATAACAGGTGACGATACATTGACAGTGGGAGAGGTGGATGAGATCGAACTGGCTGGGGGATTTTTTGATTATGAAGAAAAATATTCCTTAAAAAATTCTTCGATCCATGTGCCCGCAAGGATTACATCGGAAATCGCAGAAGACATTAAAGAGACAGCCAAAAAGATTTACCGGGTGCTGGACTGTCAGGGGTTTGCGCGTGTCGATCTGTTCCTGACGGATATGGGAGAGATCGTATTTAATGAAGTAAATACAATACCGGGTTTTACGCTGCACAGCCGGTTTCCGAACATGATGAAAGCCGCCGGGCTTACATTGGAACAGGTTATCTCTACTGCGATCGAGTCGGCATTGGATAAAGATATGAGGTATAAAAGACGATGAGACCGGAATGTGATCAATTAGTCGCCAGTCCGGATCGAATGGGAAGCCTGGACTATTTTAAACTGGTGATGGCATTTTTCGTCGTCTCGATCCATACATCACCACTGGCCTCATTTAACAAGACGGCCGATTTTATCCTGACGGGAGTCATTGCACGGATTGCAGTTCCGTTCTTTCTTATGGTGACGGGGTATTTTGTATTGCCGGAGTATCTCTTTGAAAACTCTGGAGACATTCGTCCGCTTTTTCGCTCCATTCGAAAGATTTTGTTTTTATATCTGTTTGCTACGATACTTTATCTGCCGGTCTGTTTCTATGCCAGACAGTTTGATGGAATAGGGCTCTATGGGATCGTGCGCCTGTTTTTATTTGACGGAACATTTTATCATCTGTGGTATCTGCCGGCTTCTGCATTTGGTATGCTGATTCTTTTTTTCCTGAGTCGCAGAATTTCCTGGCATGGAGTTATGGCAGTCTCGCTTGTTTTATATGGAATTGGATTATTGGGGGACAGCTATTCCGGGATTGCTGCAAAGTGCGATGTTTTGCAGGAAATCTACAATGTGTTATTTCAGGTTTTTTCGTATACGAGAAATGGCATTTTTTATGCCCCGGTATTTCTTATGATGGGAGCGTGGTTTGCATATCAGACTGAGAAAAAGGCGAGAGTGGTTGGCTTTGTGCTGTCGATAGTGGCGATGTTGGCAGAGGGAGTATCGCTTCATTTCCTAGGCGGACAGCGCCATGACAGCATGTATGTCTTTTTGCTTCCCTGTATGTTCTGCCTGTATGGGATGATTCTGAATATTCGTATGGGCAGCGGATTAAGACAGCTCAGAATAATTTCTACGTGGATCTATGTCATTCATCCGATGGTTATTATACTTGTGAGAGGAGGGGCGAAGGTTGTCCATCTCGAAAAGGTACTGATCGGTAATAGTCTGATTCATTTTTTGTTGGTGAGTCTTTTGTCTTTTCTGGCTTCCGTAGGCCTGTCTAAAATAAAAATAGGGAATCTTGTCAAACAAAACAAAAATTTTCCAAAGGGACGTGCGTGGATTGAGCTGAACAGGGAATATCTCCGGCGGAATGTAACTGTTCTGAGTGGGAAGATGCCAGATGGCTGTCAGCTGATGGCAGCGGTAAAGGCAAATGCCTATGGACATGGGGCTGTTTTAGTGGCAAGGGAATTGAATGCCTGTGGAGTGAGGGCGTTTTGTGTGGCGACGGCCTGTGAGGGAAGAAGGCTTCGAAGAAAAGGGATCAAGGGCGAGATCCTGATCCTCGGTTATACACATCCGGATGAGTTCTGGCTGCTGAGGCGGTATGATTTGATCCAGACAGTTTTTGACGCTTCTTATGCAGAACTTCTGGATGGCTATGGAAAGAAAATAAAGGTACATGTGAAGATCGATACCGGAATGCACCGTCTTGGAGAACGCAGTGAAAAAACAGAGGAGATACGCCGCATATTTTGTCTTGAAAATCTGGTCATTGAGGGTATTTATACACATTTATGTGTCGCCAATACTACATTTTCCAGAGACAGAGAATTTACCCTTTCGCAGGCAAGCGCATTTTATGAACTTATTTCGCAGTTAAAACAGGAAGGGGGTTGCCCGAAGATCCATTTGCAGGCAAGCTATGGTCTGTTGAACTATCCGGAATTGTCAGGAGATTATGTGAGAGTCGGAATTGCTTTGTATGGGGTACTCAGCAGTCGCACGGACGCAGAACAGATTTCGACGGAGCTATCCCCGATTTTGTCTTTAAAGGCAAGGGTGGCGATGGTAAAGGAACTGCATCGGGGAGAGGGCGCAGGATATGGCTTGGAATATGTGGCGGACAGAGATCAGAAAATTGCTGTTTTGACAATCGGGTATGCAGATGGTTTTCCGCGTTCTCTCTCAAATGGAAGAGGATATGTCGCGATAAATGGGAAAAAAGCGCCTGTTATAGGGCGTGTCTGTATGGATATGACGCTCGTCGATGTCACAGATATACCGGATGTAGAGCAGGGGGATACCGCTGTGATCATTGGTAGATCGGAAGCGTGTGAGATATCGGTTTATGATCTGGCAGAAAAAGAAGATACGATCACAAATGAAATTTTAAGCCGGCTTGGAAGCCGGCTGATAAGGATCATAAAATAAAATTATTTTTTTCTTGGTTCATTATTTAGCGTCTCGTCAATGATGCGCTCAATGATCTGTTTTTTCATATAGACATCAAAACTGAGCATACAGATATATGCAAAACGGGACAGGTAATCTGCCTCTGCCTCGTCTGTCGCATCGGTAAAAATCTCCTGTGAACTTTTGAACCGGCGGACAACATCTTTTGTCAGGTTGTTCGTCTGTTCTTTTTCCATTTTAAAGATTTCTTTATAGATTTCTTCGAGTGAAATGTCTTTTGAGGCATTGTCAAAAAACATGCGTGTCAGCGGTGCAAATATTTTTTGGATATCGCTGATGGAAAGTACATTTTTAAAGTAATAGAGAAATATGAGAAGATACATATGCTCTTTTGAATATTTCTTTTTATCCGGCGGTGGGAGAAGATTGTTTTTCGTGTAATTATTGATCATGGTCTTTGTGAGAATCTTATCCTCATCGGTCCGTTTACATGCTTCGAGATGTGCATCCATAAACGTTGTTACCTGATCCATGTACAGATCGATGTTCGGTATGTCAGCAGGGTCGATATAATCAATCTCCCGCAATTTATTTATAATGTCCATAATGCTTTCTTCGTTGCTCTTTTTCATGATTCCCCTCGTTTCTATGTAAAAAGTCCTATAACGGGCACTAAATAGTATACCTTATTTCTGCGGAAAATGCAATCCGTGAAAAATGTGTCTGTGCATGGGGACAGAAGAAATCGCAGATGGGAAAGATTGTGTACAAAAATTTTAAGTTATGCTATACTAAGGTACAACAAATTATTTTGGAAGGAGAACAACTATGCCATTTATTAATTCAAAAGTGACAGTAAAAATGACGGAGGAGAAAAAGGAAGCGATCAAGACGAAGTTGGGAGAGGCGATTTCCCTGATCCCGGGCAAATCGGAAAACTGGCTTATGGTGGGATTTGAGGATAGCTATGATCTTTATTTTCAGGGAAATAAGGATGGGGAGAGCGCTTTTGTCGAGGTGAGTATATATGGAAATACATCATCCTCTGCGTGTGAGGCGCTGACCGGGGTGATCTGCCAGATCTTTGAGGGTGAACTGGGGATTCCAAAGAACCGGACTTATGTGAAATATCAGGGGATTTCCGATTGGGGATGGAACGGGACGAATTTCTAATTTTCAGAAAGCTGTGGTTTGAGTGGAAAATGATTTTTCAAAAGGAAGTGTATGCAGACATATTTTATATCAGGCAGTTCCGCTGACGATCGCACAGCTGATCCAGCTTCTTTATAATGTAGTGGACAGGATGTATATCGGGCATCTTCCGGGGACGCATGGAGAGGCTCTGACCGGGATCGGTCTGGTATTTCCGATCGTCTCGATCATTTCGGCCTTCACCAATCTCTTTGCCATGGGAGGTGCTCCGTTATTTTCGATCGCAAGGGGCGCCGGAGATAAAAAGAAGGCGTCGAGGATCATGAATAACACATGTTCCCTGCTTGGGATTACGGCGGTCGTCCTTATGGTGATCTGTTATGTGTTCCAGAAACAGATATTGTATCTGTTTGGGGCGAGCGAGGTAACGTATCACTATGCCAGTGAATACCTGACGATTTATGTTCTCGGGACATTTTTCCTTATGGTAGGGACGGGCATGAACCAGTTTATCAATGCACAGGGATTTCCGAAGACGGGGATGGCAGTCGTCATGAGTGGAGCGGTGCTCAATATTGCTTTGGATCCGCTGTTTATTTTTGTGTTTCATATGGGAATCCGCGGGGCGGCGGTGGCGACCGTGATCTCGCAGTTTGCCTCTGCTGTTTTTGTGATAAAATTTTTTATGGGAAAGCGGACGCAGTTTCATCTGATCCCGGCAGAGATGAAACTCATACCGGAGCTTGTGAAAAAGATAGCAGCTCTTGGCACATCCGGATTTATTATGGCAGTCACAAACAGCTTCGTCCAGATCATCTGTAATGTCACGCTGAAAGCGTATGGCGGAGACTTGTATATCGGAGTTATGACGATATTAAATTCGGTGAGGGAGATTGCGAATATCGCGATCGTTGGTATTACGAGCGGAGCACAGCCGGTGCTCGGTTTTAACTACGGGGCGAGGGAATATAAAAGAGTAAAGAAGGCGATTTTATTTACGTCGCTCATTGGCTTTTTGTATACGACGACAGTATGGGCCGTCGTCATGCTTGAGCCGGGATTTTTTATCCGTATGTTTAGTGACAGTCCTGCGATGATGGCGCCGGGGAAAGAGGCATTAAAATTATATTTCTTTGGATTTTTCTTTATGTCATTCCAGTTTGCCGGCCAGTCTACATTTGTAGCATTAGGAAAATCCAGGTATTCCGTGTTTTTTTCACTGCTGAGGAAAGTGATCATTGTCGTTCCGCTCACGTTATTGCTCCCAAGGTTGTGGGGGCTTGGCGTGGATGGGGTTTACCTGGCCGAGCCGATATCAAATGCCGTCGGTGGACTGGCCTGTTTTATTACGATGATCTGTGTGGTATGGAAGGAATTATCTAAAAATGTGAAAGGTTTGGATCGATGAAAAAGAATGAAAAATACGAGGGAGAAGTACTACGCCTGAAATTTCCCAATAAAGGGATCGTAAAAGTAGAGGGAGAAGAGGAGACCGTTCAGGTGAAAAATACGCTTCCGGGACAAAAGGTCCGGTTTCAGCTGACAAAGAACAGAGCAAGTAAAAAAGAAGGGCGTCTGTTAGAAGTACTGGAAAAATCTGACCAGGAGACAGAAATCCCTCTCTGTCCGCATTTTGAGCACTGCGGGGGCTGTGCCTATCAGATGATGGATTATGAGGCGCAAAAAGGACTGAAGCTTGAACAGGTAAAAGCTCTTTTTGAACATGTCTGTCCAACATTTCCGCTGGAAGATTGCATTGCCAGTCCGGCTGTGTGGGAATACCGGAATAAGATGGAGTTTTCTTTTGGAGATGAAGAAAAGGGTGGTGCACTTACGCTTGGGTTGCATAAGAGAAACAGTTTTTACGATATTGTTCCGGTGGATAAGTGCCAGATCGTCACAGAGGATATCCGCCGCATTTTGACAGTTACGACTGAGTATTTTCAGAAAAAGGGAGTTACTTTTTTTCATAAGATTTCACATGAAGGATATCTCCGGCATCTGCTTGTCCGGAATGCGGCAAAAACAGGAGAAATCCTCGTGTGCCTTGTGACGACGTCGCAGAACCAGATGGACCTCAGAGAATACCGGGATCTCCTTCTGGCACAGGAGTATAAGGGAAAGATCACCGGCATTTTACATATGGTAAACGATGGGCTTGCTGATGTGGTGAAAGCAGATTCGCTTGAAATCCTTTATGGTCAGGATTTTTTTGATGAGGAAATACTTGGATTGAAATTTAAGATTTCTCCGTTTTCTTTTTTTCAGACCAATTCTGCCGGTGCCGAGGTGCTTTATGAAACAGCGAGGGAGTATACCGGGGACGTCGAAGGAAAGGTGATCTTTGATCTGTACAGTGGAACAGGGACGATTGCCCAGGTACTCGCGCCCGTCGCCAAAAAGGTAGTGGGTGTCGAGATTGTGGAGGAGGCAGTTCTGGCAGCCAGAGCCAATGCCGAACGAAATGGGCTTTCCAACTGTGAGTTCATCGCAGGAGATGTGCTGAAGGTGATCGATGAGATCAAGGAAAAACCGGATTTTATCGTACTCGATCCGCCGAGGGAGGGAGTTCATCCGAAGGCTCTGAAAAAGATCATCGCGTATGGAGTGGATAAGATTGTATATATTTCCTGCAAGCCGACCAGCCTCGTCCGGGATCTGGAGATGTTTCTTGAAAATGGGTATGTGCCGGAGCGGGCGGTATGCGTGGATCTGTTTCCGTGGACGAGAGGGGTGGAGACGGTATGTCTATTGTCCAAACTTAATGTCAATCATCATATTGAGGTGGAGTTGAATCTGGACGAGATGGATTTGACGAAGTAAGAGGCTATTAAGGCGGTGTTGAAATATTTTAAGATGATTTATATACTCCATATAAGAATGATGATATAGTTGATTGGTATAAGGTAAATGGAGTCACTAATAAGGCAACGGAGATCTGTCATTATTGCACGATAGATACATTAAATGAGATTCTTGAGGGGAGCTGTCTGCGCTTTACAGATGTTTGTTTTTTGAATGATTCAACAGAGTTTATAGAGGTTATTTCGCTTATAAAGCGTTCTTAGTAGAGAGGACTATGATTCTGATTTTAGAAACTTTATATTAAATAGAATGGTTCAAATATAACAGTAGATAATCATGCGGGAAATGAACGAAATAAAGCAGGGAAGGATTTGAAAGAGGTTTTTTGCAAATAGTGATTGCATAGGATATGATAAACATGTCCAAACCATATTAAAAAGAGATAAAGGAGACACAGATGGGGAAAACACTCATAAAGGAAACAATTCATGCAAAAGGCGTTGATATTGGTATATATACGACAGATTTTGAAAATGAATTTATATCTTTGACAGATATCGCAAAGTATCGGAATGAAGATGATCCAAGATTTGTAATTCAGAACTGGATGCGCAATCGAAATACGATAGAATTTCTGGCGGTTTGGGAAGAATTACATAATCCTGATTTTAACCGTGTGCAATTCGAGGCGGTTAAAACTGAA
>CAZOIF010000002.1:0-47678 GCA_964579975.1 uncultured Eubacterium sp. | reverse complement strand
TTAAAATCAGGTGGGAGCAAATGCTCATAGTGATATTGCAATGTCTTTTGCAACATGGATTTCTCCTGAATTTCAATTATATATTATGAAAGATTACCGGCGTTTGAAGACAGATGAAAATAGCCGATTGTCCTTGAATTGGAATTTGAATAGAGAGATTTCTAAATTAAATTATCGTATTCAAACCGATGCAATCAAAACTAACCTTATACCGCCTGAATTAACATCGGAGCAGATTAATTTTACCTATGCAAGTGAAGCAGACCTGCTGAATGTGGCGCTGTTTGGTAAAACTGCGAAGCAATGGCGTACAGAAAATCCAGATAAAAAAGGAAATATCAGAGATTATGCAACACTTAATCAATTACTGGTTCTTGCAAATATGGAGAGCTATAATGCAATACTGATTGAACAGGGGAAAAGTCAACCAGAAAGACTGATTACAATGCATGATTTGGCTGTGAAGCAGATGAAGACAATGGATTCTCTAAATACAACGAGATTGCCCCAAATGGGAATGGATAAGTAAATCTTTGTATCAGGAAGTCGGTTGTTGCGAAATGTCGATAAGTGCAACGGGCGTTGTACAAATGAGATAGAGGATAGAGTTTAGGAAAAATGCCACGACTGTGGCATAGATAGAGAACGTAGAATGCAGAGAGAAAAAGTTAAGGTTTCACTTATACAAGAGTATCCACAACCATGCAGATAGACGGATATTTGTTAGATGCGCAGAAATCCAGAATGAAAGCATTTGCCTACTTTACAGATCATGCAAGATTTTGGCATAAACCTGACCTGCGTGGGGGTCGGTATTGATTCTTCCAAAGATGCAGGATAGATGATAAACATGTGGAGACGGTGGTGTTGTTTTCTCACAAGAGTGAGACAGAATATGCACAAGCTGTGATAAGTGATATATACAGGAATGGCTTGTAGAAAAAATTGAATGATTGAGGTGTGTATAGAATGACGGACAATTTATTATGGCTTTTCATCGGCTATCTGGTGAGTATGAATGTTATGGGGCTGGCTGTCATGGGTATAGATAAGTCCAGGTCAAGAAGACACGCTTGGAGGATTTCAGAGAAAGCGTTGTTCTGGGTCAGCATTTTGGGCGGCAGTATAGGAACCTGGGCGGGAATGTACTTGTTCCGGCATAAGACAAAGCATTGGTATTTTGTGATCGGGATGCCCATGATATTGGTATTGCATATTGTAGTGGGTATATTTCTGTTTAATAAAGTATTTTAACAAAAGGAATCATAAATTATGGAAGAACTTATTTTTGAAGACATTATGTTTCCAGGTGTCATATTGTCAAATTGCATAGAGCTGTCCGGTATGAAAAAATATTATCCGGATTATCTACAAGTAGATTGGGTTATAAATCTATCTATTAATGACAAATTGACCCCATCAAATTTGCCTGAAAATAGTGCGCTTGTTTATAATACAAATCTGTATATTACAGACAAAAATGGAAATATCTCTTATTTTGATTGTGATATGCAGCATACAGAAAATGCAGGACAGATAAGAAAACAGCATTCAGAGTATAAATCTATTGGAGGAAAAGAGGCAACACGTCCGGATATGGATGCAGGGCATTTTGGGATAGCACTTGGCCAACATCCCAGTATTGCAATGGAGCAGCATAAACACACTAATAGATATGGTGCATGGCGTAAATTTGAAAGAGACTGGGACAAATTATCGGATAAAGGGCATAGGGTAAATGTAAAAGCTGTTTTTGCTGAAGGGGATGGAGAGGGTACCTATTCGCCTTTTTGGTGTATCAGAGAAACGATCGATGAGGATGAAATCAATGAATATGTAATAACAAATGATGATTTGCAATAATAGCGCCTCTCTTTTTTGTGCATTAAAAGAGAGGACAGGCAGAGCAAAATTTGTTAGAATGAGAATGACCATGTCAAAAAGGAGTAGATGTAAAATGGAATGGATTGAAAGATTAAACAGGGCAATTGGGTATATTGAGGAAAATCTCACAGAGGAGATTGATTATGAACAACTTGGCAGGATTGCCTGCTGTTCGGCATATCATTTCCAAAGAATGTTTTCTTATATGGCAGGTATGCCAATCTCTGAGTATATCCGCAAGAGGAAGATGTCACTGGCTGCGGTAGATCTGCAGGGAGGTGACGCTAAGATCATTGATATAGCGGAAAAATATGGTTATCATTCTCCAACTGCGTTTAACAGAGCGTTTCAGGCGATTCATGGAGTGGCTCCATCTGCCGTCAGAAACGAAGGTGTCTCTGTAAAATCATTTCCATCTATTACATTTAAGATCACAGTGAAAGGAGTAGAGGAAATGAATTATCGAATTGAGACAAAGGAAGCATTTCGTATTGTTGGCGTATCCGTTCCGCTGGAAAAGGAAATTGAGAAAAATTTTGCAGTTATCCCATCTAAATGGGAGGAAGTATCGATGAATGGAACCTTACAGAAATTGATTGGGATGATGGATACGGAACCGATGGGCGTACTGGGTGTCAGCACATGTAACGACGAGAAACCGTGGAGATATTATATTGCCGTCTCTACCTCAAAAGTTGGGGAGGAATTTGAAGAATATATAGTGCCGGCTGCTACATGGGCGGTCTTTCCGGGGACAGGAACAAACCAGTCGATTCAGGAACTGGAGCGGAGGATCGTTACCGAATGGCTGCCAACTTCGGGGTATGAGTATGCCGATGCGCCGGACATTGAAGTTTATTTAAATCCGGACCCACAAAATGCCAAATATGAGGTGTGGATTCCCGTGACGAAAAAGCAGGATTCATTATAATATTAATTTGTGGAATTGAGGAAAGGAAACGAGACTTATGAACCCATACATAAAAAATCTGAACCGTCTGGAGTTTATGGTCACACTTGCCTGCACAGGAAAATGTAAGCACTGTTCAGAGGGAGAACATGCGACGATGGGAAAGCATCTTGATGGTGACGTGGCAGCGGAGGCTGTCAGTAATGTATCACAGAAATACAAGATCGATTCACTCATGACATTTGGCGGAGAACCTTTGCTATATGCAGATGAGGTCTGTAAGATCCACGTCGCTGCGAAAAAGGCTGGCATACCGAAAAGACAACTGATCACGAATGGTTTTTTTTGCAAGGACAACGAGAGGATCGAACAGGTAGCCGGACAGCTTGCGAAAAGTGGGGTAAATGCGATACTGCTGTCAGTGGATGCTTTTCACCAGGAAACGATTCCAATTGAAGTGGTAAAATCATTTGCTAAGGCAGTGAAGAGGGAACAGATTTGGATCCGTACCAATCCGGCATGGTTGTCAGGGGAGGAGGCAGACAATCCATATAATAGAAAAACGCGTGAGATCCTTGATGAATTTACCCGGATGGAGATCATGCCATCAGAGGGAAATATCATCTTTCCAGCGGGGAATGCCCTGAAATACTTAAACGAATATTTTGATCTTAGTATTCCGCATGTCAGCCCGTATGATGAAGATGAGAGGGATATACATGCGATCTGTGTTGGACCGGATGGAGATGTCCTGAACGGAAATATCTATGAATCTGATATTATGGAGATCATCGACGGATATATGCCGCCAAAAGAAAAGTGAGGGGAATTGGTCTATGAGTAAAAAAATCGTTATTTCTTTTCCGGGTATCCGGGGAACCGAAATCCCATTGTTGTATTTTGGGTCGAAAATTTATGAGGATCAGGGATACGAAAAAGTTTTTATTGGTCATCCACAGGCAAAGGTGGAAGATGGTGAAACTTTATACGAGGCGGCGAAAAAGAAGATTGAGAGTCTTGATTTTAAAGAATATGAGAAAGTCGTTTTTATCGCAAAGAGCATGGGGACAGTTATTGCCTGCCGGCTAAAAGAAGAACTTGGTATTCCGGCATCACTGGTTTTATACACCCCCTTGCAAGAAACATTGCCCTATATCCGTAAGGGCAATGAGATTCTTCTTGTCGCAGCGGGAGACCGTGACCGGTATCTGGATACGGAAGTTTTGCAAGATGTCTGTGAGAGAGAAGGGATACCTTATTATATTGAGGCAGATGTGGGACACCGGATGGAGGTACAAAATGATCTGAAGAGAAGTCTGGAAGTGGTTGCTAATGTCGTTGGAAAGTTGTTAGGATAGCAGGAGATAGGGGGTATATAGGGAAATAAAGTCAATGGCACTAAAATAGACATTTAGTGCCATTAGCTATGTAAATAAAATACAAAATAAAATAGATGAGATTAAATGATCAACACAGCAACTTTCGATTTCTTGGCATCTTTCAGAATGCTATCCAGAAAATCGGATATTTCATGGTTGCTCATGTTTTTAGCTAAATCAGATTCATGGATTGAATCGATAACAATTAGTTCAGAATTTTCAGAATTAACAAATTTCTTGGTGGCGATCAGGGCATCTGGGGAATCACATTTTACGAGGGTAAGGTAATCGTGAATGATATCGTGTGCTTTTGCCTGTGTCCGGGTGTATGCGCCCACGCCGTCAAGATACATGATGTTGGCTCCGATTATTTCTTTCTGTATAGAAGAAATAACCGTAAAAGCTAATTGTCTGCTATTCATATTCATCTCTCCTTCCTGTCATTTATCATACTCCCTGTTTGGCAAATCGTCAATAGATAGATAAATTGCTCTTGAATTTTTTGGTTTTTCGGACTATACTATATAATAAAATAGCATTTCTACAAAATAAGTTAAGAGGGTTCGTGTTAGTGGGGCAGATCAGAGGAGGTTAGTCGGCATGCGAAAATGTTTTTTTAAAAAGAGAATAGCCTTGGTTTTGGCAGGCCTGATCTTGTTTTCGGGGATCAGCAGTCAGATAACCGTTCAGGCAGAGGTTTCCGACCAGAATCAAATGTATCTTTCCGGTGATAAGAATCTTAGAATGGAACTGGTGAGTGCGTCTTCTAAGGTAATAAAAGTGAAAATGATCAATACAGAGGATACGGCCGGAGGATATTCAAAAGTATTTAATCTGTACAAATGGGAAGACAAAAGATGGAAGAAGGTAAAGCGCATTTCAATGGTTCCCAAGTGTCTGTTTCCTGTAAAGGGAAGCGGAAGCAAAGTAGAAAAACTAATCTGTAAAGAGCATTTTGGGAAAAATCTGCAAAAGGGAAAATATAAACTCAAATGGGTTGGCAGTAAATGTTTTACCATCAAGTGAATCCGAGGTGACAGGATGGAAAAGCAGGGAAGATATTATATTTTGATGCATCGGGAAATTCCGGTGGTGCAGATCCGGCTGGACAGTGAAACCGGGGCGATCCAGAAAATTGGAGAGATTTATGAAGTACAACACGTACCGGTCGGAATTTCTGTAAAAAACGGAAAAATCGACAGAAGCGGATTAAATGCATGGTGGCGGGGGAGAGGAATCCCGGCAAGCCGCGATGCTTTTTATGGCATACTGGATACGCTTGGACTATCTACGACAGAGCTTCTGGCAGAGAAATGTTATGGACTTAGTCTGTCTGACCAGTACTGGATCTGTCCGGAGGGGTCTGGTCTGAGTTGGTCCGGGGTGAATTTTTTTGACAATCCATTTTCAGAGGATGTCGGAAATATTTTATTTGGTAAGCCAGTGGTGGGGGAGAATCTCAGTCTGATCTCTCCGGATAATACGTCAGATGGATGGCTGAAGAAAAAATGGAAGATCATAGATGACAGAAGATGTCTCTTAAAAGGGGGAAGTGGTCTTGCCCAGCAGGAGCCATACAATGAGGTTTTGGCGAGCCGGATCATGGAACGTCTGCACATTCCGCATGTGTCATACAATATATATAACGAGGATGGGTATCCATATAGTATTTGTGAGGATTTTATCACATCTGGAACAGAGCTTGTGACTGCATGGTATCTGATGCAGACAAAGAGAAAACAAAATCATGAATCCGTCTACCGGCACTATATTAACTGTTGTGAAACACATGGGGTACCACATATCCGGGAGGCTGTTGACCAGATGATGGTTTTAGATTACCTGATTTTAAATGAGGATCGTCACCAGAACAATTTTGGCGTCATACGTGATGCAAAGACATTGGAGTATATAGGAGCAGCTCGGGTCTTTGACAGCGGGACGTCCTTTTGGTGGGATACGCCTACGATTCGTATTGGGGATATGCAACGAGTGGTCTGCAAACCATTTAAAAGATATCATGACGAACAGATCAAACTGGTGCAGTCGTATGACTGGCTGGATGTTACGAAACTCCATGGAATCGAGGAGGAGTTTCGGGAAATTGTGAAAGATTCGGAATATATCGATGAGAAGAGGAGAGATCAGCTGTGCATAGCATTAAAACACAGGGTAGAACTTCTTCAGGAACGGATCGATCAGAGTGTGAAATATATGGCGGTGGACGATCTGTCGATGGATGTGCGGGAAGATATTTCTTATCATGCAGGATGATCGCTTAAGGGCAATGTTTGGAGGTGGCGATATGTTACAACATATTTTAGCAGTTATATTTGTGATCGTGCTGTTTTTGATGGTGTATTTTTTTGTGGTCCGCCATGATATCAAGGAAGCAAAACGATACCGGAAAGCAAAAAAATGCAAGGGGATGGTCTTTGAGTGTCTGGGAGAGAAAAAGATTGGCTTTTATGGGGACCAGACACAACGGATCTACTATAAATATATGATCCGGTTTTCGACGAATGAGGGGCTCTATGAGGATGTGATGATCACAAATGACGCAAATCTGGTGGTAGGAAATACGGTAGAGATCCGTTATGACAGAGACGAAGGCGAACCCCATATTGTAAATGATATTTCCTACAAAAAGATGAGGGAACTAACGATTGCTTCGATTGTTGCGACCCTCCTCTTGCTTTTGCTTGGCTATTTGCGTTTAAAGGGTTCGAGTGAACAGGCAGATGGCTGGACCCGTGTGCTACGTCGCCTGTTTCGGTAGCCGGGCGTCGTCGAGCTGGCTCAAACGGACGACGTCTGGCCGGTTGTGGCTACATTGTTCTTAAACGTACATCCAAAACGTTCATGAAATGGCCTGTCGGTGAGAATGACCTGGTCAAATTCCTGAATGAGATCGATGCACTTGCCAATGCTCTCGCGATATATTTTTTCCAGAACGCGGTTTGTCTCCGGTGCAGTGCGTTTTGGAATGAGATCCATCATATGTCCCTCCAGTTTTTTATAGTGGCAGGACAGTACCATGGCAGCCCGGATAAACAGTCTTCGGAATGTCCTGCCAGTGGTGAGGAACCATTTGGTGAAGGACATGGATCGGAGTGATTTTTCTATTTTTTCCCGGGATATTTCAAAAGCCTGATAGATTCCGTGAACGGCGTCCAGCGTTTCCCTGTCCCAGCGGATGTGTTTCCATACAGGATACAGGATAGGATTTCTGCCGTCTTTTTTCATGAGGTAGCGGTCAAATTCAATTTCCATAACGAGGTGGTTGTAACCGGGTTCGTCGGACTTTTTGATCACATAAGAATGACTCTCGCTGTCTAGCATAAAATGGCAGATGACACCGAGCATATAGGCATATTCCCCGCAGTCCTTTCCCTTTTTCTGAATGACCGGACGGATTTTGTCCAGAAAGTCAGAGAATGGTTGACGGTGCTGTGAATATCCGAGTTTATTTGGTTTGCAGCGGATAAACGGGCGGTAAAAAAATAGAAAATCCGGTCCCTGCAGTCCGGCATTGAACGCCTTTGGGTATTTGTGAACGATCTTTTTCAATTCCTTTGGGAGCTTTTTACAAACTTCTTTGCCAAATGAGCTATGTGCATAGATTGACGGCATAAAATCACCTCTGTTAATTCTTATATAAATGTAGTATACTATATTCAGTCAAACTTATTCAATGGAAATTTAAATGGGAATGGAGACGATATGTTAGATTCCAATAAAAAAATTCATTATTTAGAACAAGAGGGTGTTCCGTTTTTACGTTTCCCCATTCTGGAAGAGCACCCGGTTATACATGGGTTTTCGACCCGCCTCGGGGGAGTGAGCAGTGGTGACTGCACTTCCATGAACATGAGTTTTACACGGGGAGACCGGAGGGAAGATGTGGAGGAAAACCACCGGCTTTTTGCCCGGGCTGTGGGGTACGAGCCGGGAGAGCTTGTCCTGACGGATCAGGTTCATGATACAAAAATCCGGCGGGTAGGAAAAGGAGATACCGGGGAGGTGTTTTTGGAGCAGCGAAGTATCCGCGAGACGGATGGACTGGTTACAGATGAGCCGGGTGTTATGCTCATGACATTTTTTGCCGACTGCGTTCCCCTTCTGTTTTATGATCCGGTGAAGCATGCGGTGGGCAATGCGCATTCCGGATGGCGTGGGACTGTGAATAAGATGGGGCAGAAGATGACAGAGAGGATGACAGAAGAATTTGGCTCTGAGCAGGGAGATCTTCTCGTAGTGATCGGCCCATCGATCGGCCAGTGCTGTTATGAGGTGAGCGGGGATGTTATCAGGGAGTTTCAAAAAACATTTGACCAGAGATACCAGGATGACATATATTATAAGAAGCCAGATGGGCATTATCAGTTGGATCTCTGGCAGGCAAATAAGATTTTGCTTATGCAGGCAGGTGTGAAAGAAGAGCATATTTGCGTGAGTGAAGTGTGTACCTGCTGTCATCCGGATCTTTTGTTTTCCCACCGTTATACAAACGGAAAGAGGGGAAATCTGTCAGCTGTGATCGGATTGGCTTAATAGTACACATGATTTTTACAGGTAAGGTGTGACGGGATGAACCACAGAAATTACCAGAAGGAACTGGATGGGATATTGGAACAGATCAGGGAAGCGGAGTGCAGGAAAACCTTATTTCTGCACTGTTGTTGTGCGCCGTGCAGCAGTTATGTGCTGGAGTATCTGTCGGAATATATAGATCTCGTTCTCTATTTTTATAATCCGAATATCACAGAGCAGAACGAATATGAAAAGAGAAAGAAGGAACTGAAGCGTCTGGTTCAGGAAAATGAATATGCCCACAGCATCCGGTTTGTGGATGCCGATTATGACAGTGGTCTCTTTTTTGAGATGGCGAAGGGTCTTGAACGAGAGCCCGAGTGTGGAAAACGCTGTTTGAAATGCTATGAGATGCGGCTTAAAAAAACGGCAGAGATGGCAGTGAAGACAGGAGCAGATTATTTTTGCACGACATTGTCGATCAGCCCGCATAAAAATGCGGACTGGCTCATGCAGATCGGGGAGCGTCTTGGGGAAATGTATGGAATCGCTTACCTGCCATCGGATTTTAAAAAGAAAAACGGATATAAGAGAAGTATTGAGCTGTCGAGGGAATACGGTCTTTACCGGCAGAACTACTGTGGATGTGTTTATTCCAGGGAGGCTGCGATACAGAGAGGACAGGGTGAATGCAAGTGAAAAAAAGATTATTCTTTTCTCTGGTGCTCCTATGCACCATATTTTTATGTTCCGGCTGCCATTTTGGAGATGCCGGGGAAGGGAAAGAAGAGATAAAAAAGGAGTCGAAAGAGTTCTTTGCGATGGACACGATCATTGACCTGACCGTGTATGCGGAAGAACCGTCTGAGATACTGACAGAAGCCGGAAGCCAGATTCAAAATTATGAAAAGCTCTTTTCGGTCAATATAGAGACGAGTGATGTGGCAAAATTAAACCGTGCCGGTGGTGCTCCCGTACAGGTGTCTCCGGAAACCTATGAATTAATCCAGAGGGGAATCGAAATTTCAGAGCGCACGGGGGGATTATTTGATATATCGGTGTATCCCCTTGTGAGGGCATGGGGATTTACGACAGAAGAGTACCGTGTGCCGGATCAGAAGGAGCGGGAAGAGATACTAAAAAAGGTAGATTACACCCGCATTGAACTGGGAGAGGATCATACTGTGCGTATTCCGGAAGAGATGCAGATTGACCTGGGGGGTATCGCGAAAGGATATGTCTCCCAGAGACTGATCGAATTGTTTCGGGAGAAAAAGGCAAAGGCGGCAGTAGTATCCCTTGGGGGAAATGTCCAGACATATGGGGAAAAACCAGATGGAACATTATTTACAGTCGGGATCACTGACCCGGCGGATGGGGCAGGAATACTGGGGACGATAGAAGTCGGAGAAAAGGCAGTTATTACTTCGGGGTCTTATCAGCGCTATTTTGAAAAAGACGGAGTCGTTTACCATCATATCATGGATAAGCGGACAGGGGCTCCGGCAGACAGTGACTTAAAGAGTGTGACGGTCATATCCGATGCCGGAGAGAGCGCAGATAGTCTGGCGACAGCGTTATTTGTAATGGGGAAGGAAAAAGCAGTTGAATTTGATAAAAACAATGAGGATATTAAACTTATTTTAATTGATGAACAAAATGAGGTGTGGACCTCAGAAGGGATCGAATGGAAACAATGAGAGAAAAGTTGATCGGAGATAAAAGATTTTACCGGCATTTATTTGGCATTGCCGTACCGATGATGATCCAGATGGGCATCACTAATTTTGCCAGTATGCTCGATAATATCATGGTGGGACAGGTAGGAACAGAACAGATGACGGGGGTTGCGATCGCAAACCAGCTTATTTTTGTGTACAATCTGCTTGTGTTCGGGGCGGTGTCCGGCCCGGGGATCTTCACGGCACAGTATTTCGGGCAGAGAAACCATGAAGGGGTGCGCCATACGGTACGTTTTAAGCTGATATGCTGTACCTTGATCACGATAGCAGGATTGGTGGTAATGGGGACGTTTGGAAGTCAGTTGATCCAGTTTTATCTGCATCAGGAGGGGAGTTCAGGAAGTGTTGCAGATACACTCACATATGGACTGGATTATCTACACATTTTAATGATCAGCTTTGTGCCGTTTGCCGTTGTACAGGTTTATGCCGGGACATTGAAGGAGACCGGAGAGACACTTGTACCGATGAAGGCAGGACTTATTTCCGTGTTTGTTAACCTGATCTTAAATTATATTCTTATTTATGGGAAATTTGGTGCACCGGCTCTTGGCGCCAGCGGAGCGGCAGTCGGGACGGTAGTGGCCAGAACGGTGGAAATGCTCATTATCGTTATATGGACACATCGGAATTCCGAACGCAATCTTTTTATCAAAGGATTGTACCGGAGCTTAAAGATTCCGGGAGACCTTGTAAAAAATATTGTGATCAAAGGACTGCCGCTTTTGTTAAATGAGGGGCTTTGGGCAGCGGGGATGGCGATGATGATGCAGTGCTATTCGGTGCGGGGGCTCGACGTTGTCGCGGCGATCAATATTTCAAATACGCTCAACAATCTGTTTAATGTCGTATTCTTGTCGATTGGAAACAGTGTGGCGATCATCGTAGGCCAGCTTCTTGGAGCCGGCAAAATGGAAGAGGCTAAAAAAAGCGCTTACCGGACGATCTTTTGCTCGACGATGGTCTGTGTCGTCATTGCCATGATGCTTGCGGGGGCTGCTTTTGTGTTCCCCAGTGTGTATGAAACGACGCAGAACATCAAGGATCTGGCGACAGGATTTATCGTGGTTTTGGCGATATACATGCCGGTGAATGCCTTTTTGCATGCTACTTATTTTACGATACGTTCCGGAGGAAAGACGATCATTACGTTTTTCTTTGACAGTGGTTTTGTATGGTTGGTGTCGATCCCGGTGGCATGGTGTCTGTCAAGATATACAGGGATTCCCATTCTGCCTTTGTATTTTATCTGTTGCGGGGTGGATGTGATGAAAGCAGTGGTGGGATTTATCCTTTTGGTCCGGGGCGTCTGGCTGAATAATCTTGTGGCTGAATCCTAATCCTTAATTTTTAATCTGATTTTAATGTTTTATCAATTTCATCTTAATCAGCTTGGGGTATGATAGGAATTGTAAACGAAATGAAGTTTCCTTTGAACGAAGGAGAAAGGATGGAGTCCTATGGATGAATTGGAAAAAGTCGAGCGCCTGAGAGAGCGGGCAGATGTGAGTTATGAAGAGGCAAAAAAAGCGTTGGAAGAATGTGGTGGTGATCTTTTGGAAGCCATGGTCTATCTGGAGAAGCAGGGGAAGGTAAAAAAACCGGGACAGTCCAGTTATACGACCCGGTATGAAGAGCCGGAGAAGATCCATGAGGCCGCAAGCGCCACAAAAAATCCGAATGGAATTGGAGATATGCTGAACCGCTTTTTTGAGTGGTGCCGGAAAGTGATCCAAAAGGGGAATGAGACGATGTTTAAAGTAGACCGGAAAGACAAGAATATCATCAGCGTTCCGGTTACCGTATTTGTCATTATATGTATTTTTTTCTTTTGGGCGGTTTTTTTTATAATGGTGATCGGATTGTTTTTGGGCTGCCGCTATTCCTTTGAGGGGGTAGGAAAGGTTGAACTGGATGTGAATAAAGCGATGGATCATGCAGCAGATGCGGCTGAGAAGATCAAGAACGGTTTTTCGGATACCGATACGAAACAGGACAAATAAGTTTTCATGTGGAGGCGCAGATGTCAGAACGGATTTTGATCGTGGAAGATGAAGATAAAATAGCACGCTTTATCGAGCTTGAATTAAAACATGAAGGGTATGAGGTTACAAAAAAATCCGACGGCAGGGATGGACTGGAAGAGGCATTGTCAGGAAATTATGATCTGATGCTTTTGGATATCATGCTTCCGGGCCTGAATGGATTTGAGGTTCTCAGGAGGTTGAGAAACCGTTCCTCCTTACCAGTCATTCTCCTCACGGCGAGGGATGAGGTAATGGATAAGGTGGCAGGGCTTGATGGCGGGGCAGATGATTATATCACGAAGCCCTTTGCCATTGAAGAACTGCTGGCCAGGATCCGCCTTGCCCTGAAAAAAGCGGTGGGTGTGTCTTTGCAGGGGCCTGCGATGGAGGAAGAGTGTCTCTCTTATGGGAAATTGAAGTTGGATGAGAGCCGGTATGAAGTCTTTTTTGATGGAGAAAGTATTAGCCTGACGAACCGGGAATTTGAACTTTTGAAAATCCTTCTGGAAAACAAGAACCGGGTTATGACAAGGGAAATCCTGTTAAACCAGGTGTGCGGTTACGACTATGTCGGTGAAACAAATGTGATCGATGTGTATATCCGGTATTTGAGAAGTAAGATCGACGAGCGGTTTGGAGTGAAGATGATCCAGACTGTCCGGGGTGTCGGCTATGTGATCAGGGAGGAAGTATGAAGAAAAAAGAAACGACCAGAACATCATCCATCGCAAGACGGATCAATGGGATGTGGGTGCGCAGACAATTTTTTTCTTATCTGTGGATCGATCTTATCGTCACAGCCCTGATCATCGGCGGATGGTGTTATGTGGCAGAGACCGATTTTTTTGGGAGTTTTCACTGGAACAGGAGCGAGCGGTTTTTTGAGATGCAGGATGGGATAGGGAGTATCGTATATGTTGTGGGAGAGGCAGGACGGACGATGCGTGAGGATGCCGGACAGCTGTTTGAAATGATTTTATTTTGTGCGGTGGGAATTGGTGCATTGCAGATTCTGTCCCTTTTGCACCACCTCATATTTGGAGCGAGAGATGTGCGCTACCGGCTTCATCCGCTGAATGAGATGGCAAAAAAAGCAGAGGAGATCAGCAGCATTGCGTTTGATGAGAGCAAGTTCCAGCTTCTGGAGGATGCAATCTCCAATGTAAATCCCGGAGACGGGAAGGAGCACTTAAAGATTGGGGACAAGGATCTTCAGGGACTTGAACTGGCGGTAAATAATCTGATCGACCGCATGAGGGAGTCCTACCGGCAGCAGTCCCGCTTTGTCTCGGATGCTTCCCATGAACTCCGGACGCCGATTTCTGTCATTCAGGGATATGCGAATATGTTAGACCGGTGGGGAAAAGAAGATGAGACGGTTCTGGAAGAGGGGATCGAGGCGATCCGGCATGAGTCGGAACATATGTCTACTCTTGTAGAACAACTGTTGTTTCTTGCCCGGTCTGACAGTGGAAAAAATGAAATGGTGATGCAAACAGTCTCTCTTTCGAAATTAGTAGAAGAGGCATATGAAGAGTCAATGATGATCAATCAGGAGCATTACTATATGCTTAAGAAGCTGACAGAGGGCGATGTCATGATATCAGGAGATGCTACGATGCTCAAGCAGACGATGCGTATACTCGCGGATAATGCGATGAAGTATACACATGAGAAGGATGAGATCATCTTTGCATTTGGACGATCCGGGACGGAAGTTTTCTTCTATGTGCAGGACAGCGGTGTAGGAATGAAAGAACAGGATATCACTCATGTGTTTGAGCGGTTTTACCGGTCGGATGAGGCGAGGAATAAAGAGACAGGGGGAACCGGCCTCGGCTTATCCATCGCCAAATGGATCGTGGATAAGCACAGAGGGCATTTTGAGATCCTTTCCAGAGAGGGACTCGGGACGAGGATCACCGTATGGCTGCCATCTGGGAAATGAGAAAGAAATGCAATAAAATACCCGCAGGGACTAGGAATACCTTATCCTGCGGGTATGTTTTTTTAAAGCAACTTTATTTACCTTCAATCTCCTGTAATTTCATCGCACGTACTTTTGTGGACAGGCCAAACAGATTGATAAATCCTTCGGCATCGTGGTGGTCATAGAGATCACCGGTCGTAAAGGAGGCGATGCTTTCGTTGTACAATGAGTATGGAGAAGTTGTTCCGGCTTTGATGATATTTCCTTTATAAAGCTTAAACTTAACTTCACCAGTCACATATTTCTGGGTGGATTCAATGAACGCCTGAACTGCCTCACGAAGAGGGCTGAACCATTTGCCCTCATATACGATCTGTGCAAGTTTGTTGCCCATATCCATTTTCTGTGCATAAGTATCACGGTCAAGGATGAGTTCCTCGAGCTGCTGATGCGCCTCATAGAGGATCGTTCCGCCCGGTGTTTCATACACACCACGGGATTTCATTCCGACAACACGGTTTTCCACGATATCGACAATACCGATACCATGTTTGCCGCCAAGGCGGTTGAGCTCACGGATAATATCGGAAACTTTCATTTCTGTTCCATTGATTGATTTTGGAACACCTTTCTCAAACGTCATAGTGACGTATTCACCTTCTTCCGGAGCCTTTTCAGGCGTTACACCGAGGACGAGGAGATGATCGAAGTTTGGTTCGTTCGCAGGATCTTCCAATTCAAGTCCCTCGTGGCTGATGTGCCACAGGTTCCGGTCACGGCTGTAACTGGAATCAGCAGAAAACGGAAGATCGATCCCATGCGCTTTACAGTATTCGATCTCAGATTCACGGGAATCCATCGTCCATTTATCACTTCGCCATGCGGCGATGATCTTTAAGTCAGGAGCCAGCGCCTTGATACCGAGTTCAAAGCGGATCTGGTCATTTCCTTTTCCTGTCGCGCCGTGGCAGATCGCAGTCGCGCCCTCTTTGCGGGCAATCTCAACGAGACGCTTTGCAATGACCGGACGTGCCATGGATGTGCCGAGAAGATATTTGTTCTCATAGACAGCACATCCCTGTACACAGGGAACGATATATTCATCACAGAATTCATCGATGACATCCTCTATGTAAAGCTTGGAAGCACCACAGAATTTTGCTCTTTCTTCCAGACCGTCAAGCTCTTCTTCCTGACCGCAGTCAATACATACACAAATTACTTCATAATCAAAATTTTCCTTAAGCCATGGGATGATCGCTGTCGTATCCAGGCCGCCGGAATAAGCAAGTATAACTTTTTCTTTCATGATGATCTCCTTTTCTTTGTTATGTATATCAGGTTTCTATCAAACCTCTTTTCTAAATATACAACAAAAATGCATAATATGCAAGAGGAAATAAAAGTTTTTCAATTTATTGTATTCTTTTAATAATTTATACTTGCGTTATATTTCAATGGGGTGTATAATAATATTGTTTTTGAATATTTTGCATAAAAACAATGAATTATTCAATATTTTATGCATAAATCATTGGATTATACATGATATTATGAAATAACATAAAATATCATGTATAAAAAGGCCCTAATGAAGAATTGGAGGGAAGGTTATGATAAAGGCTGGTATTATTGGATCGACTGGTTATGCAGGACAGGAGCTTGTGAGGCTTTTGCTGCAACATAAAGAAGTGGAGATCATATGGTATGGTTCGAGAAGCTATGTCGATGAAAAATTTAGTTCTGTGTTTGGAAATATGTTTCAGATCGTAGAGAACCTGTGCAAGGGGGATGACCTGCATGCGCTGTGCAAAGAGGCGGATGTCATTTTCACAGCGACCCCGCAGGGGTATCTGGCATCTGTGCTCGATGAAGAGATCCTGTCGCACTGTAAAGTGATCGACCTGAGTGCGGATTTCCGGATCAAGGACGTGGATGTATATGAGAAATGGTATGGCATCGAGCATAAGAGCAAACAGTTTATCGGGGAGGCCGTTTATGGGCTGTGTGAGCTGAACAGGGACCAGATCAAGGGGGCGAGACTGATCGCCAACCCAGGATGCTATCCGACCTGTTCCACCCTTGCCATCTATCCGATGATAAAAAAGAAATATATTGATACAAAGACACTCGTGATTGATGCCAAATCCGGTACGAGTGGTGCAGGAAGAGGGGCAAAGGTTCCGAACCTTTATTGTGAGGTCAATGAAAATATCAAAGCATACGGTGTGACTTCCCACCGGCATACCCCGGAGATCGAGGAGCAGCTTTCTTATGCTGCCGGAGAACCGGTCATGCTGAACTTCACACCGCATCTGATCCCGATGAACCGTGGTATTCTGATCACGGCATATGCGAACTTGAAACCAGGTATAACGAAAGAGATGGTCTATGATGCTTACATAGAAGCGTATCGGGATGAATATTTTGTCCGTGTTCTCGAAGAGGGAACTTGTCCGGAGACGAGATGGGTCGAGGGAAGTAATTTTGTTGATGTGTGCCCGAAGGTCGATGAGCGGACCGGACGTGTGATCATGATGGGAGCTATGGACAATGTTACAAAAGGGGCGGCTGGGCAGGCAGTCCAGAATATGAATCTTTTGTTTGGATTTGACGAGGCAGAGGGGCTCAGGCTGGTTCCGGTATTTCCATAACAGTGTGAAGAAAATCACCATGTGGATTCTTCATAAAGAGTAAACAGATGGGGAGGAAAGAACATGAAACAGATCGATGGCGGCGTAACAGCTGCGAAAGGATATCAGGCGGCCGGAGTGGCGGCCGGAATCAAATATGAAAACAGGAAAGATATGGCGCTTGTGTTTACCGATACGTCTGCAGTAGTAGCAGGAACCTTTACTACAAATGTAGTAAAGGCGGCGCCGGTTCTCTGGGATAAACAGTTAGTGGAATCCGGAAAGCCGGTTCATGCAGTTGTATTAAACAGTGGAATTGCCAATGCGTGTACCGGGGAAAAAGGGAAAGCATACAATCTTGAAATGGCATCTGCCGTAGCACAGGCTTGTTCTGTAAGAACCGAAGAAGTACTTACCGCATCGACCGGCGTCATTGGAATGCAGCTTCGCATGGAGCCTGTCAAAGAGGGTGCAAAGGCGTTAAAAAATGCGCTGGCGCACACAAGGGAGGCGGCGAAAGCAGCGGCAGAGGCGATCATGACGACGGACACGAAATCCAAAGAGTGCGCCGTGACATTTGAAGTGGATGGAAAGACCGTATCGGTGGGTGGCATGAGTAAAGGATCCGGGATGATCCATCCGAATATGGCGACAATGCTCAGTGTCATTACGACGGATGCGAAAGTAGAGCAGTCATTGCTTCAGGAAGTGTTAGGCGGTGTGGTAAGCGATTCGTTTAATATGATCTCTGTGGACCGGGATACCTCAACAAATGACACCTGTCTGCTTCTGGCAAATGGTGAGTCCGGTGTTACGATCGAAACGGGCAGTGAAGCATACCAGGCATTTAAGGAAGCGGTGTGGTTTGTGGCCTGTGACCTGGCCAAACAGATGGCTGGCGATGGCGAGGGCTGCACAAGACTTCTTGAGGTTACGGTGCAGCATGCCAAGACAGTAGAAGAAGCGAAGCTTCTGAGTAAATCAGTCATTACATCGAATCTCGTGAAGACAGCGGTCTATGGCAGTGACGCCAACTGGGGAAGGATTTTGTGTGCACTTGGCTATGCCAGTGTCGATTTTGATCCGGAAGTGGTTGACTTGACGATTTGTGCGGATGGCAAAAACGGCGAACAGAGCCTTGTTCTTGTAAAAGACGGTGTGGCGGCGGATTACAGTGAAGATGAGGCGAGTGAGATCCTTAGGCAGGATGCAGTGACGGTATTCTGCGATATGAAACAGGGCGATGCATCGGCGACGGCATGGGGCTGCGATCTGACATATGATTATGTGAAAATCAACGGAGACTATCGGTCATAATGTAAAGGAAAGGACTTAAAACAATGGATGAATATATGAAGGAAGTACTGATCAAGGCGGAGACACTGATCGAGGCTCTTCCGTACATCAGGGATTTTAGTGAAAAACGTGTTATCGTAAAATATGGTGGAAGTGCGATGTTAGACGAGAAACTGCAGCAGAGCGTCATCAAGGACGTAGCGCTTTTGAAACTGGTTGGCATGAAGCCGATCATCGTACACGGTGGCGGCAAGGAGATCAGTAAATGGGTTCGCCTGATGGGCAAAGAGCCTGAGTTTGTCGAGGGACTTCGCGTGACCGATGAGGACACGATGGAAGTGGCAGAAATGGTGCTGAATAAAGTCAATAAGCATCTTGTTCAGATGATGGAAAAACTTGGTGTCCGTGCGGCTGGGATCAGTGGCAAAGACGGCGGGACGATCATCTGTGATAAGAAGACAGTAAATGGAAAAGATATCGGATATGTGGGAGATGTGAGAGAAGTAAATTCCGAACTGATCGATACCCTCATTGAAAATGACTTTGTGCCGATCATCGCGCCGATCGGTCTTGGGGATGACTTTAAATCCTACAATATCAATGCGGATGATGCGGCATGTGCGATTGCCAAATCCATGAAAGCAGAAAAACTTGTATTTATGACGGATATCGAAGGTGTCTGTAAGGATGCAAATGACCCGTCAACGCTGCTTTCCGTGCTTACTTTGGCGGAGGCAAACCAGATGATCGAAGATGGATTTATCGGTGGTGGAATGATCCCTAAACTCAAAAATTGTATTGATGCTGTCGAGGGCGGCGTGAACCGGGTACATATATTAGACGGGCGCAGGGAGCATTGCCTGTTGCTTGAGTTCTATACGAAAAAGGGAATCGGAACCGCTTTTATCGGAAATGAGGAGAAGCTGTATCAGCATGAAGTGGAAGGAGGAAAAAAATGAGCGGAACAATGAATCAGACGATCGAACAATCCGAGCAATACCTTGTTCACTCGTACAACCGTTACCCGGTCGTAATGGAGTATGGTGAAGGTGTGTATCTTTATGATACAGAGGGAAAAAAGTATCTGGATTTTGGTGCAGGAATCGCCGTAAATGCTCTTGGTTACAGCGATGATGAATTTAAAGACGCCCTGAAAGCACAGATCGATAAAATGACACATGTGTCCAATTATTTTTATTCGGAGCCACTTTTGGATGCGGCAAAGGGACTTGCCAAGATTACCGGGATGGAAGAAGTCTTTATGGCAAACAGTGGAACCGAGGCAAATGAAGGGGCGCTTAAATTAGCGAGAAAATATGCGTTGATGAAAGGACATACGGAGCGGTCCGAGATTATTTCGATGGAAAAGGGATTTCACGGGAGGAGCATGGGAGCTTTGTCTGTCACAGGAACGAAAAAATACAGGGAGCCATTTGAACCGCTTATTTCCGGTGTGAGTTTTGCGACTTATAACGATCTTAAGAGTGTCGAAGAGAAGATCAATGAAAAGACTTACGCGATCATCGTAGAAGCGGTACAGGGTGAGGGCGGTGTTTATCCGGCGACAAAGGAGTTCCTGCAGGGAATCCGTGAACTGTGTACTAAGCACGATATCATGATGATTTGTGATGAGGTGCAGTGCGGGATGGGACGAACCGGCAAAATGTTTGGGTATGAGCAGCATGGAATCCGTCCGGATATCGTGACACTTGCCAAAGGGATCGGGAGCGGCATCGTCGTGGGAGCGATCGCTACAACGGCAGAAATCGGGAAAGCCCTCGTGCCGGGAGACCACGGAACGACATTTGGCGGCAATCCGCTTGCGAGTACGGCGGTCGCGAAAACGATCGAGTTATTTGAAAAGCGCAACATCCTGAAAAACGTAAATGAGACGGGCGCGTATCTGGAGAAGAAATTGAATGAGCTCGTGAAGAAATGTGCTGTGGCAAGGGAAGTGAGGGGGCTTGGCCTTCTTCGTGGTCTGGCCTGTGATGCACCCGTCGGAGAGATCTGCAGCAAGGCACTCGAGCGGGGGCTGATCGTTTTAAGTGCGGGGACAGATGTTGTCCGTTTTGTGCCGCCACTCGTCATTGAGAACGCTCATGTCGATGAGATGATAGAGATATTGGAGAGTGTGCTTGTGGAGTACGAATAATTTGCCTCGCCAGGCAGGTGAAAAAATATTGTAAATGCAGAATGTCCGGAAGATTTTCGGGATTCTGCATTTTTTCTTATTGACTCTCCCCCTGACAGTAATGATATAACAAAGGTAGCTCAACGGAGCCAAGTCGGAGGCGTCCCTGACGGAAAACAGCAAAAAGAAATGGAGGAAATGATGTATAAAATCGGAGAATTTTCAAAGTTATCAAAAATGACAGTTAAGACACTTAGGTTTTATGCAGATACGGGTATTCTCGTACCGGAATACACCGACGAATTTACCGGCTACCGTTTTTATTCTTCCGGACAACTCAAAGATGCAGTGAGAATACAGGCTTTAAAACAGATGGGATTTTCACTGGAAGAAATCCGGGAGTTTAAGGAAGATGCACGGTGTGTGATCGAGAAGAAACAAAGAGAGATCACATTACAGATTGAACGGCTGAACGGGCATCTCAGGCAGCTGGAGATTTCAAAATCATTACTGGACAGGGAGGATGATCAGATGTTTCATGTAGTTATGAAAGAACAGGAGTGTGTGCGGGTAAACGCGGTACGCCAGATTTTTGGCAGCAGGGAGGAACTGTGGGAACTGTTAAGAAAAAAAGAACCGTCTGCTATTGTTATTAATTATGAAAATGAGTGGAAGGAGATGGATCTGGATCTGGAGGTGGCGTTTCCGGATCCGCGGGGAGAAAAAGAACTGTTTGCGGGGATCAACATCCCGGGATACAAAAAGAGTCCGGACAAAGGAATGTTTGGTTCCCAGAAAATGGCCAGTTTGATCTGCACGAAAGAGACTCTTGATGATGCGTATGGGTATCTGACCAGATATTTAAAAGAGGCAGATGAATATCAGGTAATCGGAGAGGCATACGAAAAATATGTGGATGCGGATACAATCGAGCTTTTGTTTCCCGTCCACAAACTCCATGCGAAGACAGAGGAGCCATGTAACGATGACATATCGATTTCTTTTGAGGATGATCCCGAAGTGATCGGACATTGGAAAACCGTACAGTGCTGTCTTCCAAATTCACAGGATGCCTTCCGGCCAGACCGGATAAACTGGCAGCCATTAGAGGGAGATATCGAAGACTTGTATTTTCTGCCGGAAGGAGAGAAGTACTGGTGTTTCTCGTGGACAAAAGGCTATGTGATTTCCCAGTTTGGGGTGCCATTAAAAGAGGGGCTCAATCCCTATCAGATCCGAACGATAGATGACAAAAAATATATGTATTTCTGGTTTAAAGACCATAATTATTTTCATCGTGGTGCGCTGCCGGATCTTCTTATTCTGGAGAAAATAGATTCGAAAAGATATACGAACGAAGAACTCCGCATCCGGGATGAATTGACGGAGGAATTTGTGGTGGATGAAACGGTCACCGGAAAATGGAAAGTGTGTGATTTTGTGAGAAATCCGAATTTTTTTAAGGAAGGAGAATACAATGCGGGCTTTCCGAAAGATAAGTTATTTTTTCGGAGGATTGATTTCTGTGAAAATGGTGATTGTGAGGTACAGTACGGGGATGAAATCTTGCAGACTCCGCAGGTGAACTGGTCAAAAGGCGTGATCAGGGATGTACAGAGAGGATTGTCGCAAAAATACGAGCGGAGGGTGATTAACGGAACGGAGTATTTGTTCGCACAATTCAAATCCGGCGACTATATTTATAATCATCAGCAGTCACCGTGGTATTATGTATTTACACGGGAGACCGTGCAGGGATAATAGAAATTCCGCATGAGTTGATATTTGTAAGAGAAGTTGTGTATGTGCCAGTCCGATTGGAAGGATTGGCACATTATTTTGTTCTGGTGTCACCGGGCGGATAAAATTTACTGGATTACGATATTAGCGCATTCCAGATCATCCGTCAGATCATATACTTTTCCTGTCTTTAGGCCGATTACAGTCGGACGCAAAACAGAGTTCTTACTATTTTTTACGACACGGGCTTCTTCTCCGTTACTGAGCGTTACATTGGAGTTCACCGGATAGAGGATAACACTTTCCATGAAACTTTTCATTGCCGAGATATCGAGTTCTTCCGTCATGGACATGATGATTTCGACTGCTGTCCGTTGTGAAAGTGATTTTTTATAAGGACGTTCTGTCACGAGGGCGTCGTACACATCTGTGACAGAGAGTATTTTGGCATAGGGAACGATCTTATCGGCGGTACAGCCAAGTGGGTAGCCCTTTCCATTCATTTTTTCATGGTGCTGCAGTACAGCAAACGAAATCGCGTCCGAAAATTCTTTCTTTTCTTTGAGAATTTCGTATCCAAGTGTCGAGTGCTGTTTCATGATAGCAAATTCCTCGTCATTTAGTCTGGCTGGTTTGTTGAGGATTTCTAACGGAATCTTTGATTTACCCATGTCATGGAGCAGACCGGCAATCCCGATATTATATACATCTTTTGCGGGAAGTCCCTGGTTTTTGGCGATGATCATAGACATAGTAGCCACGTCCACACTGTGTTTAAATGTGTATTCATCACTGGTCTTCAGAACGCTGATATCCACAGCCAGAGCAGCATTATCATCAATCGCCTTCATTAAATCCGTCGTGATCTTATTTGTGGTAGCAGTAAATTGTTCCGAGTCAGAATTATTATAAAGGTACTGAATTCCCTCAGAAATCCGTTTTTTCACACTTTCGGAGAGCTTAACTTTCGCAGGATCTTTTGTCGTATACTTTTCAATATTTTTTTGCACAAAAGCAGGAAGAGGAGCTTCCATCGTTTTTTCTGTTTCCGGGTCTTCCTCGCCCTCCTGTACATAAACACCTGTCAGACCCCGTTTTTTAAGCCCCTCAATAAGAAACTCATCTAATGGAGTTCCGCGTGCAATGAGCGTCCGGTCCATCCGGTCTTTTATTGTCTGTCCAATCTTCATCCCTTCTTTTAGGGAACTTACTCGTACATAATATCGTTTGATCAATTCATCCACCACCAGTTTTTGTATATCTGTTTATCAGATTTTGATATAGTTACAGTGCATACTTCAAAATATATATCGGCAGGTTTGGGGGAAAGATGAAGGGACTCTAAAAAGATTTTGTGTGAAACAGGCTGTAAAAAGTACATTTTTGGCGGTTTTGTCGAAATGTGTCGAACGATTTTTGTTGTTAGATTATAGGGGATAGGGTATAATCAGGGTGTCGGATATTGGAGAAAGATGACAGGATATGTTGATTGCTAATTAATTTGAAGGAGTGAATTATATTGAAAAAAGGTTGCTTTATTCTATTTGTGATTGGTTTATTTATAGTACTGGTTTCCGATATCCAGACAAAGGCAGCCACGCAGCTGGGGTGGGATCAGCGCCACATCGAAACCTATAAACAGAAAGAAGCCGACTATATGGTATGTTATTCTTATGATGATACGGAGTGTTGGATCCGTCAGATTAAGCTGCACCCGAAAAAGGCAGATACATCTATACTAAAAATCCCGGCTGTGATAAATGGGGCAAAAGTGACACGGATTGGCCCTCCTAACCGTATTGCTGGCGACAGTAAATGGTGTAATGTTTTTGGAGCAACATTTTATGCAGATGATGAGGGGACCGGAGAGCAGTTTAAACCTAATACAAAAAGTGTAAAACAGATCATTCTTCCAGATTCCATTGATGAAATTTTGCATATAACGTTTGGCGGCATGGCAAATCTGGAGAGGATAAATCTTCCGAAAAATCTGAAAGAATTAACGAAAGAAGTGTTTACAGAATGTAAAAATCTAAAAGGAGTGAAGATTCCTGCGAAGACCGAAAAGATTGATTTTGAGGCATTTTCAGGATGTGAATCCTTTGAATGGATCCAGGTTGCAAAGAAAAATAAGAATTATAAGATAAAAGGCGGAGCGCTTCTCTCAAAGGATGGCAAGGAGTTGTATACGTGGGATAAAAAACGGGATTATTATAAAGTCCCGGAAGGCGTTCAGACAATCAAAGAGGAGGCATGTTATCTCTATACACTGAAGAAGGTATATATTTCTTCCCGTGTGTCGAAAATTGAGAGGGCGGCTCTAAATTGTGCGAACTCATTGCAGACAGAAGTAAGCCTGTCAGATAAAAACAAAAATTATGCAAAGGCGGGAAAATGTATTTATGAAAAAAAGACAGGAAAACTTGTCGTGGCGGTTGCAGAAAACGGGGTTTTAAAGATTCCGGATAAGGTGACAAGACTGACGGCAGATATATCATGGCGGGGAGGTATAACCCATAAGGTGATCATCCCATCTTCCGTGAGATATCTGGGACAGGACTGGATCGGGGGAATATATTGTACAGAAATTCTAACGATACAGTTTAAGGGGAGCGAACCTCCCGAACCAGTTGGGAAGTATCCGCATACATGTCTTCCTACTCAATGTAACTATGTAGTGCCGAAGAAAAGTTATAAACAGTATCAGAAATTGATGGAAAAGACAGGAAATATAGGGAAAGGGTCAAAATTAAACGGAGGATATCTGAATTAAAAATGAAAGTTAGATTTGCTATAAAAAGAAAAGGTTTTATAATATTTGCAATCGGTTTCTTGGCTATATTATTTTCTCACATTCGGATTAAAGCGGCGACACAGCTGGGGTGGAATCAGCGCCACATCGAAACATATGAACAGAAAGAGACATGAAAGAAGGTCAATGTTCTTATCAGGAGGGATATTTGCTCGAATGAAGTGAAGCGAGATCTCATGAGTTAAAAACAGGATATCAAAACGAAAGAAAACAGAGAACAAAACTTTATTTTATTAAGTTTTCCTCCAAAATTATTAAAAAAACAAAATAGTACTTGACCTATCCTATAAATTACTATATAATGTTTTCAGACAAAGATGTCAGTGAAGAACACCTGATACGAGGTGTCTCTTTCTGGCATCTTTTTTGTGGATAAAGACCAAAATGCGCAGGAATGGAGGATCACTGTGAAAAATTGCATTGATATGCCAATTTTTCACAGGGCTAATTTGTGAAAGAACCTTTGGTTCTTTGAGGACGTCACAAATTAGCTTTTATCCGACAATAGAAACTGCATTCGCAGCTTTCTATTGCGGTTCCTCGAACAAAAACGTTCTCGGAATGGAGGATTATTATGAGTGGCATCTATAAAGAGGAAGTAAAACGAAAAGCAATCGGTATGTATGATCCCGCTTTTGAACATGACAACTGTGGAATCGGGGCGATCGTAAATATAAAAGGAAAAAAGACACATGACACGGTAAAAAATGCCCTTGAGATTGTGGCACATTTAGAGCATCGTGCCGGAAAAGACGGAGAGGGAAAGACGGGAGATGGTGTTGGTATCCTGCTTCAGATCTCCCACAAATTTTTCCGGAAAGCTGCCGCTGAGATGGGGATTGACATCGGCGGGGAGAGAGAATACGGAGTCGGAATGTTCTTCTTTCCACAGGATGAATTGAAGAGAAACCAGGCAAAGAAAATGTTTGAGACGATCGTGGACAAGGAAGGACTTGAATTCCTTGGATGGAGAAAGGCGCCGATCGCACCGGATATACTTGGAAAAGCCGCTGTGGAATGTATGCCGTATATCATGCAGTGCTTTATAAAAAAGCCGGAAGATGTGGAAAAAGGGCTTGAGTTTGACCGCAGGCTCTATATCGCACGCCGTGTGTTTGAGCAGTCCAATGAAAATACATATGTGGTATCTCTTTCGAGCCGGACGATCGTCTACAAGGGAATGTTCCTTGTCTCCCAGTTGAGATTATTTTTTGATGACCTTCAGGATGAGGATTATGAATCAGCGATCGCAGTCGTTCATTCCCGTTTCAGTACGAATACGCAGCCGAGCTGGCAGCGTGCCCATCCGAACCGCCTGATCGTTCACAACGGTGAGATCAACACGATTCGTGGTAATGCGGATAAGATGCTTGCCCGTGAGGAGACGATGGAATCCGATCATCTGACCGGAGAACTTCACAAGGTGCTTCCGGTTGTAAATACAGAGGGCTCTGACTCAGCAATGCTTGACAATACATTGGAATTTCTCGTAATGAGTGGGATGGAACTTCCTCTCGCCATCATGATCACAATTCCGGAGCCATGGGCCAATAACCGCTATATCAGTGATAAGAAAAAAGACTTTTACCAGTATTATGCGACGATGATGGAGCCTTGGGACGGGCCGGCCTCGATCCTGTTTTCTGATGGTGACATCATGGGGGCGGTACTTGACCGGAACGGACTCCGGCCATCACGCTATTATATCACCGATGACGATCAGCTGATTCTGTCTTCCGAGGTTGGCGTCATGCCGATCAGTGAGGAACATGTGGTGAAAAAAGACCGGCTGCGCCCGGGAAAAATGCTTCTTGTCGATACGGTTCGCGGAGAATTGATCGATGACGATGAATTAAAGGAAAAATATGCATCCAAACAGCCATATGGCGAGTGGCTCGATACGAATCTAATCCGCCTGAAAGATCTTGTGATCCCGAATAAACGGATCAATTCCTATGATCAAGAGGAAAGCCTTCGTCTGCAAAAAGCGTTTGGCTACACTTATGAGGAGGTCAAGGCGTCGATCCTTCCAATGGCTAAAAATGGATCAGAACCGATCGCAGCCATGGGACACGATACGCCACTTGCTGCACTGAGCGCACAGCCGCAGCCCCTTTATAATTATTTCAAACAGCGTTTTGCACAGGTTACGAACCCGCCAATCGATGCCATCCGTGAGGAGGTTGTCACATCGACGACGGTATATATCGGAGATGCCGGGAATCTATTGGAAGAAAAGGCAGAGAACTGTCATTCCTTAAAGATTGAGAATCCGATCTTAACGAATACAGACCTTCTTAAGATTAAGTCTATGGATGTAAAAGGATTTAAGGTGGCAGTCATTCCGATCACTTATTATAAAAATACATCTTTGGAAAAAGCCATTGACCGATTATATCTGGAGGCCGACAGGGCTTACAAGGACGGGGCAAATATCCTCATTCTCTCCGACCGGGGAGTGGATGAAAACCATGTGGCGATTCCGGCGCTTCTTGCGGTATCTGCCATGCAGCAGCACCTTGTCAACACGAAAAAGCGTACGTCGCTTTCGATGATTTTAGAGAGCGCCGAACCGAGAGAGGTACATCATTTTGCGACACTGCTTGGTTTTGGTGCGACAGCAGTCAACCCTTATCTGGCACTGGATACGATTCATGGGCTTATTGAGAGTGGGATGCTTGATAAAGACTATTATGTGGCAGTCGATGACTACAATAGCGCCGTACTTCACGGAATCGTGAAGATTGCTTCCAAAATGGGGATTTCTACGATCCAGTCCTATCAGGGAGCGAAAATCTTTGAGGCGATCGGATTATCCAAAGCATTTATTGATAAATATTTTACAGGAACAGTATCGCGGATCGGTGGACTTGATATTGAGGATGTTCAGAATCAGGTAGAAAAACTGCATGACAGGGCATTTGATCCGTTGGAACTTGGTACGGATATCACGCTTGACAGTATTGGAAACCACAAGAGCAGGAGTGGAAAAGAAGAGCATCTGTATAATCCAAAGACGATCCATTTGTTACAGCAGTCCACAAGGACAGGCGATTATAAGCTGTTTAAACAGTATTCAGCAGAAATTGACCGTGAAGACCTTTACGTGAACTTAAGAAGTCTTTTAGACTTTAACTTCCCGAAAAAAGGAATCGCACTCTCCAAAGTCGAAAGTGTGGATGAAATCGTAAAACGCTTTAAGACGGGGGCGATGTCCTACGGTTCCATTTCACAGGAGGCACATGAAACACTTGCGATCGCGATGAATCATCTTCATGGAAAATCAAATAGTGGTGAAGGTGGGGAAAGCCTTGAGAGACTCACTGTAGGAAAGGATGGGAAAAACCGTTGTTCAGCGATCAAACAGGTTGCCTCCGGACGGTTTGGAGTCACCTCCCGGTATCTGGTAAGTGCAAAGGAGATTCAGATCAAGATGGCGCAGGGTGCAAAGCCCGGCGAGGGTGGTCATCTGCCGGGGAAAAAGGTTTATCCGTGGGTCGCAAAGACGAGACACTCCACACCGGGAGTATCGCTGATCTCGCCGCCGCCGCATCACGATATTTACTCGATCGAAGATCTGGCACAGCTCATCTACGATCTGAAAAATTCAAATAAAGATGCACGTATTTCCGTAAAACTTGTGTCGGAGGCGGGAGTTGGAACGGTAGCCGCCGGCGTGGCAAAAGCAGGCGCTGGTGTTATCCTGATCTCCGGTTACGATGGCGGAACCGGGGCAGCGCCGGGAAGTTCGATCCACAATGCCGGACTTCCGTGGGAACTTGGACTGGCAGAGACGCATCAGACCCTTTTAATGAATGGGCTTCGCTCGAAGGTTGTCATTGAGACAGACGGAAAGCTGATGACCGGACGGGATGTTATGATCGCAGCGCTTCTTGGTGCTGAGGAGTTTGGATTTGCCACGGCTCCGCTTGTGACGATGGGATGTGTCATGATGCGTGTATGTAATCTGGATACGTGTCCGGTCGGCGTGGCCACACAGAATCCGGAACTCAGGAAACGCTTTACCGGAAAACCGGAATATGTAGAAAACTTTATGAAATTTATTGCCGAAGAAGTGAGGGAGCTCATGGCAAAATTTGGCGTGAGGACGCTGGATGAACTTGTTGGACGGTCTGATCTTTTGAAGGTAAGGGAATCGATCGATAATGAGAGAGCCGGGAAGATCGATCTGTCAGCCATCATTCAGAATCCTTTTGTCAAAGAAAAGAAGAGTAAGTTTAACAGTAAGGATATGTATGACTTTAAGTTAAACAAAACGATAGATGAGAGGATTTTCTTGAAGAAATTCGCAGAAAATCTTGAGACCGGGGAAAAGAAGACCATTTCTGCAAAGATTACAAATACAGACCGTTCTCTGGGTACGATCTTAGGGTCAGAAATCACGAGAAAACTCGGGGATGATCTGGAGGATGATACCTTTACGGTAAAATGTACGGGAAGCGGCGGACAAAGTTTTGGTGCCTTTATTCCAAAGGGGCTTACGTTAGAACTTACCGGTGACAGCAACGATTATTTTGGAAAAGGATTGTCGGGAGGAAAACTCATCGTCTATCCACCGGAAAAGATCCAGTACCGGCCGGAAGATAATATTGTCATCGGAAATGTCGCACTATACGGGGCGACAAGTGGAACGGCCTACATCAACGGTGTGGCAGGAGAGCGTTTCTGTGTAAGAAACTCCGGTGTCCATGCAGTCGTAGAAGGAGTTGGTGACCACGGCTGTGAATATATGACCGGAGGTTGCGTGGTGATCCTCGGGGCTACCGGGAAAAACTTTGCAGCGGGTATGAGCGGAGGCATCGCTTATGTCCTCGATGAGAACAGTGATCTCTATCTCAAGCTGAATAAGGAACTCGTCTCCTCGGAGGCAGTTACAAACAAGTATGATGTGATGCAGTTAAAGGAGATGATCACGGCACATGTGGAGGCCACAGGTTCTCTGAAAGGAAAAGAGATTCTGGAAAACTTTAAGGATTATCTTCCGAAGTTTAAGAAGATCATTCCTCATGATTACCAGAAGATGATGCAGAAAGTGGCTGTTATGGAAGAAAAGGGACTCAGCAATGAGCAGGCATTGATCGAGGCGTTTTATGAGACGCAGAAAGAGATTTCCTGACAGGATAATTTGAGTTTTTAAGTTTGAGTTGCATTATAAATACAAATAATCTATAATTGAGAAAGGGCTGAAACGCAATGGGAAAACCAACCGGATTTTTAGAATATGACCGCAAAGGAAATACCGAAATCGAGCCGCTTGAGCGAATCAAAAACTTTCAGGAATTTCATGTTCCGATGCCAAAAGAAGAGAGGAAAAAACAGGCAGCCAGATGTATGGACTGCGGGGTTCCATTTTGCCAGTCAGGAATGATGATCGGTGGCATGGCATCCGGATGTCCGTTAAATAACATGTGTCCTGAGTGGAATGATCTTGTCTATCTTGACAACTATACCGAAGCGCTCGGAAGGCTTTTAAAGACAAATAATTTCCCGGAGTTTACCTCACGGGTATGTCCGGCCCCGTGTGAGGCGGCATGTACATGCGGTTTAAATGACACACCCGTTTCCATTAAGGAAAATGAACACGCGATCATCGAGGCGGGCTATGAAAATGGTCTGATGGAGGCGAAGCCTCCGAAAGTGAGAACGGGAAAGAAAGTAGCGATCGTCGGTTCCGGTCCTTCCGGGCTGGCAGCTGCCGACCAGTTAAATAAGCGGGGACACAGCGTGACCGTGTTTGAGCGCTCTGACCGTCCGGGCGGGCTTTTGATGTATGGCATTCCGAATATGAAACTGGAAAAAGACGTCATCGAGCGAAAGATAAAGGTACTGGAAGAAGAGGGCATCGTATTTAAGACTGGTGTCAATGTAGGGGTAGATATCAAATCCGAGGAATTATTAAATGAATTTGACCGGGTGATCCTTACCTGTGGTTCTTCCAATCCAAGAGATATCGGTGCACCCGGAAGGGATGCAGACGGAATTTATTTTGCAGTGGATTATCTGACCGGGGTCACAAAGCATGTGATGAATCCGGAATATAAGGATTTTATTGATGCAAAAGGAAAGCATGTACTTGTGATCGGTGGCGGTGATACCGGAAATGACTGTGTGGGTTCAGCCATCCGGCAGGGCGCAGAGAGTGTGCTTCAGTTCGAGATGATGCCAAAGCCTCCGGAAGAGAGAACCGAGAACAATCCGTGGCCGGAGTGGCCCAAAGTGCTAAAGACCGATTATGGCCAGCAGGAGGCGATCGCAGTCTTTGGAAACGATCCCCGGGTCTATGAGACGACAGTGAAAGAATTCATAAAAGATGGCGAGGGGAATTTAAAGCAGGTAAAAGCGGTAAAGCTTGCGTGGACAAAGGATGAGAAAACAGGGCGTATGAATATGAGTGAAGTTCCGGGCAGCGAATATGTGGTCGATGCAGAGCTTGTGTTTATTGCAGCTGGATTTCTCGGGACGCAGGAGTACATCGCCAAAGATTTTGATCTGAAGCTGACGGAGCGGACCAATGTGCACACAGAAGCAGGAGGATACCGGACGAGTACGGACCGGGTATTTGCGGCGGGTGATATGCACAGAGGACAGTCCCTTGTCGTATGGGCGATCCGTGAGGGAAGAGAGGTCGCAAAAGAAGTAGATCAGGATCTGATGGGGTATTCAAATCTGAACTAGTGTAACCAGGCACGCCAACGTACCGGCACACTGGTACAACGAATCATAGAATGTGTGTGGACTGGCGGCAGTGTTGATTGCCGTCAGTGGCACGTAAGGAGTTCATGTAAAAGGAGACGTAAGGATGAACGATACAAAACAGGATATTATCAGGATGGTAGAGGAAGAGGACGTCGGATTCATCCGTCTGCAGTTTGCAGACAGTTTTGGCGCATTAAAAAATGTGGCAATGACGAGCAATCATCTGGAGCGGATTTTAAATAACCAGTGCATGTTTGACGGTGCTGCGATCCAGGGATATGATACGAAAGAATTGTCGGAATTTATTCTCGCACCGGATCTGGATACTTTTGCGATTTTTCCGTGGCGCCCCCAGAGAGGGCGGGTG
This sequence comes from uncultured Eubacterium sp., assembly GCA_964579975.1. GTDB lineage: Bacteria > Bacillota > Clostridia > Lachnospirales > Lachnospiraceae > Eubacterium_F. The sequence goes on along the minus strand of CAZOIF010000002.1, from coordinate 15,574 downwards.
GCAAGATTTATCTGTGATGTGCTCAATCCGGATGGAACACCGTATGAGGCAGATCCGAGACACATTTTAAGGAACGTGCTGGCAGACGCTGGGAAAGACGGCTACACGTTTCATGTCGGTCCGGAGAACCAGTTCTTTCTTTTTGATACGGATGAAAATGGACAGCCGACTACGATGTCAAATGAAAAGGGAGGCTTTTTTGATATCGGGCCTCTCGATTCCGGAGAAAATGCAAGGCGTGATATGGTACTGTCTCTTGAAGAGATGGGATTTGTTGTGGAGAGTTCCTATCATTCCAATGAGGTGGCGCAGCACTGTATTGAGCTGATGACCGGAGAGGGGCTGAAAACAGCGGATGATATCATGACATTTAAGCTTACCGTCCGCACGGTAGCGAGAAGGCATGGCCTTCATGCGACATTTATGCCAAAGCCTGCCTATGGCAAAAAAGGCTCCGCTATGATGCTCAATATGTATTTGTCAAAAGACGGGAAAAATATATTTGCGGATGAATCGGCATCGGATGGATTAAGTAAAACAGCATATCATTTCATGGCAGGTATTATTCACCATATAAAAGGACTGACGCTTATCAATAACCCGCTTATCAATTCTTATAAAAGACTGGTGCCAGGTTTCAATGCCCCTGTTGATATCACATGGTCAAGGACGAACCGTACACCGCTCATCCGGATCACCAATATGGGGTCGATCGGTTCGAGGGTTGTTTTGAGGAGTCCGGACGGGGCGAGTAATCCGTATCTTGTGCTCGCCGGATGTCTGGCGGCTGGACTTCAGGGAATCCGTGAGAAAATGGAGCCGCCGGTCAGTATGGATGATGCTTCCCGTGACAGCCTCATAAAATTTGATATACTGCCACGGTCGCTCAGAGAGGCAGTCCATGCCTTTGAGGAGGATGAGTTTTTACAGGGTGTATTTGGCAGAACACTTTCTGATATCATTATCCGTGAGAAAACAGAAGAGTGGGAAGAATTTTCGAGCCAGGTCACAGCCTGGGAGGTAGAGAAATATCTGGACCGCATCTAGTTTAGGAGGTGAATGTCTGTTATGCGTATCATTGTGGCATTTCCCAAACTAGACGATGCGAAGAATTTAAAAAATGTTTTGAACCGGAACGGATTTGATGATATACTGGCATGTAACAATGCATCCCAGGTCATCAGTGCGGCAAACGATTCTGACGCCGGTGTGGTGGTGTGCGGTTATAAGCTGACGGACATGCACTACAGTGAGCTGTTTGGCTATCTCCCGAGAGAATTTTCCATGCTCCTTGTGGCGGGGCCGGAAAAACTTCAGGACTGTTACAGCCGGGACATTGTTTGTCTGCCCCTTCCTCTCCATAAGCATGAATTTATCAATACGGTACATATGATGACGATGGATATCCGGAAGGAGATTGCCCGCAGGAAGACAAGACAGCCAAAGAAACGGACGGAGGAAGAACAAAAGACGATTGAAATGGCAAAGGCGCTCCTTATGGAGAGAAATCAGATGACAGAGAATGAGGCGCACAAATACATTCAGAAGCTCAGTATGGACAGCGGAAATAACCTTGTAGAAACCGCTGAGATGATTCTGGCATTTGAGTAGCAGAAAGGAATTAGGATATGAAAGCTTTTTTGATTCTGGAAGATGGAACTGTGTTTACCGGAACGAGTATCGGAAGCACAAGGGAAATAATAAGTGAGATCGTATTTAATACGTCAATGACAGGATATCTTGAAGTGCTGACTGATCCAAGTTATGCGGGACAGGCGGTAGTCATGACATATCCTCTGATCGGTAATTATGGCATCTGCCGAAAAGACATGGAGTCCAGATCTTCCAGTACGGATGGTTTTATTGTCCGTGAATTATCCCGTCTGGGCAGTAATTTCAGATCGGAACAGAGCATACAGGAATTCCTTCTGGAGCAGAATATTCCAGGGATCGAGGGGATCGATACCCGGGCGCTCACGAAGAGGCTTCGGGAAAAGGGTACGATGAACGGCATGATCACGACGAATGAAAATCAGGATATGGATGCCGTCATAAAACGATTAAAAGAATACAGTGTCCGCGGTGTGGTACATAAGGTAACGACAAAAGAGATCATTACCTGCCGGCCGGGGGATTTTGATACCGATAGCAGCATTCCGATCACGAAGAAGGTTGCTATTCTTGACGTTGGGACGAAATTTAATATCGCAAGATGCCTTTTGGAAAGAGGCTGTGAAGTGACGATCTATCCGGCAGACACAGAGGCGGAAGATATTCTGGCGGCGCAGCCCGATGGCATTATGATCACGAATGGCCCGGGGGATCCCAAAGAATGTACGGAGATCATCGAAAATTTAAAAGAGATCTATGCGTCGGGAATTCCTGTTTTTGCAATTTGTCTTGGCCATCAGCTCATGGCGCTGGCAAATGGAGCAGACACGGAGAAGATGAAATACGGTCATCGCGGGGCGAATCATCCGGTAAAAGATTTAGAAACCGGAAGAGTTTACATCTCTTCCCAGAACCACGGGTATGTGGTAAAAGCAGATACCGTGCCAAAAGATGTGGCCGAGGTCTCGTTTGTCAATGTGAATGATGGTACGGTAGAGGGGCTCAAATATATCAACCGCCCTGTATTTACCGTGCAGTTTCATCCGGAGGCCTGTGCAGGGCCGAAAGATTCCGGAGTGTTATTTGACCGGTTCATGAAGATGATGGAGAGGTAAGGAGGAAAGACAGGATGCCAAAAATAAAAGGAATACAAAAAGTGCTGGTGATCGGTTCCGGACCGATCGTCATCGGCCAGGCGGCGGAGTTTGATTATGCGGGAACACAGGCATGCCGTTCCCTGAAGGAAGAGGGGATGGAGGTCGTCCTCATCAATTCCAACCCTGCCACGATCATGACCGATAAGGACATTGCAGATAAAGTATATATCGAGCCCCTTACCGTCGATGTTGTAAAAAATCTCATCCGGAAAGAGAGACCGGATAGTGTATTGCCGACTCTGGGGGGACAGGCAGCGCTGAATATCGCTATGGAATTAGAGGAGTGCGGTTTTCTGAGTGAGCAGGGCGTCCGTCTGATCGGGACGACGTCTCTTACGATAAAGAAAGCGGAAGACCGTCTTGAATTTAAAAATACGATGGAGAAGATCGGGGAGCCGATCGCTGCGAGTGAAGTCGTGGAGACCGTGGAGGATGCGGTGGCATTCACAAATACGATCGGGTATCCGGTCGTGATCCGCCCGGCTTATACGCTCGGCGGGAGTGGCGGTGGGATCGCCCAGGATGAGGAAGAATTAAGGGAAATCTGCGCCAATGGCCTGCGGCTTTCCCGTGTAGGACAGTGTCTGATCGAGCGCTGTATCGCCGGTTGGAAAGAAATCGAATACGAGGTTATGCGGGATGCCGGTGGAAACTGTATCACGGTATGTAATATGGAAAATCTGGATCCGGTGGGAGTACATACCGGAGACAGTATTGTTGTAGCTCCGTCCCAGACGCTCTCGGATAAAGAGTATCAGATGCTCCGCTCATCGGCGCTCAATATCATTACCGAACTAAATATTACGGGTGGCTGTAATGTACAGTTTGCCCTTCATCCGGAATCGTTTGAGTACTGTGTCATCGAGGTCAATCCCCGGGTGAGCCGTTCGTCGGCGCTTGCCTCCAAGGCGACCGGATATCCGATCGCAAAGGTAGCTGCCAAGATCGCCCTTGGCTATACGTTGGATGAGATCCCAAATGCGATCACCGGAAAGACATTTGCCAGTTTTGAACCGACACTGGATTATTGTGTTGTAAAGATTCCGAGACTTCCGTTTGATAAATTTATCAAGGCAAAGAGAACGCTCACGACCCAGATGAAAGCGACGGGAGAGGTCATGAGTATCTGTACGAATTTCGAGGGGGCTCTTATGAAGGCGCTCCGTTCCTTAGAGCAGCACATTGACAGCCTTGATATTGGAAGATATACAGACCGTTCGAAGGAAGAGCTTCTGGAACGGGTTCAGATCGTAGATGACCGCAGGATTTATGTCGTTGCAGAGCTGATCCGCAAGGGTGCTTCCTATGATGAGATCCACGACATTACAAAGATTGATAAATGGTTTATCGATAAGATCGCCATTCTGGTCCGGATGGAGCAGCGATTAAAGACGGAAACGCTTACGCCGGAGCTTTTAGCGGAGGCAAAACGGATCGAATTTCCGGACCGTGTCATCGCTCAGTATACAGGGATGACCGAGAGAGAGGTCCATGATATGCGCATTGCCAATGGAATCACGGCCGCTTTTAAAATGGTGGATACGTGCGCGGGCGAGTTTGACGCCGCCACGCCGTATTATTACAGTTGTTTTGGCAGTGAGTGTGAGGTGGATTCCACAAAGACGAAAAAGAAGGTTATGGTTCTTGGCTCGGGCCCGATCCGGATCGGGCAGGGGATCGAATTTGACTTTTGTTCGGTACACAGTGCGTGGTCACTGGAAAAGAGCGGGTTTGAGACGATCATTGTCAATAATAACCCGGAGACCGTCAGTACGGACTTTGACGTGGCGAACAAGCTTTATTTTGAGCCGCTTACACCGGAAGATGTAGAAAATATCGTCGCATTGGAAAAACCGGACGGGGCAGTCGTGCAGTTTGGTGGGCAGACGGCGATCAAACTGACGGAGGCGCTCCGTGAGATGGGAGTTCCTATTTTTGGAACGAGTGCGGAAAATGTGGATGCTGCCGAGGACAGGGAGTTGTTTGATGCGATTTTAGAGGAGTGCGGGATACCGAGGCCGAAAGGACAGACCGTGTTCACAACGGAGGAAGCGTTAGCGGCGGCAGATGAACTCGGTTATCCGGTTCTTGTCCGCCCGTCCTATGTACTTGGCGGGCAGGGGATGCAGATTGCGATCAATGACGAAGATATCGTTGAATTTATGTCGGTCATCAACCGGCATGTGCAGGAGCATCCGATTCTTGTGGATAAATATCTGATGGGGAAAGAAGTAGAGGTGGATGCCGTGTGTGACGGCGAGGAGATCCTGATTCCCGGGATCATGGAACATATCGAGAGAGCCGGAATCCATTCCGGTGACAGCATTTCGGTCTATCCGGCACAGAGCATCAAGCCGGAGGTACAGGATGTGCTTGTGGATTATACGAGAAAACTTGCGAGGTCTTTACATGTCATCGGACTGATCAACATCCAGTTTATCGTCTATAACGATGAGGTGTTTGTCATCGAAGTTAATCCCCGTTCTTCCCGTACCGTACCGTATATCAGTAAGGTAACAGGAATCCCGATCGTAAAGCTTGCCTCACAGGTCATTCTCGGAAAGAAATTAAAGGATCTGGGGTATGAGACCGGGCTGGCAAAAAAAGCAGATTATATCGCGATCAAGATGCCGGTATTTTCCTTTGAGAAACTCAGAGGAGCAGAGATCAGTCTCGGCCCGGAGATGAAATCGACCGGAGAGTGCCTCGGGATCGCCAAGACTTTCAACGAGGCGTTGTCAAAGGCATTTCTTGGCGCCGGGATCAATCTTCCAAAGCATAAGAAAATGATACTGACAGTGAAAACGCAGGCACAGGAGGAGGCTGTTTCCGTGGCGAAGCGATTTACCCGTCTTGGCTATGAGATCTATGCCACGAGAGGAACCCAGAAAGCCCTTGCGAAAGCGGGCGTCGAAGTGATCGGAGTGAATAAGATCGAGCAGGAAGCGCCGACTCTCATGGATCTTCTCCTAGGCCATGAGATCGATCTGGTCATTGATATTCCGAAACAGGGAGAACATTCCCACGATGGATTTTTAATCCGCCGGACATCGATTGAGACTGGTGTGACCTGCCTGACTTCATTAGACACAGCGAATGCGCTTCTCACAAGTCTGGAAAATGTGGATCATACACAGATGTCTCTTGTGGATATTGCGACGATCGAGGGGCGGTAGAAGGAAAATACAGAGAGGAGAATGAGGGGAATGAAAAAGAGTTTCTTTTATCTTACAGGGTGTATCGCAGCAATGTTTGTCTTATGTAGCTGCGGTGGTTTTAGTACAGGTTCCGTGGGTACTCAGACCGTGAGCGGTGACAGCGTAAGCCCAAATGCTGTGGATGCAGACTCAGTAAGTACAGGTGCCATAAGTGGCAGCGCCGTAAATAGTAAAGATAAAAATTCTGTTATGATTCAAATCTCTGTCAGTCAGGAACATAAAGTGACAATTCCCGATCCTGCCGGGACAGGGGATGTGGTGCCTGTCCAGCTTCAAAGCGAGGATGTTAGTGATGTATGGTTTGATTATACAGAGGAACAGAGAGAATCCTGTTATGCAGATCTTTCGTTTGCCGGCTTCCAGGAAGAGGTCCTTGTCGCCTCAGTTGCTATCGGATTTGTGGGGGAAAAGGATTCTTCTGCCGCACAGATCATTTATGCTGATAAGAGGAAGGAGAAAAAAGGAAATTGCCTTGTATTATTAGTGTCTGAGGGAATCGATCGGGGAGAAGAATATTTTAACACCAAAAAGGATACCAATTATTTGCTTGTGATCGATTATGAGAATCATACTTACTATAAAACAAAAACAAAATTCTGGATCGATGATAACAGGTTCAAGTTTATTGATTTAACCGGGGATGGAAGGGATGAACTTCTGATCCAGTGCCAGCACAACAAATGGATCGACTTGGAAGTGTGGCGCTTTGAGGAAGAAAAACAAAAGATGAAAGAGTTATACAGTGTCTTTGATAAAGAGGATACGGATTCGTTTTCCGGGCATCTGGAGAATGATTATAAAGTGGTATTTAAATATGGGGAAATTGGCTTTTCACAGACAATTTCCATGTTGGATGCAGGGTATAAAGAGAGTGATCTTCAAGTAGATAAAACATCGGAAGAGGATGGTTCGCAATTTGTGCAGCTATGGAAAGATGGCGTACTGCAAAAAGATCAAGTGGATAAGCATACGGTATTTTTGGACACACTGGATAAGGTGTCGGTTGTGGATAAGGAGAAAAAAATGCCGCAGCTTAAGTTGGAACGGTCATTGATGGTAGGACATCGGTCACAGTGCCTGGGGGATGTATACACGTTCTTCCAATACGACAGAAAAAAAGACAAGCTGGTTTTGGCAGATGTAAAATTTAAACCGTATTCGTACACACGTTGACCCTAATTTGTCATCCCCGATAACTGGAATACATCGCTGGATTTTCCGATCACAACGATGTGATCATTTTCTTTAAATACATAATCGCCAAGCGGCATCGGATCGATAAAAGTCTCATTTTTGATGGCGATGATATTTACGTTGTATTTCTGGCGTACATTGATTTCGATGATCGTGTGTCCGATCCAGTCCGGAATGATCGGTATCTCAAAAATAGAGCAGTCCGAAGTGAGTTCGATATAGTCGAAGATATTTGTTGCATTGTAACGGACAGCCAGTTTTTCGGCAATTTCTTTTTCGGGGAAGAAGACCTCATCAGCGCCGATCTTTTTCAGAAACTCGGCCTGACGGGCCCGTTTCGCCTTCGAAATCACATGTTTTGCCCCCTGCTCTTTTAAAATGGAAGTGATCTCGAGGGAGGCATAAAAATCTTCCCCGATAGCCACAAAGCAGTAGTCAAAATTATTGACGCCGATGCTTTTTAATACGGCGGGATTTGTGCAGTCGCCAGTGACCGCATCGCCAAATATCGTTGATAACTCTTGTATCTTTTCTTCGTTTTTGTCAATGATCATGACGTCATTTCCAAGTTCCTGCATTTTCTGGGCCAGACACTGGCCAAGGATCCCCATTCCGATGACTAAGATTGATTTCATGTTGAATTCTCCTTTTTATATTTGATTTGCGCGGAGTAAGTTTGCTGAAAGCAAACTTGAGAGGTGCGCGTTTCTCAGCCGCACCTTTTTATCCAATTAATATTTTTTCTTTCGGCCGCTTAAGCGGCGGTTTTTTTGTCAGTTCTCCGAAAACGAGCATCAGGGAGAAACCGCCGATCCGCCCGCCGTACATAAGGACGATGAGGATCAGGTGCGACAGGACCCCGAGATGGGATGTGATACCCATTGTCACACCTACCGTACACACGGCAGATATGACCTCGAACTGTGCAGCTGACAGGTCGATTCCTTCGATATGGCATATGAGAAGCGTTCCGATGATGACATAGGTCAGATATACGATAACGATCACAGCGGCCTGCTTGACAAGATCCTTGCCAAGCCGTCTTTTAAATATCGTAATATCGGAATTGCCCCGTGACATGGAAGCCATAGCGATAAAAATAACGGCGATAGTTGTTGTTTTGATCCCTCCTGCAGTGGAGCCGGGGCTTCCGCCGATCATCATAAGCGCATTCGAAAGCAGGACCGAGGAGGGGGACATCTGGCTGTAGTCGATGGTGTTAAAACCGGCTGTCCGCATTGTGGTAGAGGCAAAAAAGGATTTTAAGAGACGAAGGGGGACGGAGTCTCCTTTCATCGTGTAGCCGGCTTCAAAGATAAAATACCCGGCAGTGCCGGTGATAAGAAGAATACCAGCTGTGATGAGGATAAGTTTTGCGTGTAGGGAATAGCGTTCAAATTTCAGCTTGTGACGTAAGATATCTTCCCATACGAGAAAACCAATGCCTCCGAGAATGATGAGAAAAGACAGGGTGAGGTTTACGACCCAGTCCTCCTGCCAGGCAGTAAAGGAGGAAAAAGGCTCATATTTTCCCATCAGGTCAAATCCTGCATTGCAAAAGGCGGAAATGGAATGGAAGACCGAGTAATAAATGCCCTGTCCAATCCCCATTTTGGGGATGAAGCGGGTTGAGAGGAGAAGAGCCCCGCACCCTTCGATGACCGCTGTCCCCACAAGTATCCTTTTGATAAGGCGTACCATTCCTGATATTTGGACATTTCCGGCAGCCTGCATTAAGACGACACGTTCCTGCGTGCTGAGTTTACGTTTCATAAAGATAAAGATCATGGAGATGACACTCATGAGGCCGATGCCGCCGATCTGGATCATGACTAATATGACGATCTGGCCAAATAAAGACCAGTTTGTGTATGTATCTGCTACGATCAGCCCTGTCACGCACGTGGCGCTTGTGGATGTAAACAAGGCATCAAGCGGATCACTCCACTGTCCATCTCTGGCGGAAATCGGGAGTACTAATAAAACCGTGCCAAGAAAGATGACCAAAATGAAACTGATCGCAATAATCCGGGTAGGGCTGATCTTATAAAACCATTTATCGAACATGACTGGGACTGACCTCCTTTTAACTGTTTTTCCACTATAAGTATACACGAAAACCCGGACAAATAAAAGTGGCTTTCATATAAAAATCAGCTCGACGGTGCCAGAGGATTCAGACATTGTCAGTAAAGGAGTAAGATTCTTGACAAGGGAATCAATCCTCATTATAATAGGGTTAACAAAGCCAATGGGCGATAAGGAGGAAATTAAGGTATGTTAAACAAAGTGGCAAAAAAATCGCTGTGCATAATGCTTGCGGCAGGGATGATTTGTTCCTGTGTTTCAGGCGGCGAATCACAGGCAGCGAAAAAAGCTGTATTAAAAACAAAAAAACTCACAATGACAACAGGCCAGAAGAAGAAAATTCAGATAAGCGGGCGCAAAAAGAAAGCGGTTTACCGTTTTGTCTCTTCTTCGAAAGCGAAGGCAACGGTTTCCAAAAGTGGTGTAGTGAAAGCGAAAAAAGCAGGGAAGGTTACGATTACCGTGACAGAAAAGGATAAGAAAAAGACAAGGAAATTAGGAAAAGTTATGGTTCAGATTAAAACGAAAAAGCCCGATCCAATTATGGTAGAACCGACACCGACAGTGCCGACGGCATCTGCTGTACCGAGTACAGCGCCAAGTAACACTCCAAATGTCACACCAAGTGGCACACCGGCAGCAACGGAGCCACCGGTACAGACTGTGGAACCGTCACAGGAACCGGTTTCGACGATGAAACCAATCTCTCAATACCTGGAGGATAAAAATACGAACGTTCCTAGTGGCTATGCGAGTGTGAACAAGTCAGTGGAAGGTACGGTAGAAGATATTACGTATGCATCGACCGTGATCAAGGAAGGCGAAACGGTGATGCGGAAGGCAAAGGTAGTTTTGCCGAAGGATTACAGCACAGATAAGAAATATCCGGTTGTTTATATGCAGCATGGTATTTTTGGAAATGAAAAAACGCTGTACGGAGAAAACGTTCAAAATGTGTTCTGGAATGCGATGGCAAATGGTGATGCAGAAGAAATGATAGCGGTATTTCCAAATGCGTGTGCCAATGAAACAGGAGGAGCGGTTGGTGAAAATGGTGGCTTTAATGTAGAACATTATGCAGCATATAATAATTTCCTCAACGACTTAAACGAGTGTTTGATGCCTTACATCAACGAGCATTATTCGACCCTGACAGGACGTGAGAACACGGCGATCTGTGGGTTCTCCATGGGAGGTCGTGTGACGTTGCATATCGGTTTTACGCTTCAGGATAAATTCCGTTATATTGGAGCATTTTGTCCGGCTCCCGGCATTTTTACCCATAATGACAATGGAGTAAATGAAACGGGTCTCTTTACACCTGAGACATTTACGCTTCAGGATCAGTATATGGATGACACGCTCGTGATGATCGTGAAGGGAAAAAATGACGATGTTGTTAAACAGTTCCCGAAGAATTATACAGATGCATTGACAGCAAATGGAGTACCTCATCTGTTCTTTGAACTGCCTGGCGGTCATGACGGAAGTGTTTACAAACCGGGCTTGTACAATTTCCTTCGCCGCATTTTCCACCGGGAAGGATAAAGAAAGCATCAGGACATACCAAATCAGGAAAGCAGGGAGGATTTGGTATGTCCTTTTTTTATCAAACTGGAGATTAATGTATGAAATCAGGGGATTGCATGAAAGAAGAACGTGATGTTATATGTCTAAAAGACGAGGCGAAAAAAACGGCAAAACTGGAATTTGAAGAAATAGTAAAAGAGGGGGTGTGGATCAGATTATCATTAGATCATTTAATTGTAGAGAATACAGGAGAAAATTATTTTGATACGTTAATAAAAATAAGACAAGTCTTGGAAAGGCATGGTATAAAGTTATTATGTAAGGGGGCTTGTAAATGTGTATATCCATCGGCTATGATCTTAAGTATGGGGACAGGGAGAATGGCATATCAACTGGCAATGGGAAGACAGGCTGGAGGGATGGAAACGTTAGTTGATATTTTTGATGATTGCAATAGTTGGGAGTATGCAACAATAGAAGAACAGAAACAATATTTTCAGGAATGGTGTAACAGTTTACAAAAGAAAAGTAACGGAAATATCCGAAATAAGAGAATGGTTTTGGAAAAGGGTGGATTTCGCGATTGCCTTATGAATATAAAGAAAAACATAAAAAAACTTTACAGAATCCTTTTTTTATGATAAGATAAGCAAGTTAGAAAAACCAGTACTCAGAATCTGGAATACTCCAACCGGTTCTTGGTAATTGGCAATTATAAAAAAGATGGAGGTACATCAAAATGATGACGACAGAGAGAAAAGCAGAGATTATTAAAGAATATGGAAGAACACCGAATGATACAGGTTCACCTGAGGTTCAGGTCGCCCTTCTGACAGAGAGGATCAACGTTCTGACCGAGCATCTGAGGGACAATAAAAAAGACCACCATTCCAGACGCGGACTTTTGAAAATGGTTGGTAAAAGACGTGGACTTCTTGACTATCTGAAGAGAACGGATCTGGAAGGATACCGTGCTTTGATCGCTAAACTTGGATTGAGAAAGTAAAGATCGTGCCCGCTATGGGCGACGAATAAAAAATGATAGTAGAACCGGATGTGTATGGCAAGGTTTTACTATCATTTTTAGCTATATAAAAGGAGTGAAGTATGAAGAGAGACAGAAGTCAGTCTATGGTCATTCGTAATGACAGGATCCTCCTTGTCGAACATGAAATGTTTGGCCGGGATTTTTATAATCTGCCGGGCGGAGGCATCGAAGAAGGCGAGACACCGGAACAGGCTGCGATCCGGGAACTCTCCGAGGAGTGCAATGTAAATGGTACGGTCGTGAGGCCTCTGGCTGTGGAATATAAGCCGGATATGGAAAGCCGGGTGTATACATTTCTTGTGGAAGTACCGGATGATGCGGAAGCGATAAAAGGAATCGATCCGGAGCTCTCTGAAAATGAGCAGACCATCACAGGCGTGAAATGGCTGCGTCTGGATGAAATTTCGGAGAGAGACCGGGCATACCTTTTTGGAGCCGGTCTTATGAGAGTGCCGCTGTTTCATGATGAAGTATTATTATGGGACGGAGAGGACATTAGTTATCCTGAGAAGGGGAAAGCAGGGGAAAAGAAGGAAAAAAACATTTCCCATTAGGAGAAAATTGTGTTATAATTAATATGTATGTGTAAAAGTAAATATGGAGATTTGTCCGAGACTTCTGAAAAGTACATGATTTCCTGTTTTTTTGCTGTGAGTGGCACAGAATGTGCCATATAAGAATCGTGTATTTTTCAGTTGTTTCGGAATCTCCAAATAAGTTTAAAGGAGAAAAGATATGTACAAGACATTTTCAATGGAACTGGCCGGCAGAACGCTTTCGATCGATATCGGACGGGTGGCGGCACAGGCAAATGGTGCGGTGTTTATGCACTACGGAAATACCGTTGTTTTATCAACGGCTACTGCTTCTGAGAAACCGAGAGAGGGAATTGATTTCTTCCCGCTCAGCGTAGAGTATAATGAAAAAATGTACTCTGTGGGAAAGATTCCGGGAGGATTTACAAGAAGAGAGGGAAAGCCATCGGATAATGCGATCCTCACATGCCGTGTGATCGACCGCCCGATGAGACCGCTTTTCCCGAAAGATTACAGAAATGATGTGACGTTAGAAAACCTCGTTATGTGTGTCGATCAGGATTGCAGTCCGGAGCTTACGGCGATGCTTGGTTCTGCTCTGGCTACATGTATTTCCGATATTCCGTTTGATGGGCCGACAGCTGCGACACAGATCGGTCTGGTGGATGGCGAACTCGTGGTAAACCCGATGTCGGAGCAGAGACAGGTTTCCGACCTGGCACTCACAGTCGCATCGACGAGAGAAAAGGTCATCATGATCGAGGCTGGTGCAAATGAAGTGCCGGAGGACACGATGATCGAGGCAATCTATAAGGCGCATGAAGTAAATGGACAGATTATCGAATTTTTTGATAAGATTGTTGCCGAGTGTGGAAAAGAGAAGCATGAATATGAGCATTGTGACACACCGGAAGAAATGTATAATGATATGGTTTCCTTTATTACGCCGGAGGCGATGGAAGAGGCTGTATTTACTGATGTAAAACAGGTGCGTGAGGAAAATATCCGCCAGATCAAGGACAAGCTCGAGGAGCGCTATGAAGAGGAGCATCCGGACTGGCTCGAACTGATCGATGAAGCGGTATATAAATTCCAGAAGAAGACGGTCCGGAAGATGATCCTGAAAGACCACAAGCGTCCGGATGGACGTGAGATCACACAGATCCGTCCGCTTGCCGCAGAGGTTGATGTTCTTCCTACGGTTCATGGTTCTGGTTTGTTTTCCAGAGGGCAGACACAGGTTCTCAATGTAACAACACTCGCACCGCTTGCTGAGAGACAGAAACTGGATGGTCTGGATGAACATGCGACATCCAAACGATACATCCATCATTATAATTTCCCATCTTATTCAGTGGGAGAGACGAGACCGAGCAGAGGTCCGGGACGCCGTGAGATCGGACATGGAGCTCTGGCAGAGAGAGCGCTTATTCCGGTCATTCCGACAGAGGAAGAATTTCCGTATACGATCCGTACGGTATCGGAGATCATGGAGTCCAATGGTTCCACTTCACAGGGAAGTATCTGTGCTTCGACGCTTTCGCTTATGGCGGCCGGCGTACCGATCAAAGCTCCTGTAGCGGGTATTTCGGTAGGTCTTGTGACAGGTGATACAGATGATGATTATCTGATCCTTACCGATATACAGGGACTGGAAGATTTCTTCGGCGACATGGACTTTAAAGTAGCCGGTACACATAAAGGAATTACAGCGATCCAGATGGATATTAAGATCCACGGTCTGACCCGTGAGATCGTAGAGGGTGCGATCCGCCGTACCAAAGAGGCGAGGACTTATATTCTGGATGAAGTAATGGTAAAAGCGATCGCAGAGCCTCGTAAAGAAGTGAATGAATACGCACCGAAGATCAAGCAGATCATGATCGATCCGGCGAAGATCGGCGATGTAGTCGGCCAGCGCGGAAAGACGATCAATACACTGATCGAGCGCACTGGTGTTAAGATTGATATCACGGATGATGGTGCAGTATCTGTCTGTGGCACGGATAAGGCAATGATGGATGAGGCGATCCGCCTGATCGAGATCATCACGACCGATTTTGAAAAGGGACAGATTTTTGAGGGAACCGTCGTCAGCATAAAAGATTTTGGCGCGTTTATCGAGTTTGCTCCGGGTAAGGAGGGAATGGTCCACATTTCCAATATCTGCCGAAGAAGGATCAATCATGTAGAGGATGAGCTTACTCTGGGTGACAAAGTGAAAGTTGTTTGTCTTGGAAAGGACAAGATGGGCCGGATTTCCTTTAGCATGAAAGATGTGAATGAGAACAATTAATGGACACGATGAAAATAGCACTTACCAGTATGGACATCCGCTGGACGGAAAAGTCTGTAAACCGGGAAAAATGTGCGGAACTGATAAAGCGGGCTTCGGATTCTGGAGCTCGCCTTATCCTTTTTCCAGAAATGACGCTCACCGGATTTACTATGGATATCAAACAGTCTGGCGAGGTGGCGGATGAAAACGGCTTTACAGAAACGGTCGCTTATTTTGCACAAAAATCCAGTGAATATGAGATGGCTGTCGGATTTGGCTATATCAGTAACGAAGGCGAAAAAGGAAAGAATCATTTTGTGGTAGTCGACAATGGTAGAATAATTGGCGATTATGAAAAAATACATCCGTTTACCTATGGAGAAGAGTCATGCTTTTATGAGGCAGGAGACAAATTGGTTTCTGTGGATATCGATGGTACGGGGATTGGATTGTTTGTGTGTTATGATCTGAGATTTCCTGAGATTTTTCAGAAGTCCAGCGAGGAGAACCAGATCATGGCGGTGATCGCAAACTGGCCAAAGGACAGGATTTCACACTGGCACTGTCTGCTCCAGGCAAGGGCGATCGAGACACAGTCTGTCATGCTCGGCGTGAACCGGAAGGGAAGCGGCGGAGGCCTTGAATATGAAGCTTCCAGTGAAGTGTTTGACTGTCTGGGATGCCGGATGGAGGGGACGCAGATCACCACTTCTTTTGGTGACGAATGTATTTTATATGAAATCAATACAAAACTTCCGGAAAAGATGAGAAAAGAGTTTCCGGTAAAAAAAGACCGGAGAAAAGAGATATACCGTACCTTTTATGAGGTATAATTATCCTGAAATTTGTCACACTATAAGAATAAAAATATTCAGAAAAGGTGAGTGTGACATGGGAACAGATAATATTAAGGA
>CAZOIF010000001.1:0-136588 GCA_964579975.1 uncultured Eubacterium sp. | reverse complement strand
TCCGCCCTTGTATCCGACCTGAGCGCATATCCAATAAATTTTATCACGCGGAATGGCAGTTATTTTACCTATTTCTTCAATAAGAAGTACGTAAGAGGGAAGTATTGTGATTCTGTCGCTGTACTTTTTTATGGTTTTGTGGTTCATGAATCCTTCATACAAAATTTTTCCCTCAGCAGCCTCCCTGTTAATGATCTCTGCCGCTGCCTCTCTGGTAGTTTCCCTAAGAGGAAGAATAAGATTTCTGCCGTTTTTGGCAGGCAGTATGGATAGCAGCAACTGGACTGCCGTACAAAACAGCATGAGCCCTGCCATAACGACAAATATGACAAACAGCTTTTTATCATCGGGTTTACTTAAGTCAAGGGAATTCCCCACTGCAAAATAAAGAAATGCGGAAATACAGGCAAAAGCTACAAATAGTCCCAAAAACAGTTTACGCCGGCTTGAATTTTCCCTGATTGATTCCTGCTCCAAATATTCTCGTGCCATATGATTATTCCTCCTATTTTAAATGCAAACTAACTAATGCTTTATGACGGCAGCCCCATATGCATCCAGTTCCAGTTCGCCTTGAACGGGGCTGTCGGTGATCAGGTCTGTTCCCTCTACACCCGGGACCTTCACCGGCGCTGTTCCATAGTTCATATAAAAATCGTACCTGCCCTCTTCCCCGATTCTGGTACTGCAATCTACCGATGGCGGTAATTCCTTCACGGAAATTCCTGCATCCCGCAGCATTTTTTGATACAGGGAGCGCATCTGATCCGCACTGCTTCTGGCTGCCACATAATAGGCCCTGCCACATTTCCCGTCTACAGGAAATTCCTTGCATGTAACTGCTGCTGTTCCCTCATAAAAGTCTTCCATATAGGAGGCAAGCACCCGGGCGTCTTTCACCTGCAGTACCTCCGCATAATCCCTCACTTCCCATTCTGTTCCATCTTCAAAACGGATATGATTTCGGTCCGAGGGATACAGAGTGTCGATCTCCTCACTGACAATCCCGAATAGCTCTGACAGTCCATCTCCCGGAAAACCTCCTAAATAGCAAAGCTGGTCGCTATCCACATATCCCGTAAAATATGTTGCCAGCAATTGCCCGCCATTGTTCACAAAGACTTTCAAATTCGCTGCCGTTTCCGGCTGCAGCATATACAGCATAGGTGCCACTACCACACGGTATGGTGACAAATCTCCGTCGGAAGGCACGATATCCATCTCTACCCCAAGCTTGCGGAATTCCTGCCAGATCCGGATGCACGTATCGTCATACTGCTTCGTCTGCTGGCCCAATGCACCTGCGTCATTGATCGCCCACCGGTTATCCCAATCATACAATATCGCCGCTTCCGCCTTTACCAAACTTCCTGCCACCGGTGCAATTTTCTCAAGAAGAGCCCCCAATTCCGACACCTCACGGAACACTCTGGTGTTCTCTGTTCCATCATGGCTTACCACCGCACCGTGAAACTGTTCATAGGAACCTCGTCCCTTTCTCCACTGGAAATACTGCACCGTATCCGAACCACATGCGACTGCCTGCAGAGAAGCCAGCTTATGTACTCCCGGACGTTTTAACTTGTTAAAAGTCTGCCAATTCACCAGACTAGGGGTACTCTCCATCAACATAAAAGGTTTTTCCTTCTTCATGGAACGCATCATGGCATGATGAAACGCTGTCTGCAACATGGTATCTTCAAAAGATTCCTGGTCATTGTGAAACCTTGGATAGCTATCCCACGAAATCACGTCCAGCTCTCCCGCCATTTTCCGATAATCCAAGTCATAGAACAATTCCATGAAATTCGTCGTAACCGGTATGTGTGGTGTGACCTCTCTTAACACTGCGATTTCGGATTTCATGAAGTCATTCGTACTCCATGTGGTGAACCGCTTCCATTCCATATTCAACCCCTTGAGGCTTCTCTCCCCATGCTCAAAGGGCGGTTCAATCTGGTCAAAACTGTTATAGCGATGGCTCCAGAAGGTAGTCCACCAGGCATGGTTCAGCTTCTGAATATCGTGGTCAAATTTATCAGCTAAATAATCCTGAAAACGCTTTGCACAAATTGGACAATAACACTCACCGCCAAATTCATTGGAAATATGCCACATCACTAACCCCGGATGTCTGCCAAAACGCTCCGCCAGTTTACGGTCAATGATTGCCACCTTTTCGCGGTATTTGGGGGAACTCATACAGTGATTATGTCGTATGCCATGATGATCCCTTACATTGCGGCTGCTGACGCGCATCGCCTCCGGATAGGCCGCATCCAGCCATGCAGGGCGAGCTCCCGATGGCGTGGCAAGTACCGTGTAAATGCCATTTTCATACAGTTTATCCATGATTTCTTCCAACCATTCGAAATGGAAATCGCCTTCCGTCGGTTCGTAAACGGACCATGAAAACACTCCCATAGTTACAGAATTGATTCCCGCCTTTTTCATCAGACGAATATCCTCTGCTAAAATATCCGGGCGATCCAGCCATTGCTCCGGATTATAGTCACCACCGTGTAAAAATCCTTCCACTTGGGGAAATAATATCTGCTTTTCCATGTGTTATGTGCTCCTTTTTGCTCAATTTAACCAAATCGACATTATTATGATTTATTATAGCAGATACACTGGTAATGGTCTATACCAGACATTCAATTTGTATATTGCATTACGATTCTGCATATGCTATAATGCCAGTAGGCAAAAAGAAAAAATGTTATCCATTGTGGACGACAACGAAAAACCCCAGAGTGACCGCTCTGGGGTTTTTCTATTCCGTTTTGGCACGGTGGCTTATGCCGTAGGCTACCACCATGCACTACTTACAGGATGTTATGCAGGACAACAATCCGGAGGAAACTTTCAGAAATCTCAGCTAGGTATTCAAAGCTTTTGGTCTGTATCAGATGGAACATATCTCAAAATATCTTGTATCTCACAATTAAGCAATCTACATAAATCATTGAGTGTTTTTGTCGAAACATCCTTGTTATGTTTGAGACGATGTAAAGTACTATGTGACATCCCATGCTTATTCGTCAATGTGTACCAACTTTCTTTTGATTTTTCTAATGTTTCCCAAAACGGAGTATAGTCTATCATCCTTTACACCTCATCACATATTCTTATTATTTAGAATAATGTATGATTTAATGCTTGGATATCTTCTATAAAACGAATACATTGCTGTAATATGATTTTGAAAGGAAAATCCATATGAATGAAGAACAAAAAATTCAAAGTATTCAAGTCATTTAAAAACGGCTTTACTTTTTTGAGCAAAAAAATGAGCAAACCTCTATAAAATAGGGATTTGCTCACCTTTTGAAGTAAATTTCCAATTCACTTTAGTAACGGAGAAGGAGGGATTTGAACCCTCGCGCCGCTATTAACGACCTACTCCCTTTCCAGGGGAGCCCCTTCAGCCACTTGGGTACTTCTCCAGCTGAATTACTTCTATAGATATATGGTTAAAATATTGAAAAGCCGCCCGGAACGGACTGCTTTTTTAAACGGAGAAGGTGGGATTCGAACCCACGGCCCCTTTCGGAGTCACCGGTTTTCAAGACCGGCTCCTTAAACCACTCGGACACCTCTCCAAATGCTGCTTGAACAGTATAACAAAATAACAGCTTCTTGTCAATCACTTTTTATTAGATTTTCCTGTGATTTGCAACTTTGCGCCCTTCACGCTTCTCCCAATTTCAGGCCCGGAACTGCATTAAGGTCCCATCCATCGCGTCGCCCACGGATAAATTCATAATATCCTGCCGCCCCGATCATGGCCGCATTATCCGTACAAAATACCGGCTCCGGATAATAAAGGGAATATCCCCTTTCTTTACAGGACTCCTTCATCTTCGTCCGAAGCCCATTGTTGCAGGCGACTCCGCCCGCCATCGCCACCTTACTGACGCCAAAATTTTCAGCGGCAAGCATCGTGTGGTCCACGAGAACATCTGTGACTGCCTCCTGAAAAGAAGCAGCAATATCCGCCTGGGAATACTGGATGCCTTTCATCTTACAGCCATTGATATAATTCAAAACAGCCGATTTCACCCCGCTGAAACTAAAATCATATGGAGCTCCCTCTACTGAGGCCCTTGGAAACGCTATGGCATCTTTGTCGCCTTCCGGAGCGAGAGCATCGATTTTCGGCCCTCCCGGATACCCAAGGCCGATCGATCTTGCCACTTTATCAAATGCCTCACCGGCGGCGTCATCTCTTGTTCTTCCAATGATATCGTATTCGCCATAATCTTTTACGATAACAAGATGACTGTGCCCCCCCGATACGACCAAACAGAGAAACGGAGGTTCTAACTCCTTATGGCAGATATAATTGGCAGAAATATGACCTTCTATATGATGCACTCCGATCAGGGGCTTCCCGGCAGCATAGCTGATCGCTTTTGCTGTCCCTACTCCTACCAGAAGCGCACCTACCAGTCCTGGACCGTAGGTGACACACACACCGTCTACATCCTGTATGGTAAGAGCAGCCTCTTTCAGCGCCTGTTCAATCACCTGATTCACATTTTCAACATGCTTTCTGGATGCGATCTCCGGCACTACTCCTCCATACAGTTTATGCAGATCGATCTGGGAAGCAATCACATTGGATAGCACCTCCCTGCCATTTACTATAACTGCGGCCGCCGTCTCATCACAGGAACTCTCCACCGCCAGCAGCCGAATAATTTCTTCCGCCATTTATTTTCTCCGTTCCAATACGATTTTCCACCCTCTGACTGGTCTTACTACCCAGATATCCGCAGTCTCAACTCTTTTCTTTTTCTGCGTTTTCTCCTTTTCCTGCATCTACATCCTTTTTAAAAGCAAGTATTTTCCAATTGTTTCCTTCCTTCACCAGGACATAATCCTGAAAGGATTTTGAATACTTTCCTTTCTCACTCATAAAAAAGGACATCTGGACATAAGCACACTCTCTGCCCCCGATTTCTTTATACTTTACCGAACTGCTCTTGTCCACGGAATAATTCACGATCTTTCTTTTCTTGGAACCGAACTCGTCTAATTCTTCCATCAGATTGTTTTTTTGCTCTTCCAGGGAATTCTGCTCCAGAAGAGTCGTGCTATACAGCATTCGGATCTGCGTCACCATTTTTTCAAATTGCTCATCTGACAAACCTGTATTATATATACACTGGCACAGCCTTCCATACAATTTCATGACCTCGGAAGGGGTCTCTGGGTAAGCAACTTCCAAATCTTTTGTCGAAAGCTTTTCTACCTCCGAAGACGCATTGGTCGCCACTCCGGATTTGTCACTGTTTTTATGCTGATAATACACAAACATGATACCGATTACGATAATACACACAACTCCCGCAAACACACTCATGTTTTTTGCCATTTTCTGTGCGGGACTTTTCCCTTTTGTCGATTTTCTTCTCTGCATAAGCTCCTCCTTTCAGTCTGACTCAAAGTTCAGTTCTTTAAACATCCGGTCCTTTCCCGGAAGCGAGTTCGGAAATATCCGGCACACTTCGCTCATATAATTTTCCGGCCTTACAAGAGACGGACTGTAGTGTGTCAGCCACATTTCTGAAACTTCTGCTTTTGCTGCCAAGGTAGCGGCCTCATAAAAGGTCATATGTTTCTTTTCCTTTGCACTCGCCGCCTTCTCCTTTTCACCGTACATTCCCTCGCAGATAAACAGATCCGCCCCACTGGCATTCTCCGCAATCTCCGGAGTTGGCCTGCTGTCGGTACAATATGTCACCTTGATCCCTTTTCGTTCCGGTCCAAGCACCATATCCGCCGTATAAATCACTCCGTCGATTTCTACACTTTCACTCTTTTGCAGAGGACTCCATGCCTTCATGGGAACCTGATTCGCCTTTGCCTTCTCCACATCAAAGCGTCCACTGCGTCTGATCTCTATCGTATATCCATAGCATACCACATTATGGTTCACCTTGAAAGCCAAAATGTGATATCCGTTAAAATTAAATTCTTCTTTCTCTTTTTCAATCTCAATATAATTGATTTTAAACGGAAGTCCCTGGGCAATCACAAGCAGGGACTGAACAACCTTCTTCAGTCCCTTCGGTCCCACGATCGTCAGCGGATTTGTACGCTCAGCATTTCCCATCGAGAGAAGCAGCCCCGGCAGTCCACTGATATGATCCCCATGAAAATGTGTAATACAGATTACATCGATCGGATGGAAACTCCATCCCTGCTCCCGTATGCTTACCTGAGTCCCCTCCCCACAATCGATCAAGAGACTACTTCCATTATACCTCGCCATAAGCGCAGTCAGCGCACGGCGCGGCAACGGCATCATCCCGCCCGTTCCAAGTAAACATACATCCAGCATAACATCCTCCTAAAACCACGGTATGTTACACATCAGTCCATTACCATACTTTTTTCCATAACCTCTACCGGAAACACAAAATCCTGAATGATCTCATCATAGCACTTCTCACAGAGATTAAACTTGTGGACGGTTAAATCCTTTCCGGAGAAGTATCCCCATTCCTTTGTCACAAAAAGCCCGTCCTCGTGTAATATACCATTTTTACTTTCTAATTTTTTCCCACATTTATTGCATATCATTTCTTGTTTTTCCATATTTTCACCATTCTTTCGTAATTGTTCTTATCCCCATGTCATACTTCCCACTCTGCTGTGGCAGAGTTTCCTGTATGATAAATTATACTGTACATGGTCACTTTTTTCTACTTGTAAAAATATGAAAAAATGTTATTTTTATGAACCTTTTTCCATGCGTTCCCGCTCTGCCTGGGACTTACGCAGATAGACAGGCACAAACTCCTCCGCACGCACAAACTTTTTTTGCTCGAAAAGAAGTGCGCCAAGCGCCGCCACACTGGCTCCGCTCTGATAACGGTCTTTCGGTGCCGCAAAATTTACTGCACACTCTGCCTGCTCCCGGATCATATCTTCAAACACTGGCACACCGTCACCTAAAAATACGGTTTCCTCACCAATGGCATTTATCTTCGAAAGTACGCATTCGATTGCCTCTACTCCCGGTTCAACTACCACTTCAGGAATTCCCTCTGTGATCCGGTATATCCCAAAATATGCCTGGCTTCTTCTGGCATCCATTACAGGGCACACGAGCTTTCCTGTCCCCTGGATATTCATGGCAAGTCCCATCAGCGAAGATACCGGCACGATCGGTATACCGAGCGTCCATGCGAGCCCCTTTGCCGTGGAAGCACCGATCCTGAGTCCGGTAAAAGATCCCGGCCCGGCCGATGCCGCAATGCAGTCCAATTCCTCCGGGGAAATCTCCGCCATTTGAAGCAGGTCAGAAATCATAGGCAGAAGCGTCTGGGAATGCGTCTTTTTATTATGGATCGTATATTCTCCGACAAGGATACCATCTGACATAACAGCCACTGAGGCCACAAGCCCCGAACTTTCGACACTTAATATTTTCATTACGGCTCCTTTCTCTGATAAATCCCATCCTGCGGAGATTGTACGGTTATCTTCCTGTAATCAAAACCTTTTTCCAGATTTTTTTCAATATGGATATTTCCACATTCTTCCGGGAGGATCTCCTTTATGCGGGAGGCCCATTCGATCAGGCACACGCCCTCTCCAAAGAAATAGTCCTCATACCCGAGATCATACATTTCCTCTACGTCACCGATGCGGTACACATCAAAATGATAAAAGGGAATCCTTCCATCCCCATATTCCTGAATAATCGTAAATGTCGGACTTGTAACCGGCTCACTGATTCCGATCCCCTCAGCGAATCCCTTTGTGAAGACCGTTTTTCCTACCCCCAGATCTCCATGGAGAAGATAGATCTCTCCTCCGGATGCCCGCTCCCCCAGTTCTTTTCCAAGTGCAAAGGTATCTCTTTCACAAAAACTCTCATATATCATCTGGTGTGCTCCTTTGCCATCTTCGCAATCGCAATGTACTCATCACCACACTCTGCTTTGGGAATGATCAGCGCTGACACCGAATTCATATAGATATACATAGCCTCTTTGGCTGTGACTACCCTTCGGATATTTTTCCACTCGATATTCACCGTACCGGCTATATTCGTAACCTCAATACCTTCTTCAGAAAATTTATAATGAAATGGTTCACGGAATGCTCCTTTTTTAAGCTGCTCCCATCCCTTCATTAATAAGGTAACAGGCTGGATCACCGTAAACATAAGTCCGAGAAACACGAGGATCACCCTCTGGGCGGTCCCGAAATATTTCCAGAATACGATCAATCCAACAATCGCCGCAATACTGATCAAAAGTCCGATCACTCCGCCTGTGCGCAGAAAATTATTTCTTATAAGAAAATGATTTAATGTCTTTTTATCGAGCTGAACATCAATCTCGATCACTCCGCTGTCTCTATCCATTCTGACAAATCCTCCTATGTGCTTTTATTTTATAAAACTTAACCCAAAAAGTCAATAACTCCAGCCGGCCGGCTACATCAGCCTCCACCCCGGATGATACTTGTTTTTCAGCGAGGCACCCGTCAATTTTCCCCATCCCAGTGGATAGCCATCCACACACACAAGGATCCAGCCGCCCGGAGACCCTGTCTCCGAGGCTTCATCTCCGGACAGCACAAGCGTTTCTCCTTTGAGATAACGGAACACCCTGTCATCTTCTGCTGAAAGATCCAGCGTTTTTTTGTAATCCGACTTGCTTAATGCCATCGCAAGCGACTGACTTGGCTCAAAGCGCTTTTTCTTTATCTCACCCAAAAACAGACCGCTGCGCAGAAAGCGAAGTCCCCGCATCTGTGGAAGGTTCTCCGGCATATAATAAAGCATCCCGTTTTTACTTTCAATCCTTTCATTTTCAAAATTCCGGCACAGATTTTTGGAAAAAGCCTGAAATAATTCCTGCTCCTCACCGTTCAAACCGCCTCGTTTTTCTTTGCGGGACATAGTCATTCTACGGGCAATATCTTTCTCCGACAACCTGTCTCCCTTTTGAAACAGTGCCAGAAAATGTCCCTCCCCATCCAGTTTATGCGGAAATATCCTGACACATTTTTCCAACTCCCTGTCCGAACTTCCGATCAGTTCCGGTTTTCCCTTTACAAATCCACTGTAACCTTCGATTTCTACCAGCCTGAGTTCCTTGTCAAGAGAAAGGAGATATTCCACGCTGCCCTCATCCTCCAGAGGAGAAAACGTACAAGTGGAATATAAAAGCATCCCCCCCTCTTTTAACAGAGGAATTGCCTGTTCCAGTATCTCTCGCTGGAGCCTGCTGTAAAATTCCGGACCGTTTTGCTCCCATGCTTTTATCATGGAAGGCTCCTTACGGAACATCCCCTCTCCGGAACACGGAGCATCAATCAATATTTTATCAAAAAAACCAGAGAAATATTTCCCCAGTCTGCCCGGGTTCTCCGTCACAATAAAACTGTTTTCCACGCCAAACAGCTCAATATTTTTCAAAAGCGCCTTTGCCCTCTTGCTGCTGATATCATTTGCCACAAGCACTCCCGTCCCGCCAAGCTTTGCCGCAAGTTCCGTCGCCTTTCCACCCGGAGCCGCACACAGGTCAAGGACAGCATCTCCCGCATCCACCGGAAGACGAGAGGCCGGTGTCATAGCGCTTGGATCCTGAAGATAATATAATCCGGCAAAATAATAAGGATGCTTTGCCGGCTGGACATTTTCTTCATAATAAAAACCATTGTTTACATATGGGATCCTCCGCAGCTCAAAAGGACAGATCTTCTCAAACTCCTGAACGGATATCTTTGACGTATTCACCCGGAGACCATACTTTCTCC
The DNA here is from genome assembly GCA_964579975.1 of uncultured Eubacterium sp. Taxonomy (GTDB): domain Bacteria; phylum Bacillota; class Clostridia; order Lachnospirales; family Lachnospiraceae; genus Eubacterium_F. Next base: position 126,799 of record CAZOIF010000001.1, on the reverse strand, counting down.
TGTCGTTCATCGAGTCAAGGTAATCCTCATATTCATCCCCGAGGATTTTCTTCATTTCTTCACAAAATTTCTGTGGTAAATCCATATGGCAAAAGTTCCTCCAGCTTTTTCACTTCGTACTCATCTTCAGATATTGCGATAACCACCTCAAATTCATCCGGTTTACAAAACTCTAACATCACCTGAAGACACACCCCGCATGGAACAGTACGTTTCAGTGGTTCTCCTTTCGCTCCTCCCACTACAGCGATCCTCACGAATTCTTTCTGCCCTTCACTGACCGCCTTAAAAAAAGCGACTCTCTCGGCACAGCACGTCGGAGTAAAAGAAACATTTTCAATATTACATCCGGTATAAATACTTCCGTCCGCAGCAAGAAGCGCTGCTCCGACGGCAAATCCGGAATATGGACAATACGAGTTTTCTCTGGCTCTGATAGCCTGCCTAATCAGTTCTTTCATACCTTTTCCTCATTTCTGTAAGATGGGTTTTGTTCACCTTTGCTTTACCTCGCCTCTGTCAGTTCAGATAACTGATAAAATTATTTCCCGCATCCTCGAATTGTTTTTCGATCTGCGACCTGCCCACCGTTTCTACCTGTCCATTGGCAGGGTTATAAACAGTAACGGTTTTCGTGTCATAGCCACTTATGACTACAGCTGTAGACTTTCCAGTCATACCAATCACATATTTATTACTGCTCACAAAATACAAAACCTGATCCAATGTGGCCCCGGTGAGATTTACCGGTTCTTCCATATACTGACCAAGCATCTGATAGATCGATCTGTTTTTGGAAGAAAGTTTTTCTGCCGAGACAGAAAAATGATTTGCTTTCAGCACCATATAAGCACACGCCGCAAGGTTCGACACCTTATTTGTCGACGTCTGCATCTCAAGACCCGCGATACTGTTCATAAGGAAACTTCCGCTTCTCTCCCATACTACGGCGTGGCTGCCGGAAACAACTACCCCCATCTGCTCATCTGCTTTTGCAATTGCTTCTGCCGGTTCTTCATAAGCTCCGGTGATCTTTCCAAGTGCATATACATAATACTTTGATACTCCCAGATCATCCAAATGGACAGAGCGCCCACTCGTCGTTACCTCATTTTCTGCCACCCGGTATTCCGGAACCTCATCGATCGTAAAATTGGATGGAAACCCAATATACCATTCTGTCAAAGTCCCCGATGTAACTCTTGACCTCAGGGCATATGCCGAAGCCTTCTCTTCGGTCTGATTCAGAATGCTGTCATTGGCGATCGTCTGAAATTTCTTTTTACCTGTCTTCTTTACCCTGGACAACGTCATGACATTTCCTGCCACCTCTATATCCGTCACATATTTATTTTTTCCACTATAAGTCTTCTTCTCCTCGCCATTTTCATCAGCAATGACTATTTTGTAACACGGTATCAAATCATCTCCCGCCGCTGTATTTGTAATATCTCCTTTCCTTACATAACCATAGATCACATTATTATTGATTACCCCAAGAAGCCGGATATACTCGTTCTTACCCGGACTTGGAATCACCATCTTCTCCTCTGTCTCAAGATGGAATATCGTAAGATTTTCTCCATATCCCTTCTCAAAAGAATCCGCCCAGACGTAGCAGTTACTCTGGTTCATTACCCGAAATCCCGTATCGGTAATATTTTCAGCAATCTTCGTAAGCCTCTTTGCTTCCATATTATAAGAATAGACGACATTCGCCACGGCAAAATAGTACACGTTTCTCTCGCTGACATATCCATAATCGCTAAAGTCTTCTTTCAGCTGCTGGTATGTGGTATCCATCGGAAGATAGACAAGTTCATTCAGACTCTGTTCCTTCTGGACATACTCATACAGAACGATCGCCACTTTCCCTTCATACTGCCCACGGGGAAAATACCCATAAACCGCAAAATAAAGATTTCCTTCCTCATCTGTCTTTAACAGACGGATTCCCTGGTCTCCTCCCTCACGGTATTCATAAGAAGCCTTCTCACTGTACGCAGAGTATAATTTTGTAATAGCATTTACCTTCTTATCCATATCGTAAACATAGAGATCTCCTTCTCTGGCAAAAAACAAACGGTTTGTCTTCTCGTTGACGAGAAGGTCCATATCGGTATCATTCGTGATCCCAATCTTGATCTGGCTCTTTTGGGTGCTTGTCAGTCCCGGATCAAAAACTGCCTCCAGGCTTCTCTCAAAATTCAAAAGGTAACTGTTGCCCGAAGCATACCGGACTCTGTAAAATTCATTGACGTGAAATCTTTCTTTTCCCGATGACGTAGTCCCTTCCACAAAATAATTCAACTGGAAACATGCCGTCTCCATATTATACTCCTTCACTGTGGGCACTACGTCCGAAAGCTTTTTCGGAGAAAGCCTCCCCCATGTCACAAGATCACTGTCAGACTGAATATTTACCGTAGCCAGTGTATCGTTGGCAGCAGTTCCGTCTGGTTCCAGATACCGTTCCAGTTCCTCTGCTTTCGCTTTGCTGAATGTATCTTCATGAAACCGCATGGCAAATTCAAGTTTTTGCGCCAGAAAGGAATCCTCTGTGTAATATTTCAGTCTCGTGAAATAATGGACTTTCCTTCCCAGATCCGTTGTGGCCGTCAGGGATAAAATATATTCCGTACTCGTCTTAAAGCTATAGTCTAACTCAAGTTCGATCTCCTTCGTACCCTTCCCAATGGAATTGATCAGACCGGAATAATATACTTCCCCGTTCTCTTTATCCACCACATCATATTGCAGTTTTACCAGTCTGACCTCACCACCACTGATCGCAACTTTTATCCTTTTTTCACTATTTAACGGCGTGATCGACTCCCTGACAATATTGTCTTCAATCGGGCCATTATAACCATAGAGCCGGTTCATCTGCGCCCCCTGTGAAGTAAGCGTCAGATAGGGAAGACTTTCCTTCCCCATGTCGATCAACGTACCCTCCTCATAAACATTACTTTCAAGCTGTCTTCCAAAAAAGAACAGCGCTCCCGCAAAAACAACCATCAATACTACTACTTTATATAAATATTTAACCATGTAAATACATACTCTCCTTATTTTTAGAACTTATATGGCTCAGCTCTGCTGAGACTATTTTATCATAATTTTTGTGCATGCATTCTGCACATATCAAGTTGCATATGCAACTTGTATGGCTCAGCTCTGCTGAGACTATTTTATCATAACACAGTTGTCATGACAGAGCAAGAGAGGACATCTGCAAATTTATCACATTTACCCAATTTTTCATATATTAATACTAATACTAAAACTTACCTGTAGCACTTGTCTTCACCTCTGACGTGACATACAGGCGAAAGGAATATTGTATGAATCATTTTGAAACAACCTCACAGGATTATTGGTTTGGGACGGCAGCTGTCCCGTCCATGCAGCCCGTTCTGGGTGCCGGCAGACTATGGGAACTGGAAGAAGACTATTCTTATCTGAAATATCTGTATCCTGATATCTGCAATCTGATCAATGAACTTGTTGATGAAGAGTGCGACCAGTTGGAATACGAAGGCAGTTTTATTTTTGATGCCTTTCCCGATAAAATATCTCTTCAACAGCTCGCCCGCAAAATACTCCGGAAATGCAATAAAAAAGATCCGGCCACATTTCCCATGGACAATACACATATCCGGGAACTGGTCGAAATCATACTCTGCCATGAGATCCTTTTCCGCAGAAACCGTTATCGAAACCGCAAACGGCTTTATTTGTAAGAATATTGTATAAATTCGCAAGGAAAGGCTTCCTGACAAGATAAAAAACCATCGCAGTAACATTTTGTTGCCGCAATGGTTTTATTTTTTCTTCCTTACCGGGCTGCTGTAAACGTAAGCTGTTCAAAATCACCGACCGGCATCGGTTTCGCAAAAACATAGCCCTGTATGTAATCACATTCCATTTCCTTCAGGTAATCAACCTGCGAGCGGACCTCCACACCTTCTGATATCGTCCTCAGATTCAGGTTCTGTGCCAGATGGATCACACTATTGATAACACTCTTTCCCCTTCGGTCATCCTCTGCTTCAAGGAAAAACACACGATCCAGTTTCAATGCATCCACTCTTACATCCTTAAGCATATTTAAAGAAGAATACCCGCTTCCAAAATCATCAATCGAACAAAGCATACCTGCCTCATGGATCTTATTGATCAATTCTTTCAGCATGGACATCTCATTATAAAACAAAGACTCGGTGAGTTCGATCTCAATCGATTTTTCCGGGATATCATACTTGTCCAGAATCTCCCGATACCGATCAAAGAAACCCGGAACTGCAAAGTGCCCTCTGGACATATTTACCGAAACAGGTACCTGTCGATATCCTTTTTTATTCCACCGCTCTACCATTTTACAGACCTGCTCAAACATATACAGATCAAGTTCTACAATAAAACCATTTTTTTCAAAAAGCGGAATGAATTCGTTCGGAAAGATCATACCCTCTACCGGGTCGATCCATCTCACAAGCGCTTCAGCTCCTCCAACCGTCTCATTTTCAAGTTCATACTTAGGCTGGAGAAATGGCACAAACTCACCATTTCTAAGTGCCTTTTCCATCTTCATCTCAAGTTCTTTTTCCCGGACTATATGTCTTCTTTCTTCCTCGTCATAGACACCCATGTGAACCAGATTCTGAGTTGAATACGCCACCTTTTTCAAAGCCACATTGGCTCTCTCTAACATCGCAGATACCGGACTTTCCTTATCCACCACAAGATAAACTCCAAAATACATCTTGACGCCAAATTTCTCACCGTCTTTGTCCGTAATCTCCGCAAGCTGGTCATTAATCCTGGAAAGCCGCCGCTCAAGCATTTTCATGGAATTATAACGCATAAGCATTCCAAAATTGTCTGCCATGATCCTACCTGATACCTCATCCCAACGAAGCATTTCCTTGTCAATGATATTATGGATCCTGCGCAATACCGTGTCGCCTACATCATTTCCATATGCATCATTGATCAGTTTAAAACGGTCAATATTCGCATATACAACGACAAACTCTCCCTCTCCCCGAAGCAGCATCCCGGCCACCCGCTCAAACTCCCTTTTATTCTTTCCTCCTGTGACATCGTCACGCCCCCGTGTCCGGTAAAACAAATCATATTTTATCACAACGGAAAACAATATAACTGCCGTTGCGCCAGCAAGCAGGGCAACTTTTTCAATACCACTATCAAGATTCATCACTGCAAGGTAAAGCATGCAGATAAAGGCTATGCCGATAATCGCATCCCATGCCAGCATGCCGATCATATTACGCCACTCATACAGCATGGACTGGACACGATTTATAATACGATTCATTAACGCTCACCTCCTGCCTCGTCATGTGTATTACCATTATACTCCCAAAAATATCTTTTTTCAAGGGGTTTTTATAGGACGATTTGGAGTTTCAGCCATCAGTAATCAAATATTACCTCTTTTTCCGTCTTTTCTGTTTTTACGATAACAAACGGGTAACTGGGCTTTTCTTTCACCACCTCATCCTTTCCCGGCCCCATAAGTTCTGTTTCAAAACAAAGCTTGTCGCCCGACTCATACAATCCCTTCACTGCTATGCTGAATCCTCCGGTTGCCTGCTCTCCATAACCCATGGCAATATAAAGATACTCACCATCCATATATGTCATCTGAAAAGCATTCACCTTTTTCTCCTCGAGTTCCTTCAAAAAATCTTCCGGGCAGTCTCTCACCGCAACGACCGTATAGTCCCAATCCTTCCCCCTCTCCTTCGATTCTTTCTCTTCTTTTTCACATCCGGCAGCACATACGATCACGCATACTGCCACCATCATCAAAATAATCTTTTTACCCATTTCCCAGACTCCATTGTATCTTTATATACACTTTATGGAATTTGCTCTGTTTTATAACTAAATCGAAGGATTTCCTTTAACACGGATTCGTGTTATAATGGAACGCATAAGCACAGCGAAAGGAGACAGCGTGATCATGTCAGATTTTTTATATAGTGTAAATGCAACTCTTCCTATTTTTCTTATTATGATCCTTGGAAAAATTTTATATAAAGCCGGGATAATCGGAGATGATTTTATCCGATCTACCGATAAGTATGTATTCTATGCAGCTCTTCCTGCCCTTGTCTTTCAGGATCTCACCAAAAATGATATCCGCACAAATTTTAATATTGGCTACGTCCTGTTTTGCTTTTTGGTAACCCTGATCATCATATGTGCCATCTGGGGCCTTACAGAGCTTTTTATGAAGGATGAATCACAAAAGGGCGCCTTTATACAGGCTTCCTACCGGAGCAGCGCTGCCATCCTCGGTCTGGCATTTATCGACAACATGTACAGCAGTGCCGGCATGGCTCCCCTTATGATCATCGGGGCAGTGCCTTTATTTAATATATTTGCCGTGATCATCCTGACCCTGAAAGGCAACAATGGCGAACAGAAGCCAGATATTAAAACTACCACTTTGAACATTTTCAAAAATCCGATCTTATTGGGAATATTGATCGCGCTTCCTTTTTCATTTCTGAATATCTCTTTTCCCACTTTCATAAATAAAGGGATTTCCTATCTGGCAAATACAGCATCCCCTCTTGCCCTGCTCTCCATCGGCGCCGGCTTTGAGGGGCGAAAAGCGATCCGCAAACTAAAACCGACTGCAATCGCTTCTTTTATTAAATTATTTCTCCTATGTGCCATCTTTCTCCCTCTGGCCATATATTTCGGATTCCGGAATCAGGAACTTGTTGGCATCCTCATCATGCTCGGTTCACCTGCCACAGCATCATGCTATATCATGGCGAAAAACACCAAAAATGATTCCATCCTCACGAGCAGCATCATTGTACTGACGACATTACTTTCCTCATTGAGCCTGACGATGTGGATCTATATCCTCAAATCCATGGGATATCTGTGAAAGATGCATTTCATAGCTCAATTTCATAGCTCACGCAAAATAGTAATTGACTTTTGGCATCAAATATTGTATTATAGGAAAGTAAGTGATTCAGGGGCATAGTTCATCGGTAGAATAAGAGTCTCCAAAACTCCAGAGCTGGGTTCGATTCCTAGTGCCCCTGCGACAGGTACCTTATAAACAACGATCAAATGTTGTTTATAAGGTTTTTTTATAAGGAGGATCCTATGATCAAAGACTTATTTCACAAGAACAGACCCGTATATTCACTGGAGGTTTTCCCTCCCAAAAAGGACACTGACATTTCTGTCATTTACGATGCCCTCGACAAGTTCAAAGAGCTGCATCCGAATTTTATCAGTGTTACATATGGTGCAGGCGGAACAACTTCAGAAAACACGTTTGCTATCGCTTCTTATATCCAGAACCAGTGTGGCATCGAAGCGCTCACGCATCTTACCTGTGCTGCGATTCCGGATAAGCTGTTTTTGACAAATTTCCTGACAAATCTATACCGGAATGGCATTCATAATATTCTCGGTCTCCGCGGAGACCAGCCAAGAAATATGTCGGAGGAACAATTTGCCGCCAGATATTATGAACATGCCTCTGATCTGATCCACGATATCAAACAGGAATTCTCATTCAGCGTAGCAGGCGCCTGCTATCCGGAAGTTCATCAGGAGGCAGCCTCTCTTGAAGAAGATATCACAAACCTGAAGATCAAAGTAGACAGCGGTGTAGATTTTCTTATCACACAGCTCTTTTATAATAATGATACATTTTTCTATTTTCTGGATGCTGCACGAAACTCCGGCATTGATATTCCTGTCCTTCCGGGACTTATGCCGATCACATCTGCGGGACAGATAAAAAATATCATTAGTCTTTCCGGGGCGGAGATTCCCAAAGAGCTGCAGATGCAGATCGACCGTTACAAAGACTCTCCTGACGACTTAAAAAAAGCCGGACTGGAATTTTCCAAAAAGCAGATGGAAGCACTGCTGGCGCACGGCGTGGACGGAATCCATCTGTACAGTATGAACAAAGTGGAAATCGCAAAATTTATATTGGGTTAGCCAGGTGGCACCGTTGAACTAAAAAAGGTGCGGCCAAAAAGCACGCACCTTTTTATTATAAACATTTTAGTTGCAAAAATCCTATCGGTAAATGATTTCATGCCTTCCCGGTCCATTGGATACCATCGTAACCGGTACACCGAGTTCTTTTTCAATAAACTCAATATATTTGCGGCAATTTTCCGGAAGTTTTCCATATTCTGTAATCCCGCTGATATCTTCTTTCCATCCCGGCAGCACCTCATACACTGGTTTTGCCTTAGCTAGTTCTATCGTTGTCGGGAAGTCTTTTGTCACCTCTCCGTCGATTTCATATCCCACACACACCGGAAGTTCATCCAGATACCCCAGTACATCAAGCACCGTAAGCGCTACTTCAGTAGCCCCCTGGATCCGGCATCCATAACGGCTTGCCACCGCATCAAACCATCCCATACGTCTCGGACGGCCTGTCGTCGCTCCATACTCACCACCGTCTCCGCCACGTCTTCTGAGTTCATCTGCCTCTTCGCCAAAAATTTCACTGACGAATTCTCCGGCTCCTACTGCACTCGAATATGCCTTCACTACGGTGACGATACGCTGAATCTCATAGGGTGGGATTCCCGCTCCGATCGCACCATAGGATGCAAGTGTCGAAGAGGATGTAACCATTGGATAAATTCCATGATCCGGATCCTTCAAAGATCCCAACTGCCCCTCAAGCAAAATCCGTTTTCCTTCTTTTCTCGCCTGATACAGATAGGCCGAAACATCGCATACATATGGCTCAACCATTTTCCGGTATTCTCTCAGCGTCTCCATAAGTTCATCTACATCCAGTGCCGGCTTATGATAGAGATGTTCCAATATCACATTTTTCTGTACCGATATATTCTCAAGTTTCTCCCTGAGCTTTTCTTCATCAAACAGTTCCGAAACCTGAACACCAATTTTCGCATATTTATCTGAATAGAATGGTGCAATCCCCGACTTGGTCGAACCAAAGGATTTACCGGCAAGTCTCTCCTCCTCATACTGGTCAAACAAAATATGATAAGGCATAACGATCTGAGCCCGGTTCGACACAAGGATTTTTGGCATAGGTACACCTTGCTTTACAATCTCATTGATTTCTTTAAACAGATCCAGAATATTTAAAGCTACTCCATTTCCGATGATACTTGTCGTGTGATCATAGAAAACTCCGGAAGGCAAAATATGTAATGCGAACTTTCCATAATCATTGACGATCGTATGGCCTGCATTACTTCCCCCCTGAAACCTCACAATGATATCAGACTGTTCCCCGAGCATGTCGGTAATTTTCCCTTTTCCTTCGTCTCCCCAGTTGGCGCCTACAACTGCTGTAACCATGGCCATTCCTCCTTATTATCTTAGACCGGCAAGTACGAACCCAAACCCGCCTCTGCGATGAATTCGTGTCATTAGACTTGTCCATCACGATTTTCGGTACATGTCTTTATGATGTGGATACCACATCCCAGAACACACACAGATTCATTATATATGATTTAGGTATGGTTTTCAAGACAAAAACACCGCTCATTATACATTTATTTCTGCTTTGATTCCCAACAGGGATTTATTCTCTTCCAAAATCGGTTGGATGACTTCCCCGATAAACTCTGTCACCTGACTTGGAGCACGCCCGACGTAACGGCTCGGATCCATCGTTTTCCGAAGTTCTTCATATGTCATCGGGAATTCCTCATCTTCTGCAATAAGCTCAAGAAGATTGTTGTCAAGTCCCCTCTCTTTTACGTTCTTTCCAGCCTCCATGGAAAGTGTACGGATCTTTTCATGAAGTTCCTGACGATTTCCGCCTGCCTTTACCGCATCCATCATGATATTCTCTGTGGCCATAAATGGAAGTTCCGACATAAGACGCTTTGTGATCACCTTATCATATACCACCAATCCATCTACCACATTCAGCAAAAGATCCAGGATTCCATCGATCGTCAGAAATGCCTCTGCCACACTCAGACGTTTATTCGCCGAGTCATCCAAAGTTCTCTCAAACCACTGTGTAGCGGATGTAATCGCAGGGTTTAACGCATCGATCATCACATAGCGCGAAAGCGATGCGATCCTCTCACTGCGCATTGGGTTTCTCTTATATGCCATCGCCGAAGAACCGATCTGGCTTTTTTCAAATGGCTCTTCGACTTCTTTCAGATGCTGGAGAAGCCGGATGTCATTCGAGAATTTGTGGGCACTCGCTGCAATACCGGCAAGAACATTACACACTCTCGTATCCAGTTTACGGGAATATGTCTGGCCGGAAACTGGGAAACAAGCCTCAAATCCCATCTTTTCCGCGATCATCCGGTCTGCCTTCCGACAAGTCTCTTCTTCCCCCTCAAACAATTCAAGAAAGCTCGCCTGCGTTCCTGTCGTTCCTTTCGAACCAAGAAGTTTCATATGGGAAAGAACATAATCAAGATCCTCCAGATCCATAACAAACTCCTGCATCCAGAGCGTAGTCCTTTTCCCTACCGTAGTCGGCTGAGCTGGCTGGAAATGTGTATATGCCAGCGTTGGCAGATCTTTATATTTCATGGCAAACTCGGAAAGCTCACTGATCACGTTCACGAGTTTCTTTTTTACCAACCTCAATCCTTCTGTCATGATAATGACGTCGGTATTATCACCTACATAACAGGAAGTAGCTCCCAGATGAATGATTTCTGCCGCCTTAGGACACTGCTTTCCATAGGCATATACGTGGCTCATAACATCATGACGTACCTCTTTTTCGCGTGCCTTTGCCACATCATAATTAATATCATCTGCATGAGCTTTTAGTTCCTCGATCTGTTCCTCTGTAATACGGGGATTCCCATCTGCATCTTTCAGACCAAGTTCTTTTTCTGTCTCCGCCAGGGCGATCCATAGCTTTCTCCATGTCCTGAATTTCATATCCGGAGAAAAAATATACTGCATCTCCTTGCTGGCATATCTCTCTGACAACGGGCTTACATAACAATCTGTACTCATCCTTCACTTTTTCCTTTCTGTTAACTAGCTCAACAGCGCCGTTGAGCTAAAGCAATTATTATAACGATCAGCGGACTATAATACATCCCCTATGCCAAAACAGGCACAGACTCATTATATCCGATTTTAATATCGTTTTCAAGGTAAAAGCGGAGAAAGGAATAGAAATCAATTTTTCAGTCTGTCAAAACAAAAGTTAATGGTTTCGCCAATCTTTTGCTGAACAGTTTCACGACCATACCTGTCAGCAGCGCAGCGATAATCGTACCCTCTCTCGTCCCGACAACTTTAAAATCAAAAAACAGCAACGACAAAATTACGGCCAGAATAACATAAAGCACATCCAGTGCAATTTTTACATTTCCAAACTCCCTGTGAAATTTATCCGATATTGCTTTCACAAATGCTTCCCCGGAATTCATGATGACATCTGCAATGACGGCAAGTGAAATCCCAAACCCAAGGATCACTGTCCCCGCCACAACCATGACCAGCCGAAGGAAATAAGAGTCTGCCGGAATAAAAGACACGATCCACATTCCCAGATCGGTAAACCAGCCGAAAAGAAATGACAGTGGAACCTGTAACAACTGTATCGGCTGAAATTTTTTGCGCAGAACAGCAATCTGACCAACGATCAGAATACAGTTCCAAATGATCAGCCATGTTCCCAGTGAAAAAAATTCAAACTTATAACTCAGAACATTTGGAACAGACGAGATCGGAGACACTCCAAGCTCTCCGTGCTTTGTAAATGCCACTCCCAGAGCAGCAAAGAATAAACTTATAATAAACAAAACACTGCGTTTTGTAACTTCTTTTTTAGTCATCTGACACATCTCCTTTTTCACTGATATTTTTATTTATTGCTGCCAGAAGTTTTGTTAGCAGTTCCCTTTCCCCGGTATCAAATCCACCAAATGCCTCTTGTTCAATCCCGTCAAATTCCAACTTTACCCGTTCCGCTAATTTCCTGCCTTTATCCGTCAAATAAACATACAGACTGCGACGGTTGCCATGAAGCATTTTTCGCACAATCAATTCTTTATTTTCCATCCCCTGCAGAACCGAAGTAAGTGTAGCAGGATCTATATAACAAGCTGCCGCTATTTCTTTCTGGACCACCCCGTCATGGCATCTCAAATAATCCAGCACCTTGGGTTGACCAGAAGTAAGCCCGGTATCTTTGATCCTGGCAAGCAACGTTTTTTGAAATATCAGATGATCCGCCATAAGCAGATAGTGAAGTGACTCTTTCATTTGCTCTCCTCCCGATAATTATTAGAAATCAAATAATTAGTTTTCAAATGATATTATATACCGCCATTACCCACTTGTCAAACCACCATCTGTTGAACCCTGTCGAACCCTGTAAAATCCTGTATTATCCTGTTGAAAATTGCGATATTTTCTCTAAAAACTTGGGTTTACCCTATTTAAATATTAGCCCAACTATGAGATAATAAAAGGGCAAATACTGTATAAGAGGAAATCACCTTTTCAGAGAAAACGTGATTTTTCTCTGCCCCAAATAAAAAGGAGGATAAAACTTGAGAAAAAAACAAATTACAGCACTATGTATTCTGGCAGCGATGACATGCCAAATTTTCTTATCTGGCAAACACGCCAGGGCAGCAAGCCGTTATGAGGATTATGCGGTCTGTTATAAAGAAGATGACCCCAACGCTTATTATCTGCGGGGAAGATTTACTTCTACCACAAAGGGCAGTTTCCATGCCCACTTCTTTGTATATATAAATAACAACCTTTATGACTATTCCCATAAAATTTTTAACGGCGCTCATGAGCACTTCATAAACAGCGCTACTTTTGATCCAATTCAGCCATACACCGGGCATGGATATACAACAAAATAGCAGGGAGGATGGATCATGAAAAAATTATATTTTCTGGGAATCTTTCTGTTTTTCATGATGACTGGCTGTGGACAGGTTAAAACATCCGACGGACCTCAACCAGTTATAAATGAAGATACGCTTCCGGCGGTAACGGATATCCCACTGCCCGAAAAGGACCTGTATCCGATCGAGACAGAAAAACCAAGAAAAAAACTTTTATTTCGTCCAAACATAACATGGGAAGATGAGTTTACTTTCCTGTATCAATACCAAGAAGGGAATAAAACATGGTTCGAAATTGCAAAACTGCAGCCAGACGACACCTGGGAGATCAGCACCCCGGAGTGGAGCCAGAAATTTGTAGACCTTCTGGAAAAGTCAGGAAGTCCTCTGAGGTCGTTTGAGGTATGTTCCGATGGCAGTTATTTTGCTATGATTCAGCCTGAGGATGGCCTTCCTGTTTTTTATCATATCCTGCTGGATGGGACGATCACGGAAGAGGAACTGCCGGAAGGTATTTTACAATGGACAGAGTTCACCCATGAAATAGCAGACGGAATGCTTCTGACAGAGAAAAATGAAATTGTCCTGACTACAACATACAAAATACTTCCCGATCAAAATACAGGGGAATCAATGGCGCACATCGGGCACGGAACAGGAAATCTGATCGTATACAACCCTTATACAAAAAAACTTGTTTCAAAACGCGAATGCATAGACAGCGCAGACCGCACTTTTATCAAAGGAGATTATATATTTTGCCAAGCAGGAGCCCAAGTTAATGCCTACCTGTTAGAGGGTGGTGGTATCCAAAGTATATATACAGCAGATGAACTGCAAAAAAAACGTGAAGAGGAACTATCCACACAGGAAGGGGCTGAGCCAATACCACACGAGGAACAGGAATATCCCATAAACTTCTTGGGCTATTCGGGCGGGAACTACGCATATTGGTTCACTGATCTGGGTGTCTACCGTCTTGATGTATCCCAGGTGACAAATGCAAAAAATACAGCGGAGAAGATCCTCTCATCGGATGTCTATTCCCTGCCAGAAAAACCTGTCAAACTCTCTATGACCGGGATAACCTGTATAGAAAATGGTAAAACTACTATGATCTATACAAACGGATATTGCCTGGAAGAGAAAAAAGTAGGGGATGACGCCTTTGTCGCAGTCACACATGGTCCTGTCTTGACAAGGTATATTTACCGGGAACAATAAACCAAAATAGGAGGTTAATAAAATGAGAAAAAAACGAATTGCAACACTATTTTTTACAGCAGTCATGGCATGTTATGTGCTTTTACCCAGCAAACGTGCCAATGCGGTCCTTGCACCGCATCAGTATTCCGGATACGACGTCCTGCCGGTAAAAGGCAAACCGGATTATATATATCTTCGGGGACACTTTAGTTCTACCACACAGAAAAAATTTGGAGCACATTTTTTTACATATGTAAACAACAAACTATACGATTATACCCACCAGATGTGCAGCGGCAGTTATAATTACTATATAATCAGTCCCGAATGTTCCATCTTCCAACAAAGTAGTGGCAGTGGGTATACAACCAAATAAAAAAGGAGAATAAGCAAAATGAGAAGAAAACAAATTGTAGCACTATGTATCTTAGTAGCCATGACATACCAAATCTTTTTATCAGGTAAACATGCCGAGGCCGCAATACCAGCCGGGCGGTATGAGGGATATAATATCTGTCATCCCCAAGACAAAGCCGATATCATTTACCTTCAGGGGAAATTTTACTCTCCAACAAACGACAAATTCCATGCACATTTTCTGGTATATGTAAGTGGCAAACTCTTTGATTATACCCATTACAACTGCAGCGGCTATAATTACTATTATTTTAACAGTCCTACATTTTCAGTTAATAAGTCACGGAGCGCTACTGGATATACAACCAAATAGGAGGTCATGTTAATGAAAAAGATATACATATTGGGGATTTTTCTCCTTCTTTTCCTGACCGGTTGTGAGCAGGAGAAGACAGCCAGTGAAACTTTACAGATTAGTAAAGAAGTACCTCCAGACGTTACAAATATTCCACTTTCGGACGCCGATCGGAACTACTATTCCTCTCGAAAACAGGAGGCAGATCAAGAAAACGGCGAAAAGCTTGTCCGCTGGATAAATGTAACATGGGAAAATGAAATCCGGTATCTGTATGAATATCAGGATGGAAATAAATTACGATTTGAGCTTGCAAGCCTGCAGCCGGATAACACATGGGAAATCAGCACCCCGAAATGGGAACAGGCTCTCCTGAAAAAGGCAAAAGCTCCCTTGGATTCGCTGGAAGTATGTTCTGATGGCAGTTATCTTGCCATGATTCAGCCTGAAGATGACCTCCCGGTTTTCTATCATATCCTGCTAGACGATACAGTAACAGAATACCACCTGCCAGATGGAATCTTAAAATGGAAAAAAGACTCTCATGAAATGGCCGATGGAATGCTGCTGACAGAAAAGGATGAAATTGTCCTAAGCACATATACAATCCCCCCGGAAGAATATCAGGATATCGAATTTGAGGGAATCGGTCATGAACCCGCTCATCTGATCGTATATAACCCCTTTACCAAAAAACTTGTCTCAAAGCGGAATTATATTGGCTTGGCACAAGATCTTTTCATCAAAGGAGATTATGTGTTCAACACTTACGGAAACTCAATCCGTGTTTACCTGCTGGAAGGCGGTGACATCCAGAGCATATACACAACGGATGAACTGCAAAAAAAATCGGCCGGCCAAAGTGTCTGCACCTACCCGGGCGGGAACTATGCTTACTGGTATACGAACTTCGGGATTTACCGTTTGGATGTGTCACTGGTAGCAAATGCAGAAAATACGGTAGAAAAACTGATTCCTTCTAAGTATTATGATCCGCCGGAGAAAAATTTCTCTATCATCACGATGAGTTGCATTGAAGATGGAAAGACAGCTGCGGTCTATATAAAAGGTTCTGTCTGCGAGGATCAGGAACTTCCTGACGGAAACCATATCTTTAATTTCTCCGATCCTGTTCTTACAAGGTATCTTTATGAGGAATAAAAATAAAATCAACTCCCTTTTGGAACAAACACAAGCAGGGCTTGCGAAAAGTTCCAAAAGGGAGTTGATTTATTTTTTATCTGCTTAACTTTATCTTAAACTATCATTGCTTAGTAAGCCGGTGTCCCATAACCATATACATAGCTGTTATTAACAGTTCTCTTGCTATTCTTAGTAAAATGAACAACCTTATGATTCCCATCAGAACATACGACGTTTCCTTCTACTACTTGCAAATAACCATTGACTGGTGCTGCCGTAATCATACCCACATGACAAAAACTTCCTCCTTGATAGTAAAATACCAGATCGCCCGCTTTCGGAGTATATGAGCCTCCATAATATTTTGCATATTTAAACTGCCCTCTATTTTTATACCAACTCACCGCTGTAGCGCAGCTGGCTGTTCGAGGAACAGCAGTACCTAACACTCCTATCTGATTCGCACAATATGCCTGAAAGGCCATACACCATGGATAACTAGAACCAACCACCGCTTTTCCATAATACCAAGTATTATATTTAACATTGTTATTTCCCTTGGTATCCCCAATCCCCAACTGGGCTAATTCATAATCAACAATTCTCTGTGCCTTGTTTTCCGCCTTCACTGTAACCGTGACCGTAAACTTCTTCCCATTATACGCTTTCGCTGTGATCGTAGCTGTCCCGGCTCCGACTGCCTTTACTGTGCCATTAGAAACCGTGGCTACCTTTGTATTAGAAGAACTCCATGTGATTGTACGGTTTGCAGCAAAGATATCTGCTGGTTCATAAGATACGGACAAACTTTTCGTCTTGCCGATACCATCCAGAGTGAAAGAGGCTGGATTTACAATAATTGCACTTGTCTCCTGTAATTTCCACTTTTGTGCATTTGTTCCATTTTTTGTAAACACCATAACATTGGTGCTATTTTGGGCCCTTGCCCCATCTACGTCAAGATAGTAGCCAAGTTTATTTTTTATGACAAAGTATTCTCCATCCCCTGATAAATAGAATCTCCACTTTTGTGCATCTGTTCCATTATAAGTATAAAGCTGAACATTCGCTCCGCTCTTGGTTGATCCGTCTTTTACATCAAGACATTTGCCGGTTAGCGGATTGGAAATCTTATACCAGCCATCTCCGATCAGTTGGATCTTAAATTTCTGTGCAGTGCTATCATTCCCCTGATAAATCTGGATGTTCGTGCCATCTGCTGTCCCATTTCCGGATATATCCAGTACAAAATTGTTTCCTACTTTTGAATAGAGGGAATACAGGCTGTCTGCTATATTCACATATGGTGCTTCTGTTTTGACCAATTTCCACTTTTGTGCATCTGTGTTATTCTTTTCATATGCCTGTACATTGGTTCCATTCTTTGCACTTCTGCCATCCACGTCAAGACAGGTTCCAAGTTTATTCATCACCGTATAATATCCATTTCCTGCGGAGTAAAAACGCCATAACTGCGCATCCGTCCCATTATAACGGTAGAGTTGTACGTTGGTTCTGCTTTTTGCAGATGCCCCTGACACATCAAGACATCTTTTGGGATAGGCATTGGAAATTACATACCATCCATTCCCTGCACTCTCTACATAAAACTTTTGTGCCAGGCTTCCATTCTTTTTATAAATCTGAACATTGGAGCCATTAATTGTTGCGTTTCCCGCCACATCAAGCGTAAAACCACTGCCAACTTTTGTATCTATATTATAAATACCGTTTTCTACATTGACACAGCCATCATTTACTGTTACTTTTGCACTGGCGGTCTTTCCATTTGATGTCTTTGCTGTGATCGTGGCTGTCCCACTCCCAGTCGCTTTCACCGTCCCACCAGATATGGTTGCAACTTTACTATTTGAGGAGGTCCACGTGATATCTTTCTGTGTCGTATCGGCCGGAGCAAACGAGACTGTTATTTTCTTTGTAGCACCGATACTTGTCAGTGTAAATGACGACATACTTAAAGTTACTTTCTGAGGAAATACGATTTTGGACAATTTCCATTTCTGTGCATTTGTATCATTCTTTGAATACACCTGTACATTGGTACTATTTGCTGTCTTTCCTCCGTCTACATCCAGATAATACCCCAATTTGTTCTGGATATAGTAATATCCCTGATCTGTAGTATAAAAACGCCATAACTGTGCATCTGTCCCATTATAGTCATAAAGCTGGACATTTACTCCCGGCTTTTTTACAGCCCCTGTTACATCCAGCGCCTTTCCGGAAGACTGGCTGCATATCTTATGCCATCCGGAACTTATATGTGTAATGTTAAACCACTGGGCAGTGGTCCCATTGTTTTCATAAATCTGGATATTTGTTTCATTTTTAGTAGCGTTTCCTGCCACATCAAGCATCATGTCGCTTTTTACTTTACTATTTATTTTATATGTTCCATTTGATATGGTGGCATATTCCGGTTTTGCTGTGGTTTTTGCCACAACCGGAGCCTGTGTAACTTCCGGACTTTTAGCAGGTGGTTCTGTGCATACCGGAACTGCTGTTGGAAGTACTATGGAAGGGCTGTTTGCCACTGGTGCTGCTGTATGTACTGAAATCACCGCCGGTGCCACAGCCGATGTCGCAGCCGGTGACATAGCAGATACCGCAACAGAAGGTAATCTTCCTGTGACGACCGGCATTACGGAATCTTCTTCGTCTTCTGCCTCCTCCGAATCATCTAAATCATCTGTATCCTCTGCCTTACCGGTTTCATCTTTTTCTTCTACCCTCACGGAAAATAATAACTTTTTCTTCTGTGTTTTGCCGTATTTTTTATATTTTACTGTGACAATGATCTTGGTATTTCCTTCCCCCCTCGCCTTTACCTTTCCTTTGGCGGAAACAACTGCAATTTTTTTGTTTTGGGACGCATAGGTTACTTTTTTGACATTTGCCCCCTGTGATGCCTTTACTTTTATCGTTGTTGCCTCATAGACAGTCTGCGTTTCACCCTCACGGATATTTAGAGTGACTGACTTTTGAGCAAGCTTTACATATGCGGCGGCAGCGAATGCATCTGTCTCTGCTATAATTCCAATGAGCAGAGATACCGCAAGTAATACTGCATGCATTCTTTTTACAATTTTCTTGTTTTTCATAATGATCGACCTTCCTTTCCATTCTAAATGTTCGTTTCGTTGTATTTTTCCATAAAACAAAAATAAGTTTCCGATACAACAAATCCTTATGTTAGATTCATTGTATCAAAAACTTATTTTAAAATCGGTTCTTGTAAAATTTGACAAAGATTATGTCGGTTTTAACCTACTCTCCTCTGGTTTATGAAAACAAATAACCGCCTTGTTCATACCGCCCCCACCTTTTCTACTGCGAGATCCAGTTCCAGATCATGCAATCCCGGATACATCTTTTCAAGATAATCCAGAGAAACCTTATCAACCAGTTCTGCGCTCGGCACATTGTATTTCCATTGATAATATGCATAAAACTCACCAATCCAGTCCGGCATAAATCCTTTTAAAGCCTCTCCCTCCTTTAATCGGTATTTGTCTGTCTTCTGAAAATATTCCCAAAGTTCCCGGGCATCCATCGTACATACATACGCCTCAGCTTCATCCAGATACTTTCTTGTTTTACTCTTCATATACGCTTGAATAAAATCTTCTGTATCCATATCCGGATAGGTAATGGCAATATAATCAAATAACTTTCCCTGATTTTCTACTACCTCATCGAGATATGCCTTTAAGTGATCCCGCATGATCGATTCCTCCTACAACAATGTACTAAACACCTTCGTCACCTTATTCCTGTCAGACTCAACTAATTTTTTCATATTTTCGCGCGCTATAACATCCCGTTCATTATATTTTTTATGGAACTCTTCAAAGCTTATTTCCTGCAGCTCATTCGCCGCTTCCGACAAATGTTCATATGCTTTAGCAGATTTTACACAATATTGAATACCTAAATCGCCAAGGGAAAGTAACTCTTCCAGAATATCCATATCAATTTCATCTCTCACAAACGCTTTGGCAATATAAAAAAATGACGCATTGGCTCTCCATCCTTTTATCACATCGTATCTGTCCGTCGATATTCCATACTTCTGAATAAATTTTTCGGACAAAACCCGATATCTTTTGGAATCCGCAGCAACACGATGTTTCATAAGTTCTGCCAGCCATGACAAAATATTTTTTTCCTGAAAATCCAGAATTTTAAGCCCTGCATCATCAAGTACATATTTATGTACCCAGCCATTCGTCTGATTTGGTCTGTAAACTGCCCATTCTTTTGCAAGATCAATACTTTCTGTCAAGTAAAAGCCTTTTCCATAATCATGCCTGTCCTCGCCTAATCCAAATCTCGGCATCACAATTTGATTCGAACTTCCATGATATAAAACAATGCCACTCATGTTTCCCTCCCAATGCTCTTTTCCAACAGTATACTCAAATAGCCCGAAAATAGCAAACAATTTTTGAGATTCCTGACACTTTTACGTTCTGTAAGTAAGCATACATAGAAAAACCACCCCAAAACTTTGGCCTGTGACGGGGTGGGATTTCTATTTCGCAAATGGTCAACCTCTTATGGGCGGTTGTTCCTTCTATACCTATACTATAACATACCTTCTGTTTTTTCAAGAATAAAATTTGTTTTGATGTAAAAAACAACTATCATTCTCTGCCTGTTATTTTACTTTTACACTCTTTTTTACAGACCATTTGCCATATACTGTCTTTCCCCCAACTTTTTTGTAAGCACGTATTTGGACATAGTATCTCTTTTTCCCAGCTAGCTTTTTTAGTGTTCTCTTTCCTGTATAACCACTCTTAACCTTAACGATTTTTGTGCTCTTTTTAAACTTACTGTTTCTGGAATAACGAATCTGAAAACCGTCAGCATTGGAAACACCCCAGTATCCCACGACAACTTTTTGCCTGCCCGCCGTTAGATATGCAATTGAGCCCTGTCCGAGCATCAGTTTATTTGTATAATTTCCCCGGTATGAGTGGCCACATTTAGAACATGTATAAAGTGTATATCCTCTGTTAACATATGTAGCAGATACATACGATGATTTGTAATCATGCGTACAATTTTCCGGTGTCAATGCCGACCATGAAAGAAGGTATTTGCCAGTGTCATAACTATTACTTATTTTTATATAATAAGTCCCGGCACTTAACGTATAATCCCATGTACATGTATCCGGTTCAGACTCTTTACCATATCCAGTCGAAGTAGACTGGATTTCTTTTGACAGATCCCAGTTATACAATTTATAATATAAATGCATATATGCTGTAAGCTTCACTGTATAATTACCTGTCGTTGGTACATTGAGGCGGTACCAATCCTCATGATCTGTCTTTGTGATTGCACCTGTTACCTGGGTATCGATTCCTAGTCCCAATGGGGAGTCATACGAATTTGCCCCGGCATCTGTCGCACTATAACCAGTGAATCCGACATACATTTTATAGCGGCCTGCATTCCAGCTATTAACTTTTATATAGTATGTTCCCGCACTTAGTGCAAAACCATATTCTTCTGTTTTCGGCGCTATGTCTGTACCATATATTCTACCTTCAGAAGCTAGGTTTTCTGACCAATCACTTGTATACAAATCCCATCTCAAACCATTTAGATATGACATGAATTTAAGCGTAATTTTCCCATCCGACGGAATTATGATCCTGTAGTAATCTTCCTTATCTGTATCTGTCACCCAGTAATCCCCGCTCCACATTCCACTGAGTGGCAAATCAATTGCTAGATTGGAGTAATCTACTGCTGCCTTTGCCACATTTTTCTCTCCAATCATACACGCCATCATTAGTACAACAAGACAAAGTGTAATCATCCGTTTCATTCCCTGTTTCATTATTTCCTCCTATTCTGCCCTCCCCAATTTTAATGCGAGGGACTCTCCTTTTTCATATTTATATTGTTATCCCGATTTCTTTCGGGCAATAACCTTATTATTGTATGATAAATGGCGTATACTTAACTCTGAAACTGCTGTTCCAATTTGATACACTTACCATTTTTTATCTCCATCTTGCAAGCCAATCCCCAATAATATATAATACCCTCCTCGTTATAACGTTCATATTGGTATAAACTTGTTTTGAACTTTTTTTTAGTAACCCTTTTCATCTTATTTGGATAAACAGTATCATCCTTTATCAAATAATATCTACAATCAGAGGCCAACTGTATCTTCTTCTGAGGACCATAACCAATAATATTTTCCCAATCAGGATCTTTAAAAATATCGTGTGCGCTTACTGACTTGTGATAATACAACACGTTATTTTCTATCTTGGCAATAATGATATGTTTTTGGCTCTTTTTTGCCTGCATATACTGAGCTTTATAATTTTCACCAACACATAATATTGACAAGATAAAACATAATATCAACCATCTCTTTCCCATTTTCTTCATCCGATTATTCACTCCTTTTCTCTCAGACCAGTTTTTCTAAATTTTCCCATCTCCCCCATCATCCAAGCGTAATTTTATTTGTACCATCCGCCAGCGACAATACCGTCCCCGCTGGATATTCCATCGCAACTTCTTTTGCAAGACGGACGCCCTGTACAAAAGTTCCATTTGTCGAATGATCTTTTACAATGTAGGAATTCGTCTCCTGTCGATAACGGATGCTGCAATGGACATTGCTCACGTGCTGGTCATGGATGACCAATGTCGCATTCTGTGGGCTCTTTCCGATAATAACCTTTCTATCCTCCGGCAGTTTAAAGCCCTGTCCCATAGCAGCACCCTGTGTACATTTTACCCGCCCATATTGAGGCTTTGGTGTTTGAGGTGGTTCTGGTTTTACGGCCGGTTTTGGATCTAACTTTACTGGATTATATACAGGCGGCATATTTACTGGAGGAAAAGGATTTGATGGGAATGCCGGTGTTTCCCATCCCTGTCCTTCATCCCTCCAGCCTGATACTTTCTGACTGAACCCGGACTGTTCCGATGCTCTTCCAATGATACATGTCACAATTCCCATCACAAAAATCAGGATACCAAGAATAAAGCAGGTCATAACACCCATACCACTAATGGCTTTCCAAAATATTTTTACAACTAACTTAACATTCTCATTAGTAATGCCATTATATGAAAGAATTTCAGATGGAGTTCTCCAACGATACAGGGCAAAAACAACTGATGTAGCAGCCCCAAAAGCAGAAGATACTATCGCCATCGTATATTTGCTCCACTTTACAACAAAACCCAGGAGTACAAGAAGTAAAATGACAATAGCGCCGAAATACACAACAGCGAATACTATCTTATAAATTGTAATTGCCCTTTTTAGCTCGCTGTACCCCTCATTCTCATCTATTTCTTCAACGTCCTCTCTTTTATAATCTTCGGTTCCCAGCAAAAAAGCATTTGTATCCATCGTGATAAATCGGATTCCACTAAGCGCAGACCATCGGATTCCACTCTTTTCCTCACTCTTTTCGATTCCCTCATCCAATTCTTTCACCATTTGATCCAATATCTTCTGGTCATTCCGGTCAATTTTCCTTATCGTCTCTGCATCAATACCTTTTAATTTGTCAAAACCGGGGATATCAATCTCACCTTTATCCTGCAACTGTACTGCTGCATCAAGAATCGCATCTACTACGTTCGACCCTTTCAGGCTGGCAATCGGCAAAAACATACTCATCACCACTACAAATAACAAAATTGCAAGCGTCAGCATCTGCCAAAGTTTCATTGTATTTTTATGTCTCATTAACCATTCCTCCTAATCTCTTTCTTTATATGTATTAAAGTAATCTGAACTGCTGCTCCATGCTTCCCATACCGATTACACTTCCCCTCGGGCATGAAATATATTGCCCGGAAGGAATCCTCTGCGTGCTGCCATTCGGATTGGTCAGATAAACACCATTTGTAGAAACATCCAAAATGCCATACATTCCGGTCCTTGAATCATATCTTACCGAACAATGCCTACGACTTATGTATGGGTCAGGGATCACAACCGCGACCTCCCCCGACTGTGAACCAAAAGTTAAATCATATCCCCGTACATACATAATCTGTCCCTGATACTGTCCACGAATACATTGGAGCCCCGGCGTAAAAGCTGCATGGTTTCCTGATGATCCTCCGGAAATCCTGCCCTGTATGATAATCTTATTTATTCTACTATCGATACACCCAAAGAAAAACAGCATATAAAATACAGCAAGTACCGCATGTATCCCTACAAATGACACTGCCCCAGGACCAAAACCACTCTTCGAGATGACCCATCCAGTTACAGCATCCGAAGAGACCGCTGTCACAATTACAAAAAAGAACATACAGCCCGCAACGACCACATCAAGAATCGCCGTTATCTTTCCCAAATCAATTCTCGTAAAAAACTGAATGGAACTACAGGTTGCCAATCCAAGGGATGTCAGTAACAATAAAACAAACATCACAATTATCCCGGCAGGTAGATCCTGATCCATCCGGCTGTATGCCATCGCATAAGTCACATACAAAAAAATTGGCATAATCAGCTGCAATGTAAGTGATGACGCATAAAGCATAATCGGTTTGAGCCGAAATGCCATCAATACTCCTGTCGCAATCTCAAACAACATAACAAACAACCATACTAACCGGCAGGCTACAGTAAATTCCTCCATCCACGAACTGACTACAATCATCGCTGTCATAGAAAGAAGCACACAAACACACACCGTACACCACAAAGCAAATTCCCAGATCGCTCCCGGCGTCCTCTCCTGCATCAGTGCCGTAAATATATTATCAATTTTTGCACGCCGTTCCTGATAAACACCACCTCCCATACCCACAACAGGCTTCCCGCAATAAGGACATACCCGGCTGCCATTTGGAATGGTATTTCCACAATTACTACAAAACATATTTTTCTCCTCCTTCTCATCGGAATTTATATAAATTATCCCTGTCCCCTATATAGATTTCTGTAGCCGATTTCACATAATACTCTTTCCCCTGTTGCAGCCTTGTTCCATTACCTAAGAATGTCCCATTTTTCGAGTAATCTACAATACGGTACTGTTCCAAAGACGGAACATATGTAATCTGGCAATGCTTCCGGCTGATTCTGGTTCCCTTCAAAATAATGTTGCATACAGACGGATCCCGTCCAAAAACAAATGTCCTGTCTCCCGGCATAGAGATCATCTTGCCCAGATGCTCTCCTTTGATACAAACCAAACCACCGGATGGTTCCGTGGACAACGCCAGACTTCTCGTCACCTGCATCGTTTCTCTCGTATTCATCTCCGGCATCATACTCCTCCTTCCTCCCGCATCTCGTTTCTTACTGGCTCAATATACTTGCGGCTGATCGGTATTTGCTCCCCCGCAACCGTCAATACTGCCCGCGCATGCGATTCTATAAATCTTTTATTAACCAAAAAACTTTGGTGACACCGCATAAAACCGTACTCTTCCAATGTCTCTTCCAGATCATTTAATTTCGCATACGCAGAAATCTCTCCATCTCTTTTGTGGAAGAAAACCTTTCGACCCTCCGCTGCGATATAAAACACCTGATCCAAAAAAATCCGCTCACTCCTGCCATTGATGTTGATATGCAGACAATCTGAGTTTTTATTTTTGAGTTCCATATACCGTTTCACCTCTTCTTTGATCCGCTCATAATCCAACGGTTTGAGCAAATAGGTAAAGGCTTGGTATGTATACCCGTCAAATACATGATCCGGCGAAACCGTAACAAAAATAATATCTACATCGACGCTGTTCTTCCGGATGTACCCGGCTAGTTCTAAACCGCTTCTCTCCGGCATATGAATATCCAGAAGAAGCAAATCGATATAAAACTGTCCGTTTTCAATCTGTTTGATCGCCTCCTCTGCTGTCATAAAATAAGTGACCTCAATCTCGTCATATTGAAAGAGTGCACGGCTAAACATCTCATGCATCTGTGCCCGATGCTCCTCATCATCATCACATATTCCGAGATGCAGCATTTTTCTCATCTCCCCTCTTTTTCGTGCGTCAGCAAACGTTTTATCTCCTCCCTGACCATATCACAGGAAGAAATCCGCT
Organism: uncultured Eubacterium sp.; assembly: GCA_964579975.1. Classification (GTDB taxonomy): domain Bacteria; phylum Bacillota; class Clostridia; order Lachnospirales; family Lachnospiraceae; genus Eubacterium_F. Next base: position 100,768 of record CAZOIF010000001.1, on the reverse strand, counting down.
TTTTAGAATCCAGTTCTGTGCAGCGCTGGATCAGCTTCATCCATCCTCTTTTCAGCTTTATGTTATACTTTTTCGATACTTTGAGATCTGCCGGCCCATTTGATGACCGGGTCAGGGCATCCGGCGGTTTATGTCCGGTCAGAAAATAATACATCATTGCCCCAACCGCATAAATATCTGTCCATGGCCCTACCTCTTCCGGCTTGCCCTCTTTTGCCATTTGGTACTGCTCCGGCGCCGCATAGGCTGTCTTCAAAAAAGCTCCCCCGGACATCTGCCTCATTCCGTGTCTCTCCTCTTTTGCTGCCCCAAAGTCAATGAGAACAACTCCCCTATCTTTCGTCCGTATCATATTGCCTGGCGACAGGTCGCCATGAATGATCTTCTGCTTATGGATCTCCTTCAGCGTCTCTAAAAGCGGATTGATAATCTCCGCCATCTCATATGGATCATAAGGCCTGTAATCCCTTTGGAGAAACTCTTTTCCAATACTGCTCCCGGATAAGTATTCCATTACAAGATAAGCTGTATCATTTTCCCTAAAAATGTCATAGATCGTCACAATATGTCTGTGATGGATAAACTTTGCTGTCAGCTTTGCCTCCTGCCAGAAAGAATCCAGTCCATACCGGTACGCCGCCAGCATCCCCGATTGTCTGACCATCACGTAAGTTTCCTCCCGTTCTGCCCAACTTTCCGGAAAATATTCCTTTACTGCCACATTTCTCTGCAGCAGAATGTCCTCACACAAATAAATGATCCCAAATCCCCCCATACCGATACATCCCAGTATCCGGTAGCGATTCCCGAGCAGGATATTTTCTGGCAGCATTTTTATCTGGCATTCTTTCCGGAGGCTGTAATCAATCGAATCAATCAGTACTGCAGGAGGTTCTTCTGCCAGACAGATTTTTTCACGAAATGTTTCAATCGGCAGATAAGAGTCTCTCATGGAAAATACGAGGACATATTTTTCCTCCAACTGTCTCAGACTGAGAACCTTGATCCCACATTCCGGCTGCCCGGAAAGCCCCCATGCAATCTTCGATAACCATTGAATATTTTCATCCACAGCTGCCAACAGAAAACACCGTATATCCATATATTTGTCCCAAGCTCTCCACACTGTGTATCCATCCTCAGTCCTCACATAGATCTTCCCTAGCTGATATCTTTTTTCTAAAATCTTTCCGGGCTTCCAACCAGAAGTATTGTCCCTCGGACTCTCCTCCATATCCGGACACCAGCCGCACCAGAAACACTGAAAATTCAAGTCATTCCACTCGGCAAAGCAGCCCCCGCAGACTGTCAGCTCTTTCATGTCCTCTTCCTCCTACTGCTTTGCCAGCTGCTCCTCCATATATCTCTGTGCCACCTCTTTTGCTGACATGCCACTCTGCTTCTCCCCACCGATGCTTTCCCCATATAATGCCTGATAAAACTGCGCAATATCCTGATAGCGGGCTGTCCTCTCAAGACTTAGTCCTTTCAGAATGACTGTATCCTGTCTGTCCGAAACAGGAACCCCCATTGCCTGCAAAGGCATCGCAGTATCCTTTTTCTTGCGCTCCAGAGCATTCGGAAGCTTCGTCCCTGTGAGAAGGTAATACATGCTGGCACATATGCTGTAAATATCCGTCCATGGTCCCTGAACCCCATTCCGGTCATACTGCTCAGGCGGAGCATACCCGTGCTTTAATAAAACAGTAATGTCCTGTGTATTGCTATAGTTTTTGGCCGCACCAAAATCAATAAGCTTTACTTTTCCGTCTGGCGTCAGCATCATATTATCCGGACTGATGTCACGGTGGATGATCCCCACTTTATGTACCTCATACAGAGCCTTCAGAACATCCTTTAAAAGGGAAATCAGCCACCCAGGATCCAGTCTTCCTCCACTTTTTTTTGTATATTGTCGAAGGTCGGTCCCATCAATAAACTCCATGACGATATACGCTGTCTTGTTCCCGTAAAAAAAATCCCGAACCGAGACAATCCCCGGCATAGTGAAAAATCTCGATAGCGTCTGTGCCTCCTTAATATATGCTTCCAATCCATAAGCATAGGCATTTCTCGCCTGCACGGTGTTCTGAGTGTAAACATCCACACTGTACTGGACCGAAATTTCCCCATGTACTGCCTTCTCTTCTTCTGTAAGGCGCGCCGCCACTCCCCGGGGAAAATATTCCTTAATACAGACCTTCTTTCCCTGATAGAAATCCCAACCGATATAAGTGATCCCAAACCCGCCGACACCGATCACTTTGCCGACCAGATATTTTCCATTTAATATTTCATATAATGGCAGGCTGTTTTCCACCTGTCTGTAATCCTGTATGCGAAAACCACAGTGGGGGCATCCTGCCTCCGGCCTCTCCAGAAGTTCCATACAGCCCATACATAATTTGTTGGGATCTATCAGCTTTTTTGCCATCGTTCTCCTCCTGTATTTTCTGTACCTTTTAATCGAGCAAAGGACTACTACTAAGTCCTATCTGATTTGATGGTGTTTTTGGTGTTTTCGGTTCCTTCGGTGAAACCTGCTTTGGTGATACCACCGCTTTCTCTTTCCTCTTCACTGTAATCGTGTCAGCCATCGTAAAATAATCACTGCCCCCTTTACCGCTCACTTTAATCCCTGCAATCTCCGAACCCGATCCCTCTTCTTTAACATCCTTAAAGCCCCGCTCTTTTAATTTCTTTATGAGTGAGTCCGCATTATGAGCATCATACATAATTTCCTCTTTCACAGTAACAAAGAGCTCCCCCTCATACTGGGAAGAATTATAGGCTTTTCCCGGTTTTATCTTCTGCTCCACAATATATCCGGGCTTTTTATTAAAAGAATAATATTTCGGGCTGCTCGATGGATGCCCGGTGCCTTTCGCCTTCTTCTTTTTGTCTTTTTCCGTGTATTTTGTAAAGGAAATATCATTTACGTTTTTCCCGATGTAATTCCCAAGTTTCTTTTTATAGAGATATGGGCTGACATAATATGTGACGGACTGTATCCGCGACAGGTCTAAGATTCCCATATTCTTTTCCTTCTGTAATGTCTCCTGACTTAATCTTGTCCCGTCTGCCAGTATAATCTCATACAGATTTTTAAAGGTTTTCTTTTCATCACCAGCGTCCGCTTCTTCCGACGCCGCCAGTTTGCCCTTGTCGATTCCAAACGTTTTTACAAGCGAATCCACATTGTCTTTCTGATCCCATATATCCTGATAGGTACATTTTGAGTTCGTCCGGACGATGCCAGTAATCTTTCCGTCTGTGATTTCACTTCCGGCCGCCGGTTCCTGCGTCAGTATCTCGCTTCCGTTTTCTACGTTCTTATCAAAAAGAATCCCGGATACCTCAAACGTAATCTCCCCGGTTCCAGATTTCTCTTTCAGTGCTTCCGTCGCCTCTTCTTCTGTCATCCCTGTAATCTGCTCTGCCAAAATGACTTTGGATCTACTGTCTACTACCTCCGATTCCTTCCAGTATACCGTCAGCACGATCCCCACTGTCACCGCTGCTACCAGAAGCAGGATCACGGCGGCCTGTCCGATGAAAGGAAATTCCCGGTCTGTCCTTCTGGACATTCTTTCTCCCCTAAAGTCCTCTACCTGTTCTCTCTGCACAGCCGGCTTAAAATCCCTTCCATTCAATGCAATCATAAACTCTTCGGCACTCGCCAGACGGTACTCCGGATTAAGATATAGGCACATCATCACCGCTATTTCTGCCTGTTCCGCAATTTTTACACCATAATGAGAGGGGGGTAACAGTGTGTCGTTTTCCCTGCGTTTCCCCACTCCGGGTGGTTTCATCCCTGTTATCATATGATAGAACACAGCTGCCAAAGAATATAAGTCGGTGTAAACGCCCTGAACTGCATTTCTTGCATACTGCTCAGGCGGTGAATAACCATGTTTCAGCATAATCACCGAATCCGCCGCATCATCCATCTGCTTCCTGGCGACACCAAAATCAATCAGTGCGACTCCTCCGTCACGGGTGAGCATAATATTATCCGGTGCGATATCCCGGTGGAGGATTCCCCGTCTGTGTATCTCCTTCAATGTATACAAAACAGAAAGTATGATCTGTCTCGCCCGCTCGTAACCCAGTGTGCCACCGGAATCTTTCATAAGCTGCTTCACAGTAATTCCCTCGATATATTCCATCACGATATAACCGGTCCCATTTTCCACAAAATACCCATATATATCCGGGATTCCATGGACACTGCCTAATTCCGCAAGCCTTCTGGCCTCCTCCAAAAAGTTCTGCAGGCTCTGTCCGTATCTTTCCCGCATGGCAGGATCGGCGACTGATATCGTTTTCCTGTCCCCGCCCCGCACTGACATATGTCTCGGGAAAAACTCTTTCACGGCCACACGACAGGAGAGCACTTGGTTCCATCCGATATATGTATTTCCAAACCCGCCTGACCCCAGCAGGGTTCCTGTGACAAATTTACCCTGTAAAACCGTACCGGGCGGGAGGACATCCGGGGCAGCGGCACTTTCATTAAGCGCAGCCCCGCAATATGGACATGTATTTTGTTTTTGATCTGGTAACTGACTCATGCAGTGGTAACAAAAATTCATAGTTTGGCCCTCCTTTTAATAATGGATAAACTATTTATAATTACTTAGGGGATTTTGAGGTCCGACTGACCGTGTTGCTTTAGGATTTTGTTGTGACGGCTTCTGCGTCACCACCACCTTTTCTTTCCTCTTCACCGTAATGGTCTCCTCCACCGTAAAATAATCACTGCCCCCTTTACCGCTCACTTTAATCCCTGCAATCTCCGAACCCGATCCCTCTTCCTTAACATCCTTAAAGCCCCGCTCCTTTAATTTCTTTATGAGTGAGTCCGCATTATGAGCATCATACGTAATCTGTTCTTTCACAGTAACAAAGAGCTCCCCCTCATACTGGGAAGAATTATAGGTTTTTCCCGGTTTTATCTTCTGCTCTACAATATATCCGGGCTTTTCATTAAAAGAATAATATTTCGGGCTGCTCGATGGATGCCCGCTGCCTTTCGCCTTCTTCTTTCCGTCTTTTTCCGTGTATTTTGTAAAGGAAATATCATTTACGTTTTTCCCGATGTAATTCCCAAGTTTCTTTTTATAGAGATATGGGCTGACATAATATGTGACGGACTGTATCCGCGACAGGTCTAAGATTCCCATATTCTTTTCCTTCTGTAATGTCTCCTGACTTAATCTTGTCCCGTCTGCCAGTATAATCTCATACAGATTTTTAAAGGTTTTCTTTTCATCACCAGCGTCCGCTTCTTCCGACGCCGCCAGTTTGCCCTTGTCGATTCCAAACGTTTTTACAAGCGAATCCACATTGTCTTTCTGATCCCATATATCCTGATAGGTACATTTTGAGTTCGTCCGGACGATGCCAGTAATCTTTCCGTCTGTGATTTCACTTCCGGCCGCCGGTTCCTGCGTCAGTATCTCGCTTCCGTTTTCTACGTTCTTATCAAAAAGAATCCCGGATACCTCAAACGTAATCTCCCCGGTTCCAGATTTCTCTTTCAGTGCTTCCGTCGCCTCTTCTTCTGTCATCCCTGTAATCTGCTCTGCCAAAATGACTTTGGATCTGCTATCCGGCTTTCCACCGCCCTTCCAATGTATAGCGAGAATAACTCCCCCTGCCATGACCGCACAGAGCAGACCCGCCACAAGATATTTTGCCCATGTAGGAAATTTCCCGGTTTCATACTTCTGCTTTTTCACCTGAATACGTTTTACCTGGGGACTATTTAACTCCTGATAAAATATCTCGGCGGAAGGCGTGCGTTCTCTCTGATACACATTTAATGCATTCATCAGTGCATTTTCCATATTGGGGGGCATCTGAACGCCAAGCTTCGATGGCTCTTTTAATTCATCCACGAGAGCTCGGTCTACCGATTCGACCGGGACTACTCCCGTAATCATATAGTACATGACTGCTCCCATGGCATACACATCCGTCCATGGCCCTCGAACGCCCTGACTCCGGTACTGCTCCTCCGGTGCATAACCCTGTTTTAAAATGATAGCAAGGCTCTTTGAGTTCGCCGTCGTCACATACCGGGTAGCGCCAAAATCCAGCAGCTTAATCTCTCCAGTATCCGTGACAAGAATGGTCTCCGGCGCAATATCACAATGGATAATGTCCAGCGGATGAACCAGACGCAAACCTTCCAAAATCTCACAGACAAAATCCTTTGCTTCCTGTGGGGAAAACCGCTTCCCCTCCTGCATAATCTGTTTCAGTGTCTTTCCTTCCAGATATTCTGAGATCACATAACCGGTATCATTTTCTGCCACGCAATCATACACCTGCATGATGCCCCTGGGCTTATGTAGCTGCTGGATGCGGTTCGCTTCATTTAAAAAGGTAGTAAGACCCTGCTCAAACTGTTCTTTCGCATCTCCCGAATAGATTATAATGTCCGTGTCCCCTTCCGAGCGGGTCGAAAAATCACTTGGCAGATATTCTTTTACCATGACTTTGCGGTTCTTCTCAGCATCCATTCCCAAATAAGTGACCGTATATCCTCCATAGCTGAGTGCTTTTCCTACAATGTATTTACCACCAATAACCGTACCGGGTTTGAGATAGTAGGATTCCTGCCTCAGCTCTGTCTCATTAAATCCACAATGCGGACAGATCTGCATATGGTCATCCATCGGATTCATGCAGCCCATACATAATTTCATGATCAAATTCCTCCTAACCTTTCAGCACAACAAGTTCTGATTTTGAAGACTTATATTTTCCATAATAAACCGTCACCCTGAAATAAGCTTTTTTTCCTTTCTTCACGCTGACACTACCACCCTTTAACGTATTCAGCTCTTTCACACATTTTTTAAACCCACTCTTTTTCTTGTAGGAATACTCTGCAACCGCCCTCGTCGCACCCGGCTCATGTTTATAAGAAAGTTTAAAAGTTCGATAAACACCTATAGCATATGGTATTCTGTTTCCCGCTTTTACTATTTTTACCTTTGGCTTTGGACTTAATCTTTTCACCGTAACATCGACCGGCTTTCCATTAATCGTTAACGTAACCTTGGCTTTCTTAATATATTTCTTTCCCTCCATCGTACCTTTTTTCTGATCTAGTTTGACATACTTCGTATATTTTTTCTCAATAACGCTCTTTGTTAGTTTCACATCCGGGCTCAGATACTTACTCCACGTAAGTGTAGACTGATATTTTAAATCAATGGAAGCTTGTACCCACTGCGCCTTTAACGTAACGTTCTTTGCTTCTGTGATTTTTTCTACCCGGTTTTTTCCGTTGTACCAACCAATAAATTTATAACCTTTCCGGGTCGGTGTCGGCAGAGACACTTTGCTTATTTCATCAACTGTGAAGTGGATGGTTTGCTTGGAGAGAGCTCCTTTATTAGGGTTCAGGGTGAGGGTGTAGGTGGGTGGTACCGGAGAAGCAGTAGGCGTTGCCAACTGATCTAATTTTGATTTTGGTCGTATTTCTGTCTTTGGAAATCTGTAACTGACTGTTACTGTACCATCCCCATTAGGAGTAAACCCATTCTTAATTAAATCACCCATTCTTACTTTTAAATCCTCTGAAAATTGACACTTATTTCCCGGTTTTAATGTAATATCAACTTCATAGTCAGTATCATACTCTGCTATCTGTCCTTCCTCAACCGACTCCCTGACCCCATCATTTTTACTAATTTTCCACCATGTTATATTTTCTACAGTAGCATTAGCTTCCTGTCTCTCTTCCACCGATGCTGTATCAACAAGTGCTTGTCCGGCTTGAGGAGCAGGGATCTCTTTCAAACTTACATTTTCTACTAGTTTCTTTTTTGTCTTTCCAAATTCTTTACTCACTATTACTTCATTATTCTTATTATTATACTGTCCCTCTGAACCATTTATTTCCACTGTCAAATGTTCATTAAATTGACACTTGTCTTGTGGTTTTAACGTAATAGAGACCATGTATTCGGTATCATAATCTGCAGTTTCTACTTTATTCCCCGTATCAATTTCTGTCCATACTATCTTATCAACATCAACTTTCCCTTCCTTCACTGATACCTTATCAGCAAGTTTTCCACCTGCTACAGGCTCAGATATCTGGTTTATAACTACTTTCTTTATTGACTCGTTATCTGTTATTTCAAACTGATAACAAACAGTTACAGTAGCATCGTCTTTGTCACATTTATAATTTTTCGGTGGTTCTTTATTGATATATATGTCTACACCTGATTCACTAAATTCGTAGTTTTCTTTGGGCTTTAATGTAATATATACTTCGTATTCTGTACCATAGGCCACCGGTTTTGATGTTTCAACAACATTTCTGTTTACTTCCTTCCATGTTATACCATTATCTGCAATCTCTACTTTGTCGGTATCAATTTCACATATTGCAGGCTTTGGAAATTTTTTTCCCACGTCAAGTTTCGGTAACGTTAAAAACACCCTAGCTATTGATCCCTTTTTAGTTTTAGGAAAAGTATATTTAACAGTTGCTTTTCCTCCAGTATTATCTAACTCAATATTATTAGCCCCAACCTCTCCATTATTTATTTTTATAGTTAAATTCTCTGTATTAAATTGGTATCCATTACCAGAAACTAATACCATCTTCACCGTATATTCTGTATTATAATCTGCTTTTTCCTCTTTACTTAGTAATTGATCATCTTTATCTTTAAACCATTTTATATCTTCTATTGTTACTGTATCTACCGAAGCAATTTCCTTAGAAGCCCCTATTACACTCTGATTCTCCGACAAAATATTTTTCACCTTGCACTCCTCTATCGAGGCAGTATCTGCTAGTGCCTGTTCTGAAATTGGTTTATCAATCTTTATATTTACCTCCGTTATTTCCTGACATTGTTCCATTTCTCCTTTGACAGGATCCGAGAGGGACGCTTCCTTCCCCTTCACCACATTCCCATTCCACATCCCCAACACCATCGCACACACCAACAAACACGCAACCCATCGATATTTTCTTATCTTCATCATCCATCATCCTTTCTCGTATACCGTTACAAACGATACAAATCATCTATTTGTCTGCCTCCGCAGAATCCCGTTTCTTCCTATCTACCGTATACTCTGTACAGTAAGTAAGGAGATTTCTCTGCGTCAGATCCCTTGTCTTAGAAATCTCACAGATCCCCACATCAAAAAATGCAATCTCAGCCTGCCCGTCACCGACCAGATAAGCAGAACCTCCTGTCATTTCTTTGAAACAGTTAAATTCTTTGTTGTAGTCGAAAAACTCATCAAATGCACTTTTGAGGATCGGAAACGGAGTATCTCCTGTCGAAGAAAAATTCTCCTTCTGGGAAGACTCCAAAAGGCAGACCAAGAGAAGCCGCATACAGGCAATCTGTCTGTTTTTCGTTGACTGGGCAGAGATTGCAAATTTATCCTCATAATTCACAAACATCTTTCCCTCCCGCGTAAGTACTTTGACTGAGTACTCCTTTACCTGATTTTTCTTTTTGTTATCTCCGCTGATTCCCTCACTTTTAAGACCATTGAGAATCTGTCGGTACTCCACACCAGCAAGCACACTGTTCCCAGTCACACTGCTCCCCCAAAAGATGGGGTTCCGCTTTGACTCCTGTCGCATATGGATCACAAAGTGGCAGAGATTGTCCACAAGGTCAGTATCCGGGTTTAATTCTCCCTTTTCCGCCACAAAGCAACTTGCATTTGTAAGAATGCCTGCCTTTGTGCTGTAACCGTCCTCCACCATCGTAAACTCCTGCCGATCCTGCGCTGTATTCTGCGCAATCAGATCTTCGACCTCCACAGAAGAATTCTCTGTGCCATAAAAAGCACTATCTGCCAACGCATTATTTCCCTCACTCTTCTTACCGGTTTTCTCCGAATCAAACTGGATTCCATAGAGAAATATGCTGTTGATGCCGGTCGGCATCTCATTCATATCACGACAGTATTTCGGATACGTATCCATGTACAGATACTTTTCCGTGTCGATCGCATCATAAACCGTATTCTTCAATGATATGAGCGGATAATCCTCCAGGTCCCGCACCCGGTCTGACAAGAACATATCCGGCATCGTGCCCTGTTCCTTTGCCTCTGCCAGTTTACTCTCCATCGAGCTTCCATCCTCTGACACATTTACAACCTGCACCGTTATCTTTTTCTCATTATCTGCACGCATCTTTTTCAGTTGCTCACTGCTCGTGGTCGTATTTTCACTCGGATAAAAGCCCTCCCGGACAATCTTTTCCATCTTTGCCTGATCCGCAGCACTATCAACCCACACCGTAATCGTATCTTCCTTTAGCGTTGAATCAAAGATTTCATTCTTCGGTTTAAAAACCGTATTCTTCAGCCCGATAAGCACACCGACTCCTAATACCAATGCCACGGTCAGGCTGATGATCCAGTTTCTTCGCCGCTTTCTCTTCTTTAATTTTACCTTTGGGTATTCTGCGACTCTCCTGCTCTCCAGCGCATCCTCAAACTGTCCGATGCTCTGGAAACGCAGTTCCGGTTTTACCGCCAGCGCCTCCATAACTGCACGGTCAATATTAGGTTCAATTTTCACGCCAAGTTCCATTGGCGATTTCACCCCATCCTTAAACTCCCTCTCCGTGGACTCCAATGGTTTAATACCGGTCAGCATCTGATACAGAATTGCACCGACCGAATAAATATCCGTAAAGAATCCCTGTCTGCTCTTATCTCTGTATTGCTCCGGCGCCGAGTAGCCTACCTTAATCACCTTCTCCGCCGCCATACCAGCAGAGCTGTCATTTAACTGCGCCGCTCCGAAATCAAATACCTTGATAGCGTTTTCGCCGGATATAAAAATATTGTCCGGACTGATATCCCGATGTACAATCCCCTCTGTATGTATCTTTTTTACCGCATCAATTACAGACGATATGACATCCAGCGCCACCTCCGGGGTGATTCTTCCCTGCTTTTCCAGATAATCCTTCATCAACACACCATCGATGTATTCCATGATGATATACGCCGTATTGTTTTCTTCGAAAAAGTCATACACATTTACAATATCCTTCGCCTTACCAAACCGGGCGATACTTCGGGCTTCCATTAAAAACCGTTCCATCTGTGCCTGGTACTGCTCTTTCTTATCCCCGGACAAAAGGCCAACTGTACTCTCCCCGGGTGCCCGGTTTACTAATCCCGCAGGATAAAATTCCTTTACAGCCACAATGATACCGAGCGTCACATCAAAGCAGCGGTAGGTGATACCAAAACCTCCGGCGCCGATTGCCGTTCCCACAAGAAAATGATTCCCGAGGATCGTCCCCGGCGTCAGATAATGAGGCTGATCCGGGGGCGTTCCTTCCACATGGCCACACATTGGACAAACCTCATATTTTCCTTTTACATGAAAACAATTCATGCACAATTCACTTGCCATACTGTACCTCATTTCTATTACGCAAATCCTGCGTGCGAAATATTTTACTCTAGTCGGAACCGGTTATTCTCATCCCCGATGTCCAATATCGTCCCCGGTCTTAACGGAGTATCAATATTTTGTGGAAGACACTGTCCGGAAGCATTGATGTAACTTCCACTGCTGGAAAAATCTTTGATATGAAACATCTTCTCTGACGCATTCCATGTAAGCTCGCAATGTCTGCGGCTTATATGTGTCTCATTTTCAAAAACCAGATCATTTTCCGGCAATCGTCCGAGCCGGATCGTCATGCCGTCTTCAAACAGAATTTCTGCCCCGGCATACATTCCTGTCATGCCTACGAGGACTCCTCTTGGTCCTTTCAGCAAATGGTATGGGCTGGTTTCAGCTTCTTCCCCTGCCTCTGATGCCACCAAAGCCATCCTTTGACCGGTATCCACGTTCCATGATCTAACATCCTTCCCCTTTTTTATCTTAGGGATGAAAACAAAGCTAAGAATACCAAATAAAGCAGCCACCCCAGATGCCACCAGTGTCAGGACGCTGCCTTTTCCTCTCTGGCAGATGAGGTCTGCCGTCACCTCCGGCCAGACTTGTTTTAGCATAAAAAACTGTGCCAGGTAGCAGCCAAATACAAGAAGTGAACAAATCCCCGTCACAACTTGTCTTGGATTTCCCGCGATTCCATAAATTCCTGCCACGATTGAAAATAATAACGGAAAGATCATAAAAAAGATCACAAGTACATAAGCATTTCCTTCAAAAGTATCCACTACCAAATACTCATCGTGTGGCAGCTCACCGTCGGTCATTCCGGTTATATAGTCAATCTGTGAGTAGGCAAGTTCCGATTTTCCCGCCGAATTCTGCCTCTCGATCAGTGTGACCGGAAGAAAAAATACTGCCAGATTTATGAGCAAAAATAGTCCACAGACTGTTCTGACACTCTTCGCCGAACGATCCATCTTTTTTCATCCTCTCTTCCTAATGGTTCTTTTCTGCCATTTCCTGCAATAGCTCACTCCAGTTAAACTGTTCTCCGCAGAGTGGGAGGAAAAGAAGGTTTACCTCGCCAATCGTGATGATATCGTATGGTTTCAATTTTACCGGCCCAAGAACCACCTCATCATTGCAATATACCAATGCACTGGACTCTCCCGGCTGGATCAGATATAAATGCTGTTTCGGTTCATAAATAACAATTGCATGGCGGTTTCTGGACACGCTTTTATCCCCTGTCATCGCTACATCCATCTTCTCATCCCTGCCGATAAAATTCTTTCCTACTTTCAGCCGGAAGTCCTGTCCGATATGGACACCGCCGATTGCGATGAGCCATCCCACACATGGGGAAGATACGGTTTCTGCTTTTACCGATGCCGACGAAACCGGGGCTGCGTTCTGAAAAACATCATCAAAGAACGCTACTGTGTGGTCATCGTCATCACCAAACGAAAGCGTATCCGTAGGCGGGATGATATCTCCCCCCGACATGAGTGGTACGGTCGGTGTATCGAAAGAATTGATATCCGAAGCCGGTACCGTATACTGCGCTGCTGACATAGGTGCTGTCGGCAATGTATCCTCGGGGCCAAAATCTACTGATACCGTTCCTGAGGGTGGCAGTGGCGCCGGCTCCGGAGCCGGTGAAAGCGATGAAGGCTCTGATTTTACATCCTCCGTAAATACTGTTGTCAAACTGTTATCCGTCGATGCTCCCCCCGCACAATGCGGGCATGTCATATACTTCTCCTTGTCAAAAAAATGTCCATTTGCACATCTGCTTAAGTTCATAACAAACTCCTTTCCTGTGCTTTCGCACCTGTAAATTTATTGTTTTTTCTTCTTTATTTCCACTTCCCGGTATTGCAGGATCGCAACCGATGTATTATCCTGGGAATGTGTATTATTCGTCACCGCCGCACGGACAAGCGTCCTTGCTTTCTCCTCAAGTGATACGATATCATCTGTAATGATCTTTCGAATCTGTTCATCAGAAAGTGTCTTTGTAATCCCGTCACTGCATAACATGACAGTATCGCCGAGCTGCATTTCAAATGGTTCTGTATTGATATCCATAAGACTCACATTTCCAATACCCAGAAAACTGATCAATGCCTCTTTCTGACGTTTTCCCATCGCCTCTTCCATCGTCATCTGCCCGGCTGCCACCATTTCCTGCAGGCGCATCCAGTAATTGTGGTCTCTCGTAACCTGTTTCATACTTGTACCACGGACAATATAGATTCTACTGTCACCGACTGATGCCCAATATAATTTATTGTCCTCTGCGATAACCGCTACCATCGTTGTCCCGGAACCTTTTCCATTTTCTTTTGGAAACTGGCAGATCGCCTGATCGACTGCCACGATTCCCCTTCGGAAAAACGCCGGGATATCTACAGCTGGTAGTCTCTCAATCTGCTGAAAGCCCTGTACCATCATTTGGATTGCCGTCTGGCTCGCCTTTCCACCGTCTGCCATACCGCCCATCCCATCACAGACAATACCCAAAATCCTCGTCCTTTTATTTGCCGCCAGCATCCTGCTTTTTGATATATAAACAGCATCCTGCTGGTACTGGCGGTTTCCCGTATCGGTAAACATAAGTGTATGTAATTCCGGCACCCTTCTGTGTACAGGTTCCGGAGACGGCATCTTTACCGACGACGCACTTTCCTTTCTCTTTCTTCCAAACATCACTGCACCTCCACATAAAAGATATATCTGTCACTGCTTGTCTGCAGATAAAACCATTCTCCCGCTCCCAGATATACAAAGTTGTTTTTGCCTAATATCCCCTTACTGCTATAGGTTCGGTTGCGAGAAAAATTTGTCACCTTAAAACTACAGCTTACCGTGTCATAGGCCACTTCACAATGATTACTACTAATCTGTGGGTTTGAAATCTGTATATCGGCATCCCCGCTCCTCCCGATCCGCAGACAGTTGTACTTAAGAGGATACCTCGTCACACTACTGCCAATCTGCAGTAAAAGCTGTGGGACCCTCTGAAGCTGTCTGTATTTGTACAAATCATCCTCACGGATCGTCCTAAGAGAATTTGGATCCTGTTTCTGAATAGCTTTCATTTTATGAAGTCCCATTTCCTGAATAAACTGCCGCATATTGCCCGGTCTGTTTTCCCATTCCGTCTGCAATGCATGGCGGATAGCCTCCTCGACTGTCTGAGAAATTTCAGGATTCAAAGAACGGAGCGGAGGCAGAGATGTACCGGTTAGACGTTCCGGTGCTGTCGGAGGTTTTCTCCCCGAAACCAGATAATAATAAGTCGCCGCCAGTGCATATACATCTGTCCACGGCCCCTGCACCCCGGAACTCGAGTATTGCTCTAACGGTGCAAATCCCGGTTTTACGAGCACGGACATATTTTTCGGTGAATTCAACGCATAAGTGCGGGTAGCACCAAAGTCAATGAGCTTTAACTGATTCTGGTTCGTAAGCATGATGTTGTCAGGACTCACGTCTCTATGCAACAGCATATTTCCATGAATGGATGCTAAAGCATCCCCAATCTCGCGCACCGTTCGGTTTGCCATTGACACGGGAAGCGGTGCATTTCTCTCCTTCATATACTCCTGTAATGTCGCACCGTCTAAAAATTCCATGACCAGATAGGACGTTCCGTTTTCCTGAAAATAATCAACCACGTTCACGACTACGGGATTGCCCTTTAATTCAAGAAGTGTCTTTGCCTCATCAGCAAACACCTTCCTGCCATGAAGGTAATACTCATCCTTTGACTGGCTATTTGAAGTGATCCGATTCGATCCCGGCGTTCGGACTGCCCATTCTGCGGGAAAGTATTCTTTCACTGCATAACGCTGTCTCGTGTGGGAATCAAAAACAAGATATGTAATTCCAAAGCCACCTGCTCCAAGCACACGTCCTGTCATGTATCTGTTTTTCAGCCAGATTCCCGGTGCTAATACCCTCTGGTCCACTGTCTGCTTATTTTCATATCCGCATAGATTGCAACGGACTCCCTCATATCCTGATTGAAAACAATTCGGACAAAAATTCATAGCTTTCTTCCTTTATATGCTCCTTACTCTCCAAGTCCTTCGTCATGTATATTATCTTCTTTCATAACATGAAATACGAATTTCTCCCGTCCGGCAGTGATCACATCTCCATCCAGAAGAATTCTGCGGTTTGGAATCTTAACGCCATTCACAAAAGTTCCATTCGTTGACTCCAGATCTTCGATATAACATGCCATTTTTGTTACCTCTATGACAAAATGCTGCTTCGACAGCCTCTCGTCATCAAAATAGATGTTACAGATTTCTGAGCGGCCAATAAACAAACTTCCTTCTATATTCCACTCAATATCTTTGATCGCCCCTGTCCGGTCCGTGATCGTAAGCCGGATCTGCTTCGTGTCCGCCTTTAATAATTCATCCGGATTGATTTCTACAACTTTGCCCGGTTTTCTTTTTACAATGATAATGACGATGAGACCCACGAGTCCAACAAGCAGAATAAGTGCGATCCACCAATAAGAACGGACAAATTCTTTCCTTTTTTCCACCTGCTCATCTAATCCTTCAAAATGAAACTCATAAGACTGGTTAATCATATTAGCTTCATTTGTATCATCATGGATATTACTACAAGACAGGATATAGTCTCCTGTGTATAAATCCTCCGTAAAGGTCAGTACCACCGTATGGTCAACCTGATTATAATTCACATTACTGATGTTCCAAACCTTCCCATCCTCACCTTCTTTTTTTGTTTTTATGATATAATTTGCCGTCTGATCTGCACCGCAGACTACTCCTGAATCATCTGTAACGGTAAACGTAATGGCATTGCTCTCCGTTTTTGTCACCGGACCGATTACCGGCGCCTCCGTGTCTGGCACCGAACCGCTGTAATCCACACCGGAGGCAATCGGCACCAGCGTGACCTTATTTCCCTTTGTTGCACTCAGTTTTAACTTTGCAATTCCTTCCAAAGGCTTATTATTCGGAGCTTCCAATTTAATCACATAAGTACTTTTTGTAATGATTTCCCGAATAACTGAAAATGCCTTTTTCACCTTTTTTTTGGAACCTGTCCCGCTGCAGTCCGCACAATAACCCCGGCTGTTCTTTTCCTCCATAATGACAAATGTGTTCTTGATTTTTGATTTATTCGGTTTCTTCGCACAATTATTCATCATGATGCAATATACTGGGATGGTTGCGTCCTGTACATTTTTCAACGTACTCTGTTTGGAGTTATTCTTTCCTGCAGAATCGTCTTCACCGTCCGTGATCAGTAAGACTACAGTTCGAAGCTCCGGCGCAGTATTTTCTGCCAGTACGTCATTTAAAGACCGATAAAGCACTGTCTTACTCTTTTTTCCGGAATCTCTTTTAATCTTCGATATTTTGTTTTGATCACTTTTTATATCCTTTTTTTTATTTCCGGATGCCGTCTTTCCAAGAACATTTTTCTTATTTCCGGAAGCACTTTTTGTCCCCACCAGATACAATGACATCTTGTCTTTTTCCTTCATTTTTCCGCGCATTAGATCAAGCTGTTTCTTTACCTCGGCAAATTGTCCGGCATTGACAGAAGCTGAATTGTCGAGCAGGATAATATAATGAATCCCTTCACCGCTTTTTTGAAATGTGACAGCATCTTCTTTCTGACTCAGCTCAATATCCTTCCCCAGCTTGCCGCTGAACACAGACTTTGCCGAGACATCCTTGCCAGTTATGTATGCTTTTACATCCGGCGCTTTGCCCCTCGCCTGCTCCACGATATAAGAATTTGAATAATATTTTGCCTTTATGGGTTTCGCTCCTGCCAGTATCAGGAATATCATAAGCAGCAGGCCTGTCCCTGCTTTTATTCTGTGTCTGTGTCCCATGTCCTTCCCTCCTTACAGTACTCCACAAAAATCAAACTGGTCTCTCCGATTGCAATCTCATCGCCATCTGTAAGCCTTTTTGCTTCTTCCACTAGAATGCCATTTAGATAAACTGTGTTTCCTCCCTCAGCAGAGAGGTAAAAAGCATTCCCTTTCGGGTCATAAGAAACCGAGCAGTGTTTGTCCCTCGATATGCTCTTATCATCAATCAGGCAGACATCCATTGAATTTCCTCTTCCTACAAAATTCCTTCCGGAGTGAAGACGGTAATCCTTTCCCCGTTCTCCACCATTCTGGCAGACCAGCCATCCGGTAACAGGGCTTACCCCGGTCATTCCCCAAAAACCAAAAGAGACCGTCTTATCATCGTCCTCCCCAGTTCCTGCTCCTCCCCAAAAATCAGGAATTTCCACTGCTGTCTTATTTCCAATGACCGGAGTCAGCTGTTCATCCAGAGAAAGATCGATATCTGCCATTGATACCGTCTTATCATCCTCTTCTACATTATCGATCTGCAAACTCAGTTTTTGGCCATTTCGCTTACAATGGGGACACGTCCGGGTCAGATTCGGATCAAACCAATGCCCGTTTTTACATTTTGTAACCATAATAAATTCCCTTTCCTATCTTATATAAACAGCAATCGCTGAGTAGTTATCCATATTAGTCCCCCGTCCGTTTCGGATGATTTCCTGTTCCATTTTCTTCAGCCAGTCGTTCGGCGTGTCCGATCTTTTTAATAATTTCATCATGATCTTTTCATCGATCAGCTCCCAAAAGCCGTCACTGCAAAGTAAAAAGGACGAACCTTTTGTGAGTGGAATCTTCTGTCCAAACTGGTACTTCGGAGAATCCCATTCCGTTCCCATGACACGGAGGAGACGGCTCCGATCCTCATGATGCCGGATATCTTTTTCTCTTATTGATCCACTGTTTACTAACATTTGCGGCACGCTGTGATCTTGGCTTCTCATACGGTATTTTCCTTTTTCAAACCAGTATATCCTCGAATCTCCCACATGCACAAACTGTGCTGTGTTTCCAGCTATTGTCAGACAGGTCAACGTCGTCTTCATGGAATTTTCCTGATGTTCCCTCTTCTGGCGTTCTAATAATGTAATCTGTGATCTAAGGATGCTCTCCTCCACTGACATTCCCTGCCTGATACAACTGTCCATCGTGGAGACCACATGTGAGGACGCTACATCTCCATTTCCGTGTCCTCCCAAACCATCACACAACACAAATACTAAGGAATCCGGCGACACCGTTACCCCCAAAGAATCCTCATTTATATCCCGTTCACCACGGTTTGTCAGCGTATTATAAGAAATATCCATTATGATCCGTCCCCCGTTTACCTAAGTTGAAAAACATTACCTGATTTACCGATCCTGATATACTGTCCGGAGACTGCATGGTATGGAACCCCTTTTATGATTGGTGCATCATTGACAAATGTACCATTGGCGGAATAATCCATAACCTGATAGCGGCCTCCCTGATCCGCATATACCATACAATGCCTCCTGCTGACTTTCGGATGATTGAGAATAATATTACAGTTTGTCTCTCTCCCGATGGAGATGGTCGACAGGACCGGAATCTCAAACACTCCCCCTTGGTATTGCCCCTGCACACAGATGAGTGCCGGGATAAAAACGGGCTCTGATTCTCCACGTTGAGCCTTTTTCTTCTTTTTGTGTACCACAACTACGATAATAACAACTATAATAAGGACAGCTACTCCACATCCGATTCCGATATAAAGAGGCATCTGACTTTTCTGCTCGACTTCTTTTCCCTCTTCATTTGCTCCTGCCTCGTAGGTTTTATCTACCTCTCCATCTCCATCACTGTCGAGTTCCAGTATCGTATTCTCACTCCCATCCGTATTGGTATCTATCTTTGTGTGAGAAGTGATCGGAATTTGGGAAAAGGTTCTATGATCCGTGTACTGGCCACTATCATCCATGTAGCTGATGGTATAATCCATTGTTCCTTCCCCGGTACCACTGATATCGACATCATATATTTCATCGCTTTTGAGACGGAGTACTTTAATCTCATTCTGATCCCCCTCAAAAGTCAGACTACCAAATGAAGTTCTTGTATTTTGTTCTTCTTCCGCAGACGACAATGTCTCCCCATCTCTCGACACCCTGACATCTACCGGACATGCAATACGGATATAGACATACTCCTCTCCACCGATATGACCGGCAATATCCCCAAAGAAATACACCAGATCCCCTGCATCCTGGACTTCATAATGACACCCCGGACTCGCCATATCCTGTAACATGTTTTGCGGGATTGTCTTATCCTCACCGCTCAAAGACGAAAAAAATCCAAGCGTATATATGTAATAACCTTTTTTCTTCATCTCCTCACAATACTGAACCAGTGCATCCTCATAACTTCCATTTAATATCTGTCCGGCGTTTGGCTGCCCATCTGTCATGAGAAGCATAATCTTTTTCTTCGCCTTACTCCGATCCAGTCTCTGGTCTGCTATTTCAACTGCCTCATAGGTATTCGTGTCTCCCCAGGCATATAAGGTCTCAATGTTGGTCTTAAGCGCCATACCTCTTGTTGAAAAATCATTCATTACAGATGCCCTGTTACTATAGGAAACCAAAGCCACACGGGCATCCTCCTCCAATACGGTATCTACAAATTTCGAGGCAGCCTCTTTCGTCTCATCAAGCGGTTCTCCCCCCATGCTGCCAGACTGGTCAAGAACCATCACCACATCACGCTCTGACCTTATATAATCTTCATACCAGTCCAAAGAAACTTCTCCCACCTCCGGATTTGTATAAAGATTTACCGTCGTACCGTGATCACCATCATTTTCCCCATTCTCTTCTTTTGCATATTCGAGGGCCTCCCCTATCGTATAATACCGTCCGTTATCCCACTGTTTTGTGAGTCCCTCAGACACCGAATAGATCATAGACAGATTATATTTAGTATAAATTGTCCCGCTATTGGCATATACTGCCATTGCTCCCTTATCTAAAAAATTCTGTACCAGACGCTCATCTTCTCCGCTGTGACAGGTTCCCAGATAAATAATACTGTTTTTCAGGGCATCATCCGGAATATATTCCCTGATAAAATTACCTGTTATCGCATAATGACCGGAAGTCGTAGACAGGATTCTCCCTGCTTCCATATCTCTCATATACTTTTTGTCTTTTTCACTCGTGCATTCATCCCCAACTACCAAAAAGGCCCCCTTATCATCGGTATATCCTCCATGTCCATCCCACAGTATGATATTGTAGTTTGGAAATTTCAGAATGGATTCGAACGTTACTTCCATATCCTCCAGATCATTATCTGCATTGCTTCCATCTTTATAGAATTCGTACATCTCAAATGCATCGTCGATCAATTCTGCTCCTGCATCCAATTGATCCAGATATTTGACCGGGAACCTTTCTTTTATAAAATCCGTCCGGCACGGCTGATACGTCGCCACCTGAATCCTGGTATCACTTCCTCCCGCATTACAATCTTTGATCTTTGGTGATATAATATATGATATCCCGGAGTTTAACTCAACTTCAATACAATCCCTGCCCACCTCATAGCCGGCAATCTCCCCCTGTTCATACAATGCCTGTACTTCTTCCATCACTTCCTGGAGATAATAGGGAACATCTTCCTCCTCAATCATCCCATCCTTTATATATTTCTTATTAACAGATTTCAGTTTCTTATCAATCTTTTTTCTGTCATTTTCTAATTCCTTTACTTCCTCGTCTGTTCCCTCATCTTTACCGAGCATACTTGTATCCGGAGACTGGGTATTAATAAACTCGTCATACAGATACTCTGGTTCTTTTGATTTCTCTTCTCCGGCGGGAGATACTGTACTCTCACTGACAGATTGGCTTTCAGATGATTTTTCCTTTTCATCTTGACATCCACATAACAATACAATCGCTAAAACAAGTATTTCTGCAACAGCCCAAATTTTCCTCTTCATCGCTACATCTGTTCCTTTCACTATGTGTACAACATATTTTTTATTATGTTGTTTGGAAAGTAAAGAGTTGAAAAAAGACTGTCAAAGGGCAATAAAAAATCGTATTTTATGGGTTTTCCCACCACTTACTAAAAATCAAACAGACCATTCATACGACATAACACACAAATTTTTTTGATTATTTACCCTGTTTTGAAGCCGACATTTGTAAAAAAATCTTGTCACAATTTGTACTTTGTAGTAAAATCATGTATGTAAGTTCACAAAAAGGCTTTAGAAACAACATAATAAAAAATATGTTGTTTTTTTTCTTACCCAAATACCATATCCATCTTCTCTAATTGTTTCAAATGCTCCATCCCTGTCTCTTTTATATATATCCTGGTCGTCTCAATATTACTGTGTCCCAATATGTCTGCCAGTTTTGCGATATCCTTTTCCAGTTCATAAAAACATTTAGCAAATAAATGCCTGAGATTATGGGGAAATACTTTTCCCTCTTCTACTCCCGCTTTGGCACAGATACCTTTCATCTCTCTCCAGATGTTACTGCGGTCCACCGCTTTTCCTCCTGTTGTAACAAATACCACACCCTCTTGAATTTCATTTTCCCAAATATATTTTTTCAGAATGCATTTCAATTTAGGAGGAATCAGAACCTTTCTGTATTTTCCTTTATTGCGGATTTCCAGACAGCCGTGCTCAACTGCCCTGACCGTAACATAACGCAGTTCACTAATCCGCATCCCGGTAGCTGCAATCGTCTGGAAGATCATTGCCAGTCGTTTCTTTCCCATCTGTTTTGCCGTCTTTACCAGCCTCTTATATTCTTCTTTGGATAAAAACCGCTCTTCTTCACAAAATATCTCATTTTGAATTTTATTTAATTTCACTACAGCATCATTCCATCCCATAAATTGAAGAAAGCAATTTGCCGATACTAAAAATGAATTGACACTTCTTTCCTTATATCCTTTTTCTTCCATGAGATATGTCTTAAACCTGATCATCTGCTTTTTTGTAATAGCCTCACCCACCGCAAATTTCTGCAGCTTTCTCACATCCGAAAGATACTTTTTAATTGTGGATGGTCTCTTTTCCTCCTCGTACATATACATTTCATACCGTTCTAATAACTCCTCTGTGATCACTCTTTCCATCTTTTTCGTCCTTTCTTTTTGGCATAACACCTAATCGCTATTATAATCCAAAATAAAAAACGATATTCATAAGACTCCCAACGTGTGTTATAAATTACGCAACGTAATCCTGTTTTCGATTCCTCTACATCATTTGACGAAACTCAAACAATTATTTGCAAAAATGTGGCAAATAAAATCCCCCGACATAACTAAATAATAAAACCAAGAATCATAAAATACCCCAACTCCCTATTGGAACTTTTCGCAAGCTCTGCTTGTGTTTGTTCCAATAGGGAGTTGGGGTATTTTATGATTTTGATTTATTATTATTTTATTGCCTGATTTTATCTATCCTTACCTGTCATACTCTCCCCGGATGTCCTCCGCCGGAGGCGCCACCGGGTAATTTCCGGAAAAGCATGCGTCACAGTAACCCATGTCTCCTTCGATCAGTTCATGGAGCCTCTCGCCATCCAGATATCCAAGCGAATCCGCGCCAATCTTTTTGCAGATCTCCTCTACCGTGTTATTGTGGGCGATCAGCTGGTCGCAGCTTGGCACATCCGTGCCAAAATAGCAGGGATACAAAAACGGTGGAGAACTGATCCGCACATGGACCTCTGTCGCTCCGGCCGTTTTTAACATCCGCACGATCCGTTCGCTCGTCGTACCGCGCACAATTGAATCATCCACCATGACAACACGTTTTCCACGGACGACCTCTTTGAGGACGTTTAATTTTATTCTTACACTGCTCTCACGGGCAGACTGTTTTGGCTTGATAAAAGTACGTCCCACGTAACTGTTTTTCATAAACGCCGTTCCGTACTCGATCCCGGACTCCAACGCAAACCCCATCGCCGCCACATTGCCCGACTCCGGTACCCCGACGACGATATCCGCATCTGCCGGATGCATCTGGGCAAGGATCTTTCCCGCCATGATACGGCTGTTATAGACACTAACGCCGTCAAAGTAGCTGTCCGGTCTGGCAAAATAAATATATTCAAAAATGCATTTTGCCGATTTCTCATTGCATAATGTCTCATCCGACTGGATGCCGTCCGCATCCAACATCACAATCTCCCCCGGCTTTACATCACGGACAAATTCTGCTCCTACCGCATCCAGCGCACAGGTCTCTGAGGCGAGGATAAAGCTATTATCCCTTTTCCCGATCACAAGTGGCCGGAATCCATATGGATCCCTTGCACCGATCAGCTTTCTGGGACTAGAGATAATGATCGAATATGCACCTTTCAGCTTCATCATGGCATTCTTTACCGCTTCCTCGGCAGTCGGAGTCTTCAGGCGTTCTCTGGCAATCAGATAAGCGATGACCTCCGTATCGATCGTCGTCTGGAAAATCGCTCCGGTATACTCCATTTCCTCACGGAGTTTCGGCGCATTCACAAGGTTTCCATTGTGGGCAAGCATCAACGTTCCCTTTACATAATTCAGTACGAGAGGTTGTATGTTCTGGTTGTTGCTGGCACCCGCCGTCGAATAACGGACATGTCCCACGCCGATATTTCCTTTTAACTTCTCGAGGCCCTCGGCATCAAAAACCTCATTGACAAGTCCCATTCCTTTCTGCGCACATACTTTTCCTTTTGGGCCCTCCGTATCACTGACTGCAATCCCACAGCTCTCCTGACCCCTGTGCTGCAACGCAAATAAT
Organism: uncultured Eubacterium sp.; assembly: GCA_964579975.1. Classification (GTDB taxonomy): domain Bacteria; phylum Bacillota; class Clostridia; order Lachnospirales; family Lachnospiraceae; genus Eubacterium_F. The sequence goes on along the minus strand of CAZOIF010000001.1, from coordinate 76,612 downwards.
CCGTAATAAATCGAGGATGCCACATCTCCTCCATCCAAATCATACATTCCAAAAACTCCGCATTCCTCATGGAGCCCTTCATTAAAATGTTCAATCACTTCGGATTTCATTCCGTATTTTTTCCTTTCTGAAATTAGTTCATTATTCCGATGCGCTTTGCAACTTCATTGTAAGCATCCTCAACGCCGCCAAGATCCCGGCGAAAACGGTCTTTATCCAGTTTTTCCCTCGTATTGATATCCCAGAAACGACATGTATCCGGTGAAATCTCATCGGCAAGGATGATCGTTCCATCTGATGTCTTACCAAACTCAATCTTAAAATCGATCAGCTCGATCCCGCACTCCTTGAAAAAGCCGATCAGAAAATCATTTACCATAAAAGCATACTTTGTGATAACATCGATATCTTCCTGGGTAGCGATCCCGATCGCCTTCGCAAAATAATCGTTGATCAACGGATCCCCCAGATCATCATCTTTATAACTAAATTCCAGAGTAGGACAAAGAAGCTTTCTTCCCTCTTCAATACCGAGACGTTTTGAAAAGCTTCCCGCTGCCGTATTACGGATGATCACTTCAAGAGGGATAATGGACACTTTCTTTACTGCTGTCTCCCGGTCGCTCAGCTCTTCCACAAAATGCGTCGGAACTCCTGCTTTTTCAAGCTTCTGGCATAAAAAGTTTGTCATCCGGTTATTGATCACGCCCTTACCAATGATCGTTCCTTTTTTTTCTCCATTGAAAGCGGTCGCATCGTCCTTGTAATCGACAATATACACATCATCTACATCTGTTGTATATACCTTTTTTGCCTTTCCTTCATAGAGCATCTCTCTCTTTTCCACTTCTTTATCCTCCTTATGTCGCTCTTGCGAAAATGTAATTATTTATTGTCTATCGCATATATTCCCCGCATGATCTTACTCTGCAGGATGCGTAGTACCGCCTGGTTGATTCGTTTTTCGTCAATTTCATCAAACATGACTGCCTGTCTCAGTGCAAAAAAAGCCTCATCGATATCTTCCGGATCATAAATAACATCTACTCCGGACATAACTGCCTTTATGACTGCCTGCCGGACCGTGTACTGGTTTGTGATGACCGGCGCATCCATCTGCTCGATCATGATCATCCCCTCAAATCCCATTTCCTTTCTGAGAAGATCGGACAATATCGTTTTGGAAAGTGAGGCCGGTGTCCCTTTGTCGATCTTAGCCAGATAAACATGTCCCACCATGATAAACTCTGTCTTCTCATCAATTCCAGCAGCAAACGGCTCAAAGTTCACCCTTCGCAGTCTGGAAAGTCCGGTATCGATATCCGTCTCTGTCAATTTATGATACTCAGCCACAGAAGCAATCCCCGGAAACGTTTTCAGGACGGTAGCAATCCCTCCTGTGTGCATTCCCTTTACCATCGCTCCGACTGCTTCGCTAACCTTATCCTCATCATCACTAAAACAGCTTTCCGCATATCCGGTTTCCTGGTATGCCGCAAAAAAATCAGAACGGGCTTTATCATATTCCTGTAACTCTTTGTGATACGCATCAAGATGCTTTTTCTTTTTTTTCTTCGACAGCTTCTTTGCCGGCTCTTCATAGCGGGGTGGCTCACCGATCGCTGATACTGCGCTCCCGCTCACCGCATCTGCATCGATTGCTTTTTCACTCTCTGCCACATCCGCAGTGGGCGCAAAATTCAAATTAAATCCAAGCTCTGAAAGTTCCTTCGCAATAACCTCACCGGTATCCTCCAACTGTCCCTCCGACATATTTTTCCCCATCTCTGCGGGACTTGTATAACCAGTGGCAGTGATCTCATCATTATGTGCCGCGATCGAATTTTTTCCGCCGCCTTCCTCCTGGGTTCCGATATACATCGGTATTTCCAGATATCCAGAAAGAGTATCCGTCATTTCCCGGATCTGTTTTACTCCTTTGATATTCTGGCTCCCGATGACAATGCCTCCAAATTGATATGTTTCAATGGCAGACCTGATCTCATCCGTGATTTCAGTAACTGGCTCATTACTATCTGTCAGCTTATCGATACTCACCATAAACATCTGCCCTATTTTTTCGTCCAGAGACATCTTCTTCAATATCCGTTCCGCTTCCTTAAATGCCTCACTCTGACTCATCGCACCTGCTCCATCGTCTGCCGTCGCATCATGACCACTGCTCTGACTTTCTCCGTCTCGGCAGCCTGTCAGATTCAAACAGAGACAGACGACCAGAAAAATGCACGTAATCCTTTTCATATATGTTCTCCTTGGTTCAGATTGGCGTCCGTCAAGCTTACTATCCGAATGTATTATATCAAATAATAGTTCATTATACAAATAAATATTTCACAAAAATATAGGAAACATTCACTTTTTTTTATGATATTTGTAAACAGGGCAAGCTGTCACACATATGATATCAATGTAAATTATTTTAGGAGGAACCTAATATGAGCGATTTATCAGCAACAAACTGTGGTGGCAACGGATGTTCCTGCAATGACGGAAACAACGGCTGCTCCTGGATCATCATTATCCTGCTTCTGTGCAGTTGCGGCGGATGCGGCGGAAACGGCGGATGGGGCGGATTCGGCGGCGGTGACTGCAGCTGCATCATCTGGATCTTACTGCTTATGTGCCTCTGCGGCGGAAACGGCGGATGGGGCGGATGTGGTAATAACTTCTGCTAATTTTTCTATCCCCAAAAGAGGTGCCGGGATATTCCCGGCACCTCTTTTCTTAGCTTGGCGGCACCGCCAAGCTAATGTTTATCTCTTTCTTCCTCTGACTCTTCCTTTACATCTTCCATGCACTCGCAACAGTCGAGATCGATTTCATACACCGTCGTCTCATCCACGACAACCTTTGTTCTCTCCTTTTCTTTCATGGCATTTCTCCACCTTAGTAACTTCTCTTTAAAACCATTTTATGATCACAAGGAGATTCGGTTAGTTGTAAAATTCAATGATCCGGTCCATCCTTGCCGTCATATTTACAAACATTTTATCTACGATAGCCAGTGCTGCCATTGATTCAACAACCACAACTGCCCTCGGCACAATGATCGGGTCATGACGCCCTTTGATCTGTACACGGATCTCCTCCCCGGACTGATTCACCGTATCCTGTTCCTTAAAGATGGAAGGAGTCGGCTTAAAAGCAGCCCGCAAAACAACCGGACTTCCATCGCTGATTCCTCCCAGTATGCCGCCCGCATGGTTTGTCCGTTTCTCGGTCTCCCCGGAGTTCCCGATGCAAAAAGGATCATTGTTCCCGGAACCATTCATCTGTGCCACAGCGACTCCATCTCCGATCTCCACCGCCTTGACAGCCCCAATTGACATAACCGCCTCACACAACGCTGCATCCAGCTTACCAAATACCGGATCCCCGACCCCGGCCGGCATCCCCGTGACGACACATTCGATCACACCACCTGCCGAATCATGATTCTTCATCTGCCTGTCCAGAAAATCTTCTGCTCTTTCGGACGCATTCAGATCCGGCATGCGCAAAGGGCTTTTTTCTATATTTTCTTTTAATGCTTTTTCAGGATCGATCTGAATCTGGCCAATTGACTTCACATAGGTACAAAATTCGATTCCAAGCTCATTCAGTATCTTTACTGCGATCGCCCCAGCGGCTACTCTTCCGATCGTCTCCCTTCCTGATGACCTTCCGCCGCCCCGGTAGTCCCGGAATCCATATTTTTTATCAAAAGTATAATCTGCATGTCCCGGCCGATAGTACGAAGCGATTTCCGAATAGTCCCCCGACTTCTGGGATGTATTTTTTACTATCATGGAAATTGGTGTACCCGTTGTCCTGCCTTCAAAAACACCAGAAAGAATCTCTACCTTGTCTCCCTCTTTTCTCGGTGTCGAATACTTCGTCTCCCCCGGTTTTCTCCGGTCAAGAAAACGCTGCACGTCCTCCTCGCAGAGAGATAAGCCGGCGGGACATCCATCCACGACCACACCAAGCCCTTTTCCATGAGACTCTCCCCATGTAGACACTGCAAATATATCGCCATAAATCGAACCAGCCATCTAAATCTACCTCCATCAAAAATCAAATTTTACTCAATTCGCTGAAAATTTTGTTTCTTTTTTTCTTATTCTATAGTATAATAAGTTCAGGATTTTTACAACGTAAAATTAATTCAGGGCTCAAAAAAGCCTTTTGAATTGGAATTACAAATGGGGATATGAATTGTAAAGCCGGAAGACACCGGGTTATAAATAAGAAAGGAGAACTTACTTTATGTTTAGTCAGTTTTTTGGAAATTATCTTTTAGATAGAAAAAAGATTACCAAAGACCAATTTATTGCTTGTATGGAATACATGCGGGCCAACCGGGTTAAGCTCGGCCTCATCGCAGAATCAGAGGGGCTTCTCTCGCGAGCGCAGGCAGACGAGCTGAACCAGCTTCAGATGAAAAGTGATAAACGTTTCGGCGATCTGGCTATAGAAAAAGAATACCTTACCGATGCTGATATTTCCCATCTTCTCAAACTTCAGGGAAATCCTTATCTCATCTTTGTACAGGCGCTGGAAGAAAACAACATAATGGGACGGGACGAGATCACACCCCTTGTTGCTGAATTTCAAAAGGATGAAGCCCTCACAAACACTGCAATGGAGGCGATCAAATATGGTGATTTTGACCGTCTGCTCCCGGCATTTGTACAGGATACCAGCGTTTCCTGTCTCGCTTTTATGGCGCTTGCCCTAAGAAACATCGTACGTTTTGTAAGCTCTTATGTCCGGATTGAGAGATCCCGGCGCATTACAGAGTATTCTGCCAAATATATCGCTTATCAGAAAACGACAGGTGATTATGATGGCTTTTTGGGATTTGCCAGTGATGACGATGCGATCCTCACGATCGCTGACGGATATGCCGGAGAGTACTTTGCTTCTCCCGATGAAGATGCACTGGATTCCGTCTGTGAATTTGCAAATTGCATCAACGGTCTTCATGCCACGGATCTGAGTTACAAAGATATCTCGATCGACATGCTTCCTCCCGAATTTATGTTTGATGGAAACATTACTGATCCGGATAGCTTTTATCTTCTTCCACTACATATAAATGGGAAAAAAGTAGATATGATCATTAAAAAGTAAATATTTGAAAGGGAGGTTGTATGAATGGCAACAGTATTAATTGTGGATGACTCAAGAACATCCCGCAGAATATTAAGGAATATTCTTACAGAAAATGGATATGAGATCGTTGGGGAGGCTTCAGACGGACAGAGCGGATATGAAAAATATATTGAACTGAGGCCGGATCTTGTTACCCTCGATATAACGATGCCCGTTCTCGACGGACTTGGCACTCTTGAAAAGATCATGCAGCTCGACAGCGAGGCAAAAGTCATTATGGTGACAGCTGCCGGTCAAAAATCAAAAATGGTAGAGGCGATCAAATTGGGCGCTGCCGAATTTATCCAGAAACCATTTGAACCTGAGCAGATTTTAGCGATCATAAAGACGGTGGCTTAAATACAGAAAGTAGAATAATATTAGGGACAACCAACCGAAAGAGTTCAAAACAGACGCAAGCAAGCTTGCTAAAAGTTTTGAACTCTTTCGGTTGGTTGTCCCTGATTTCTATCTTTCTGTACAAAAAGCCAATTATTTCTATTTCCTTTTCGTTTAACAACGCCAATTCGTCCCCGCCTCTGCTTGTGATATCGGTGCAGACTAATCCGGAAACAATCTATCTCACTACTGATAATACTGCGCCTGCGCATTCCACATCTCATGATACAGTCCGTCTTCTTCTGCCAAAAGCTTTTCATGGCTTCCCTGCTGGATGATATTTCCCTGATCAAATACAATGATCTGATCACAGAAACGGCAGCTTGACATCCTATGGGAAATGTAGAGTGCTGTCTTTTCTTCTACCAGTTCATCAAAACTCCGATAGATTTCATACTCGGATACCGGGTCAAGCGCCGAAGTCGGTTCATCCAGGATCACAAGCGGAGAATTCTTGTAAAGGGCACGGGCAATTGCGATCTTTTGTGCCTCACCGCCGGATATCTCCACACCATCCTCCTCAAGCTTATAAAGTCTCGTATGGATATCCTGATCCAGTGTCCCAAGACGTTCCGAAAATCCCGCTTTTTTGAGACAATCTTTTATGCGCACTTCATCAAATTCCTTTGACACTGCCACATTCTCTGCGATTGAAAAGGGAAACAGCTTAAAATCCTGAAACACCACAGAAAACAGACTGATATACTCATTGTAATCATAGTAGCGTATATCAATGCCATTGAGCAGGATTTCCCCTTCCGCCGGATCATACAACCGGCAAAGTAGTTTGATAAACGTAGTCTTTCCTGCTCCGTTTGGTCCCACGATCGCCATCTTCCCGCCAATCTTTAATTTCATGGACACATGTTCCAAAACCGGTTTTTCACTGTTTGGATAGGAAAAAGATACATCCCGGAACTCAAATTCATATTCATTATCATCCCGTTTTTCCACAGGCAGCGTCCCATCATACTTTTTATTCTGGATATCCATAAACTCCATAAAATATGCCAGATATGCGGCACGGACAGAAATTCCGCTATAGATATCTGCGATTTGGCCGAGTGCCGAACTAAACTTTGTAAATGAACTGACATACCGGGTCACATTTCCGACACTTACCATTCCGAAAACTGCTTTTGTTCCCACATAGACATAGCTGGCTACTGCAAATACACTGCCAGACCATTTCGTGATCAGGGAATACTTTAGCATCCGCATCCATATATTCTGATAAACCTCCACCAGCTTACTGATTCCCTTCTCATATCCTTTCATGATCATCTTTCCCAGACGATACATACGGATATCCTTTCCTTTTGCATATTCATACATAAAGGAAAGATAGTATCCAAAACGGCGGTTTCCCTCTACATTGGTTTCAAAGAATTCTTTCTCAAGCCTCGCCCTGTTTTTACTGCACCAAAACCAGATACCAAACTGGGCAGAGAGTACGATGATGAGCAAAGCACCACTCCACGGAGAATTGAGTACACGGTACAAAGCCCCACCCTGTCCGTTATCCCTCACAGGAAAAAACACAGGCATAAACAGGATGACATCATATATGAGATCACCGATCACACCAATCATATTTGTAAGCCAATAACAAAATGCCCCGATATCCCCATTGCTGTGCATTCCATCTCTGGCTTTACTGATATACTCTAACGTCTCTTTCTTTTCCAAAAGTTCATAATCCAGTGTGAGGGCCTTTTCCGAAATCATCTTCTGTACCTGGTCTGACAGTACATACTTCCTCATATTTGTAAGCTTTTCCAGCCCCCATCCCACAACATTTAAAATGCAATTTAAGGAAATCATCCACAGCACGTGCCGAAAAACATCATCGAATTCCTGTCCTTCAAGCATGGCATCAATGATCACACTGCTGAACACAATGTTAACATACGGAACCGCAGTAAGAATCAGCTTTTGCAGGACTAATAACGGCAAAAATTCCGGACAAAGACGATGCACCATCTTTAACACCAGCCCGATCGCTTTTTTATTTTTCATGACTGCACCGCCTCCTCCCGGTAATAATGGCTTTGGATCTCAAACATCTTCGCATAGCCTCCCTTTTTATCTAACAGTTCCTCATGTGTTCCCCGCTCCTTAACAGCTCCGTGCTCCAGAAAAAGGATTTCGTCACAAAAACGGGTGCTCGCCAGCCTGTGCGAGATAAAGATCGAAGTCTTTGCTCCCGCCATCTCGTTATACTTTTCATAGATCTGGCTTTCCGCAATCGGATCAAGTGCGCTGGTCGGCTCATCTAATACAAGAAGACTGCCATCTTTATAAAGCGCCCTTGCGATCAATAACTTCTGTACCTCACCGCCGGAAAATTCCACTCCTTCTTTTTCGAGCATCTGTGACACATACGTATCCTCTTTCTTTTCCAGCGCATCAATCTTTTCCCAGATGCCAGCCTTTTTCAGGCAGTCCCTTACCCGCTCCCGGTCGATCTCTCCCGGATTTCCTCCCGCCACATTCATTGCCACCGTAAAAGCGGGGATAAATCCATCCTGAAATACCGGAGAGATCAGCTGTTCATATTTATCCATATCATAGTCTCTCGTATTGACTCCATTCACGATCACGTCTCCCTCCGTCGGCATGTAAAATCCGCATAAAAGCTTCACGATCGTACTTTTTCCTGCTCCGTTATTTCCCACCAGTGCGATCTTTTGTCCTGGCTCGATCTTAAAACTAAGATGCGACAAAATATCCTCCTGCCCCTCCTCATAGCGGAAAGTCACATCCCGGAACTCAACCGATACCGGCACCCTGAGTTCTGGTTTTTCTCCCTTACCATGAAAAAACACATCCGAAATCGCATCGGCTTCCCGGTAATACCCTACCCCCATATTCGCTGTCAGAATCCCCGATATCCCAAAGATAAAGTTATTCATCCACAAAGAAAATCCTGCCACAGCTCCGGCGTAGAAAGCAAACTGTGCCACTGTAATCTGCCCGTCAAGCACCATTTTGATCAGAATCGTATACAACACAAAATCCCGGATAAACGTGCCAATCTGCTCCGCAAGTGTTGGGAAATACCATCGCAATTCCTGTTTGAAATGACAGCTTTTTAACGTCCGGATCTGCTCATCAAAAATACTCCGGAACCAGTTCTCGACATGATAAATACGAATGTCCTTTCCATGCGCCAGTGATATCGCCTGTTGTTCAAGCGTATAATTGATACGTCCTGCCTGATACCTTACATCCGAAAGCCGGTCTGAAAACTTTACCGCATAGCGGTGTAGCATAAAATTGGCTCCTGCACTTACAAAAATAATAACCAAAACACCCCAATGGATCGTAAACATGATCGTCCCATACGTCAGCACACCAAACAGTCCACAAAACAGTTTCAGGGATTCTCTGGAAAGTCCCTCCGCCCCAGCCTGGTTACTATTGATGCTTTGCACCCCCTTATTCAAAATCTTCTGCTTGTCCGCAGGTTCCACATTACAATAATCCATCGTCAGGTATTTTCTTAAGAGCCTCCCGGTGAATCTCGTCAGTCTCGTCCCGATATGAGCACCATTCAGATGCCCTTCCATGACATCCAAAAGACTTTTCACGATAATATCAAGAAAAAGAAGCCCACTGATCCCTGCCACATAATTCATAAGATTCCCGCCTGCCAGTAATGCAATCGCCAACGCCGGCACGATATTTTCAATCAAGGGCGAAGCCACCTGTGCCACTATATAAAAGAATACCTGCCATCTGGCCGCCCTGGAGTAGGAAAATAATTCCCGGTAAACCATAATGATATTTTTAAATACATTTTTCGTGCTATATGTGTTCATATAATACGCAATTCCTCCTTTCTTCTGATATTCTCACTCTATCATATTTTTTGTACAAAAACGAAAAAGTGCACGAATGGCAAAAATTCGTACACTAACTGTTTCTTGTTATAATGGCAGCATGATCTCCGTCGCAAATGCTCCCGGTTCATTTTTCCGGTTGATAAAACCTTCGTACTTTTCCACGATCCGGTCGATCCGTTTCAGCCCATGCCCATGGTTTCCCCACTTTGTGCTGATCAGTTCTTTTTCCCTTTTCCGCCTTTTCTCGTTTGTAGAATTGGTCACAGAAAGATAGAGCTGTCCTTTAAAAATCCCAACATACACCCGGATAAATTTCTTATCTCCGTCCTGCATCCTCTCACATGACTCCATTCCGTTATCAATGAGATTCCCTAAAATGACACATAGATCCACATCACTGACCGAAAGTTCCTTTGGCACTTTCGCTTTACAGTTTACCTCGATTTCCCTTTTTGCCGCCACAGAGAGCTTGCTGCTTAAAATAGCGTCCACACTGATGTTTCCTGTCCGGATCGCTATGTCAATCTCATCCAGATCCTTTTCCAGCTGGTCCAGGTAGGCCAGTACCTCCCCGGTCTGGTTCAGGGCAAGATGCGCCTTGATCTTCTGCATGTGATTGTGATAATCATGCCGCCACCCGCGCATGGTCCGATAGATGCTCCCTACCTCTTCCCTCTGGTTTCTCAATATCTTATCCTGATACGCTCTGGTTCGCTCCTCTTCCCTTCTTTTCACAACCACTGTCGTAATTACCGCAGTCAGAAAAACTGCCAGAAACATCGCCACGATCGTTCCCATAAGCGGCATCCGACTCACCCTCTCCGATTTTTATAGTATCCAATAAAGGCTTCATTTACCTGCCTGTAACGGTTTCTGCTTATTGAGATGCTTTCTCCGTTATCGAGAATGCACTCCGTCTTTGTAATCCGGTCAATGCAATTCATATTTACAAGCACACCCCGTCTGGTCATGACAAAACCATTCTCCTCAAATTCCCCCTGCAGACTTCCGATACTCGCCTTCCACTGCAGCTTCCCTCCGGAATAGGATAATTCTACATAGTGTCCCTGGGATTCGATATACCAGATGTCAGTATAAGGAATTTTTATCAGCTCGCCGCCCTTGTCCAAAATAAAATAAGCATGCTCTTTCTGTCCAAGATTTTTAGCGATCTGGGTCATGATCCCGTAAAATTCTTCCTCTTTGATCGGTTTGATCAGATAACGGAATGCTTCTACCTCATACCCCTCCAGTGCATAATCACGCAGCCCGGTCAAAAATATGAGCACCGCATGGGGATCTCTTCCCCTGATCTGCTTCGCCAGCTCCATTCCATTCATCTCACCCATCTGAATATCAAGGATGTAAACCTGATAAGGAAAATCTTTATCAAAGGAAAAGAGCAGCTGTTCCGCACTTATATAGGCATCCACATGGCAATCCATGCGTTCTTTCCCTGCCCAGTCATTGATCAGCGTTCTCATATATTCAATCTGTGCCTTGTCATCCTCACATATTGCAATCTCTATACTGTTCATAATCGAAATCCTCAATCCTTATAGAGTGCGTAATAATCCGCTTCCATATTCGAAGCGGCTCTTTCATAAAACCTTTTTGCATCATCCAATGCCTTGTTATAGATAAATTTCCCAAGTGTATCCTGAAAAAAATCAAAAATAGTTTCCCTGCCGATGATCCCCAGGTCAAGCTCATATTCCTCATTGAAAAAATAAGCGATTTCTTCTAACATCTGTTTCTTGTCTTCTTCCTTCAGTTCATACATCATCTGGCTTCTCCTTCCACTTCCTGATCCTCTCCAGCCGTTCTTTCACCTGCTTTTCCTGCCCCTGCTCTGTGGGCTCATAATACCGCCTCCCCTCGAGAGATTCCGGCAGACATTTCATCCTGCTGAGTTTCTCTTCCGTATCATGAGCATAAACATAGCCCTTTCCATAATCCAGTTCCTTCATGAGTTCAGTCGGCGCATTACAAATCTGCAGGGGAACCGGCTCTGCGGGCAGCTCTTTTACATCCTTGCGGCAGGATGTACATGCCCGATACAATGCATTTGATTTGGGAGCCATGGAAAGATAGACGACGGCATGTGCCAGATGTACGTCACACTCCGGCATACCGAGAAAATGGCAGGCCTGATAGGCGGCAACTGCGGTCTGCAATGCAAATGAATCTGCCATCCCCACATCCTCGCTTGCAAACCTGACAAGCCTCCTTGCAATATATAATGGGTCTTCTCCACCATCTAACATCCGGTACATCCAGTAAACCGCTGCGTCCGGATCGCTGTTCCTCATTGACTTATGGAGAGCTGAGATGAGGTTGTAATGTTCCTCACCATTTTTATCATACAGAAGGGAACGGCGGTTCATACACTCAGACAAAATTTCATCATTGACGCAAAGTACCGCCTTTTCATCCATTTTTCCGTTTAAGACAGCCATCTCAAGCGTATTTAGCGCAGTCCTTGCATCCCCATTTGAAAACCGGGCGATCGCTGAAAGCTGCGGCTCTTCGATCAAAATATCCATGTTTCCAAATCCTTTCGGACTGGAGAGCGCATGATGGAGCAGTTCTGTCAGATCCGTCTCCTCGAGCGCTTTGAGAATAAATACTTTACATCGGGAAAGAAGAGCCGAATTGATCTCAAAAGATGGATTCTCTGTCGTGGCCCCGACAAGAATAATACTGCCTTTCTCCACATAGGGAAGAAAGGCATCCTGCTGCGCCTTATTGAAGCGGTGGATCTCATCCGCAAATAAAAGCGTCCGCATCCCCATCCGTCGGTTCTGCTCCGCCTGATTCATGACTTCTTTGATCTCTTTCATGCCACTCGTCACAGCGCTGAATTCGACAAACTGTGCCTGTGTCTGCTCAGCGATGATCCTCGCAAGCGTTGTCTTTCCCACCCCGGGCGGTCCCCAGAAGATCATCGAAGAGACCTGATCTTTTTCAATCAGCTGGCGAAGGATCTTTCCTTTTCCGATCAGATGCTTCTGGCCCACATATTCTTCCAGTGATGATGGCCGGAGGCGACTCGCCAGAGGCGCATTTGTCTCCCGGTCATCAAACAGACTCATTTGTTTCATATTATATCCTAAAATTCAAATTCCTTGTGCACAGCCTTCATCGCTTTCTCCGTGTCTTCACGATCGATTAGTACTGTCACACGGATCTCAGAGGTGGAAATCTGCTGTATGTTTACATTAGCATCATAGAGTGCCTCAAACATCTGGGCAGCTACACCTGCATTTGTCTGCATACCGGCTCCTACGATTGATACCTTAGATACATTTTTATTGACCTTTACATCCTGACATTTCAAGCTGCCACTGCGGTGTCTCTCCACTGTCTCAACAGCCACATCTGCCATATCTTCTGTCACGGTAAAACTGATATCCTTTGTGTTGCCACGCCCGATGGACTGAAGGATCATATCTACATTTACATTGTGGTTCGCAAGATGGCGGAACAGTTTAAATGCCACACCCGGCTGGTCTTCCAGTCCTATTACTGCGATTCTCGCTACATTTTCATCACTTGCCACTCCGCTTACAAGCATTTTTTCCATTTTAACTTCCTCCTTAACGATCGTACCTTCTGATGTATTCAAACTGGAACGCACTACTAACTGCACACCATATTTTTTTGCCATTTCCACAGAACGGTTGTGGAGAACACCCGCACCGAGACTTGCAAGTTCAAGCATCTCATCATAGGTGATCTCATCGATTTTTTTCGCATCTTTTACAATTCTCGGATCTGCGGTAAATACTCCATCCACATCGGTGTAGATTTCACAGGCGTCCGCATGAAGCGCTGCCGCCAGAGCGACTGCCGTCGTATCCGAACCACCACGTCCAAGAGTCGTGTAATCATCATATTTGCTGACCCCCTGAAATCCGGTAACGATCACGATCTTTCTCTGCTCCAGTTCATATTTGATCCGCTCTTTATCGATTTTTTTGAGCCTCGCATTCCCTGAAACCGATGTCGTATGCATCGCCACCTGAAAAGCATTCAGTGAAATAGCGGGGACGCCAAGCGAATGCATCGCCATGGCCATCAGTGCGACCGATGTCTGCTCTCCCGTTGTGAGGAGCATATCCAGCTCTCTCTTTGGTGCATTCGGATTAATGTCGTTTGCCATATCCAGGAGCACGTCGGTCTGTTTGCCCATGGCAGAAAGCACGACAACCACGTCATTTCCTTTTTTATAATCCTCGATACAACGGTTTGCGACATTAAAGATCCTCTCTTTATCGGCTACCGATGTACCACCAAATTTTTTAACGATCAACATTTTTCTTTCTCCTCTACTTTAATAATTCATTCATCAGCGTATATCCTTTGTCAAGATAATTTCCGCTCTTCTCTGCCTCTTTCTCATTATAACTCCATGTATGAGTCCCTTCTTTGGCGCTGTCATAAAGCATATACGGAACAGGGTTGCTGGAATGTGTACGAGTGCAGATCGGCGTTGGATGATCTGGCATGATAAGCATCCTGAACTCCTCAGAAAGCTCCTGCATTTTCTCATACACAGAACCAATAAGCCTTGTATCCAGATACTCGATCGCCTTGATCTTCCTCTCTATACTTCCCTGATGCCCCATTTCATCCGGCGCCTCTACATGGATATACACAAAATCATTTCCATCTTCCGTGACGGCTTTTACCGCTGCTGCCGCCTTTCCCTCATAATTTGTCTCAAGCGTGCCATCAGCGCCCTCTACTTCTATATTATTCATCTCTGCTCCTACGGCAATCCCTTTTAGCAGATCGACCGCAGAGATCATCGCTCCTTTTTTTCCATATTTCTCCTCAAAGGAGTCTAGCACCGGTTTCGTCCCGGCGCCCCAGAACCAGATTGAATTTGCTTTATTCTTCCCATTTTGGGCCCTCTCCACATTTAAGGGATGGCTGTTCAGGATATCATAACTCTTTTTCATCATCTCCCGCAGCTTCTCATCCTCCGGCAGATACTCTCCGATCTTCTTTCCAAGAATATCATGAGGTGGCGTCATATCGACGATTTCTCCATTTTTCCATATCGTACAATGACGGTAACTCGTTCCCACATAAAACTGGTAAAGATCGTTTCCCAATTCTTTCTGTACAGCGTCTAAAAGCACCCTTGCATCCTCTGTGGAAATCTCACCGCTGCTGTGGTCAATGATCGTCTTTTCCCCATAGGGCAATTCATCGTCCGACACCGTCACGATATTGCACCGGATCGCAATATCACTCTCCTCCATATCCACTCCGATACTGAGAGCTTCTAACGGAGAACGTCCCGTGTAATACCGCTTTGGGTCATAACCAAGAACTGCGAGGTTAGCTGTATCACTTCCTGGTTTCATCCCATCGGGGATCGTCTTCGCAAGGCCAATCTTTGATTTCTTCGATATTTTATCCATATTCGGTGTATCTGCATATTCAAGGGGCGTCTTATTTCCAAGTTCCTCCAGCGGCTCGTCTGCCATTCCATCTCCCAGCACAATGATATATTTCATCTGTTTCATTCCTTTCTGTGGGATATCACTTTATGTATTCTTCTTAGCTGGCGGCGCCAATTTGAACGCCGCCCGGCTAACCTTGTACCCGGATCCTTGTGATCATCGTAGCAAACTCTTCTGCTTTTTTGGCAAAATCCTTCTCCTTCAATGACGATGTAATAAAGCCGCACTCACCTGAAACTCCTGCATCAATCATCTGCACATCGCCAAACACACCGGCTATTTTACTCTTTTCCGATTCAGCAACACGGACAAAGAACTTATTTTCCATCTCACCCATCGGTGCGATCTCTAACTTCTCAGCACTCCATGTAACCGGAACATTTTCTCCCTGATGCTTCACCGCAGCCACCACATCTGCCACAACCGCACTCGCAGTCGGAAGTTTTCCGGCTCCTGCTCCGTAGAACATCACATCCCCGAGCATATTTCCCGTGACTGAGATTCCGTTAAACACATCGTTGACGCTGTATAACGGGTGTCCACGATCTACCATCTGGGGAGCCACCATGGCATATACCTTGTCCCCGTCTTTTTTGCTCGTACCAAATATTTTAATGGCATATCCAGCCTTTTTCGCATATTTAAAATCGTCAGCGGTGATCTTTGTAATTCCTTCTGTGTAAATATCCGAATAGTCCACCTGCTTCCCATAAGCAAGCGATGTAAGGATTGCAATCTTCCGGCAGGCATCGTACCCTTCCACATCTGCTGTGGGATCTTTCTCCGCATAACCGAGTTCCTGCGCCTCTTTTAACACCTCAGCAAAATCTGCCCCATCCTCTGCCATTTTTGTAAGGATGAAATTTGTCGTTCCATTCAGGATTCCGTTGATCTGCTCGATCTCATCCGCAGTAATGCACTGGTTCAACGGCCGGATGATCGGGATACCGCCCCCCACACTGGCCTCAAAAAAGAAATTCAGATTTTTTTCCTTTGCGATCTGGATCAGTTCTGCACCGTGGGCGGCCACCAGTTCTTTATTGGAAGTGCATACACTCTTTCCATTTAAAAGCGCAGTCTTTACAAAATCATAGGCAGGCTTTGTACCTCCCATCGTCTCCACGATCACACCAATTTCTTTATCCTCTGCGATGACAGAATAGTCATGCACAAGGATATCCTGAACCGGATCTCCCGGAAACTCTCTCAGATCCAATACATATTTAACCTCAACCTCTTCTCCTGCACGTTTACCAATACTTCCGGCATTTGTCCTCAGAACTTCTACGACACCGGAACCGATCGTACCATAACCTAATACTGCGATTTTCATCCTTCTATCTCTTCCTTTCCACTTTCTTCTTTACCTGTTTCTTCCTCTTCTGTCGCCTGTTCCTCCGTCTTGGAGAGATCAATTTTACGGATTTCCTTCACTTCTTCCTCCGTCAATAATTCCTGCGGATTAATAACCACAATAAGTTCATTATCTCTCCGAACGACAAAATCTATATATTTTGTGGTCTCTGTTCTGGCGATGCCCGGAAACTGCTGGATATTTTCCCCTTCTGCCCGAAATACTTTGCTGACATTATCTACCACACAGGCAAGACTTCCTGCTTTCGTCTGAAGAACCAGAACTTTCGGCTCTTCCACTGTTTGTGTGACAGGAACTGCCAGTTTTGTCTTAAGATCATATACCGGGTATATGTCATCACGAATCTTTACCGTTCCCAGTATATATTCCGGCGCATCGGGCAGCGGCGTGATCCCCATAAAAGTTTCAAGGCTCTGCATGCCTGCGATCTCCACACCATACTCGCCTTCACCAATAAAAAATACGATTATTTCTTTCATAAGTTTCCCCATTTCTATTTGTCTTACTAAATGATCAACTGTTTATCCATTTCAGATAGCCATTTATAAACACATCAAGATCTCCGTCCATCACGGCGCCCACGTTTCCCGACTCCGCATTGGTCCTGTGATCCTTGACCATTGTATACGGCTGCATAACATAGGAACGAATCTGATTTCCCCAGCCAATTTCTTTTTGCTCACCGCGGATATCAGATTCTTTTTCTAAATTCTCCTGTTGTTTGAGCATATACAGCTTTGCTTTCAGCATCTGCATCGCCTTATCTTTGTTCATATGCTGGGACCGCTCATTCTGACACTGTACGACGATTCCCGTCGGAAAATGTGTGATCCGGATCGCGGATGATGTTTTATTGATATGCTGTCCGCCGGCACCGCTGGAACGGTACGTATCAATCCTTATATCGTCATCTGCAATCTCAATATCAAGATCCTTTTCGATATCCGGCATTACATCACAGGATACAAAAGAAGTCTGCCTCTTCCCCGCCGCATTAAATGGCGAAATCCGCACCAGCCGGTGTACACCATGCTCACTTTTTAAATAACCATACGCATTCAATCCATTGATCTGCAATGTCACCGACTTTAGTCCTGCCTCTTCTCCATCGAGAAAATCCAGCATTTCCACGGAATATCCTTTTTTCTCTGCCCATCTCTGGTACATACGGCACAGCATGCTCGCCCAATCACAGCTCTCTGTCCCGCCTGCTCCGGCGTGCAGCGTAAGGATCGCATTACTCTCATCGTATTCACCTTTTAACATCGTAGTGATCCTGAGATCCTCAAACTCAACGACAAACTGCGCCAATTCCTCCTTGATCTCGACGGCAAGTTCCTCATCTTCCTCCTCGTAAGCCATTTCGATCAATGTCATAATGTCCTCATATGTTCCGCTGAGTCCATCGGCACGGCTCACGATATCCTTCAGTTCTTTGACCTCTTTCATGAACTGGCTTGCTTTCTCTGCATCATCCCAGAAGTCGGGCGCTTCCATATTTTTTTCAAGTTCTTCGATACGAAATTTCTTCTCTCCCAGATTCAGGGAATCCCTGACTTCCTCAAGAGGTTTTTCGTAAGAAGAAAGTTCAACTTTATAATTGTCTAATTCAACCACGTAAAATCACCAATCTCCATTTTTCATTGCTAATTTCTCAAGTTTGTGCAATGCACAAATCTTGGGTGTGAAAAATTTATTTTTCACGCTATCTGCCGCAACAATGTTTATATTTTTTCCCGGATCCACACGGACACGGGGCATTCCTGCTGATCTTATCCGATTTTCTTACAACCGGTGCATTGGCCGAGTCGTCTTTATTCGTTCCGGTCTCTTTGGCTACCTGCTCACGCTCTACCTTCTGCTCGATCCGCACATGCATCAATGCCTTCACAGTTTCCTCACGAATCGACTCGGTCATCTCTGCAAACATATCATAGCTCTGGAACCGGTATTCCGTCACCGGATCTCTCTGACCATATGCCTGAAGTCCGATTCCCTGACGGAGCTGGTCCATATCATCAATGTGATTCATCCAGTGCTGATCAGTCACTTTCAAAAGGATGACACGCTCAATTTCACGGATCTGCTCTGCTTCCGGAAACTCTGCCTCTTTCAATTCATAGAGCCTCAGCGCCTCTTCTTTGAGTTTCTGGATCAGACCATTCTTATTTATATTTTTATCCCTTTCAGGATCAAATGTGATCGGTTCAAATGGTATGATTGGCAGAAGGTTCCTATTCAGTTCATCCAAATTCCACTCTTCCGGTATCTGATCATCCCCGATCGTCCGGTTTACATATTTTTCGATCACCTCATCGATCATTCCATAGATCGTATCTCTCATACTCTCGCCGTCAAGAACTTTACGTCTCTCAGCATAGATGATCTCACGCTGCTGGTTGTTGATGATATCGTACTCAAGAAGATTCTTACGGATTCCGTAGTTGTTGCCCTCGATCTTCATCTGAGCACGCTCGATCGCCTTATTTAACATGCGGTGCTGGATCTGCTCGCCCTCCGGCATCCCGAGTGAATTAAAAATGCCCATCAGATTCTGGGAACCGAATAATCTCATCAAGTCATCTTCAAGCGAAATATAGAACTTGGATTCACCCGGATCACCCTGACGTCCTGAACGCCCACGAAGCTGGTTATCAATACGCCTGGACTCATGCCGCTCTGTACCAATAATACGCAGACCACCAAGTTCCTGCACTCCCTCACCGAGTTTGATATCCGTACCACGTCCTGCCATGTTTGTCGCTATGGTGACTGCCCCTGCGAGACCTGCATCTGCGATGATCTCTGCCTCCATCTCATGATACTTGGCATTCAGCACCTTGTGCTTAATTCCCCGCTTACGAAGCAATCCGCTCAGTTCCTCGGATGCCTCAATCGTAATCGTACCAACGAGTACCGGCTGTTTTCTCTCATAACAATCTGCAATATCCTCTACGATCGCATTCAGTTTCTCGTGTTTTGTCTTATATACGGAATCGTTGTAATCAATACGCGCAACCGGCTTATTCGTCGGCACCTCCACAACATCCATCCCATATATTTCACGGAACTCTTTTTCCTCAGTGAGTGCCGTACCTGTCATACCACACTTTTTATGATACTTATTAAAGAAGTTCTGGAACGTGATCGTCGCCAGCGTCTTACTCTCTCTCTTTACTTTCACATGCTCTTTTGCCTCGATCGCCTGATGAAGACCGTCAGAATAACGCCGGCCCGGCATGATACGCCCCGTAAACTCATCGACGATGAGAACCTGGTCGTCTTTTACCACATAATCCTTGTCGAGGAACATAAGATTATGCGCCCTTAAAGCCAGTATGATACAGTGCTGGATCTCCAGATGTTCGGGATCCGCAAGATTCTCGATATGGAAGAATCTCTCCACCTTGGACACACCTTGTGCCGTCAGGTTTACTGTCTTTTCTTTTTCATCGACAACAAAATCTCCGGTCTCATTGTCATCTTCCTGCATGATGATATCCATCTTGGAGAGTTCTTTTGCCGTACCTTTTTTGAGCTGTCTTGCCAGATTATCACATGCCTCATAGATCTTCGTAGATTTTCCGCTGCTTCCCGATATGATGAGCGGTGTTCTCGCCTCATCGATCAGCACGGAATCGACCTCATCGACGATCGCATAATGAAGCTCTCTCTGTACAAGCTGCTCTTTATAAATAACCATGTTATCACGGAGATAGTCGAAACCGAGCTCATTGTTCGTCGCATATGTGATATCGCAGTTATAGGCCTCTCTTCTCTCGTCATTGTCCATGCTGTTCAGGATACACCCGACCGTCAAACCGAGGAACTCATGGATCTGTCCCATCCACTCTGCATCACGCTTTGCCAGGTAGTCATTGACCGTAACAATGTGGACACCCTTTCCCTCCAGTGCATTCAGGTAGGCAGGAAGTGTGGAAACCAGTGTCTTTCCCTCACCGGTACGCATCTCTGTGATACGTCCCTGATGCAGGATCACTCCGCCGACCAGCTGGACATGGTAATGCCGCATCCCGATCGTCCTCTTTGATGCCTCACGCACGACCGCATATGCTTCAGGAAGAATGTCATCCAGTGTCTCGCCGTTCGAGAGACGGTTTCTGAATTCCCGTGTCTTATCTTTTAACTGCTCATCGGACAATTTTTCAAATTCAGGTTCCATTTTCTCGATTTTATCAACGATCGGAAGCACCCGCTTCACTTCTCTTTCACTATGTGTTCCTACCACTTTACTTAAAATTCCCATATATTCACTCTCCAAAAATATTTCAAAGTTTTATCCCAGATTATTTTATCACTAGATGTCCTGTCTTTCAATCATTATTTTAATTTGAAATTTTTTTTTACAAACCGTTCATAATTTCGGGGGTATCGTTTGGTACAGGCGGCAAATTAGCGCGGTTGAGCTAAGATAAATTCAATCATTGCAAAAACAGAGAAACCCATGAAAAACTTTTAACAAGCCTGCTTGCATCTGTTTTTCATGAGTCTCGCTGGTTTTGTAGTAATGATTTTTATCTGGCTAGCCAATGTCAAGCTGCCTTCAATGGCCTGTCCCTGCTCTAAAATTCTGGCTCGATCAGACCGTATGTACTTCCCTTTCGTTTATAAACTACGTTTACTTCCTCTGTCTCAGAATTTCTAAATACAAAGAAATTATGTCCAAGAAGTTCCATCTGCACACATGCTTCCTCAGGATCCATCGGCTTCATGGCAAATTTTTTGGAGCGGATGATTTCGATCTCTTCTTCATCATATATCTCTTCATCGATAAATTCCTGATTCAGATGAGCAGCATTCTGTGCCTTATCGATCAGCTTATTTTTGTATTTTCTGAGCTGTCTCTCGATCACTTCCTCAACAAGATCGATCGATACATACATATCGGAACTTACTTCCTCCGCACGTATGATGCTCCCTTTCATCGGAATCGTAACCTCGATCTTCTGTCTGTTTTTCTCGGTACTCAGTGTAACATGTACTTCTGTGCTCTCGTTAAAATACCGTTCCAGTTTTCCGATTTTATCTTCAACTGCCGAGCGCAACCCCTCCGTTATATCTAAATTTTTTCCGCTAATAACCAAATTCATTTTGATCAGCTCCTTTGCCTAATATTCGGGGAAAGCATATACTTGTCCCGTATCTATATTATATACCAAAATCAATTACCAGGCAACATATATTTTCTTTGACAAAAGCAATCTCAACTCAATGGTACCAATTTGAATTCTACCCGCATTTTTCTCAAATCACAAAAGTTGTCAGGCAACTCACATAATTGTAAAAAAACTGCTTTTTTGCTACATAAGTCTACTTTTTTTGTGGATAATGTGGATAACTTTGTGTATAACTACTTATTATCGTAAATTCGTTCCTTTTTTTGTGGATAACTTCGCTTTCTTTTAAGACTACATTTGTCTGCGTACCTTTGTTCTAAAACAAGTTGTCACACATTTGCAGCCACACCTTCATACCGCCCACTTGCCCCGCAAGGCAGTACCAATCCGTTTGAGCGGACCGGAAGTCCAATCTCATCTGCTACAACCGTTCCACCAAATGATTTTGCAACCGCCAGCTCCATCATATATGTCAGAACAGCCGGCTGAAGACCTGTTGTATATGAATTAACGAGAAAAAAGAGCGGCTCTGGAGACAGAATTTTCGTGCATAATTGAATCAGAGGGAAAACTTTTTCCTCAATCTTCCATATCTCCCCCTTAGGCCCTCTTCCATAAGAAGGGGGATCCATAATGATTCCATCGTAGTGGTTTCCACGTCGGATTTCTCTCTCAACAAACTTCACACAATCATCAACCAGATAACGAATCGAAGCGTCCGCAAGACCAGAAGCTGCCGCATTTTCCTTCGCCCACGTCACCATCCCTTTGGACGCATCCACGTGTGTGACTGCCGCCCCTGCTTTTGCGCATGCTACCGTAGCCCCGCCGGTATAGGCAAACAAATTTAACACTTTCAACGGACGTCCGGCTTTCCGGATCAGCCCGGATGCCCAATCCCAGTTGACCGCCTGCTCAGGGAACAGCCCTGTATGTTTAAAACTAAATGGTTTCAGGTGAAAAGTGAGATCTTTATAAGAAACGCTCCACTGTCCGGGCAAATCAAAGAACTCCCACTCTCCGCCTCCCTTGCTGCTTCTGTGGTAGTGTGCATTTTTTCGCTTCCACTGGGGAGCACTGCGAGGAGTATCCCATATCACCTGCGGATCCGGACGCACAAGAATATAATCCCCCCACCGTTCGAGTTTCTCCCCCTTCGATGTGTCGATCACTTCATAGTCTTTCCAGCCATCAGCTAACCACATAGTACGATTCCTTTCTGAAAAAGTTCCTTTACACCAGCTTCTGTCCGCAATTCGGGCAGAAATTTCCCTCCCCGGTTTTCGTTCCACAGTTCGGACAGAAGTTCGGCTTTGCGGCTGCTGATGCTGTTCCCGATCCCACGGATGCCCCCGCATTTTCCGCAGAAACATTCTGTGTCTCCGTTTGACCCGCCATGCCGGAAGCAGCTCCCGCCTGCTGTGTCCCAGCCGGAGTACCTCCCAGTCCTGGCATCATTCCATCCATATTTTTCATCATCTGTCCTGCCACATTCATTCCCATCATCATTCCCATCATATCTGAGGCCACTCCTCCGCCATTCATCGCACCGGAAGACATGCCCTCGGTCATGGACACCTGCTGGTATCTTCCCATATCGCCTACCATAGTCTGGGATGCCGTCTTGTTTACCATATCCTGAACTTCCTTCGGATAATTGAAACTCATAACCTTGAATCCGGTTATCTTCATTCCACTTCCCTGTATCTCGGAAGTGAGGTCGCTTAGTATTCCGGCTCCGATCTGTGCGGCATTCGCCTGCAGGTTAAACAAATCCTTGCCCTCTGTGGAAATCCATTTCATCAATAACTGTTCAATAAATGGATTGATACGGTTTCTCAGATCCCCCACCTCATAGCTGTCTTTCACCCCGGCAATATTCTCGATCAGGGACACATAGTCATCTACCCGGAACGTATACGTTCCATTTGCCCGGATCGGCATTCCGCCCGGAAGCTCCGGTGTAGGGATATTGATCGGATTCTGGGTCCCCCATTTGAGGAGAAACTCTTTTGTGTTGACAAAGAGGACTTCCGCTCTCATTCCACTATTAAATCCAAATTTAATCCCTTTTAAGGTTGATAAAAACGGAATGATCTGGGATTCAATATCATAATCCCCATCCTCTTTAAAGACACCCTCTATCTTTCCGTTAAAGAGAAAAATGGCATCCTGGCCCGGTCGTATGATCAGACGGCTTCCTTTCTTGATCTCCCGGTTCGTCCATTTCCAGAAAACCATATCCTCTCTCCACTCTTCCCACTCTACGACGTTTGCAAACTGATTTTTTAAAATCCCCATGCCTTCTCCTTTCCTGTTAAATCCTGTTTTATTTTTTAGTTTCTGATACAAATCATGATAATCCTAAAAACGTCCTCCGCCACTTGAATGGCTGTGACCTCCGCCACCTCCACCACTGCTGCTGGATTTCTTTGTTCTCACATATGTCGTATGTGTATAAATATCACGTCTCCCCAGTAACTGCGAAAACGATTTATTCATATACGTCTTCCCATCTGCTGTCATTTTCCCACCGGAATTTCTTACAAGCATACAAACCACGATCAGGCCAAGCAGCGAACCCAGAACGAGATGAAACCACCATGTAAGAAAAAAATACGGGCGCCGCATCTCTGCATCTGTCTTCTCGATAAATGCATTCATCATACTGACATAAAGTGCATTGTTGACCTGTACCTGGCTCTGCTGGCGTTTCACATAATCCTGCAGATCTTTTGCGATCTCGTCTGCCTCATCATCCATGATCTTGTGCTCCGCCGAACCATAGCCAAGCAGATATAAAGAGCGGTTGGTCTGGCATATATTCAGCCAGAGTACGACCGTGCTCTTATGTCCATCCAGATTTAAAAATCTTTCACTAAAATTTTCTGCCGCACTCTGGTTACTGCTTTCATAGATGTCGTTATTCAGTATAACAGCTATCACATTGCAATCATAGTCCTGACTCATCGTCTGCATCTTTTCCTCAAAGGAACGAATTTCTTCCTCGGTGTAAATCCCGGCAAAATCATTGACTGCACTTTCCACCTTTGGCATATCCGGCAAAAAGTACTCGGAATAATTGTCCTGTGCCGACGCAGAAACACTGCATACTAATGCCGCACACACCAGCATCAGGCAGATCCCTGCAACCCGCATCCATTTTTTCCCAAATTTTCTCATCCGACGCCACCTCCTAACAGAAATGTCGTAATGAGCCGGAGAATGAGAAAAAGTCCTCCCCCTGTGCCCAAAAACCACGCTGCTGCTTTTACTTTACTGATCGGCGGTTTACCAACGATCTTTCCGGTATCCCCATTCATAGCAAAGACATATTCGCCATTCCGGTAATTATAATTGATCATCCATACCGGAAGGAGAGCATAATCTGTCTTTTTCTTTTGGATATTATACTCTCTGTCCGTTATACTTACCGTGGCATAACTTTTCATCGTCTGACGTGCATAGTCATCCATCCATTTCTGGACACGCTTCTGCACTCTGGGAAGCAGATCATCATCCGTATAATTGTAGCCCTCTGCCACAAATCCCGGAAGATACATCGAAGAAAATTCTTTGATGTCTTCATAATAAAACGGCTCCAGCTTATCCATCAGCTCATCATCCATCCGCTCGGAAGCATCGACCGGAATGCGGTCATAATCCAAATCCATCTTCCGCCACACCCTATAATGCCTGGTCGCCGTGACATTATAGTTTCCGCTGGAATAATGCGATACCCGGGTACAGTTCGCATGCACTTCCCCCTGCCCGACCACATCAAAAAGCCAGAAGGGCACATAAATCCCGACAATATCCTGAATACGGTCTGCCGTCATGAAATCATTCGGTGTGATCAGACCCTTTTTGCACCATTTCTTAAACCCCTGAATCGCATCCTCCTTGCTCACCCGAAACGGTATCACTCGGCTGGGAGCTCTTTTTCCCTGCATCCGGTCAGCTAAGATCATAGGCGAGCCGCAAAAACTGCACTTAGTTGCAGTTGTATCCTCGGATACGACAAGCTCTGCCCCACAGTTCTCACACTGATAACTGACCACCGTCTCATCAAATGCATTTTCCGAGTGTTCCTCTTGAACCTTACGGTACTCTCCCGTCACCTCATCAACATTGTCCTTTGCCGCATCCTGCTCGTATTTCCCGCCATTTTTCTCCGCATATTCCTGGATATCTATGCTGCGTCCGCAGGACCCACAAGTAAGCATTCCCGACAGGGAGTCAAACATCATATTGGCTCCACACCCCGGACACTTATACTGTACTACCATCCCCTCTCCTCCTTTGTTTTTTAATTTTTATTTTTTTGCCCGACAATCCTAATTTACAGATGTCAGGAAAATCATCTTTCCTTCATACTCATGCTCTGCCCCATTGATTTCAAATCCCATGTTCATAAGCATCGTTCCAGTAAAAGTCCCTTCCCGGTCACTCAGGCTATATTTCCCCGCCGGATCAAGGCCTTTTAAACAAATCCTCTCACCCCATCTGTTCAAATGGGCATCCACCCTGACAAAAGATAAGAGCGCTTGCTTTTTATCCTTTGAAACCACCGTATAACAGTCATAACCCCTGCCGTCTGCCGGAGAAGTGATTCGGAAATAATCCCCTTCCCGGATCAGATCATTATACTTATGATATAATACAACCTGTTCTTTTATTTTTTCCTGTTGTTCTTCCGAAATCTTTGTCACATCCAGTTCATAGCCAAATGTTCCAAAAAGCGCCACCTGTCCTCTGGTATCAAACGGCGCTGTCCTCCCCGTCGCATGATTCGGACAGTCACTGACATGGGCGCCGATCGTCGAAAGAGGATATACCATCGCCGTTCCTCTCTGAATCTCCAGTCTCTCAATGGCATCGGTATCATCACTACACCAGATCTGCGGGCTATAATACAACATCCCGGGATCAAACCTTGCTCCTCCCGAAGAACAGTTTTCAAGAAGCAATTCCGGAAAATCCTTTGTCAACCGGTCCTGCATCTCATAAACCCCGAGTACATATTTATGATAAACCATCCCCTGCTCATCATCTCTTGTCATATGTCCCGCCACATTTGTCAGGCATCGGTTCATATCCCATTTCACATAATCCGCTTTCGATGTCTTTACCACATCATAGACCCGACGATAGATCTCATCCCGGACCTCTTTTCTTCCGATATCCAAAACGTACTGATTTCTGCCACGGCTCACCTCACGATTCCTATGCTGGAGGATCCAATCCGGATGGGCTCTGTAAAGCTCCGAATCCGGACTCACCATCTCCGGCTCCATCCATATTCCAAACTTAAGCCCTCTTTTCCTAATTCCGTCTGCCAGCCTCTCCAGTCCTCCCGGCAGTTTTTCTTCATTGACAAACCAGTCCCCAAGCGAAGTATTATCATCTTCCCTGCAGCCAAACCATCCGTCATCCATCACAAGCATTTCAATTCCGAGCTCTGCTGCTTTATCGGCAATTTGCCACAATTTTTCTGTATTAAAATCAAAATAAGTCGCTTCCCAGTTATTGATCAGCACCGGACGTTTTTTATCCCGCCAGGTTCCCCGGATCAGATGCTTCCTGTAAAAATCATGAAAACGTCTCGTCATCCCTCCGATTCCCTCTGGCGAATACACCATAACGGCCTCCGGTGCCGTAAACTGCTCTCCGTCCTGCAGTTTCCACGAAAAACGGTACGGGTGGATTCCCATGACCGTTCTTATACTTCCAAATTGATTTCGTTCCACCTGCGCAAAGAAATTTCCCGAATAGACAAAATTGATTCCATAAACCCGACCGGCATCCTCAGTAGCCGTCTTGTCTACAATCGCCATAAACGGATTCTCCTGATGGGAACTCTCGCCCCTCACCGATGCGATACTCTGGCGTCCCTCCCCGATTTCTCTCCGGTAAATATTTCTCTCGCGTCCCCACGCCCCGTGCAGGGTGATCAGGTCAAACTCTCCGCCGGCAAAATCCAGGCAAAGCGAAAACACCCTTCCAAGATGGCAATTCTCCCCGGAACGGTTCATCACAACCACATTTCTCGTAATGACATCTTCTTTTTCAAACACCGAATAATACAGTTTTACCTCTAGTTTCAACTCCGGCTCCATCATACACAGTACCAGCGTCTGGCAATTTCCTTCCCCTGCATAGGAAGAGGGCAATCCCTCAAGCTGTGGTTTCCCGTCTATGATCTCGTATCCCGTATAAAACAACTCCAACGATTCCTGACCATGCCCGATATCTGCTTCCAGACAATGTTCTCTGAAATCCCCATATCCCGGCATTCCATATTCCCAACAAAATGTATCCTCAAACCGGAGCTTTTCCCTTTTATTTTTAGATGGTATGTACTCTTCCCCATTATCTATATCAAGGAGATAACAAAGCGCCTCGGTCTCATCATCCGGCATGCCTTCACCGCTAAAATCAATGCGGTCTCCATAATACATATGTCCCACATATCCATCCTCATTAACGCCGGTAATATAACTTGATTTGTTTGTATCCAACTTAAAAATACGGTACTTCTCATTTACTGTTATTCCCATTGTATTCTCATCCTCCTTCTAAAAAGGCTCGACTAAAAAGTACTGCCAACTCCTGCTCCACCAACACAAAACTTTCTGCTCCTATGAAAAAAGCCATGCACCCATTATCAGATACATAGCTTGTACGTGGGTTAGAGGATTCGAACCCCCGACCTTTTGGTCCGTAGCCAAACGCTCTATCCAGCTGAGCTAAACCCACAAATATGTTGGCGTTTGATACGCAAAATATATGCTATCATAAACGAAAATATTTGTCAATAGTTTTTCATATTTTTGTTTACATGGCTGCGCAGTCCAAGAAGGATCTTTTTTTCCATGCGGCTCACCTGCACCTGGCTGATTCCAAGATGCTCCGCCACTTCCCGCTGCGTCCGGTCTTCATAATAACGCATTCTTATCAATTTCTTTTCTTTCTCATCTAACAATTTCATTAACTGCTCTACCATCATCCGGTTTAAAAGGTCTTCATTCCAGTCCGATTTTTCCTGTATCTTTTCTTCCAGGGAGACTTCTCTCCCATCGGAAAAACAGATTGGTTTATTGATCGATTCCACCTCCGAATTTGCCTCCAGGGCAAGCACGATGTCCTCCACTGCAATCTCTGTGGCAGCAGCAAGCTCCTCGATCGATGGCTCACGATCCAATTCCTGTGACAACCTGTCCGCCACGCGTTTTATTTTCCATCCGTTTTCCTTTATACTCCTGCTCACTTTCACCATCCCGTCATCCCTGAGAAAACGCTTGATCTCCCCACTGATCAGAGGAACCGCATAAGTAGAAAATTTCACCTCAAACCCCATATCAAATTTATCCACCGCCTTGATCAGGCCGATCGCACCAATCTGGCTTAGTTCCTCGCTGTCATAGCCACGCCCCGCATAGCGGCTTACAATGCTGTACACAAGCCCCATATTATTCTGTATCACTTTGTCCCTTGCCAATTTATCCCCTGATTGTGCCCGTTTTATCAGTTCTATGGTTTCCATTGACCCGGTCCCTTCTATGAGATATTCATTGCACTATATATATTTTTTTTCATTCGGATAACGGTTCCCTCTCCCGGTTCTGACTCCACATGAAGTTCATCCATGAAAGCTTCCATAAACGCAAATCCCATCCCGGATCTGTCCAGTTCCGGCTTTGATGTATAGAGTGGCTCCATCGCCTTGGAAATATCACTGATTCCCTCCCCCTCATCCGATATTTCAAGATACAGCGTATTCTCTTCTATCCTTGCATACACATTCACCATCCCACTCTGTTTTTCATATCCGTGTATAATGGCGTTTGTAACCGCCTCCGACACAGCGGTCTTTACATCAGCGAGTTCCTCAAGTGTCGGATCAAGCCTTGCCATAAATGCACTCACCACAGTACGGGCAAAACTCTCGTTTTCGGAACTACTGTTAAATTCCAGTTTCATTTCATTATATGTACCCATCTTTTCCTCCAATCTCGCATGTCTATGCTTTTGATATCCCATCATTTGCAATCCGCTCTCGCTGCTTTATTCAATCTTTTGGATAACTTTATACAAACCTGACATAGAAAATATCCTGTCGATGCCGGGACCGATCCCTGTCACGTACACAGTTCCACCAAAGTAATGCATTTTCCGGTGTCGTCCCATAACCATCCCAATTCCTGAACTGTCCATAAAAGTCATTCCCGAAAAATCAAAGACAATATTTCTCACCGTCCCCTTTTCAATAAGAACATCAATCGTTTTACTGATCTGCCCTGCTGTGTGATGATCCAACTCCTCACTGATATGCAGGATAAGATTTGCGCCATTTCTCTCCAGCGAAAAATTCTCCATATTGACTCTCCTTTCGTTGCGCACGCATACAAAAAAGAACTACCAAAGATAC
Source organism: uncultured Eubacterium sp. (assembly GCA_964579975.1). Taxonomy (GTDB): domain Bacteria; phylum Bacillota; class Clostridia; order Lachnospirales; family Lachnospiraceae; genus Eubacterium_F. Next base: position 46,787 of record CAZOIF010000001.1, on the reverse strand, counting down.
AAATATTTCATTTGCCATTCTTCAGTAGTCCTTTGATTTTTTTCTGTTCTGTATATTATTGTGTCTGGATTCCCAGCTGGCGCAGACGGTTTCTCGCCTCTGCGGCCCTTGAGGTGGAATCATCCACTTCAATTACTTTTTCATAGTATTCCTGTGCTTTTTTCTTTTTGCTTCTCTGATGATAAACTCTTCCCATAAAATACAGCGCATCCTGATTTTCTGGTTCGATCGAAAGAACCTGATTCAAAAGGTTTTCCGCCTCATCATACCGGCCGGAATTAAATTTAGCTCTTCCATCCTCAAACAGACGCTGCACATCCTGCGGAGTGATTTCCTTCGAAACCATTTTAAACAGCTCCTTGGTCTCCTCCGAATCAAAATCACTTTCTTTATAGGAACTTACTGTACTTGCAGCAAGAAGCCTGTCTCCATCGTTGTAATATTTTACAGCCAGCAGAAGAGCCTTGTTTCTCTCTGACTCACTGACATCCTTTGTTTTACTTTCATTAAGCTCCTTCTGCAGCTTGTCTACCTGCTGGGTAAGGGAATCCTTCTCCTTCTGGAGCGAAGAAATCTGTGCTTCCTTCACTGAAAGTTCCTGATTGCTTTCAGTAATGCTGGCTGAATTATTTTCAATATGATTCCCCTGAAGCGTTGGACGAATCAGAACAAAACTAACGATCAGGCCAATCATGATACCAATAAATACATTGATGATCGGCATCCAATGGCGCTTTTCCTCCTTATAAGAACCGACCGGCTGGACATTTGCCAGAGGATCTTTTTTGGCCTGCTGCCGATACGCTTTCATGGAATTTTCCCGGCTGCGCCCGCCATCTTCACTGAACTTGTCCCCGATCTCCTGCATATACCTCAAAGTCGTCGTATTATTAAAATCAATCCGTCTCGCCCGTTTCAGACATTTCACGGCCTTTGCATAATCTTTCAACTTCATATACAAAAGTGCCAGCAGCTGATGTGCCCGGACAAATTTCGGATTCAGGCTGATCACCTTTTTCAACTGTATGACAGCAAGATCCTCATTTCCTCCCTTTGCTGCATTCAACGCCGAGTTGTATTTCTTGATCGTCTGGTTTACCGCATCCAATGCAGTCTGGTTCTTCTGTATTACCTTGATGTAAGCTTCCGCTCTGTTTTGTTCCGGATTCAGATGACGGCTGAAAACCCATTCACGCAGAGCCGCTACCGTCTCACCCATTTCATTATAGATAAGTCCCAGAAGATTTCTGGCATTCATATTATATTTATCAAATTGCAGACTTTTCTTCAGAACGAGGATCGCTCCTGAAAGATCACGTACTTTGGCCTTCTCAAGCCCCATATTGTAATATGCATTCGAAATCCGTCTCACATAATGTATGATCTCCAGATCCTGTCCACAAAATCTGCACATGCTAATGTCATCACTTATTATCGCATCACATCTTGGACATCTCATCTAAGTCCCTCCAACTATATTTAAACCCATTCTGTTCTCTTGTATCCCTTTTCCGATGATTTATCAGTCATACTCCGGATTTCACCTCTGTGATCAGTTCCCTGATAATATCTGTCATATCTGTAATATTATGATTATTTACCACATCCTCGATCTGTTCTACATCCGGACTTGGTTCATATTTTTCGAGTTCTTCGTCAAAATTGATCATATTCTGCCTCCTTACAAAAAATCATCTATATATCCCCATTCATATATCCATCGTATTACCCTATCAAACATAATAACTACTTTTATAGAAAAAAGCAAGGGGGAAAAAAGCTTTTTTCACAAAAGTCATCGCAATTTTTGACAAATCTAAAACTTTATACCTCTCACACTTTTTAATTTGCGGTAAAAAGTAGAGCGGGATGTAAGGCCAAGTCTACGCATCGCCTGTGATTCCGTTATCTTCTTTGTGCGAAACTGCTCTGAAACTTTGCGAAGCATCAATTCATCAAGTACGATCGGCTTTCTTCCCCTGTACACACCCCGTTTTTTGGCTTCCGATACTCCTTTCTCATGCTTCTTCATCTGTAAAAGTCTGGTCTGGTAACACTGATAACCAAGGATCGACATCACACTGCTACGATTTTTCTGATCGATCCTGACCCCCTCCTTCTCAAATACAATCTCAGCTCCTGCACCGAGTAGTTCCAAAACCTTCTCCGTATATACGGCAGGATTTCGCGAAATCACACTATGGCTTTCTACGACCACCTGATCACCATACTGGATCATCTCTGGCAGTATTCGTTCCTCCCCATATCTGTATTTCGATTGTCCTGCCCGGTATCTTTCGAGCATAAGATTATCATTTCCGCATGAAAGTCTGGTGCGTATCAACCACTCGAACCGGTCATAGCGATCCAGTCCCACATTTTCCATCAGCTCCTGTACATCTTCCCTGTCCTCTGACGGACTCCGCTCCGTAATAAAAACCGGCTGGATATTGGTCCGGTAATATGCCTTCTGGCGCATTCCCATCTCAATGCCGGGAATCCCGTGAAATATGTCTGCCGGAATTCCATCAATGATATCCCAATACGGCGTGAAAATGTACTGATACTGTTTATCTGAAAAAAACTGGTATTCGATTTTCGCAACACTGTATTTTTCCCCATATCTGCCAGCCGCTTTGATCACCCCGGCATTCGTATACTCCGGCACACCGGAAATCGGCTTATTCATTTACATCGTCCTCTCAAAAGGTTCCAACAGGAGCCTCTTATACCTCTCCTCAAGTATCGTAAGTACAAATTGTTTTTTTATATCACTTAGCATATCCACCGTCCGCACCAAAATATCGATCATAACAAAATCCATTTTCTTTATGATCCTCCAAATCGCTCTGTCACATTCCCGGAACCGGTGGCTGGATATGATTTCAAAAAAAGAACACTCCTCCCTGTCCATCCGGATCTGGGGCGTGCGGGTCTCAAAAATCAACTGCTCCATTTTCAGGTCGGAAGCCAGTATCTCCCGGCACTGCTCATCAGAAATGATTCCGGAAAACAGACACGCATCATTATTAAATACCGGTGCCAGATCATATCCTCCCGCCCTTTCGATAAATCCCCAGCTGTTCTCTTTCCTGTCCGAATTTCCGATCAGGGCATCGATGATAAACATATCCCAGAATGTTTCCCGGATCTCTCCCAGACGTTTTGATTCCTTAAACTTCTGGAATAAATCTCCTGGGAATAAGTTCTCTGTTTCCTCACAGTCAGGCCCCGCAAATCCCTCACATATATCCAGCGCCTGTTCCCTGATATCACAAAAGGGGACAAACGCTGCTTCTTCTGCGACAAAATCTTTCATGAGCACGATCTCTTCCCCCTGATACACACCAAGCCATGTATCCTGCGCTACACAGCCGAGCAGTTCAAAAATATGGCTTCCGAGATACTCTGACACATGATTATATGCCTTTCCATCTTTTGTATTTTTCCGAAATTTAATGATATAATTCTCCCCGTCGATCCGGATTCCTTTCTTTCGTCCACTGCCACCGTAATATTTATGACTCGGATGACATCCGGAAAAATCCTTTATCATATTTTTGTCCTCAAAAAAAGATGCCAGAATCTACGGAAAATTCTGGCATCCCTGTCATTTCAGAATATTACTGGAGCTGGTCCAGTCTCTCCTTCACCTGAGCCATCATGCTCTGGTACTTCTCCAGTTTTGCTCTTTCCTCTTCAATCTTCTTTGCCGGCGCCTTGTTCACAAAGTTTGGATTGCCAAGCATTCCCTCGGAACGCTTCAACTCTCCCATAAGCTTTTTCTCTTCTTTCTGCAGGCGCTCGATCTCTTTCGATACATCTACCAGTTCGGCAAACGGCATATAGATCGTTCCCCGGTCGATCACTACGGATACGGCATCCTGCTCGATGCCCGACTTATCACTCTGGATCACTACCTCACTGGCAAAACCAAGTGTCGCAAAGAATACCCGGTTCGTCTCAAAGATTTCCCGGACACCGGAATCTTCTGTCACAACGATCACCTTCGCCTTCTTACTTGGCGGCACATTCATCTCTCCACGGACATTCCGGATTCCTTTTACTGCTTCTTTGATGCGTTCCACAGCTTCCATATCAGCAGTAAAATCAGACATTCCGGCCCCTGCCACATCATCCTGCGGATACTCCGGCCACTCAGAAACCATGATCGACACTTCCTCATCTTCCATCAGGGTACAGTAAATTTCCTCTGTAATAAATGGCATAAACGGATGCAGAAGTTTAAGGGCATCGATCAACACGGTCTTCAACGTATACAGCGCAGCTGCCTTTGTACCGTCCTCCTCATTATAAAGACGTGGTTTCACCATCTCGATATACCAGTCGCAGAATTCCTCCCAGATAAAATCGTAGATTTTTTGTACCGCGATTCCCAGATCAAACGTTTCCATCAGCGCCGTGACATCTTTTGTCAGTCTATGGCACTTGGCAAGGATCCATTTATCTGCCTGCAAAAGCTCTTTCTCGGAAATCTCCCGCTTCGAAAGCTCTTCATTCTGCGCAAAATTCATCATGATAAAACGGGATGCATTCCAGACCTTATTGGCAAAGTTACGGCTTGCTTCGACACGCTCCCAGTAAAAACGCATATCATTTCCCGGGGCATTTCCCGTAACCAGCGTAAGCCGGAGCGCATCGGCACCGTATTTGTCGATGACTTCTAACGGGTCGATCCCGTTTCCAAGGGATTTACTCATTTTCCTTCCCTGTGAATCTCTCACAAGCCCGTGGATCAGAACCGTATCAAACGGAACCTGCCCGGTCTGCTCAATTCCACTGAACATCATACGCATTACCCAGAACGGAATGATATCATATCCTGTCACGAGCGTACTTGTCGGATAAAAATATTTCATCTCTTCTGTCTCATCCGGCCATCCGAGAGTCGAAAATGGCCAGAGCGCTGAACTAAACCACGTATCCAGTGTATCCGGATCCTGACGCATCTTCTTTCCGCATTTTGGACAAACTGCTTCTTTTTCTTTTGTCACTACCAGTTCTCCGCAATCGTCACAATAAAATGCCGGAATCTGATGTCCCCACCAGAGCTGTCTGGAAATACACCAGTCACGGATATTCTCCAGCCAGTGGAAATATGTCTTATTAAAATGTTCCGGCACAAATTTCGTCTCACCTTTTTTCACGGCGTCGATCGCCGGACCGGCAAGCGGTTTCATTTTTACAAACCACTGCTTACTTACCTTGGGCTCTACCGTCGTCCCGCAGCGGTAGCAGGTACCTACATTGTGATCGTGGTCTTCTACCTTAACAAGAGCGCCCTCTGCTTCCAGATCCTTAACAATAGCCTCTCTTGCCTCATAGCGGTCCATACTCGCATATTTCTCATAATCCTCCACGATCTTAGCATCATCGGTCATCACATTAATGACCGGAAGATCATGACGGAGCCCTACCTCAAAATCGTTTGGATCATGAGCCGGTGTGATCTTTACAACACCGGTACCAAATTCCATATCAACATAATCATCAGCGATCAGCGGAATCTCCCTGTGTACGATCGGGAGCACAAGCTTCTTGCCTACCAGTTCCTTATATCTCTCATCATTCGGATTCACTGCAACCGCCGTATCGCCAAGAAGCGTCTCCGGACGTGTCGTCGCAAGGTTGATATAACCGCTTCCGTCCGCAAACGGATAGCGCAAATGCCAAAAATGTCCCTTCTGGTCTTCGTAGTTTACCTCGGCATCCGAAATCGACGTCAGACAATGCGGACACCAGTTAATGATCCTCTCACCACGGTAGATCAGGCCTTTGTCATAAAGCTTTACAAACACTTCTTTGACCGCCTTGTTACATCCCTCATCCATCGTGAAACGCTCTCTGTCCCAGTCGCAGGAAGACCCCATTTTTTTCAACTGGGATACAATGCGGCCACCGTACTGCTTTTTCCAGTCCCATGCCCGCTCGAGAAATTTTTCGCGCCCAATCTCCTCTTTGGTGACGCCTTCTTCCCGCATCGCCTCAACGATCTTTGCCTCTGTGGCAATCGAGGCATGATCTGTCCCCGGAAGCCAGAGCGTCTCAAATCCCTGCATCCTCTTAAAACGGATGATGATATCCTGTAACGTATTGTCCAGCGCATGTCCCATATGAAGCTGCCCTGTGATATTCGGCGGCGGAATCACGATCGTATACGGTTTCTTGTCAGGATTCACCTCGGCATGGAAATATTTTTTGCTGACCCATTTTGTATAAAGGCGCTCCTCAATGTCTTTCGGGTTATAATTCTTTTCAAGTTCTTTTTTCATCTCTTCCTCCATTCTCTGCTAAATATAAATGAGCTTCGGTCTGATACCAGTCCGAAGCTCCGTAATCGTCATCTGTCCGGTACCATACCCTGTCTATAAGGGCGAACTTACGTCGCGGTACCACCTTATTTCAAATAAAGATTCTTTTTCTCTATTCCTCATTTTGCCGGTAACGGGGCAAACCGTCATTTCCTACTATATGCATCCTGTCCCAACCTGGCATCGCCATGTCAAAACCACTAAAACCGCACGGTTCAGAAATCCTGCTCAGAAGCTACCTTCCACAATGCACTGCCCGGATGTCTTTCAGCCGGTGAACATCCTCTCTTTCGGGGTTACAAAGTGTACTCCTCTTCGTCAAAGCATTTTTATTGTTCTTTCATTATCATAGATAATTTTTCTTCATCTGTCAAGAGGGGATTGCCTGCAATCACTAAAAATCAATGTCTGTCCCGTCACTAAAACAGCCTTTGATCCCACTCATATCCGGCAGCGCATATTTCTTCTTTTCCGGTATGCTGTCCCGCCATCCGAGGAAGTACGCCGTAATCCTGCTGATCTCATTTTTTATCTTGTATTTTAACTGCTTTCCACTCATTGTATACGTCGAGTACATGATATCATTTGGGAATTTTGTCTCGACATATTTTACAAAAGACAAAAGAATACCATCCGGCAATGACGTTTCGTACAGGTCTCTTGCGCCAAAGAGATGAAGGATCTCATGAGCATAAGTCGAAGCGCCTTCCGGTTTCTTTTCATACTGGGAAAACAGCGTAGCACACTCATAAAAATATTTTGTGCCATCCTGTATATAGTGTACCATCGTGGAACTGAGACCGGATTTATTTACATGAAAAAGAAAACCAATGCTGTCCGTACCATACTTTTCCCGGATGGCAACAACATCCATTTGATTCTCAATAAATTTTTTCATCTCTTTATATAGCTTCATCTGGCTTTTATTACTGTCCTTTATCTTCCATTTCGTCTGATAGTCATAGCAGATATCTTTATATTTTTTCCGATCCGCAATGATCGTCACATTTTTCCCATATTTTTTAGCCTGTTTTTTAATATAGCGGGAAGCAGACATTAACTTTTTCGACGCCTCATTTTTATCGCTTTCACTCCACCGGGCCGTAGGATCCTCAATATAAATACTGACCAAAACAGACTTTCCATCGAGAACACCCGCACTTCCTGTCGGATTTTGCTTCCATTCCGCATCCGGAGAAGCTTCGGCCGCTCTTAAAACAGATTCATTCTTACAGAGACTGAGTATCATTCCCAAAATAAAAACAAGCAAAAATCCCCATGTCCTTCTTTCCATCACACATCCCTCTTCCCTTTTCTATTCGTGAAATGAACTCTGTAGTTCAATGTTGCGAAGCAACTTACATGGCTCAGCTTTGCTAAGACTATTTTATCTTAACACGGGAAACTATTTTCAACAACATGTATTTTTCGGTAATTTTTTCTCCAATATTATCTCATAAGGATCTCCAGCAGGAACAAACCCACCTATCGCTTTATATCCCAGCCTGTTATAAAAGTGCTGGGAATACTCATCCGAAGCAGTAGATGTCATAACCAGATCATATCCTGATTTTTTCATTTCAGTTTCCCAAAAACCGACAAGTGCTTTTCCATATCCTTTTCCCCGGAATTCTTCCAGAAGATATAACATATTCATAAATGGCGTGTTATCCCAGAAAAGATTATACCGCAGCCACCCCGCAAATTGGCCATCCAGTTCCAATATATATATTCTTTTGAGATGGATGAGATTGTGGATTTCCTGTCTGCTGATATGCTTGTCCCATTCTGAAATAACAGCAGCATCTTTTTCTTCTGCTTGCCTGATCCCCATGATTCATACCCTCCTGATTTATTATTTTCATAGCAAATACCCGCTTTCAACATTATATTTTCTAATGTTTGGAAAGCGGGTACATTATAACATATTTTAAATTTATTTGTATTAAGCCAATGCCGCCGTAACGATCGCCATCGAATACACCTCACTCGCATTACATCCACGGGAAAGGTCATTGATCGGCGCATTAAGGCCGAGCAAAATTGGTCCATATGCCTCAAAATTACCGAGACGCTGGGCGATCTTATATCCGATATTGCCGGCATTGATATCAGGGAAGATAAAGGTATTGGCACTTCCTGCCACTTCGGAATCCGGACATTTGGTACGCGCCACACGCGGAGAAACGGCCGCGTCAAACTGAAGTTCTCCCTCGATTGGAAGATCTGGCGCTGCTTTCTTTGTCTTTTCTGCCGCATTCCTCATCTTATCAACGTCCTCACCGGCTCCTGAACCGTGTGTGGAATAACTCAGAAAAGCAAGCTTTGGATCTATACCAAATATTTTAGCGCACTCCGCAGTCTCAAGAGCAATCTCCACCAGCTCGTCCTCATTCGGATGGATATTGATCGCACAGTCACCCATCGCCAGTACCGTATTTCCACCGGTAGCCGATGCACGGACCAGTATAAAGCATGATGATACAATTTTGCTATTCGGTTTTGTCTTGATGATCTGCAGAGCCGGACGTACGGTATCTGCTGTGGAATAAGTGGCTCCGCCAAGAAGCGCATCTGCTTTTCCCATCTTCACAAGCATCGTACCAAAATAGTTTGCCTGGGCTATGACATCTTTCGCTTTCTCCGGTGTCATTCCTTTATCTTTACGAATCTCACAGAGGAGCTCTATCATCTCATCCTTTTCCTCATATGTCGCAGGGTCGATAATCTCGGCACCACGGATATTGAAACCACACTCCTCTGCCGCCACTGCGATCTCATCTGGGTTTCCGACTAAGATCGGTGACAGGAACGTACTGGCAAGAAGTCGTGAAGAAGCTTCAAGGACACGTGGATCGCTTCCCTCTGTAAACACAATCTTCTTTGGATTTTTTTTCAAAATACTAATCAGCTGACCAAACATCGTTTATTGCCTCCTACATTATATAATTATACCTGTTCGACTGGATGCCAGATACTTCCATCTGCATCCCACTATATCTATCATAACAATTTTTCCACAAAAAACAAGTACAAATTTGCCTGTGGGGACAATTATTTTTAATCATTCAATTTTCTGTCTTCTACTCCCTGCTTCTCAGGCCCTTAATGGCATTTGTCAGCTTGATCGGATTTCCATAACGGAGTGTGGAGTTGCGGAAAATCTTTGCCCCTGCAAATCCCATGCCAACGACTGATGCATAAAGAATGACAGCCGATATCACGACCTCCCATGTAGCGACAGTTCCCATGGCGATACGGATAAACATAGCGCTATAAGAGCTGACCGGAAGATACGATAAGATCTTGATCACGATACCATCCGGTTCCTGCATCTGAAAGAGTACAAGAAAATAAATGACCATAACGAGCATCTGCGCCGTCCCGGCACTCTTATTAAGATCCTCAATCTTGGACACAAGAGCTCCCAAAGCTCCGTATACAAAAGCATAGATCAAAAATCCACCCAGGCCAAACACCGCAAATGTCACAAGAACATCAGTAGGTATATCAAAGATCATATCAAGCATCCCACCCAGACTGTCCGCATTTATTTTATACGAACCAAGCATGCTCGTAAAGATCAGTCCGAGCTGAAACAAAATCGCTGTCGCCCCGGCAAAAACCTTTCCAAACAAAAGACTGGCTGGCGATGTGCTCGTGACCAGAACCTCCACGGTACGGTTGCTCTTTTCATTTGCCACACTGGTAGCGATCATCATCCCATACATGACAATGACCATGAAAATAAGAATCACAAGAATATAACTGTACCAGTAATTATTTTCAGAATCCTTTCCAAGGACTTTTTCATTACATACGATATGCTCCCTGTCAAGGCGGATCACTTCCTCGTAATCCAGATTATGCTTCTCGCAATATGCCATCCTGGCCGAGGTACTCATAATGTCACTGAATATTTCTGCGGCAGAGTCATAAATGGATTTGTTCAATACATAATAATCATATACATCCGATGACTTTACAGCAAATCCAACTGCTGCCTTTTCGGACTCTACTGCTTCCTTTACCTTCTCCTCGCTATCCATCCTCTGGATCTCAGTCTTTCCATAGGACTGGATCATCTCATCCGTTATATTGCCTGTGACATCATAAATCGCAATCGTCTCTGCAATCTGGCTGTCACTTCCATCCCCTTTCGAATCACTTCCGGAGAAGCTCGATATGATTCCCGGTATACTGAGCGCCACGACCGCCACGACACAGATTAAGATCGTAGACAACACATAAGACTTACTCTTGAAATAGTCTCCAAGTTCAAAACAATATACATTCCATAAATTCTTCATATCAGTCCTTCCCCCCTTTTTCCTCTTCTGATTCTGGTATCTCATCGCCTACACAGGACACAAAAATATCATTCAGTGATGGCTCATAAGAACCATATTTGTCGATTTCGATCTTTTCCTCCCTCAGCCGGTCAAGTACTTTCCACTGATCCTCCCCGTCTTTCGGGCGGACGATAACATTGCGCTTATCGTTCCCCTCCACCTCAATCACATCTGACAACTTCTCCTGACAGCACTTTTTCAGTTCATCCAGTGACAGATTCAGGGCAGACAGAATCTTTCTCCCTCTCCCATATTCTTCTTTTATATCATCCAGACTTCCCGACAAAATTACTTCGCCCTGATTGATGATCGCAATATCCTCACAAAATTCCTCGACATAACTCATCTGATGACTGGAGAAGATTACGATTTTACCATCCTGAATCAGTTCACGGATGACCTCCTTCAAAATCTGGGAATTGACTGGATCCAACCCCGAAAACGGCTCATCCAGCACAACGATATCCGGATCGCACACAAGCGTCGCCGCCAGCTGGACCTTCTGCTGATTTCCCTTCGACAGCGTATCCATCTTGCGTTTTTCGTACTCTGTCACCTTTAAGCGTCCCAGCCATTTTTTTGAATTTTCCACAGCCTTCGTTTTATCAAAGCCTCTCAATTTTGCAAAATAAATCATCTGCTCGAGAACGGTCTTTTTCGGGTACATCCCCCTCTCCTCCGGCAGATATCCCACTTGGTTTTTCGAGGGTTCAAATGCCTTACCATCTAACAGTACCTCTCCCTCATTCGCATGGAAAATATCCATGATGATACGGATGGACGTCGTCTTACCGGCTCCATTTCTACCGAGCAGTCCAAGTGCCCTTCCACTTTCCACGGAAAAATTTACACCCTTGAGCACTTCTTTTCCATTAAAACTCTTGTGTATGTTCTTTAGTTCAAGTTTCATCGTTTTCCCCTTTCTGACGCTTCCTCCTGAGAGGACGCTTTAAAGACCGTAACATCTCTTTATCCTCTTTACTCACGCGGTAGGATTCTGTCATCTTCTGTATACTCTTATTATAAGTAAAATCATCCAGATTGCAAGAGGTAAGATACCGCAATGTCTCATTTCTGAATTTAATGAAACAGATGGAAAGCCCCCATGCCACTGCCATTTTCACATAGTATCCGTCGTGTCGTATATCATCATATATTTTTAGGACAGTGTTAATGTAATCCTCTGTCACATAATACTGCATAAGTATAACCACCGCAAACCGTACATCATATTCTTTGTCAGAAGAAAGATATGGTTGTATGAATTGGAACATCCTCTCCCGGTTCTTCTTCACATCCTTCAGATCCCCACAGACAACGTCACAAACAGCCCAGTTATTGATGCAAGGAATAAATTTGCTCACATAGGACAATTTCTCCTCAAATTCGCATTTTGCAAGTGCTGTCACCATCCCACAGAGCATATTGATCTCATAAATCTCTGACTCCTTCGTCATCTCTACAAATCCACGCCAGTCCCCCTTTGTGAGTTCTTTGGCAAGCTTCCGAAGAGCCGGAACCCTGACTCCGTAAAACACAGTATCCACACCAGGTATCAGTTTTCCGTGAAATTGCCGGTATTTTTCGTCGGCCATCTCCTGAAGACGGGTATTTAGTTCTTGGAGATCCGTTTGTGTAAAAGCCATTATTTCACCTTCACTTTCTTATAAAAAACTTAATCAATCTTTTCTACCTGATATTCCCCACAGCCCCTCACTACATCTTCAATCAACGCATCTGAAATATCCTCATCGAGAAAAATCTCGACATATCCCCCATTTCCCACATCACTCCGAAACACTGCTTCCGTAACTCCCTTTATGTTTTCCAGTGCCTCTTTTATTTTGTTCCGGCATCCGTCACAACCGATACCGCTTATATATACTGCCTTATAATCCATGCGCTCAATTTTAAAGATCACAGGTCTTGTTCCATCTGAGCAGCAGGCGATCATGATGCGTTCATCGTTCATCCATCCACGCATGATCGAACCGCCCTGTAATCCTGTATATATGTATCTGCTGATTGCATCCCATGCCTCTGAGCAATGTGGGAAAGCGGTTCCACCCGCCACCTCTTCTGCGGTATGCACCGTCTGCTTCAAGGTATTCAATCCCATCCTCCAAAAATCGTCCGCCTCTCCATACCGTTCAAATATAAATTCATCGCCAACATGATAGCAGGAGCACATCCCCGAATCCGGATCGGCACAATATTTTTCCTGCAATTCCGGATATAATTTTTTGTCAATAACCGTTACTTTCACTTTATGCTGCATCGCCCGATTCCTCCTTGATCTTCTATTTTTACCATAATTTCTGTGCCTATTATAGCATTTATATGCGGGTGCCACAAGGGCAGGATCCTGATTAATATATCTTTATAAGAAATAAGATACTAACTATCGCAAACAGTGTGATCACAATAGTCAGTATCCTATATCATATCAACAGAACTTACCCTGTTACTCCAGTCAGTACTCCACTGCCACGATTGACAATACCCCCTTCTTCTGCCTCTCCGACAACGGTTTTAGGATTCCCATCTCCAAAGCGCAGTCGATCAGTTCCACAAGATCAACTGCAAACCAGGCACACCCCTGTTTCCCATACCCGTGAAACCTCTCCGGATAATAAGGTTTCTGAAGTTCAAAGGTCTCCTCCGCTATTTCCCGGATCCTTTTCCTGAGTTCCTCCGAAATCTCTGGCAATACTCCCTCTAACATAGTATCAACACAAGAGTGTATGGAAGAATTGTCGCAGGAAAGCCCCTTTGTATTGAGGAGTATCATGTTTACTTCGTCCTTCCCATCCACGTTCCACAAAAATCCCCTGTCATACAACCTTTGATACCGTTCTGCCAGCGCTTCCTCTTTCGGTAAATTTCCTTTCAGAAAACGACAAAAATCAATGTAATCTGACTGCCGGTTCTCTCTTCCCCATTTTCCTCTTGTATCAAAATCCGTACTCATCTGCATTCCAAAGCAGGGGTAAGTCTTTTCTTCTAAGAGATCCATTGTCATATAACTAACATGATAATGTTCCGGTGAAAATGGACGGGCCACCTCCGTGACAGCCCCTTTCACAGTAGCAGTTGGAATATACAAACCACCGTCCAATGTTCGGATCCTGTAACGGTATTCCACATCTTCCTTCAATAAGAATTTACACAAGTTCTGTTTTACATATAGGAGCAATCCCCACAAAAGAAAATTTGAATCCTCTCCCGGCACATGGATCCTCTTTGTGTCGTAATGTTTTACGCTTTCTTTCAATTCCTTGAGATATTCCTCGCATACGATCCGGGCTAATCTCCTGCGGCATTCAAAAACCTTGCAGCTCGTGTCTGCATCGGTGTCATGGATCACGACATTGGAACAGTACTTACCACCCTTTTTTTCTGTAAGAAATCCATTTTCCGCCAATACTTCCACCTCATCCTGTAAAAACACAGGAGAAATTCCGAGCTCTTCTGCCAGTTCATTCATCGTCCTCTCTTGATGATAGGTAGCATATACAATATTCTGACGTACTGCTGTCGCCAGATAATATTCCGTAGCCCCCTTTGTCCCTGCCATTCCGTCATATCCAAAATCTGTCAGGCAGATGGGATTCAATCCAAGATTACCTGTCGTTCGCATTTTACTCATTCCCTTCTTCATTAAAGTCCTAGCATCATACAGATACCATTTTACAGTTCCTTCTGACAAATGAAGTTCTGCAGCGATCTTGCGTACCGTCTTTCTTTCATAATAATGTTTTACAACAATCTGTCGGTGGGTTTTCCCAAGATAAGCAATTTCCCGTCTAAGGATCCGCATCATTTCCGTGTGCTCGATCTCTTTGGTAAAATCCTGCCCGGATGCTGATATGACACCATCCAGTCCCACATGCCGGTGTTTCACACACTCGTTTACATACCTGACATATACATTGTGGGCGATACCGTATATATAGGCATTCCAGTTTGTCACCTCACTGTTGGTAAGAAGCGAAGTATAAACCTCCAGCACGATCCGGGAAGCCAGTTCCTCTGCCTCTTCCGAATTTCCCGTTTTAGCAAGAGAAAAACCGAAAATTTTTTTATTGTATTCCATTATTTTTTTGTCCGCAAAATCCCGATCCATATGTCCTCCATTTGTCTTAGCCCGGCGATGCCAATCTGGCACCGCTGAACCTTTTTTGAATGCATTCTATCTATTATGTGCAGGCCTTATGAAAAAGGTTGGTAAAAATCCGGACATTGATAAAATCAGTGAAAAACTTTCTGCTCTAATCCAGTTCCACAGCCCCCGTATAGAGCTGGTAATATCTTCCTTTCATGTCGAGCAGCTGCTTATGCGTACCCCGCTCGATGATCTCTCCCTGTTCTAATACCATGATGCAATCCGCATTTCGTACCGTGGACAGACGGTGCGCGATGACAAATGTGGTCCTGTTTTTCATCAGGCGCTCCATACCGTGGTCGATGTGCATTTCTGTCCTCGTATCGACGGAACTGGTCGCCTCATCTAATACAAGGATCGGAGCCTTGGAAACGGCTGCCCTCGCAATATTAAGGAGCTGCCTCTGACCCTGGCTCAGGTTAATTCCGTCCCCTTCGAGCATCGTATCATATCCATCCTCCAGGCGCATGATAAACGAGTGGGCACTGGCTGTCTTTGCTGCCTGTTCCACCTCTTCATCGGTAGCATCCGGCCGGCCATACCTTATATTCTCGCGGACTGTCCCCGTAAAGAGATGGGTGTCCTGAAGCACCATAGCGATATGCTCCCGAAGGCTCTTTCTCTCATAATCCTTGATATCCCTGCCATCGATCGTAATGCTTCCCTCCTGTATATCATAAAACCGGTTTAACAGATTTGTGATCGTCGTCTTTCCAGCGCCTGTCGAACCCACAAACGCCACTTTCTGCCCGGCATGGGCATAGAGATCGATATTCTTTAAGATCACCTTATCCGGATTGTATCCAAAAGTTACATGATCCATGATGACCTCTCCCTTGATCTCTTCCATCGGGATGGCATCTGCTGAATCCTCCTCTTCCGGTTTCTCATCCATCACCTTGAACACACGCTCTGCACCAGCCAGCGCCGAGAAGATCGTATTGACCTGCATAGAAATCTCGTTGATCGGGCGGCTAAACTGTCGGGAATAGTTGACAAATACACTCAGATTCCCGACCGAAAGCTTTCCGGCGATACAAAAAAGTCCTCCCACACAGGCGGTAATGCTATAGCTCACCTGACTGAGATTTCCCATGACAGGACCCATGATACCCCCGAAAAATTGTGCCTTAATCTGCTTGTTTTTTAAGTCGTCATTTAGTTCCACGAATTCTTCAATCGCCTTTTCCTCATGGCAGAACACTTTTACGACTTTTTGACCTGTTACGGTTTCCTCGATATAACCGTTCAGCTTACCAAGAGCCGACTGCTGGGAGCGGTAATACTTTGAACTCCGCATTGCAATAAATCCCCCTGCCTTGATCATAGCAGGCACCAAAAGGATTGTGAGCAAAGCGAGCCAGATATTCATGACAAACATGATCGTCACCGTACCAAGAATACTCAACGCCCCCGATATGAGCTGAATGATCGTGTTATTGAGCATTTCTCCGATGGCATCGACATCATTCGTAAAGCGACTCATGATATCCCCGGTAGCATTCGTATCAAAATACCGCACCGGAAGTGTCTGGATATGATCGAACAGATCCTTTCGCAGAGCATTGAGCGATCGTTGTGACACTCCGATCATGATCCTCTGCTGGACATATGTGGTGATCACACCAACCATAAAAACGCAAAGCATCAAAAGAATCCCCATCATCAGCGCTTGGATGCCATCGTTTATCACTTCCTGTACATCCACCCCTGACTCTTTTGTCTTTTTATAAGTCTCTGCCACCCCATCAATGATCGGTGACAGCAGATAAGAGCCGGCCAGTGCTGTTGCACTCGAACAGATTGCACACAGGATCGCAACGATCACTTTCACTTTATCCTTTCCCACATAAGTCAGAAGACGCCGGATCGTTTCTTTCGTGTTTTTCGGTTTTCCTCCCATCATGCCTCTCTGATGACGTCCCGGTCCACCTCCCGGCCCTCTCATTGGAGGTCCGCCCTGTGGTTTATTTTCCTTTCCACTCATGCCGACACCTCCTTTTCTTTATCCTTCTGGGAATAGTAAATTTCCTGATACTCCTCGCAATCCCGGATCAGCTCCTCGTGCGTTCCCTGACCGACGATTTCTCCCTCTTCCATAACAAGGATCCGGTCTGCACTTTCCACAGAAGAGATGCGTTGGGCAATGATCAATTTCGTCGTATCTTTCAGAGAAGTTGTAAAACTCTTCCGGATCTCTGCCTCTGTCGCTGTGTCTACCGCACTTGTACTATCATCTAAAATGAGTATCTTCGGTTTTTTCAGCAACGCTCTCGCAATACAAAGACGCTGTTTTTGTCCACCGGATACATTGACACCACCCTGACCAAGTTCTGTCTCATAACCATCTGTAAACGAAGTAATAAAACCATCCGCCTGGGCATAGCGCGCCATCTCATAAATCTGCTCATCCTCAGCTTCCTCATCTCCCCAACGAAGGTTATCCATAATCGTCCCCGAAAAAAGTGTGTTCTTCTGAAGAACCATCGCCACGCCGTCACGGAGATGTTTCAACGAGTAATCTCTCACATCCACCCCATCGACAAGCACCTGTCCCTCATCTGCATCATAAAGCCTTGGTATCAGCTGCACAAGCGAACTCTTCCCGGAACCGGTCGAGCCGATGATCCCAATCGTTTCGCCCGGGTTTGCACGGAACGAAATATGTTTTAGTACATTATTCTTATGTTTTTTGTAATAGCGGAAACCAACGTCCCGAAATTCGATCTCTCCCCGCTGTACAAGCAGTTCCTTTTCCTTCGCCTCATCATCATTCAGATCAACCTTTGCGAGGAGTACCTCCTTAATACGTTTTGAGGACGCCAGCGCACGGGACCCCTGTATCATGATCATTCCAACCATCATAAGCGACATCAGTATCTGCACGATATAAGTTGTAAACGCCGTCAGATCACCCACCGGCATATCCCCTACGATGATCTGTTTTCCACCAAACCACACAACAGCCATCGTCGTTATATTCATGGCCAGTGTCATGATCGGCATCGTAAGGATAACGACCCTCAACGCATGTAAACTCTTTTCCTGTAATTCATCATTTGCCTTGTCAAATGTCTGTTTCTCAAAATCATCACGCACAAAAGATTTTACTACCCGCACATTCGTAATATTTTCCTGAATCCTCGAATTGAGGCCGTCAATCTTTGTCTGCATAACATCAAATCTCGGAAATGCCGTCTTGATCACAAGTACGAGCGCTACGATCAAAAGCGGGATCACAATCCCAAGGATCACGGCAAGTCTGGCATTCATCATGATCGCCATGATCAGTCCGCCGATCAACATACCAGGGGCACGCAAAAGCATCCGGAGTCCCATGGAAATTACATTCTGCATATTTGTGATATCATTCGTCAGCCTTGTCACAAGAGAACCGGTAGAAAACTTTTCAATATTTGCAAAAGAAAATGTCTGAACCTTCGTAAAGACATCCTTTCGCAGACTCGCCGCAAAACTCACCGAAGCCTTCACCGCAAAGTATGCTCCCAAAGTCCCTCCGACCATCATGCAAAGCGCAATGAGTACCATCATGATACCTCTTGTGATCACATATCCATTTCCGGCGCCACCTTCAATCCCCTCATTGATGATCATAGACATCAGTTTCGGCATAAGAACCTCGCCAATTACTTCAACGATCATGAAAATCGGCCCCAGAATAAATGCTGATAAATATGGCGTCACATATTTTTTATAAACATTCATACGATTTCTTACTTCCTTTCTTCATTTATTTCTGACAGATTGTTATAGATGTGCCTCAAAAATCTTCTCAAAGTAATTAATTCCTCTTCCGAAAATCCATCCAACATCTGTTTTTCCAAACCTTCAATTCGCTTTTTACTCTTTTCTACGACCTCTTCTCCTTTGTGTGTCAACTTTACAAAATTGGCCCGGGAATCCTGCTCCTTTACCAGTTTCTGTATATATCCGTCCCTCTCCAGCTTCTTCAGGGAAACCGCTACTGTCGCAGTCGATATATCGAGAGTACGGGCCAGTTCAGACTGGGATTCAAATTCATTCTCCGATAATGTCATGAGCAGCCTGTGTTGTGCCCGATGAATTCCTGTACCACTCAGAAACTCTTCCATCTTTCTCCGATGCATCTGGTTCACAAAGATCATGATCTTTACAGGATTTGCCTTCCTGAAAAAATCTGTTTCATCCATATCCCAGAGCAAACCACAGTTTCTTTTCATGGTTGATTCCTCCTTTCTCATCTCCAGCAGATATTGTTTATAAATCATTAGTATATTAATTATTAGCAAATTAATTATTAATATGCTAATAATATAATATGCTTCTATTTTATTTTTGTCAATATCTTTTTCCAATAAAAAAAGGGCGCTTTAAACGCACGCACCTTGTCTCCCCACCGCTATCTGTGGCTTTTTCCAATTCGATAAAATCAGGAAATCTTTGAAATATGACCTAGTTTTTACAGAACGTTCACAATTTTTAGAAAATTTGAACATCATTTCTTCACATTTTCATCTTATACTTAGTTTATAAGTTAATGAGCATAGCTTATACGCCACTTGACTTTTTGGTAATTTCTTATTTTTGATATTTTTTCATAAAACTCCTCTTTCAGATAAAGGACTGCGACGGCAGTCCTTTATCACTTTTATTTCTTAATGATCAGATAATTCTTTTCTCTCAGCGCATTTTCAATCAGATCCAGTGTCTCTTCCGAGTCCGCAGACACCGTATGATAATGATAATCCGAAGTGATATTTTTAAGCGGAGAAGATTTTCCACTTTTTATACCCCGAATAAATTCTGTCACATCGCGGACAGAGCGGATATTCAAATCAACCTGAACCCTGCCATACACTTTATGATTTACAAAATCGTTCTCAACAATACCACCATAATAAACGATCGTATTTAATTCATCCTCTGTCTGCTCATCAGTATTACACATCTTAAATACACGGGTTGCTTTTCCGCCAGGGCTGTTACGCAGCAGATACCCCCTGTTTGTCGATATTATATCCATATGGGCAGCACGAAGTATCGCAACATCCTGAACGATCACCTGACGGCTGACATTAAATTCTCTGGCCAGTTTTGTACCCGATATCGGATCCCGGCTCTCGCGCAGTCTGTGCGAGATCGAATCCCGGCGTTCCTTACCGCTCATATCTACCATACCTTTCTGTGAAATAATGAAGAACCTGCCTCATCCCTCTATCGGATGAAGATTCTTTAGTGAGATATCAAGAATTGGCGCTGAATGTGTGAGCGCCCCACTGGAAATATAATCCACACCGATGTGGATCAATTCCTCCACATTTTCCCTCGTGACATTTCCCGAACACTCTGTCTCTGCTCTTCCATCTATGATTTTGATCGCTTCCTTCATCTGCTCCGGCGACATATTATCCAACATGATAATATCAGCACCTGCATCTGCGGCCTCCCGGACCATATCCAGATCTTCCACTTCGATTTCAATTTTCCGTACAAATGGCGCATATTCTTTTGCCATCCGGACAGCCTCCCTGACCCCGCCGGCCGCTCCGATGTGGTTGTCCTTTAAAAGAACCCCATCCGAGAGATTATATCTGTGGTTGTACCCGCCGCCGACCTTTACGGCATATTTCTCAAACACACGCATATTCGGAGTTGTTTTTCTCGTGTCAAGTAGTTTCGTCTTAGCCCCTTCTAAAAGCTTTGCGATCGAATTAGTATATGTGGCGATGCCGCTCATCCGTTGAAGATAATTCAGCGCCACCCTCTCACCGGAAAGCAGAACACGGATATCTCCTGTCACAACTGCCATCAACTGTCCGGCTGTCACCAAATCTCCATCTTTACATCGAAAATCAATGTTTACCGTTTTGTCCAAAAGCTGAAAGACCCTTGCAAACACATCCAGGCCTGCGATGATCCCATCCTGTTTGCATATGAGCTGTACCTCACCCTTTTTTGCCTTCGGCATGACCGCATTGGTCGTGATATCTTCGCTTGTGATATCTTCCTGTAACGCCTGCCGGATCAGATTATCCGCATTTAATTTCATCGTTATCTCATTCATTCTCTTTTTGTTCCTTTCTCTTCTTCCTCACCCTGTCGATCTCCTCCAAAACAATATCCCGATACCTTGCCCTCAATGCATCCAGATCGGAATACATTCCGATATCCACTTTAGGCTCATGCGGAATATGGGTATACGTTCTGGCGATCCTGCGGGCAGCTCTTTTCGCAAACACAAAGCTTTCCAGCAAAGAATTACTTGCCAGACGATTTGCCCCGTGAACCCCGTTACAACTCGTCTCTCCAACCGCAAACAATTGTTTCATCGATGTTTTGCTGTCTGAGTCCACCCAGATTCCTCCCATAAAATAATGCTGGGCTGGCACGACTGGAATCGGCTCCTTCGTTACATCATAGCCCTCCTCCAGACATCTCTTATAAATATTGGGGAAATGACCCTTTATCTCTTCTTCCGAAATCGGGGCAAGACTCAGTCTTACATAAGGCATACCATCCTTTTCCATCTGTTCATACACTTTCTCAGTCAGGACGTCTCTCGGCAGAAGCTCATCCACAAATCGTTTTCCCTCTTTATTTAGAAGGACTGCCCCTTCACCTCGCACAGATTCCGATATCAGAAACCGTCTCCCCGGTTTCGTAGAATACAACGTTGTCGGATGGATCTGGATATAATCAATATTTTCAAGCTCGATCCGCTTTTCTATTGCGATCGCAAGCGCATCTCCTGTCATATGGCTGAAATTTGTCGAGTGCTCATACAAGCCACCCAGCCCTCCGGAAGCAAGTACCGTATAATCTGCCCGGATCAGGGAAATTTCCTCATCCCCATCTGCCACCACCGCGCCAAAGCATATATTTTCTTCGACGATCAGATCCACCATCGTCGTGTGCTCATAGATGGTGACATTTTTTAATTTTTTCACTGCTGCAAGAAGTTTTCCGGTTATTTCTCTTCCTGTTATATCCTCGTGAAACAAAATACGCGGTGTGGAGTGTCCACCCTCTCTCGTAAAGATCAGGGAACCATGATCATTTTCAAAATCCACACCGTATAAGATCAGGTCATCGATTACCTTTCTGGAAGAACGGATCATGATGTCAACGGATTCTTTGCGGTTTTCATAATGCCCCGCCTTCATCGTGTCTTCATAATAGCTGTCATAATCCTCTTCTGATTTAAGGACACAAATCCCCCCCTGAGCCAGATAAGAATCACTGTTTTCCATATCATCCTTTGTGATGATCATTATTTTTTTATCTCTGGGAAGGTTGAGTGCACAAAACAATCCCGCCGCACCGCTCCCAACGATCAATATGTCTGTTTTCTTTTTCATACTCTTCCCTTTACTATTCTACCTGCCAAGTTCCAACATAGTTGTCAAAGGTTTATTGGCCTGAAGCCTTAATTCATCACTGACAAATACTTCATTGCTCCCCTTCTCAAGAACATCAATTACCTTTTCAAGTGTAATTTTCTTCATGTCAGAACAGATTTGGTTCTCCATGATCGGATAAAAAGCTTTATCCGGGTTATTTTTCACCAACTCATAGAATACGCCTGTTTCGGTACAAATAATAAATTCTTTTTTACTGCTCTTCCCTGCATAGTCAATGATTCCCGATGTACTACCGATATAATCGGAACGGTCAAGGATTTCTTTCGTACATTCCGGATGCGAAAGGACCTCTGCCTCCGGATGGGCCAGCTTTGCTGCCTCCAGCCCCGACACGGCCATCTGCGCATGCACCGGGCAATACCCATCATTCAACATGATATTTTTTTCCGGAACCTGCTCTGCCACATATCTCCCCAGATTTTCATCCGGAATAAAGAAAATATTCTGGTTAGGGAGTGCTTTAACAATCTTCACAGCATTGGAAGATGTCACGCACACATCCGACATTTTTTTCAACTCCGCCGTAGAATTTATATAACATACGACAGCAAGATCGTCATATTTTTCTTTCATGGCCTGGATCCGTTCCTCATCCGCCATATGCGCCATCGGACAATCTGCCGTAGCATCCGGCATCAACACCGTCTTCTCCGGACTGAGAATCTTCGCGCTCTCTCCCATAAAAGAAACACCACAAAAAACGATCGTCCGGGCATCCGATTTTGCGGCAATCTGACTCAGATAAAAAGAATCTCCCACATAGTCTGCCACTTCCTGTACTTCATCACTGACATAATAATGTGCCAGTATCACTGCATCTTTTTCTTTTTTCAAACGGTCAATCTTATTCTTGAGTTCGTTCACAATTTTCCTCGTTTCTGCGCATTTTTCCGGCGCATATGATGATCAGGCGGACAACCCGCCAGTTTCGTTATGTCATATCTTAACACAAAACTTTACAACTGACAAGACAGAAACAAGGGAAAATCCGATTTCCCTTAAAAAATATGATCATTTGTATTCTTTTTGGGCTGTGGCCAATATACTGTCAAAGCATGGTTTTTTCTCAAAATCGCCATGGAACAAAAGCGGGTAACTGGTCTCCCTTTTAAACCCACTGAGCCACGAATACTCATCCAAAAGTCCCCAGAATGTTACATTGGTAATGTTTGCTTTTCCCGTCCGGTCTGCCTCCAGTATCGTTTCAAAAAACTCGCGGTAACGCTCCGCCTGTTTTTGAAGCCCTTCCTCGGAATTGTCCGTATTATGCATATCGATCTCGGTAAGCTGTATCTCAAGTCCATCAATTTCACCGTATTTTTCAAGGGCGTCTGCTATCATATCAGCCGAAGGATACTCCATGTCCCAGTGACTCTGCATTCCCATGCCGTCCACCAGCCCCTTTTCACGCAACTTTTTTAACAATGCAACGATAAGCCCTCGTTTCATCGGTGCATATTCGTTGTAATCATTATAAAATAATTTCACATCCGGATCCGCATATTTTCGCGCAAATGTAAAGGCATCCATAATATAACTCTCATCACCATAAATCCTGTACCAGTTGCTCTGCATGCGATAATCGCCGTCGTCACCCATTCCCTCATTTACAACATCCCATGCATAGATCATGCCGGGGTACTGTTCCTGGCAGTACGTAAGCACCTTTTTAATATATGCCTCCATCCTCTTTTTCATTGTTTTCTTGTCGGCAAAGCCTTTCGACGGCTCATAATCTTTCGAAAAAAACCAGTCTGGTGTCTGGCTGTGCCACACCAGACAGTGTCCCCGCACCTTAAGACCATTGTCTTTCGCCGTCTGCAAAATCTGATCCAGTCCTTCTGTGCGGATCTCCGGCGTCCCATCTTGGCTTTTCTCGGTTGCCTCCCAGTCAAGAAGACTTTCCGGTTTCATTTCATTTCCCATTGTGATCCGATTAAAGTTCTCGCAGACAAACGCCATCTCTTCATCACTATTGATCGTGCCCATCTCGATCGAGGCGCCCACTGTAAAATCATTCTGAAATGCATCCTTCAGAACAGTCGCATTTTTCACTTCTTCTGCAGTCTGATTTCCGGCTGTATCCTGAGAGGCATCCCCCTCACTTCCTACCGCTGCCGGAGATGCTGTCGTGCTGTCGTCTGCCTGCTTTCCACAGCCAAACGCTATCACCGACGCCATCATTACCATTCCACCCAATAACCATATCTTTTTTAACCTCATAAAAAACCTCCTTATCATGATAAACAATGCGTTTATTTGTTCATATTTTATTATAATTTACTGTAAAAGTCAAAGCTTGTATTTCGTTAGGATTTCCTCAAAACCACCCCGAAACATGTACGCCTGCATACCACACGCCAGAGCCCCCTCCACGTTATTTTCCTGGTCATCGATAAACAGACAGTCCTCCGCCTTCAGACTATATTTTTCCAATAGATACTGGTATATCCTTATATCTGGTTTTACAATGTGGACTTCAGAGGATATTACGATTCCATCAAAAAAATCGAGATCATAATACTTGGAAAAATACTGATAAAATTCTAACCCCGCATTGGATAATACATAAATGCCATAGCCACGCTTTTTGATATAATTACAGAATTCCCTTGCCCCTTTAAGAGGAATCATGCAGATGTCCCACCCATCCACACATGCTTTTAATTTTCCATGAAGATATTCCGGTACACGCTTACTGACGCCCTCGTAACGCTGTTCATTCGTAATGTAGCCAAGATCCCCCTGGATCCATTCTTCCCCTTCAAAAAGCTCTCTGCGGATAAGAGCCTTATCTTCTTCCTTATCAAAAATTTGATCCAGTATAACCTGCGGATCATAGTCTAACAGGACATTTCCCATATCGAGTATGATGTTTTTCAAAATTGGTTTTCCCCCTTGCATTTTTACTTTTTAATATTAACGTATCGAAGGGGGGTTGGCAACCAGTTTATGAAGTTTTATACCATGACTTTACACAAATACCTATACATGATATACTTAAATTACTTTAAACGAAATGAGGTGTGAACATGATAAAGTAGTCTATTTAGGTAAATGTAACAAAGAAACCACAACGCATAAAGGTGCGTTTGTTTTTGTTGCAGCAAGATAGACTTCTTAACGTTCACGACAGACTAATCATATATATTTTTCATGTTTTGTATGATCTTGTGGGCGAATTTCTTAGCTTTAGAAAATTCGCTTTTTTGATTTCTTTCTTGCTTTTTCTAAAAATATACGTCCTTTATACAACAAAGAAAGGAACAATAAAATGAAAAATATTTCAACAAGAAATTTTCGTATCTTATGTGACTTTATGGAAATCCGCCAATTTATGATTGAAATTTATGAAAAAGATTGGCGAAACGGTGTTCCAGCCCCTTTTTTTGAATATGCACTATCAAGCAGCTGGATGAATAAATCTTACACGCACAGATATCAAATATGGGAAGACAAAGGAAAAATCGTAGCATTTTGCTTTACCGAAAATCCCATAAATCACACTTATTTTTCAATTTGTCCGGGATATGAACAATTAGCTGATCAAATGGTAGCATACGCTGAGAAATGTATGCCCCGAGTTGATGGAAAACTTACATTTGTTTTCTTCGAAGGACAAGAATCAGCACTAAATGCCGTTTCCCAAAAAGGATATGTAAAGACCTGCGGTTATAATGAAATGATTTACGATTTCAGCAAACCATTAATGTATCCTCTTCCAAAAGGGTTTCGATTTGCAGAGTGCGGAAAATTAGATATCGAAAAAGTGGCGGAATGCTGTTGGAAAGGATTTGACCATGAAGCAACTGATGGTCCTTGGGACGGTGATGCAGAAGATGAATATCATCTTTTAGCAGCACCACATTCCACACAATACGGTGTAGCTGTTGAAAACCAAGCAGGCGACTACGTATGTTACGCTGGTATGTGGTGGACACCGGAAAACAAATTAGCATATATGGAACCCCTATGTACCGTTCCTGAATACCGGGACAAAGGGTTAGCAGCCGCCGCATTGTCTGAAATGTACTACCGTATGAAACCGTTAGGGGCAACCCATATGACCGGAGGTGACAGTCCCTTTTATGCAGCAATCGGTTTTCAACCCTGTATCGGATGGACATTCTGGGAAAAGAACTAATATTATTTTATCAATATCATATTTCTATCCAGCATCAAAACACACAACGAGGGGAAAACAAATTTCCCCTCGTTGTATCTATATCCACTCCATTTTCTTACCGGACAGCACCATCTTGAGCCCTTGCGCCATCAGACTACGACATCTTCGGCTTAAACACAAGCGCTGCTAAAAAACTGATGATCAGCGCACCGGATATTCCCACAGCCGCCTGTTCCAGTCCGCCATAAAAAATGCCGATAAACCCCTGGCTGTCCACAGCCTCTTTGACACCTTTAAATAAAAGATGCCCAAATCCGATCAGAGGAACGGTCGCTCCTGCCTTCGCCCAATCCGCAAATGCCTCATAAATCCTGAATGCACTGAGTACTGCTCCGATACAGACAAGCATCACCATGATCCGCCCCGGCAAAAGTTTCGTATTATCCATGACGATCTGAACCAGGGCACAGATCGCTCCACCGATTAAAAACGTAATTAAATAATCCATCATTTTCCTCCATTTCTATCTGTTATTTCTGCCGGGTACTCACTTCAAGCATCACACCGTGGGCGATTCCCGGCACGGAATTCCCCTCATTAAAACTTACTGTAGATAAAAGCGCGCCTGTCGGCACAAAAAGAACCCTTTTCCAATCATGCTTTCTCATCTTGTGCAAAATATATCCGGTCAGCGTGATCGCACTACAGCCACATCCGCTTCCCCCGGCATTTGTATCCTGCTCCTCGTTATAATAAATCTGTGTCCCACAATCCATATGCTGTTTTCCGATATCGTACCCGTAACCGATCAGCATGTCCTTCAATATCCTTTGCCCGACAGTCCCCAGATCTCCGGTGATAATCTTGTCATAATAATCCGGTTCGATATTAAAGTCTTTCAGGTTATTCAGGATGCAGTCACAGGCTGCCGGCGCCATACACGCACCCATATTCATGCTATCTTTGATCCCATAATCAGTGATCACTCCTGTCGTGATCCCCGATATCTCCACATATCCCGTCTCTTTCCGTTTCCACGTTCCGTCCCCTCTTCCGAGCACAACGGCGCCACTGCCAGTGACAGTCCATGTCGAGGAATACGGCCTCTGGTTGCCGTACGCAAGCGGAAATCGGAACTGCTTTTCCGCGCTGGCAAAGTGGCTCGAAGTGAGAGCCACCACATAATCCGCAAATCCACCCTCAACAAGCATAGAACCGATTCCCATGGACTCTCCCATCGTCGAACATGCTCCATATACCCCGAACATCGGAATATTAAAGTTCATGATCCCAAACGAAGTGGCGATGAGCTGTCCTAGCAGATCCCCCGCCACGATATAACGGATTTCCTTCGGTTCAAGGCCGGCATTGCGTATCGCGATATCTGCCGCCATATGCTGCATTTTGCTCTCTGCCTCTTCCCATGTGTTTCCGCCAAAAAGAGGATCGGTCTCCACAAAATCATAGTACTTTCCAAATGCCCCATTTCCCTCTTTTTCCCCAGCAACCGAAGCAGCTCCTATGATGCATGGCGGGATTTCAAACTGTACACTTCTTTTTCCCACTATTTTTTCCATAATACTCCTCATTCCTGCGCTGCTTTTTGCATCCAAAAAGGTGCGCAAACTATTTTTTCATAGTATGCGCACCTTTATTAAAATTAATCATAATGAAATTTTACTTTTTCGCCTTTGCCGCTTTTTTGGTCTTCTTATTCATAAAGAACCATACCGTTCCTGCCAGGCAGACCGAAGAATAACATCCGGAAACAATACCGGCGATGAGCGGAATCGCAAACTGACGAACCGCATCCACTCCCATGATCGCAAGGACAAGAACCATGATCAGGGTCGTAATCGAAGTATTGATGCTTCGGCTGAGTGTCTGTGTAATACTCTCATTCACGATCTCTGAAACCTCAGTACGGCTTCCCGCTTTTTTACGATTCTCACGTACACGGTCAAATATGACGATTGTCGCATTGATCGAATAACCTACGATCGTCAGCATACAGGCGATAAACGTACTTCCCACTGAGATAAATGCACTTCCCACCGCATATACCATGAGTACCACGATAACATCGTGAACCAGGGCAATAACAGAACTTGCACCAAACGCAAGGTTTTTGAAACGGATCCAGATATAGATCAGCATGCAGATTGTCGCAATGACAACAGCGATGATCGCATCCTGCTTCATCTCGTTACTTACCGAAGCAGAAATCGTCTCGATTTCAATATCGTCCTTCGTCACATTATATTTCTGACCTAGATCTTCTACTACCTTTTTCTGCTGTTCCTCCGTGAGGTCAACCGTGCGGACGATCAGTGTTCTCTCACCTGCCACATCTGAAATCTCTGCATCCGGCACACCGGCTGCTGCCTTTACAGCATCTGTCACCTCAGCTTTAAATGCATCACTGGCATTTCCACCTGCATCGAATCCGTTTGCCCCTTCTTCAAATGTAACAGAGGTCGAAGAACCTCCCATAAAGTCAAGGCTGTAATTCAGGATCTGTCCGGTCTGTGCCTTATTAAAGATAAGTCCTCCGATACAGAGAAGGAAAAGCACACCGGAAATAACGATATACTTTTTGAAATTTCCAACGAAGTTGATCGTCTTTCTCTCCTTCTGCACACCAAACAGCTTCGCACTGTCTAATCCCAGCGCAACAAAACCATATAAGAGCCATCTTGTCACAAAGATTGCTGTGAACATAGAAAGGATGATACCGATTGCAAGTGTCTGGGCAAATCCCATAACCGTTCCGGAACCTTTTATATAAAGTACAACTGCAGCGATCAGCGTAGTCACGTTACCATCGATGATCGCAGACAGCGCTTTTTCAAAACCAATCTTGATTGAAGAGCGGACGGTCTTTCCAGTCGCAAGCTCCTCGCGGATACGTGTAAAGATGATACAGTTCGCATCCACCGCCATACCGACCGCCAGGATAACACCGGCGATACCCGGAAGCGTAAGGGTGACATTCAATCCATTCAGAGCGAGCAGTGTCGCAAACACATAAAGGATCAAGGCGAGAGAAGATGCCACACCCGGAATCCGGTACATCACAATCATAAAGATAATGACAAGGATAAAACCTACGATACCGGCATAAATACTCGTCTTGAGTGAAGTGACACCAAGTTTTGCCCCTACGATATTGGAACGGATATTTTTCAGTTCCAGAGGAAGGGCACCGATACGGAGAGTCGCTGCCATGTCCTCGGCATCCGAAAACTTATCAAAGTTTCCTGATACGACCGCTACACCGTCCGTGATCGCTGTCTTGATCTCCGGAGAAGACACTTCTTTTCCATCATAGATCATAGAAAGCCGCTCTCCCACATGCTCACTTGTTATGTTACCAAACTTCTTTGCCCCTTTTCCGGTAAATGTGATCTTAACGACATTTTCACTGACTCCCGTCGAGCTGTCCTGCTGCGTCGTAGCCTCTGCCGCAGAAATCATCGAACCGTCCATAAGGACTTTATCTTTTTCATAAGTAGCTTCTTTTGTTTTGTCATCAATCGTACAGTCTGTAAATAACACAAACTCCAGCGAACCCGCTTTTCCAAGCTTGTCCAACACGGCCTGCGGATCATCTACATCCGGCACATCCACCGTGACACGGTTACTTCCTTCCTGATATACCGATGCCTCCGTGCTCTCATTTTCCACACGCTTCTGCATCTTATAAACCGTATCGCTCATATCCTGTGCTTTCGGGTTTTCCTTGGTGGCCTCATAAGTTACACTGACGCCTCCGGCAAGATCAAGACCCAGTCGGATGTTCTTTGCACTTCCCCGGTTCCCTTTACCGATACCTGTATATGCCACGACACCAAAGACAGCTGTCACAAGCAGTACCAGCAAAATCTGGAAAGCACCTTTTACCTTACTATTCATTCTGAAAATCTCCTTTTCTAAAAATGTACCTAAAAATTATAGCACAAACCATCTCTCACATCAAGCAGAAAATGATTTCTCTTTTGATTTCTCTTTTGATTTTGCAAATGTCAATTCTGAAGCACGATTGGATTACTCCACGGCGTTTCATAGTCTTCATCCAACGAACGAAACTGCACATAGTACTTCTTGTCCTTTTTCAAACCTTTCAGCGTGATACTTCCTTTCCATGGGCTGGAGTCAGTTCCAAGTTTTGATTTTTTCATATTTTCTGCTGATCTCATAATTAAAATTCCTTTTATCGCCATTAAGTTTTGAAAAACTATATTTTATCCAGATCGGACGAAGTGTCAGATCCCCCCTGATAGCAATCAAGCCGTTCCGCCATATGTCTCGGCATGAACCGTTTCTTCGGTGCCCGACAGGACAGCACAAACCAGCACCACAAAAAACATTGTTGTTATCCAAATATGGTTCTTCATTTTATCAGACTCCTCTTTTTTCTGAACCGGAGTTCACGGAAAAATCCACTCATCATCTGGCTGCACTCGTCCTCCAGCACCCCTTTTTGTATCTCTACCTCATGGTTAAACCCTTCCATTTGGAGCAGATTAACGACAGATCCTGCACATCCTGCCTTCGGATTCATGCTTCCGATCACCACTTTTTTAATGCGGGCCTGCACGATCGCACCCGCACACATCGGGCATGGTTCTAACGTCACATACATCGTGCAGTCCTCAAGCCTCCAATCCCCGATCACACGGCTCGCCTTATGGATCGCACTGATCTCCGCATGAGCCAGAGTATTTTTCTTCTCATTTCTTTTATTATATCCCCTCGCAATGATCGTTCCCTCATGTACGATCACGCAGCCAATCGGCGTCTCCTCTTTGGCATACGCTTTTTTCGCTTGTTTTATAGCTTCCCGCATAAATTTTTCATCGCTGTCCATCACTTTTTTCCATCCTTAACCGTTAATTCAAACAAGGTTATTCTAGCATAGGGGGGCAGGGTGCGTCAAATTGGTTTTTTGAGATTGCATAAAAATCACCTTGCCTAATAATATATTTGTCACTTATAATAATAGGGTAAAATCTGTACTAAAACTCATATCGCAAAAAATGCGCAGAAATGGAGAAACTTATGAAATGGATTAAATTTACACTTGATACTCACACAGAAGCTGTCGATATTCTCAGCTATATGCTCGATGAAATCGGCGTAGAGGGGATTGAAATCGAAGATCATGTACCTTTGAGCGAGAGCGACAAAAAACAGATGTATGTCGATATTCTGCCTGATCCGGAATTTAACGACGGCTCGGCAAAAGTGCATTTTTATATGGAACCGCAGGACTGTAACCCGGAAAAAGTCATGCTTCAGGTACAGGAAATCTTTCAGGAAATCAAACAATACACAAACATCGGAAAAGGGACCGTCAGCCTCTCCGAGACAGAGGATAAGGACTGGATGAATAACTGGAAGACTTTTTTTAAACCGTTCCGTGCATCCGAAAATGTCATCATCAAACCGACATGGGAAGACTGTCCAAAAGAGGACTACTCACCGGATAGGGATATTATCATCGACATCGACCCCGGCATCGCCTTTGGCACCGGTACCCACGAGACAACAAAACTCTGTATTCAGGCGCTCTCACGGTATGGCTGCGCCGGTAAAAAAATCCTTGACGTCGGATGCGGAAGTGGTATTCTCGCCATTGCGGCATTGAAACTCGGCGCCACTTTCGCCACTGCCACAGACATTGATGACGTTGCCGTAGGTGTGGCCGGTGAAAATATGCGGGTAAACCACATTCCGGAACAAAATTTCCGGCTGGTGGCCGGTGATCTGATCGGAAATGCAGCGCAGGATCACTCCTACACCTTCCATCCACCCGGAAATCACTCTGACCAGACAGCATTTCCTACAGAGAATACATCACATCCTGTTCCCGGCACACTAAGCGAACAATTAAGAAGCGGCTACGATCTTGTCGTGGCAAATATTCTTGCAGATGTTATCATTCCTTTATCTGCTGTCATCCGCCCCTACATGAAAGAGGATGCGCTCTTTATCTCCTCTGGCATCATCGACACGAAAGCAGATGAGGTAAAAAAAGCACTTACAGAAAATGGATTCCAAATCCTCGCCAAAGAGACACTGGGGGAATGGGTTTGCTTCATCTGCCGTTAAGCCAAACTGAAATTTTTTCTTTTTTTCTGCAACAATTTGGTCTGCTCATAACTCTTATATATAGAACACAGTCAGAGCCGCTGTTGGCTTAGCACGTTTTGGCGCTCTGACTGAAAATTCCACAAAATACCGGTATATGAAATGAGGACTACTATGGATCAAAAATTATCAACACTTGTCGCACAGGCTAAAAAGGGCGATGCCCATGCCTTTGCCACACTATACGAAAATGTCTATAAAGACTTGTATCGTTTCGCTTATTGCACACTGAAAGATGCACATCTCGCAGAAGATGTCGTAAGTGATTCCGTTTTGTGTGCTTACGAAAACATACATAAACTGAAAAAAAATGCGTCCTTTCGCAACTGGATTTTCAGTATCGTAGCAAACGAATGTAAAAAACAGTTCCGCATTCAAAGAAAGGTAATTCCCCTTGAAAATAAGGATTTTCCGGAACAAACGGAGAATGGTACCGACCTTGCCGGACACCTTTTACTAAAACAGGCATTTAATATCCTGAGCGAAGAAGAACGGCTGGCCATCGGACTGAGTCTGTATGCTGGGTACAGCGGCAGGGAAATCGCCCATTTTCTTCGGAAAAAGGAGGGCACTGTCCGCTCTATGAAAAGCCGTGCGCTAGAAAAAATGAAACAATTTCTGGAGGTGACAGAAAGTGAATAAAGAAAAATTAAAACAAATGAGTGAAGAAATTCCAGTGCCGGAGAGTCTCAAACCGGAACATATTGAAAAAAGACTGACTGAGCATAAGAGATACCAGAAAAATCTGCTTGTAAAGAAGATGGCAAACCGCATCGCACTAACGGCAGCGTGTCTGCTTCTCTTTCTGGCAGCAGGAAATTATCTGCTTTCCTCTGAAAGATTTTCCTTCTTTGTCAGTGAAGACAGCAGTAACACTGCCCCCGCTGCCCCGACGACGAAGAAACCAGAACCTTCTTTCACATACGAA
The DNA here is from genome assembly GCA_964579975.1 of uncultured Eubacterium sp. Classification (GTDB taxonomy): domain Bacteria; phylum Bacillota; class Clostridia; order Lachnospirales; family Lachnospiraceae; genus Eubacterium_F. The sequence goes on along the minus strand of CAZOIF010000001.1, from coordinate 13,310 downwards.
GATACGCGAAAAAGAATCGCCAGTTATCTCGACGACACCAGAGCATATGAGATGGGAGATTACATTCTTTATGAATCTGACGACGTAGGAGCAGCCGCCAAGGAAAACACTTTCTCTGGTAGCGGGCAGGCAAAGGATACAGAAGCCCATGAGGAACTTACAAAAAGTCCGGCTGATTCTAACAATGACTATTCCGATACCAACCGCCAGGTTGAAGGAGTCGATGAGGGCGACATCGTGAAAACAGACGGGAAATTTATCTATGTCTGCTCTCGTTCAGCATTCGGAAGCAGTATCCGCATCTATAAAGCTGATGGCAAAAATACAAAAAGAATCTCGCGTCTTATGGTGGACTCCGTCTCTGTATCCGAGATGTACTTATACAATGATACACTGGCACTAGTCGGCACGGACATGGAGATGGAGGTGGCCAGCGACGGCTGTTCACAGAATAAGACATCTGTTCTTCTATACAATGTATCGGACGTTTCCAAGCCGGTTTTGTATTTTCAGAAAGATCAGTCCGGTGACTATAGTAACTCGCGGATGAATGGAAAATATCTGTATACAATCTCCAACATGCGCGTACACAGCGCTGAGGAGGATGAAGACCGCAAATGTTATATTCCCTGTGTTGGCGACGATCTCGTTCCGGAAGAAGACCTGTACTGCCCGGTCGGTATTTCCTCGAACAGCTATGTTGTCCTTACGTCTCTGGATGTCACAGAGGGGAACGATTTTTCCGATACTCTTTCTGTCCTGGGAGGAGACGATACCTGCTATGCGAGTGAAGATAACATATATATTGCAGCACGATCCCATTCAGATCATACAAAAACCACGATCAGCAAATACCACTATAAAAATGGAACGCTGGAAGCTGCCTGCGAAAGGACATTTCGCGGAACTATACTGAACCAGTTTTCTCTCGATGAGTACAACGGCAATCTCCGCTTCGTGGCCACCTCTTACTCGGACAATGGCTCTACCTCAAACGGCCTGTATGTCCTTGATGAAGATCTGGAACTGATCGGAAGTGTAGATAAGCTAGCTAAATCAGAGCGCATCTATTCCGCCCGCTTTTTAGGTGACACCGCATATTTTGTCACTTACCGGGAGACAGACCCTGTCTTTATGGTAGACCTGACAAATCCCTCCAAACCGGTCGTAAAAGATAAGCTCAAGCTGCCCGGTTTTTCTGAATACCTTCATCCTTTCGACGATGACCTCCTCCTTGGTATCGGAAGTAATGTGGATTCAAATGGGGACTCACAAGTGAAACTCTCAATGTTTGACATCTCCTCTGCTTCCTCTGTCAAGGAGCTGCATACAAAACTTCTTTCAAGCGGAACCGAAAGCATAGCCAGTATGAACCACAAGGCAATCCTTGTCAGCCGGGATCAGAATCTCATCGGTTTCTGTACGACCAATTATTATAACGACCGTACCGAATACCAGATCTACTCCTACAACAGTAAAAAGGGCTTCCAAAAAATCGCCTCGCTGTCTCCAAAAGATCTGAACATTGATTCTGTACGGGGACTCTATATTGGGAATTACCTGTATCTCGCAGATGGCGAAGGATTGTCCGGTGTCTGGGTGTATGACAGGAAGAAGATGGAGCTGGTTGGGAAGGTGAAGTAATCTACTGTTTTCCCTGACAAAGGGGCCTTTCTGACAAAGGGCCTTCCTAACAAAGGGGCATAAGGAATGAAAAAGACCTTCCCCGCCCCGGTGGCAAATAGATCTACGAATCGCTATTGAGCCACCGGGGCGGGGAAGGTCTTTTTCGTTCCTTATGGAACCCTTTGAAGGGGAGTTGCAAGTAGTGTATAAAATTAAAAAACGCCGATAATCTTTTCTCTCAACTTTGTTATTTTCAAAATTTTACAAATATTATCCTTCCCCACAGGCAGATAAAACTGCTTTTCCTGATAAAAGAACTTTGTGAGAGAAAAAGAATGTTGTTCGCCGGTGGCTCAATAGCGCTTTGTAGATCTATTTGCCACCGGCGAACAACATTCTTTTTCTCTCACAACGGATTTTATCAGCGACATCGCATCAATTAAACCCATACAACTTCCTTGAAATACTATATCCCCACACAACCATTTTCCGCCCGGCTCTGCCCCGTATCTGCATCGGCTTACTCAAAACCTGCATATTTACGAGGAGGAACGTGCCGTTACTGAAGTTTTTAAGGTATTTCCATAACTCTGTCCTTTTTTCCAGACTGTCCTCGGAACCTTCTTTGATAAGAAATACCGAACTTACCGTCATCATCATGGCCAAATATTTTACCATATAATCCCGAAGCTTTTTATTTTTAATCCTATTCAGATCATACGCATCGATCAGGATCTTATTTACCTTGATCTGCTGATCGATCCGGCTGATCATAACAGTCTCATTGACGGATTGATCATCTCTTCCGATAAAATAACGATATAGATCCACATTCATGTAATACATCGTTTTTACAAACGGAAGTGGTTTATATACAAAGATGTTGTCCACATAAAACGTGTGTTTCGGAAGTTCCAGTTCACAATCATACAGCATCTGGGTACGGTAGATCACGGAATGCATGATTATATTCTGGCTTATCTTAAACTTCTTTATATCGCTCCAGCCAAATATTTTCTCCTCCGGAAATACTCCCTCATAGCGGATTGCCTTATGCTTGCGTAAACTTGGCTTCTCATATACATAATTCGCCAGAAACATGTCGACAAGCTGACCCTCCCGGATAAATTTGCGGAGTTTCTCTAATACTTTGATCAGTGACTCTCTGTCAAGCCAGTCATCGCTGTCAAGAACTTTATAATAAAGTCCTTTTGCATTTCTCAATCCAGTATTTACGGCCTCGCCGTGTCCGCCATTTTCCTGATGGATCGCCCGGACAATACCCGGATGTTCTGCCTCCATCTCATCTGCTATTTTTGCTGTATCATCAGTTGAACCATCATCTATAATAAGTACTTCCACGTCTTCCCCGCCTGCCAGCACACTCTCTACCGCATGACGCATATAATCCTGGGAATTGTAACATGGAATCGCTACTGTCAATATCTTCATTTTCCCTTCTATGCCCTCTCTGCTAAATCCAATGCCCGGTCTATAATGGCATCAATATTATAATATTTATACTCTGCCAGTCTTCCAAGCAGATAAAATCCCGGAATACGTTCCACAATGCTCTTATATTTTTCATAGAGCGCATCATTTTCCTCATTATTTATAGCATAATAAGGTATCTGCCCCTGACTTCCTGAATATTCTACCGGGTACTCTTTTACAATCGTCGTATCCTTCGCATCCATCTGCCCGGAAAGATATTTAAACTCTGTAATCCTGGTAAAGTCCTCACTCACCGTATAATTTACCACACCGTGGCTCTGGTAAAACGGTTTATCATAGTGCTCAAATTTAAAATCCAGAGAACGGTAAGGAAGCCTGCCATAACAACAGTCAAAAAACTCATCCAACGCACCGGTAAAGATGATCTTGCCTGCGAATGGCTTCCCTCCAAAATACACTTTCACCTCACCATCCGGATCCAGTCTCAATACATCCTTCCCCTGACAGCCAAGCCTTACGTCAATACCGTCATACGCAAGAATTTTTTCAAATACTGCCGTATATCCCTCCAGAGGGAGTCCCTGGTATGTGTCCTGAAAATACCGGTTGTCACGGCTCAAAAGAACCGGTACTCTTCCGGAAACCGCCGGATCAATATCTTTTGGGGACTTTCCCCACTGTTTCATAGTATACTTAAGAAAAACATTTTCATACACATATACTGCGATTTCTTTGAGGTCATCGTCCTCGTGATTCATCAGTTCCAGGATCGGTACCCTTGCACCTTCCCCAAAATGATCGACCAGCTTCTTTTCTAAAGCCGGAGCCCGGTCTCCATATACCATCTGAAGACTGTTCAGATTAAACGGAATCGGCAGTTCCATGCCATGGATTTTCCCGACAACCTCATGATCGAACTCATACCATTTTGTAAACCGGCACAGATAATCATAAACCCGTTTACTGTTCGTATGAAAAATGTGGGGCCCATACTGGTGGATCAGAATACCATAATCATCCTTTTTATCATAGCAGTTTCCACCGATGTGATCCCTGGACTCGATGATAAGCACCTTTTCCCCTTTTTTCTCCGCAAGTTCCCTTGCTGCCACAGCACCTGCAAAACCACAGCCTATGACGATACTGTCATACATAAGTCTCTCCTCACTAATCCAAAAACCTCATCTTATTCTCTGTCGTGGTCTTCTTCACAGGCGTCACTGCCACTCCACGTTTTCCGGAAGCATCCTCAAGTTTCGTAGCCAGCTTATCCTTGCATGCCTTGCAGAAACGCCCCGTCTTGATCGTCGCACCGCAATTCTCACAACTGATCCCAATCGGTGAATCATCCGTAAAACTAAGCCGCTCTTCCCGAATCCACTTCTTGATCTGTTTTACACTGACCTCCATCGCAGTAGAAAGCTCATTCATATCCACATGCGGATGATCATATACATACTTTTTTACCTCTGCAAACTTTTCTTCCATTGCCTTTTCACATGCCGGGCAAAATCGTGGTCCCCGTAGGTAATTAAAGATTTTCCCGCACTTTACACATGATACGATCTCCATATCTATTTCCCTCCATTCCTCTATATCCTGGTCATGTCACAGGATCACTCCTGCCAATACAAAGACATAGAAAATATATTTTCTCAGTTCCTGCATTTTTCAATGCGCTCCCACATGCCTCCAGAGTACTTCCTGTCGTGTAGATATCATCCACAAGCAAAATCTTCTTAAAATGTACATCATCTGCCGTGACCTGAAATCTCTTCTGGAGATTCTGTGCCCTTGACTTCACATCAAGTCCCTTTTGGGGCCTTGTATTTTTTGTTCGGATCAGATAATCGGTCAACACCCGAATTCCCAGTTTCTCTCCGATGATCGATGCCATATATTCTGCCTGATTAAATCCCCGGAATCTCATCCGCTTTTTATGGATGGGAACCGGAACCAAAGCATCCGGTGAAACCTCTTTGATCCAGTCACCATAAGCAGCTGCAAGCTCTTCGGCAAAATAATCTCCACACGAAAGTTCTCCCTCATATTTAAAATTTCTGACTGCTCTCTTCATCGCATGGTCATATGGATATAGTGCGTATCCTTTTTCCACACAAAATGTCCTCCCCCGGCAGTCTTCACACAATTCCTCTTCCATACATCCGATCGGTTTTGAGCATCTCTTACATCTTGGTTCCGTCACCGGATGCAGTTCCCTGCGGCACTTCCCGCACAGCAGGATGCTATCGGTACGATCCAGTATACTGTGACATACTACACATTTCGCCGGATAAATTGTGTCCAATAAGCTGATTTGTAAAATACCCCCTTTTCGCATATTATCCCAATCGTACATCGAGTTACGTCACTCAGATACATTTTACCAAATAATCAATCGTATTGCAATTCTTTTAATCGAATTTCCAGAGTAGAATATCGTTTCTGCTCTGACTGGTTCGCAATCATATCGGAAACTGCCCGTTTGCTCCCCACGATCGTCACACATTTTTTCCCTCTGGTAACTGCCGTATACAAGAGATTCCGGTTCATAAGCACTCTGGGACCACTTAAAATAGGAAGGACGACTGCCGGATACTCACTTCCCTGTGACTTATGGATCGTGATCGCATAAGCAAGTTCCAGTTCATCGATATCGCCAAAACTGTATACAACAAGCTTTTCTTCATCAAACGCGACCACCATCTCCTTGTTTGCCACATCGATCTGCCGGATGATTCCACAGTCCCCATTGAACACACCTGTCCCTTCTTCAATCACAACTCCGTGAAATCCTTCGACACGCCAAGGCATCTGATAATTATTCTTGATCTGCATGACCTTATCCCCTTCACGAAAAACAGTGCCATGCACTTCCATCTGCGCTTTCCCTTCCTCTTCCGGATTTAGATACTTCTGTAAAATCTGGTTACACCGGACAACTCCCAGTTCCCCCTTTTTCATCGGTGTGAGAACCTGCACATCAAATGGTGTACACTGTGTGTATTTCGGCATTTTATCTCTCACGAGCCAAAGCATCACCTCCAACACGCTGTGGCTGTCCTCTTTTTCGAGACAGAAAAAATCCCTGCTCTGATTGTCCATTTTGATCGGTTCCCCATTGTTTATCTTGTGGGCGTTAACAACGATATCACTCTCCGCCGCCTGTCTGAAAATACGCTCCAGACGGACGACGCTGCAGCACCCGGAACGGATAATGTCCTTTAGTACATTTCCCGGCCCTACGCTTGGCAGCTGGTTTACGTCTCCTACAAGGATAAGCCTTGTGCCAACCGAAATTGCCTTTAAAAGGCTGGTAAACAAATAAATATCCACCATCGACATCTCATCAATGATCACCACATCGGCCTCCAAAGGGTTCCATTCGTTTCTCTCAAAGACACCCTGTCCATCCCCTCCTGCCGAAAATGTGTTTTCTTTTTCTTCTATCCCCGCTCCGTTATACTGGAGCATACGGTGGATCGTCTGTGTCTCCCTTCCTGTCGTCTCACTCATCCGTTTTGCCGCACGCCCTGTCGGAGCTGCCAGCAGGATCGTCTGTCCCTCGGACTCTAAGAGCCGGATGATCATATTGATCGTCGTCGTCTTGCCGGTACCGGGGCCTCCTGTAATAACCAGAAGACCATGATTCATTGATTCACGTACTGCCTGGATCTGCCGGTCGTCTAATTCGATTTCAGACTCCTTTTGCAATGAAGCAATGACTCTGTCAAGGGATTCATCGTATTCCGAACTGACATTTCCGATATCAAGAAGCATCCTCGCACAGTTCATCTCGTTATAATATAAGGTAGGCAAATAGATCTTTTCTCCATCCCGTATGACACTCTTGTCGATCTCCATCTCATCCACCATATTCATAAGGCGCTCCACGCCGACCCCGAGAAATTCTACACAGTTCCGGTACAAAAGCTCCTCTGGCATATAAATATGCCCGGAGCCTGTCCCCAGTCCGAGTACATATAGGATGCCAGCCCGGATCCGGTAATCCGAATCCATATCCATCCCGGTACGCATAGCAATTCCGTCTGCGATCCGGAATCCCACTCCCCGGATATCTTCGGCAAGCTTATACGGATTGTTCTTCACGATCTCATACATATCTTCACGATAGGTCTTATAAATCTTTACTGCGAGCTGGTTACTGATCCCGTACTGTTGCAAAAACAACAGTGCGCTACGCATCTCCCTTTTTTCTTCAAACTGCTCCGCAATATCCATCGCCTTTTTCTCACTGATCCCCTTTACCTCACTGAGGCGCTCCGGCTCTTTCTCTATGATCTCAAAAGACTTCTCGCCAAACAGATCGGTGATCCTTTTTGCAAGTCCCCCACCAATCCCTTTGATCGCCCCGGATGCTAAATATCTTTGCATGGATGCCACATCATCCGGATCCCGGCCCTCGCTTTTTTCTACTTTAAACTGCTCATGATATGTCGGATGCTTCACCATGCTGCCATACAGCACCATATACTCGCCCTCGTTGATAAAGGGAAATGTGCCCACACAGGTCTCCAATACTTCGCCGTCTTCGTCTTCGCACGCAAATTCGAAAACCGTATAACCGTTCTCTACATTCCTGTATATGATGTGTTCTACATATCCTTTCCGCTCTTCCATTTGTCTCTCCTCAATTACAGACAGCCGGACTGAATCTATCAATCCACTTCTTTTTTCTATTTACAAATGCACGAAAGCGCCCCTGATCCGGCTACGCAGACCAAAACCCTTCCTGTCAATGCCAGGTGTTGATCAAAATGCCGCCAGACCATGGACGCCGTCATAGCTCAATACATTGAGCTAATATCATATCTGTCTGTCATTTATTTCTTGTCATCGACTCATACAGAGTCTGTGCAATCCCCAGACCATTTCCGCTGGAAACCATATTCTCAGCCAGTGCCTGATACATATTGTCACTGAACATATCCAGATATTCACTGCCTTCCTCATCCTCATCATCACTGAATACTTTCGCCGCTTCCTCCATCGACTGGAACATTTTCTGCAAAAGATATGCTTCAAAATCCTCACATGCCGACATCATTTCCTCATCGGTCTCAGCATCGTTGATCTGACTCGTCAGTTTATTGGAAGAAGCCATGGAAGATACTGCATCAGCGCCAGCGGATGAACTTCCCAGTCCATTGTAAAGATCATTTACTGATAATGACATAACCTATCCCTCCTTACCTTATGACCTGAGATTATTCGCCTGCTGAAGCATCTCATCGGAAGCTGTGATCGCCTTTGAATTCATCTCATAAGCACGCTGTGCAATGATCATATTTACCATCTCATCCACCGCCTGTACATTCGAGCCCTCCAGACGACCAGACACGATCTTGGAATTGAGCTGATCTGGCGAATAGACCGTTGGGACACCGGATGCCGGTGATTCTTTCATGATCGTATCCGAAGTCCGCTCAAGACCTGACGGGTTCGGGAAAAATGCCAGTCCGATCTGAATTCCCATGAGTTGTGCATTTCCTGTCGCATCGGGATACATAAAGTTTCCGTATTGATCCACAGAAAGCAGAGAGGAATCAATCTGTCTGTCAAATTCGATCGGATTTCCGTTTGTATCCAGAACCGGATACCCATTGGAATCGGTAAGCGCCATTCCATTCTCTGTAATTGACACATTAAAATTACCGTTTCTCGTATAACCAATGCTTCCGTCATTCATCCTTACCTGGAAAAATCCCTCTCCCTGGATCGCATAATCAAATGGTCCGCTGGAATCAAGAAGCGGCCCCTGCGTAAAATCCGAAACGATCGCTGCCGGTCTTACACCAAGCCCGACCTGTGCACTTACCGGCTTTGGTTGTCCGGTACTGTCGTAGGATTTTACCTGAAGCGTCTGATAGATCAGGGATTTAAAATTAACTGCTTCTGTCTTATAACCCGTCGAGTTGATATTTGACAGGTTGTTTGAAATCGTATCAAGATTTGTCTGCTGCGCGATCATTCCAGATGCCGCAGTCCAAAGTGAACGCATCATATCCTTATCCTCCTAACACATCTACATCACATTATCCAAGTCTGCCAACCTGGTTTACTGCCTTATCGAGCATCGAATCCATCGAACGAATCACTTTCTGGTTCGCCTCATATGCTCTCGTTACAGTAATCATATCGACCATTTCGGACACAACATTAACATTTGACTGCTCTGTATATCCCTGTAGCACTGTTCCTGTGGCATCTTTCTCTGTAGCGCCGTTTACGACCGTATACATATTGTCACCAACTTTAAGTATGTAATCATAGTCCGTAAAATCCGTGATCTTTAAGCGGTCCACAACAGCTCCGTCTACTGTGATCGTACCATCCTTATCAATAGCGATACTCCTGGCATTCGTCGGAATTGTGATATCTCCGCCCTCGCCCTGTACCCGGTTTCCCTCAGAATCAACGAGCACTCCATCTTTTGTCACCTGAAAGCTTCCGTCGCGGGTATATCTGGTCGATGTCTCCCCGCTTGAATTCGTATATTTTATCGTGAAAAATCCACTTCCACTGATGGCCAGGTCAAAGTTCCCTCCCGTTTCCCGGACCGAACCCTGGGAATAATCCGTATACACCTCGCCAACCTTCACACCCAGACTCATCGTACCGATGGCCTCGTTGTGGTAAGCCTGAGATCCATCTCTGATCTTGATCGTTAGCAATTGCTCAAACGCCTGACTGCTCACACTCTCCTGCTTATAACCAATCGTCGCAGAATTTGCCAGGTTATTTGAAATCACGTCCAATCTCTTCTGTTCGTTGACCATCCCTGTCCACGAAGTATAAAGACCTCTTAGCATAATGCCCTCCTTTGATGTTTCTAATCATCATCTGTCGTTCCACTTAAGAACTCGACATATTTACCGGTTCCGATGGCAACTGCTGTCATCGGTTCCTCAGCCGTCATCGTAGTGATGCCGGTCTTACTCTCGATCAATTCCTCAAGCCCGTATAAAAGGCTTCCGCCACCGGTCAGTACAATTCCCCGGTCAGCGATATCTGCCGCCAGTTCAGGTGGCGTCTTCTCCAATACACTGTGGACTGCTTCCACGATCTGGAGCGTCGTATCCCTCAATGCTTCCTCTGTCTCCTGCGATGTGACTGTAATCGTCTTTGGTAATCCTGTGACAAGATTTCTTCCTCTTACATCCACTTCCTCAAGTTCAGGACGCAAAAACGCAGAACCAATACGTATCTTGATGTCCTCTGCCGTCCTCTCACCGATCAGCAGATTGTGTTTCTTTCTCATATATCTGACGATCGCATCGTCAAAATCATCGCCGGCGATCTTGATCGAAGTACTTACTACCGTTCCTCCCAGCGATATCACCGCAATATCTGATGTACCGCCTCCGATATCCACGATCATATTTCCACATGGTCTCGCAATATCAATGCCGGCGCCAATAGCTGCTGCGATTGGCTCCTCAATAATCTTCACATCTCTCGCCCCAGCCTGAAAAGCGGCATCCTCTACTGCCTTTCTCTCAACCTCTGTAACCCCGCTCGGCACACAGATGCTGATCAGCGGCTTTCGAAATCTCTGCTTTCCGACTGCCTTCTGGATAAAATACTTGAGCATCTTCTCTGTCACTGTATAATCCGATATAACGCCCTGCCTAAGCGGACGAACCGCCACTATATTTCCAGGTGTACGGCCAAGCATCAACCTCGCCTCTTCACCAATCGCTTTTATTCTGTTCGTATCCCTGTCAAATGCAACTACACTGGGTTCTTTCAACACAACACCCTTGCCTTTTACATAAACAAGAATGCTGGCCGTCCCCAAATCTATTCCAATGTCCATGACTTTCTCCTTTCTTACTTTTCCCGAATATGTCCCGATAATTTTTCTCTTATGCCATACATATATGTGATCCGGTTCTTCGTCTTCATTCTTCCCTAATTGTGTATCTAGTAAACATACCCTTCTCCATTATAAACCCATTCCCTCAATTTTTAAATGGTTTTTTTCAAATTTAACATTTATTTTACATTTTTCGCAAATACGCAACCTTTTTGCGCTCCGATTCCCATTATTCCCCAGATGCCAAAGCCGCTTTGATCATGATCGCGCACTCGATCCGTTTTTTCTGAAGTTCACATCCAATCTCATACGGCTGGTCGATCCTCTGATGCATATTATACGCATTCGCTGCACAACCGCCACTGCAGTAAAATCTCGCAAAACAGTCCCGGCAAGCCTTCTTAGCATAAACATTGCAGAGTTTGAATTCATCCCTGACCCGGTTATTTACAATGCCATCATCGACATTTCCAAGCAGAAAATCTTCATTTCCTACAAACTGATGGCACGGATACAGATCTCCCCACGGCGTCACGGCAAGATATTCTGTTCCGGAGCCACATCCCGAAAGCCGCTTGTAAACACAAGGACCACCGCTCAGATCGATCATATAATGGAAAAAGTTAAATCCCTTTCCTTCTTTCTCGCGCTTTATCATTTCTTTGGCCAGTCTGTCGTACCCCTCACAGATCACCGGGATATCTTCCTCCCGAATCGCATAGGGTTCCTCCGGACCCGCTACTACCGGCTCCACGGAAATCTGTTCAAAGCCTTCGTCCGCCAGATGGAGTACATCTTCGACAAAATCCAGATTGTAGTGGGTAAACGTTCCCCTCACATAATATCTGGTCTGGTTTCTGCTGGCCGCCACCTTTTTAAATTTATCCAGAATAAGGTCATAGCTTCCATCACCATTCTTATTCGGCCGCATGTGGTCATGCACTTCTTTCCTTCCATCGATGCTCAGAACGATATTGTCCATTTCCTGATTTGCAAATTCAATAATCTCATCATCAAGCAACACGCCGTTTGTCGTAAGCGTAAAGCGAAAGTGCTTGTCATTCTCTGCTTCCAGACTCCGTCCGTAGGCCACCAGTTTTTTTACCACTTCAAAATTCATAAGCGGCTCACCGCCAAAAAAATCCACCTCAAGATTTTTGCGGCTTCCTGAGTTTGCCACAAGGAAATCCAGCGCTTTTTTCCCCGTCTCATAACTCATAAGGGAACGGTCTCCCCGGTACTCCCCCTCACCGGCAAAACAGTAACGGCAGGAGAGGTTGCACGCATGGGCAATATGCAGGCACAATGCCTTCACGACTGTCTGACGCTGTTTAAAGTCGATGACACCCTCTTTATAGGTGTCCTCCGTAAACAATGTCCCATCCGCCCTCATCTCCTCCAGTTCCTCATATAGTTCCTGAAGTTCATCCGGTGTTATCCCGGTATCTTTATATTCCTCACAGATCTGCTTCGTGATCGCAGCCTGATCCTTTTCCTCATACATCCCGATCACATCATATGCCACATCGTCCACTACATGAACGGAACCGCTGTTTACATCCAATATGATGTTGTAACCGTTATTTTTATACTGATGAATCATTTCTTTTCTCCGTATTTGTTTGTTCTTGCGCAAAAAAGGGCAAGTGCAAAACTTTCCTAATTAGACAAGAAAGGACTTTGCCCGACTTTCACCAAATCAGACAAGTCCTTCATTTCCAGATATGGATGTCCTTATTTGTTCTCACAACTCTGATTTCCAACTGTACAGGATGTCTTGCATGCAGACTGACAAGATGTCTGGCACTCGCCGCATCCACCTTTTTTTACTGTGTCTTTGAGATTTTTTGTTGTGAGTGTCTTGATTCTTTTCATAAATGTGCTTCCTTTCTTCCATGTCATTCCTGAATTAGATTCAGTATAGCACAAAGCGGAAATGATTTCAACACAAACCTCCTGCCATTTACGGAAATTTACGGAAATCATTTTATCCCTGCCCGTATCATTCCTCCGAGCATTCCCGAAAAGATACAGATCAAAAAGGCCGTCAGCATGCCAGGCATCTGATCCGCAAGGCTCTGATTCCAAATTGCACTGACACAATATGTCACCACAAAATAAAAAACTCCCATCAGCCCGCCTCCGAGATAACGTTTTTCCCCAAGACATCCGCTGAATAGAAATCCCCCGGCCAGGCATGATATCACATATGTAAATAAAATCCCTCCATTGGCACCCGCCGTAGATATTTTAAACTTATACATGACAAACGAAAGCACGAGCAGTACGACTGCCGTGACCAGATATGCCAGAATAACACTTTTTACCATCTTAGCCGCTTTGCCTTTTACATTCATTTTCTTCATCTCCCATATTTTACTGTCCTTAC